>NZ_CP044218.1:4757500-5357500 GCF_008727715.1 Mesorhizobium terrae
TTTTTCCGCGACCCGGTACTGACGGGAGCGCAACACAAGGTCGAAAAGCCCGCAAATCCGCCGGTTTGCGCGGCAAAAAGGCTCGGAAACCGGCTACATCTTTTTCCCCAGGGATGCGCGCCAGCCCCCTCCCCGCGTCAACCGACCGCCGCGGGCTCGCCTTCGGTCGGCTTTTCCACCTGGATGCGGTCGCGGCCGCCGAGCTTGGCGCAATAAAGCGCCTTGTCGGCGCGCTCATAGAGCGTGTCGAGCGTATCGTTGCCGCGGACTTCGGAAATCCCGGCGGAGAATGTGTAGGTGAATTCCGCATTGCCCCTGAGCGGGCGCGATTGCCTGACCTGAAGCAGCATGCGGCCGACAATCAGTTCGGCCTCTTCCAGCCGGGTCGCCGGCAGGACGAGGGCGAACTCCTCGCCGCCGATCCGGCCAAAACTGTCCAGCCGGCGTACCTGTCCGTGGATCTTCCTGGCGAAGTCGCGCAGCACGATGTCGCCCGCTGCATGGCCGAAACGGTCGTTGATGTATTTGAAATTGTCGAGGTCGAGGATCGCCAGGCAGCCGACGCTCTTGGACAAGGCGGCGGCCTTGGCGATGACGTCCTCGGCGCGGGCCAGGACGAAACGGCGGTTGGCGACGCCGGTCAGTTCATCGGTCTGGGCAACTTTCATGGCAAAGTCGCGGTCCTGCCGCACTTTGCGTTCGGCCGCCCGGATCGAGGTGATGTCGGAGGCGATGCACAGCATCCAGCCATTGTCGTCGACGGTTTCGGTCATCCAGAGCCAGCGGCCGTCGGCGAGATCGGTCTCGAACGCCCTGAAGCCGACCTTGCCGCGCCGGGATTGCGTCGAGACCAGCCATTCCTCGAAGGCATGGGTGCGGATCACCGTGCCGCGCGCGGCGGCGAAGTTGCGGCGCATCAGATCCGCCCAGAGCGGCGTTTCGTCCGGTTCGATGAAATAGGCTTCCCGAAAGGCCCGGTTGGCGAAGCGCAAGCAGTCGGAACCGTCGTAAAGCGCAATGAACGCGCCGGAACGCTCCTGAATTTCCGACAGTTTCAGAAACACGTCGTCCATGGCCGCCAATAGCAAGACCGCGCATTTAACAAATCCTTAACAAGGATCGCTTGTGCACGTGTCGTTTTTGCGAAGCGGCTAAAACATCCGGGACTTAGCCCCATTACACCAGACGCCGTCCGGCTTGCGTGTGCAAAAATCGGGCGGCGAAGTGGGTGCGGCGGACCGCCCTACCCTCCGAGATAAAGCCGGTGCAATTCGTCCGGCGCGCGCAGCAGGCTCGGGCAGTCGCCGTCATAGACGACGCGGCCGCGGCGCATGACATAGGCGCGGTCGCCGATCGACAGAGCGAGCGCTGCGAACTGCTCGACCAGAAGGACCGCGAGGCCGGTGTCGGCCAGCCGGCGCACCGCCGCCATCAGCCTGGACACGATCACCGGCGCCAGCCCCGCCGACATCTCGTCGATCATCAAAACCTTCGGCCGGGTCAGCAGCGCACGCGCAATCACCAGCATCTGCTGCTCGCCGCCCGACAACAGGCCGGCCCGCACGGAACGGCGCTGCAGAAGTTCCGGAAACAGCGCATAGGCTTCGGAAAGACCGCTGCCGTCGCGCAGCGCCACGCGCAAATTCTCCTCGGTGGTCAGCTGGCTGAAAATGGTGCGGCCCTGTTCGACATGCGCCAGCCCCTCGCGCGAGCGCTGGCCGGGCCTCGCCTTCTGGATTTCGCGGCCGTCGATCGAAACCACGCCGCCGCTGACCGGGATGACGCCGGACAATCCTTCCAGCAAGGTCGTCTTGCCGGCACCGTTGGCGCCCAAAACGACACTGATCGAGCCGCTTTCGACGCGCGCGTCGAGGCCCGTGACAACCGGCAGTTCGGCCCGGCTGATCGACAGCGAAGAAATGACAAGTTCGCTCATGCCGCGACACTCTCCTCAATGCCGAGATAGGCGCGCTTGACCGCGCTCTGGTCGAGCACAACAGCCGGCGGGCCGGACGCGATGACACGGCCGAAATCGAGCACGGTCACCTGGCTGCAGGCGCTGCGCACCAGATCCATGTCGTGCTCGACGAGCAGCACGGAGGAGCCGAAGCGCGCCGGAATTTCGGCGATGCGCCTGCCAAGCCTCAACGTCTCTTCGTGCGACTGGCCGGCGGCGGGTTCGTCCAGCAGGATGACGGCGGGCCTCGCCGCCACCACGCCGGCGACATCGAGCAGACGGCGCGTGCCGGCATCGACGGCAACGACAGGTGTTTCCGGGTCCGGGCAATCCAGCCAGTCCAGCATCGCGCGCACCTCGGTCTCCGTCAGGTTTCCCGCCGCCAGCCGCAGATAGCCGCCGACGGTCAGTTCCGGCGCGATGCGGTTGGTCTGCCAGGTGCGGCGCACGCCGGCACGGGCGCGCTCATGCGCGGACCGTCCCTCGAGTGCAACGCCGCCCAATCGCACGGATCCTTCATAGGAACGAAGGAACCCCGACACCGCGTCGATGAAAGTCGATTTGCCGGCGCCGTTCGGGCCGATCAGGCCCGCGACGATGCCGGCCGGAACGGTCAGGTCGACACCATCGAGAGCAACCACGCTGCCATAGCGCACGGTCAGCTTGTCCACCTGCAGGGCAGCACCCGCCGGATGCGACACGCGCGCCGGCAGGCCGCCGTCATCGCCCTTCGCGCCGCCGACCCGACCCGGCCGGCGCGCCAGCTTGCGAAACAGGCGGCGGAAGGTCTCGCTCATCGTCTCGCCGGTCGACAGTGCCTGCACCGCGCCGACCGCGAACAGCACGTTGCCGAGATCCTGCGGCAGGTTGAAGCGACGCAGCAGTTCGGGGAACATGACCACCAGAATGCCGCCGATGATGGCGCCTTCGGCAAAATGCGCGCCGGTCATCACCGCCACCGCATAGAGGCTGAGCGACTGCATCATCGAGAAATTCTCGGCGACCAGCGTGCCGAGATAACCGGCCAGCAAGCCGCCGGAGATACCGGCAATGAAGGCGCTGATGGCGAAGGCGGACAATTTAGCCTTGGCGACGCTGACGCCGTGGGCGGCGGCGGCGCGCTCGGAATGGCGCACCGCCAGCCAGGAAGCTCCCAGCCGCGAACGCGCCAGGAATTCCAGCACGACGGCAATCGCGACATAGAAGATCAGCGCGAAGATGAAATAGCCCTCGTCGCTGTCGAACAATGCCGGTCGCGGCACCTGGATGAAGGCGGTCTGGCCGGGAAAGGTCATGGTCGCCAGGATGACGTCGAAGGCGGCGGCGAAGGACAGAGTGACGATGGCAAGGTTGATGCCGCGCAGGCGCAGCGCCGGCAGGCCGATGGCGACGCCCAGCGGCACGGCGGCAAACCCGCCGAGCAGGATCCATGTCGCCAGTCCGCCCGGCGCTTCGGCGAGGTTGAGATAACCCACCGTCCATGCGCCGACACCGGCGAAGGACATCTGGCACAGCGCGATCATGCCGGTGCGACCGGCGACGAGACCGAGGCTCTGCAGCGCGACGCCGGTGATCAGCACCGATGTCGCCAGGAACACCCAATAGGACGGCAAAAGCCCGACGATGACACCGCCCAGCACGATGGCGGCGGCAAGAATGACGAGCGAGGCCCGGATACTAGCGCGCTTCATCCCAGCGGGCCTCCCTCTGCGACCACAGAAGCACGGCCAAGATGACCAGGAACGGAATGGCGCTGCGGTATTGGCTGATCGAATCGACCGAGCTCGCCAGGCCCTCGGCGACGCCGAGCAGAATGCCGCCGGCAAGCGTCAGCCAGAAGCTGCGGAACAGCCCGACAAGGGCAGCCGCCAGCGCCGGAACAACCAGCAGGCTCAGTGTCATGAAGTTCGGCGAGCGCTGCGGCGCGATGATCATCAGCGCGAAGGTGGTGAAGGCGCCGGTCGCACCCCATACCAGGAGAGACAAAAGCCTGACCTTGACGCCCAAGAGTTCGGCGGCAAGCGGCCGCTCCGACAGCGCGCGAAGATGCAGGCCAATGCGGGTGCGGTTAAGGAACAGGTCGGACAGCACGGTGAAAAGCACGGCAAGGCCGATGGTGAGAACGGAGGCGATCGTCACCTCGACGCCAGCCATGCGGAAGGCCGAGCCCGGAAACAGGTCCGGCATGACGCGCGGATGCTGGCCGCCGGTCAGTCGCAACCCGATGGCGATCAGGCCGACCAGCATGGCCGCCGTCACCGCCGCCTTGGTCGACGGGCTCGCTTCCGCGAACCAGCGGGTCATGATGAAACCGATCGCGACACCGACCGCGGCGCCGACCAGGATGCCGGCGATGACCGACGGAAATGTCGGATAACCAGTCTCGGTCAGCGCGATCAGCGCGAAGGTGCCGGCCGAGCCGATCGCGGCACCGGTGAAATTGACCACGGCGACGAGCCGGTAGGTGAAGACGGCGCAGACGCCGAGCAGCGCATAGGTGCCGCCTGCCGCCAGCCCCGCGATTGCGGGTGTGAGAAACGAATTCATTGATGATCCCGAATGAAAAAAGAGGACGGCGGAACCTGTCCGCCGCCCCCCAGCCAGCGGCTACTTTGCGTCAGGAAGCACGACCCATTCCGGTGTCTCCACCTTCCAGGCCCCCATTTCGAGCTTCATGACCTTGGTAGCGCGCATCGGCGAATGGGTCTTTGCTTCACCGAATACGTAGGGCGAGCCGGCGAGCGGATCGGAGATCGGCTTCATTTGCAGAAGCGCCTTGCTCACGCTTTCGCGCGTCACTTCGCCATCGATGCCCTCGATCACCTTGAGGAACATCTTGGCGGCCAGATAGCCACCCTGCGAGAAGGCGGTGAGCGGCCGGCCGGCTTTGTTCATGTCGGCGATCCATTGAGCGTTGGCGGCCGACCCGGTTTCGGTGAAGGGCTCCCATTCGGTGCCGGCATAGATCGGCTGCTTGGTGTCGGCGAGCGCCTTCGCCACCTGCACCGTGTAGCCCGGCGCCAGGAACAGCCAGTTGATGCCGGTGATCTTCTGCGCATCCACCGTCTTGATCAGTTGCACCACCTGCGGCTCGACCTGGTTGGTCAGCACCGTGTCGCAGCCGGCATCGCGCGCCTTGATGACGTAGGGCGTCAGGTCGCCCTGGAACGGCAGCGTCAGATCGAGCAGATGCACCTTCTGGCCGGTGATCTTCTCCCAATCCTCGATACCCTTCTTATAGGCTTCCTGGGTGCCGCCGATGATGATGAAGAAAGCGCAGAACTTCTGGCTCTTCAGCACATTGGTTGCGTAGTAGCCCATGGCGGTCGACAGCGTGAACGGGCCGACATTGACGGGTGCGACGCTGGGCGAGGAGAAACAGGCGGCGTCGACACCCAGCCCCTGCACCGACAGGACCTTCTTGCGGCTGTAGTTGACGGCGTTGACGGCGCAGTCGAGCAGGCTGCCCGAACCGACGAGGGCGACCGCTTCCTTGTTGTCGATCAGGTCGCGCGCGGCCTGGGCGGCAACGGCGGGATCGGCCTTGTCGTCGGCGATCGTGTATTCGATCTTGCAGCCATTGATGCCGCCGGCGGCGTTGACGGCATCGAACGCAGCCTGCGTCGCCTTCGGCACTTCGCTGAAATCGGCGGGGCCGGTGATGGTCGAGACCGCGCCGACCTTGATCGTGCCGTTGGCGCAGGTCGGACCGGCGGCCGCGGCACCTCCCGTCAGGGCGCCGATGCCGATCGCGGCAAAGACGCCAGAAAGCAAAGCTGATTTCCAATGCATGTGTCTCACTCCCCTTGATTGTTGGTTGTCATGCCGCATGTCTTTCGGGCGCCTGCGGTCCCGCCGGGCGAACCCCGGCGAATTTCACGAGCGTCCGTTCGATCACCTCCCGCGCGATATCGCGGACGATAAAGACGAGCCTGGTGCGCCGATCCTCAGACGGCCAAGCGTCGAGCCGGACCGGCGGATGGAACACATGCTGCACGCCGTGCAGCACCAGCGGACGTTCCGGATCGTCGGCGACGCAGACCAGCCCCTTCAGGCGCAGAAGGTCCTCCCCCTTCAACGCCGCGACGTAGTCGAGCCAGGTGGCGAAGGCCGACCACTCGACCGGCTCGTCGATGACGAAGCTGTAGGACTGGATGCCGTGGTGGCGGCCATGATCATGATGGTGGTCATGGTCATGGTGATCGCAACCGGCGCCGCATTCATGCGCGTGGTCGTGAACCGACTGCTCGGCCTTGTCGAACCATGCCGCGATCCTGTCCGCCCGCGCCTCGCCCGCAAGCGTCTCGGCGTCGAGCAGGGTCTCCAGCTCGACATCCGCGACGAGGCTCCGCTCCGCCGCCGGCGCCAGCGCCGCAAGCCGGCGCTCCAGCGCTTCCACCGTCCAGCCGTCGGCAAGATCGGCCTTGGTGATGATCAGGCGGTCGGCCACCGCCACCTGCTTCGCCGCCTCGGCATGGCGCTCCAGCGTCGCCGGACCGTTGACGGCGTCGACCGTGGTGACCACACCGGCGATGCGGTAGCGGCTGGCGAGCTCCGGTTCGGCGATCAGCGTGTGCAGGATCGGCGCGGGATCGGCCAGACCCGTCGTCTCGATGACGACGCGGCTGAGTTGCGGCAGCTCGCCCTCGGCGGTGCGGCGGTGCAGCGCCTTCAGCGTCTCGACCAGATCGCCACGCACCGTGCAGCACACGCAGCCATTGTCGAGCAACTGGAACTGCTCCTCGCTGGCCTCGATCAGCAGATGGTCGAGCCCGACCGCGCCGAACTCGTTGACGATGACGGCCGCACCCGCCAGCGAGGGCTCTTTCAGCAGCCGGTTGAGCAGCGTCGTCTTGCCGGAGCCGAGGAAGCCGGTGAGGATGGTGACCGGGATGAGCCCAGCGTCAGCTTCGTTCATACACCACCCTCCCCTCGAACCAGGTGGTCATCACCTTGATGTCGGCGATCTCGTCGGCCGGAATGTCGAGCACGTTGCGGTCGAGTTCGATGAAGTCGGCCGACTTGCCGACCTCGATCGAGCCGATCGTCTCGCCGAGCCCGATGGCGCGGGCCGAGTTGATGGTGAAGATCTCGAGTGCTGTGGCGACGTCGATCGCCTCTTCCGGCCAGAGCGCTTCGCCGGCGAACTCGCCGCTCGGGTTCTGGCGCGTCACCAGGCCCTCGATGCCGTTCCACGGGTCGGGATTGGGCATCACCGGCCAGTCGGAACCGCCGGCCAGCAGCGCGCCGGCCGCCAACAATTGCTTGTTCGGCCAGAAGCGCAGCGCCCGCTCCACGCCCATCGCCTGCTTGTGACCCTCGAGGAAGCTGGTCGGATACCAGAGGAACGGCGACAAATCGGCGGCGACGCCGAGTTCGGCGAAGCGCGCAATGTCGGCGGGCGCGATATAGCTGGCATGGGCGATGTGGTGGATCAGCCTGGTCGGGCCATTGAAGGAGCGCACGACATCGATGGCGTCGAGTGCCTGGGTCACCGCCGCATCGCCGGCGCAGTGGATCTTCACCGCCAGCCCGAGCTTTTCGCATTTGCCGACCCAGCGGATCAGGTCCGGCACGGTGACGATGGTCGAGCCGCGGAAACAGCAGCCCAGGATCGGGTCGGCGACATAGGGCTCGTGGAAGGCGGCGGTCTTGGCGCCCGGCACGCCGTCGAGGAAGACCTTCACGAAGTCCGGCTTGGCATGGGCGCTGCGATACTGCTCCTTCAGCGCGATCAACTCGTCGCCGGCGATGCCGAACATGAAGGACGGTTCCACCGCCGGCATCGCCGACACCGACCAGGCGGTCAGTTCGCCGCGATCGTCGAGGCCCTTCAACGCGGCCAGGATCGGCTGCATGGCGGCGGCGTCCAGAAAGGCCGTCACGCCGTAGGAATTCAGCGTCGAGATGGATTGCGCCATCGCCGCCCGGTCCATTTCCTGCGTGTAGTAGCCGGAATTGGCGATCACGCTTTCGACCAGGCCCGAGGCGGATTCGATCATCAGGCCGGTCGGCGCGCCGGTTGCCGGGTCGCGGCCGATCGAGCCCTTGTCGGGGTCCGGCGTCTCCCGGGTGATGCCGGCCAGCCGCATCGCTTCGGAATTCACCCAGCGGTTGTGATAGCTGTCGTCGCGCAGCATCACCGGACGGCCTTGCGCGGCATCATCCAGCCTGGCCAGCGCTTCGAGGCTGTTCAGCTTCGCATGCAGGTCGCTGCCCCACTGGCCGCCGATGATCCAGCTGCCGGGCTTGGTCGAGGCCGCCTTCTCGCGCACCTTCTCGACAATGGTCTCGAAGCTGGAGGTCGAGGCATAACGCAGCTCGAACAGTTCCGCCTGGCCGCCCATCATCAAATGGGCGTGCACGTCGACGACGCCCGGCATCAGCATCGTGCCCTTGAGATCGACCGAACGCGTATTCTTGCCGGTAAAAGGCGCGACGCTCGCCGCGTCGCCGACCGCGACGATGCGGCCGCCCTTCACCGCAACATGCGATGCCCAGGGCTGCCTGCGGTTCATCGTGTAGATGCGGCCCTGCCCAAGAACCAGGTCGGCACTTTTGTCAGGCATTCTCAATTTCCTCCACCCAATGCATTCGGCCGTTTGCCGACCGTGTTCTCCTCACACCGCCCTGTTGTGGGTCGGCGCCCGTCCTCCGCCGTCGGCAACCAGCACCGCGCCCGTCACGAACGACGCCTCGTCGGACGCGAGAAAAAGGCAGCAGGACGCGATCTCGGCGGGGTCGGCGATGCGCCTCAGCGCGATGCGTCCGGTCAGCGCCGCGAATTCCTGTTCCGGCGTCGCGCCGCTCAGGGCAGCGGCGGCCTCCATCTCCTCCTCGCTCATCGGCGTGCGCACCCAGCCCGGCGCCAGCGCGTTGGCGCGGATGCCGTCCGGCCCGTGCGCATAGGCGAGCGAGCGTGTGTAGGAGACGAGCGCCGCCTTGCTCGCCGAATATGCGGCGTTCTGGGCGCTGGCGTTGAAGGCGCCGACCGAGGCGATGTTGACGACCGCGCCGCCCTTTTTCTTCAGCAATGGCAGCGCCGCCCGGCACACCATCATCGAACCGGTGACATTGACGGCGAAGCTTTTCTCCCAGGTCTCGTCGGTCAGCGTTTCCGGTTCGTCGAGGATCATCAACCCGGCGGCATTGACGACGATGTCGAGCTGGCCATCGCAGGCATCGATGGCGCGGTTGACGTCGGCTTTCTCGGTGATGTCGCCATGCACGGCCCTGCCGCCGCTTGCCTTCGCCGCATCGTCCAATGCCTCACCACCGAGGCCGAACAGCACGATCTCGGCGCCCTGCCTGCTGAACAATTCGGCGGTCGCCCGCCCCATGCCGGTGGCGGCACCGGTGATCAGCGCCCTGCGCCCCTGCAAACGCCCGCTCACGACAGCCCCCAATGCTTTTCGACCGCGTATCCGGTTTCCGGCAGGGTCGAGCCGCCGTCGACGACGATGGTCTGGCCGGTGGTGTATTTGGCTTGCTCAGACGCCAGATAGAGCATGGCGAAGGCGATATCGTCGGCCTCGCCATAGTGGCCGACCGGGATGAACTGGCCGAGCCTGTCCGCCACCTCAGGCTTGCTCATCGAGCCGCGATCCTTGGCGATGAAGCCCGGCTCGACGCCGTTCACCGTGATGCCGTCGCGGGCATATTCGAAGGCGGCGCCCCGGATAAAGGCGTTCACGCCGGCCTTGGCCGCCGAATAATGCGCGCCGCCGGCCATGGCGACACGCGCCGAGACCGACGACGTCACCAGGATGCGGCCGAAATTCTGCCTGCGCATGATCGGCGCCGCCGCCTGCGCCAGCCAGAAACAGGCCTTGAGGTTCAGCGACAGCGCCTGTTCGAGCTTCTCTTCGTCCAGCTCGTCGATCGACGCCCAGGGACAGCCGCCGGCATTGTGCACGACGATGTCGAGCCGTCCCGCCCCTGCCGCCGCGCTGCCGACGAGATCATGCAACTCCGCCCTTCCGAGACCCGGCAACGGCGCGGTCCGCGCCGAAAGGTTGCGAGCGGTGAGGTCGGCGGCGAGCGCTTCCGCGACATCGAGCGTGCGGTTGGCGATGACGACGGAAGCTCCGGCCTCGGCCAAACGCGTCGCGATCGCGGCGCCGATGCCGCGTCCGCCGCCCGTCACCAGGGCGACCCGTCCGCTCAGATCGAAGGCGGGCGCGCTCATCGGTCAGGACACTCCCGCGTCGGCCAAAAGATCGACGAAGCGTCCGAAAACCTCGGTATGACGGTCGACTTGAGCGGCCGTCGTCGCCGGGCACATCAGGAACATTGTGTGGAACGGCGTCACCAATATGCCTTCGTTCATGTAATAGGCGTGCAGCAGCGTCTCGAGGTCGCCGCGCCGGCCGGCGATCACGTCGGCGCCGTTGCGCGGCGGCTTCGGCATGAACATGATCTCGGCGCGCGCACCGATCTGGGTGACGTGCCAGGGCAATTTGCGCGCCTCGATGATGCCGCGCGCGCCGTCGGCAAGGCGTGTGGCATTGGCGATCATCCGTTCGAAGTTCGCCGGCGTCAGCACCTCTTCCAGCACCGCGCGCATGGTGGCCACCGTCAGCGCATTGCCGGCCAGCGTGCCGCCGATGCCGAGATGGGCTGACTGCCGCACGCGCGGGTTGACCATCGGCACGATCGCCCACAGCCGTTCCGCAATCTCCTGGGAAACGCCGAACACGCCGGCCGGAATGCCACCGGCGATCGCCTTGCCCGCTACGAGAATGTCCGGCTCCAGGCCGTGCTGGCTGGTGTAGCCGCCCGGCCCGCTGGAAATGGTGTGGGTCTCGTCAATGATCAGCACCGTGCCGGTGCGCCGGGTGATTTCGCGCAGCGCTTCGTGGAAACCGTCGGCCACCGGGATCATGCCGAAATTGGTCATCAGCGGCTCGGTCAGCACGCAGGCGACGTCGCCGGCCGACAGCGCCTGCTCAAGGGCCGCGACATCGTTGAACTCGACCACGCGCGAGACGGTGGAATGATCGACGCCGTTCGGATGGATCATGTTGCGCAGGCCGACGCGCCCGTCGCGGATTTCGACATGCGCTTCCTCGACGCCGCCGTGATAGCAGCCGGAGAAGACCAGCACCTTCGGCCGGCCCGTGATCATGCGGGCGATGCGGATGGCGCCGCGATTGGCGTCGGTGGCCGAGGTGGTCAGCGTCCAGTAAGGCATGCCGAAGCGGCGCGTCAGTTCGGCGCCGACCCAGAGGCTGTCCTCGGTCGGCAACATCATGGTGGTGCCGTTCTGCAATTGCCGAACGGCCGCGCGCGTCACCGCCTCCGGGGCATGGCCGCACATGCCGCCGGTGTCGCCAAGCGCGAAGTCGACATAGTCGTTGCCGTCGACATCGCGGATATGGGCACCCTTGGCTTCGGCGGCATAGACGGGAAAGCCGCCGGCCCAGCGGCGCATCCAGTGCGACGGTCCGCCATAGAGGAAATGTTGCTTGCCAGCTTCCCAGTCCTGGGCGGAGCGAGGATGAAGACGCAGGAAGCGTTCCTGCTCGCGGTCCAGCAGCGTGTCGATCGTCGCGGCATGTGAATCGGTTCGGGCGGCTGCCGTCACAATCATCGTCTCCCTTGGCGTTGCCCGGACCTGCGTCGCCGCAACACGTTCCAACTCGCTTCGGTTCATTATTTGAACCGACGTTTTATATGTTGTAGACAGACTGTCGGTTGAATCGCGTGCTGTCAAGTTAATTCACACGCTAATTATCTCGGAGAGACCTGCTCGATGAGCACCGTTCACAAAGCCATCTCACTGCTGGAACTGTTCACCCTGGCCGAGCCCGAAATCGGCCTGTCGGACATTGCCCGCAAGGCGGGGCTCGACAAGGCGACGGCGCGGCGACTGCTCGTCGCGCTCGCCGGCCATCGCCTGATCGAACAAGAGCCGCATAGCCGGCGCTATCGGCTCGGCGCCGGCCTGTCTCGGCTCGGCCGCATCCGCGACGCGCATTTTCCCTATGTGCGGGTCGCCGCCCCCATCGTACGCGATCTGTCTGTCGAGACGGGCGAGACCGTCCACCTTTCGGAATTCAGCGCCGGCGCGCTGCTGACCGTGCATGTGGAACTGTCGACCAAGGCCAATCGCGTCAATGTCGATGTCGGCCAGGTGCTGCCGCTCCATGGCACCGCGTCGGGCATCGCCTTCCTGTCCGCCTCGCGAGCCGACATCTTGCAAACCCATGTCGACAGGCCGCTCGATCGCTTTACCCCGCACACCGTCACCGACCGCGACCAATTGATCGAGGCCATACGCCTCGCCGCCAGGCACGGCTATTCGCGCAGCGCCCAGGGTTACGAGGAAGGCGTGCACAGCGTTGCTGTGGCGATACTGGGTTCGGACAACGCGCCGATCGGCACGATGGCCGTCGCCTGCCCCATGTCGCGGGCCAGCGACGCGGTTGCGGCCAGCCAGGGCGAAGCGGCGATGCGGGCGGCGCGCCAGATCTCGGCAAGGCTGGCCGGCGACCCCGTCTGACATGGACATCGGCCGCGTCTTCGCCCCGTTGCCCCGAAGATGATTAGCGTGTTAAGTTCCTTGATGGCTGCGCCGCGCTCGCATTTGCGCTAGGCTGCAGCACCATCCCGCGCCAAGACGGGAGGCTGCTTCTAGGAGGAACGACATGCAAGCTGCCGCCCATCATCTGAGCGTTGCCGACGGCGAGGCCTTCCTGTCCACGTCGCGCATGTTGTTCGGCCCGATCACGCAGCGGTTCGCGCGCGGGTCGGCCGAATCCATCCCCAAGCTGGTCTCGGTCAATCTGGGGCCCTGCCGGTTGTCGGAAATCAGGGCCAAGTCGCATCTGGTGGTCAATGACCGCGCCTATTGGCGCAGCTTCGACCCCGATGCCATCAAGATCCTCGTGCAGCTCAACGGTCGCAGCCGATTCGAACAGCAATCGATCGCCGTCGACCTCAATCCGCGATCCACGATCATCTACGACCCGGTGCGCGCCTACACGCTGCAGAACCTCAGCGGCGTCAACCAGCTCATCCTGCAGGTGCCGCGTTCGACCTTCACCGACGACACGCTGGCCCGGCTTGCCGCGCCGCTGCCGCTGCCGGGCGAAGACGACAGCCTGACCCACATCGTCTCCGGCCTCATGCAGATGGCGATCGGCGAGGCACGCCGTCTCGACGAGATCGGCTGCCGGCGTGTCGGCGAAAGCCTTATCCAGCTCGTCAACGGCCTGATCCGCGGCAAGCCGCAGCCGGTCGAAGCGCGTCGCGCCCCGCTGGAAGCGCTGCGCGAGCGCATCGTCGCCTATATCGACGCCAATCTGGCCCGCTCCAACCTGTCGACCGACGAGATCGCCCGCCATATGGGCTGCTCGCGCCGCTACCTGCATCGCGCCTTCGAGGGCGAAGGCATGACGCTGGAGCGTTTCGTCTGGGACCGGCGACTGGAGCGCAGCCGCGAGGCCCTGCTGGCCTCGGCCGACGTCTCGATTTCCGAAATCGCCTTTGCCTGCGGCTTCAATTCGAGCGCGCACTTCTCACGAGCCTTCAAGGCCAAATACGAAGTCGCACCGCGCGAGCTTCGCGACACAGTGCTCGGCAAGCTGCATTGAGATCGGGCGCGGCCGTCCGTCCGTTACGCGGAGGGACGGTCGTTCATCGAACCAGATTCATGATCCTGATTCTCGTTTCGACGCCGCTGCGACTCGACGGAGGTCGGGTGACACGGTCATTTCGTAATTTGCGCGGCCAATAAGCCTTCGAGCGAAGGAAACACGGGCATTTTCGGACAGATTTCGCCCATGTGAACAAAAAGCATCGCCGTTCCTTTCAAAATCCGCGCAAGCGCTTGAAAAGAAAAAGCGAAGTTTTTTGACTCCGGCTGCCGTTCGGCGCGGATATCCACTTTTCGACCGCGAGCGGCTGATCCGCCTATTCCGCGACGCCTTCCTCATATTCGGCTGACATCGTCAGCCAGCGCTCCTCATGGCCGTTGAGCTGGCCGGAAAGCTCGGAACGCTCCTTGGCCAGCCTCGTCGCCTTGATCGGGTCCTTTTCGTAGAGCGCCGGATTGGCGAGCTCGTCCTCGATCAGATCGATTCGCTTGCGCAGACGGTCCATAAGTCCTTCTGTCGCCCGGATTTCCTTGGCCAGAGGCTCCAGCGCTGCACGTCTTGCGGCGGCCTCGCGGCGGCGGTCGGCCTTCGAGGCCTTGTCGGCTTCGCGCTTCTCGCGACGGTCGCCCGACACGCCGGTCACCAAGGTCTTGTAGTCGTCGAGGTCGCCATCATACGGGTTGACCACGCCGTCCTTGACTAGCCACAGCCGGTCGGCCGTCGCTTCGAGCAGGTGGCGGTCGTGGGAAACCAGGATCACGGCGCCCGGAAAATCGTTGAGCGCATGGATCAACGATTCGCGGGAATCGATGTCGAGATGGTTGGTCGGCTCGTCGAGGATGAACAGGTTCGGTCCATCAAAAGCCGCCAACCCCATGAGAAGGCGCGCTTTTTCGCCACCGGACAAATCCTTGGCGGGGGTGTTCATCTTCTCGGTCGCCAGACCGAATTGCGCGACACGCGCCCTAACCTTCGATTCGGGCGCCTCCGGCATCAGCCGGCGCACATGCTCATAGGCATTCTCGTCGGGGCGCAGATCGTCGAGCTGATGCTGGGCGAAGATCGCCACCTTCAACCCCGGCGCAATCGTCATCGTGCCGGTCTCGGCCTTCAGCCTGCCGGCGAGCAACTTGGCGAAGGTCGACTTGCCGTTGCCGTTGGCGCCGAGCAGCGCGATGCGATCGTCGGCGTCGATGCGCAGCGTCATCTTCTTCAGGATCGGCTGGCCCGGCGCGTAGCCGACGTTGACACCGGAGAGCGCAACGATCGGCGAGGCCACCGTCTTGACCGGCTCCGGGAAGGAGAACGGCTTGACGCTATCGTTGACCAGCGCGGCGATCGGCTTCATGCGCTCCAGCGCCTTGATGCGCGACTGCGCCTGCCTCGCCTTCGAGGCCTTGGCGCGGAAGCGATCGACGAAGGATTGCAGATGCTTGCGCTGCGCTTCCTGTTTTACCCGGCCCTTTTCCTGCAGCTCCTGCTGCTCGGACAATTGCCGCTCGAACTGGTCGTACCCGCCGCGCCAGAAGCTCAGCTTCTGCTGGTCTAGATGCACGATCGAATTGACCGCGCGGTTCAGAAGATCGCGATCGTGGCTGATCAGAAGCACCGTATGCGGGTACTTCGAAACATAGTTCTCCAGCCAGAGCGTGCCTTCCAGGTCGAGATAGTTGGTCGGCTCGTCGAGGAGCAGAAGGTCGGGCTGCGAGAACAGCACCGCGGCCAGCGCCACACGCATGCGCCAGCCGCCCGAAAAGGACGAAGCCGGACGCTGCTGCGCCACTTCGTCGAAGCCAAGGCCGGCCAGAATGGTGGCGGCGCGGGATTCGGCGGTATGCGCATCAATGTCAGCTAGCCGGATATGGATTTCGGCGATGCGATGCGGATCGGTCGCGGTCTTTTCCTCTTCGAGGAGAGCCGCACGCTCCTTGTCGGCGGCAAGCACGATCTCGAGCAGCGAATCCTCGGTGCCGGGCGCTTCCTGCGCGACCTGGCCGATGCGCGTGTTCTTCGGCACGCTGACTGACCCGGTCTCGGAGCTGAGATCGCCGGTGATGGCCTTGAACAGCGTGGTCTTGCCGGTGCCGTTGCGTCCGACGAGCCCGGCCTTCGTGCCCGCCGGCAACGTCAGCGAGGCATGGTCGAGAAGCAGGCGGCCGGCGATGCGGAGCGAGAGATCATTGATGATAAGCATAGCGGCGCGTATTTGGCCCGGACAGACCACAATGGCAAGGGCGTCCAGTCGACACCGTTAAATCCGAGGCAGTGCCAGTTGGCCTGGCGGGCAACGACCGGCTCAAGTTCCGACCAAGCGGCCGGCCCGCAACAGGTCACCGAGGACGGCGTCAGGGTTCTTGGCAGTAACGCCCGCACCCAATGGGCGCGGCGGGGGCAGCGAGTGGCCGATGGCGAAAAGCAATGCGCTGCCGGCCGAAAACAGCGCGAACAACAGGAACATACCGGTTCCGCCATAGGCGCCGAGCGCCATTCCAGCCAGCAGCGGTCCAAAGAAATTGCCGATCGAAGAAAACGAGTGCGCGCCGAAATAGGTGCCGCGATTGGCGGCCGTGGAAATGCCGTCGACCAGCATATACTCGGCCGGCACGACCAGAACTTCGCCGATCGTAAAGACAATCATTGAAACGACGAGCATCTCGACGCTGGAAGACATTGCAAAGCCCAGATTTCCGATGAGGAACATCAGGCAACCGAGCACGAGTGCGCGCAGCGCTCCGATGCGCTCGATGACGAGGCGCGCCGGCGTGCTGGTGACGAGCACGGCAGCGGCGTTCGTGCTGACCAGCAACGCGAAAATCTCAACGCCCCTGGCGAAATCCTTGGTGATGTATTGCGACAGCGGCACCGACCACTGCCCGTAGACAGCGACCAGCAAGGTGCCGCCACCGGCGAAAAACATGAGCCGCTGGTCGCGAAACGCGCCAATCAGGCGTCGTAGGCCGCCAACGCGCTGCTCAGCGGCGGTTTCCGTGTTCGCTGCGATTTCCGGCACGAACAGAAAGATGACCGCCCCAAAACCCAGATGGACGACACCTGCGACGACGAAAAGCACATCGGACGTCGCGCCGAACGCCAGCCCGATCATCGGGCCGATCGCCCAACCGGCATTGATGGCGAGATATCGCCACGAGAAGACCTTGAGGCGCAATTTTTCGGGCGCCGCGTCACTCATCATCGCTCGCGACACCGGCTCGTAGACCGCACCGGCGATCGAGGCGGCAATGTGCGAGAGCGCGAACGCCGCAACGGACTGGGCGAGGCCAAGCCCGATCATGCCGAGACCGGCAAAGGAGATGGCGATGGCGAGCACCATACGGCGCCCCAGCCGATCCGAAACCGTGCCGGCGAGCGGACTGACCATCGCGCCAAGCAACGGTCCGATCCCGATCAGCGCACCGATGCCGGCGGGTCCCAATCCGAAATCACGCTGCAACCTGATCGCCAGAAACGAAAGGCTCATGCCCTTGGCGATGGCGACGATGCCTGAGCCGGCGATGAGCAAAAGGGCAACCAGGCGGCCTGTCTGTTCGGAATAGCTGTTCATGAATGCCCAATGCCCCGAAAAAATCGCCCGAAAAATAACTCGACTGCGCATCGCTTCGCATTGGTCGCAGATATCCGCAAGGGAGAACATGAAGGGAACATTTAGGCCAGACAACTTGTCGTCCCGCCCAACTCGAATGCTGTGACCGGCAACGAAACGGCCCGCCGAAGCGGGCCGTCCGTTACAGGAAAATGCGATGGTTCAGCGATTGACCTTACCCAGAAGCAGGCACAAGGCATGCAGGTCGCTGTCATAGCTTCCGCTTCTCAACACCTCGGCGCAGCGGATCTTGAGCTTGGCCAATTGCGTGCCGGACAATTGGGCAATAGCCCGCGGCACGGCCGGATTGTTGGGATTGACGGTGCTCGGATTGCTCGGATTGCTGACAATCGGTCCGCTCGGCGCGACCGGGCTCAGCGGGTTGCGCGGAGAACTCGGTCCAGACGGGTTCGAAGGAGTACTCGTGCCGCCGCCGACCCCTACGCCAACTCCGACGCCCAGGCCGCCAGTTCCGCCGACAGAAGCCCCCAGACCGGCAGTGACACCGTTCGTGCCGCCAACCGAAGCGCCGAGACCGGCGTTCACGCCACTCGTACCGCCAACGGAGGCACCAAGACCGGCAGTGACACCATTCGTGCCGCCGACCGAGGCGCCAGCGCCGGCATTCACGCCATTGGAACCACCGATGGAAGCCGTCGCGCCCGCATTGACACCGCTGGTTCCACCGACCGAGGCACCGGCGCCGGCGTTCACACCGTTTGAACCGCCAACCGAAGCGCCAAGTCCGGCGTTCACACCGCCCGACCCACCGATAGAGGCGCCAACACCGGCGTTAATACCGCCAGATCCTCCGACGGATACGCCAAGACTTGCGGCATTCGCCGGAAATGCCAGACAAACAACTACGGCACCACTCGCCAATGTTCCGGCGAGACTCTTTACGAAACTAGCCATAACATCCTCCTTATGGTTTCGCGCTTCGTCGACAGCATGGCCTTCATGGCCGGCACGAAATCAAAACGATAGGAGAATATCAGAACCTACAATACACGCTGACGTTTCAATATTTATAGCTTTCGACGCGTTTGCCACTTCGGGTCAATTGCCGTCGAATTTTATTATATATGAAAATTAGAACATGCGTAAAGATTACGCGTAGGCGCGCCCTTCTTCTGCGCGCTGGAAATACATGAGATCCAAAGACAAGGAAGGGCGTCCGAGAACTGTCAGGATCATGTGAGCCTGCCCACGGTGGTGCGTCTGGTGGTTGAAAACGTGATCGAGTGCCGGCGCCAGCCTCTGCGAGATTGTCCGCATATCCGCCGTCAGATAGGAAAAGCGGCCGGCGATATCCGCATCGCCCAGTCGTTCAACCCAGTCGACAATACGCTTGTCTTCGGTTTCGCGGGCCACCCACAGAGCCGGCAGGGCTTTTTGAATGATGGCATCGAGTGCCGACGGCGCGTCGCCTTCACCGGTGAAACGCTTCATCCAGATGCGGTCCGTGACAAGCAGGTGATTCAACGTGCCCATCATCGAACCGAAGAAAGCGCCGGTGTTGCGGTTGAATTCTTCGTCGGTCAGGTCGGCGGCGGCGTTGTAGAGGCGGTTGTTGGCCCATTGATTATAGGCGGCGAACATCATGAAATGCCTTTTCATCCCTACCCTCGGTTCCCGCCAACGGAATGCCTGAATGCGGGAACTGCTCTAGAACGTCCGAAAGGCCAAGGCCATGACCATTTTGCTCTACGATCTCGTCGGCCGGGACGAAAAGCTCCCCTACAGCCCGCATTGCTGGAAGGCGAAAATGGCGCTCGCCCACAAGGGACTGGCGTTCGAAACGCTTCCGACCCGCTTCCTCGATATCGCCCAGGTCGAAAATGGACTGTCCAAGACCGTTCCGGTTATCCGCGACGGTGACCGGGCTGTGGCGGATTCCTTCGCAATCGCTCTCCACCTCGAAGGGGCCTATCCGGACAGGCCGACGCTTTTCGGCGGCGAAGGCGGCAAGGCGATGGCTCGCTTCGTCGAGCGCTGGACACAGATCACCATGCACCCGTTCATCACCACCGCCATCGTGTTCGACATCTTCCAGATGCAGGATGAGCGCAATGTGCCCTATTTCCGCAGCAGCCGCGAAGCACGACTGGGCAAGCGGCTCGAAGATGTTTCCGCTGCGCGCGACGCAGGCCTCGGCGCGTTCAGGGCCTCCCTGGAACCCCTGCGCAGCACGCTTTCCTACCAGCCCTATCTTGGTGGGCACTCGCCTTTGTTTGCCGACTATATCGTCTTTGGCGCGCTGCAATGGGCGCGCGTGAGTTCGCCCTATTCGCTGCTCGACCACGACGATCCGATCGACGAATGGTTCCGCCGTTGCCTCGGTCTGTTCGGCGGGTTGGGTGCCGGCGTTCCCGCGGCGGCCTGACTGCCTCTCTTCCCCTTGGCAATGCGTCGGACGGCCTGTATAGAGCCCGCCACACCTCAATCCCCATCACCAAAGGACGACCCATGGCGATCGAACGCACCTTCTCGATGATCAAGCCGGATGCCACCAAGCGTAACCTCACGGGCGCCATCACCAAGATGCTCGAGGACGCCGGCCTGCGCGTCGTCGCATCGCGCCGCGTCTGGATGAGCCTGCGCGAAGCCCAGGGCTTCTACGCCGTCCACAAGGACCGCCCCTTCTTTGGCGAACTGACCGAATTCATGTCGTCGGGCCCGACGATCGTGCAGGTTCTGGAAGGCGACAACGCCATCGCCAAGAACCGCGAAGTGATGGGCGCCACCAACCCGGCCAACGCCGCCGAAGGCACCATCCGCAAGGTACACGCACTGTCGATCGGCGAGAACTCGGTGCACGGCTCGGACGCGCCGGAAACTGCTGCCGAAGAGATCGCCTACTGGTTCTCGGGCACCGAAATCGTCGGCTGATACCGATAGGCCTCGGACACGAGGCTTGCCTCTCGACGAAAAAGCCGGGCACCCTGCCCGGCTTTTTCATTTTTCCATTGCCCAGCCCTGATCGCCGCCCTTGGTCGATTGATCCAGGCAACCGAGCGCCCAGCAGTCAGTCAACGCCAGCGCGCAGCCGCCGCCTCGTCACTGTCCTTGGCTTCGACCCAGCCGCCGTCGGAGCCGTCAGCGCGATGTTCCTTCTTCCAGAAGGGCGCGCGCGATTTCAAATAGTCCATCAGGAAATTGGCGGCCTCGAAGGCAGCCAGCCGATGCGCCGACGCCGTCACCACCAGGACGATGTTCTCACCCGGCCGGATCCTGCCGTGGCGATGAATGACGGTGAGCCCCTGCAGTGGCCACCGGCCGATGGCCTCGACCGCGATGCGGCCGATCTCGGCTTCCGCCATGCCAGGATAGTGCTCGAGTTCCAGGGCAACCAGCGCGCCAGCCTCATCGCGGCAGAGGCCCGAAAAAGTGACGACCGCGCCAATGTCAGCACGCCCCGCGGTCAGTTCCCCGATCTCGGCGGCGATATCGAAGTCCTGCGCCTGGATTTTGATTTTCGGTTGGACGGGATCGGCCACGGCCTCACCCCCCGGTCATCGGCGGGAACAGCGCGATCTCTCGTGCCCCCGCGATTCTCTCGCTGTGCTCGACATGTTCCTGATTGATGGCGACGCGGATGGAGCGCGGATGCCGCAAGGCGTTTTCATATTCCTCGCCGCGCGATTTCAGCCAGGTCAGCAGTTCGGCCACCGTCGTCACGTCGCCCGGCAGATCGACGTCTTCCTCGGACTTGCCGATGCGCTCGCGCACCCAGGCGAAATAGATGAGCTTCATCGCCCTTCCCGCTATTCGTCGACGATATGCTTCAAGCCGGCGCGGAAATAATCGTAGCCAGTATAGAGCGTCACCACGGCCGCGATCCAGAGCAGCACCAGCCCGGTCTGGGTGGTGAAGGGGAAAATCTTGTCGCCGGCAGGCCCGGCCAAAAGGAAGGCGATCGCCACCATCTGGATCGCCGTCTTCCACTTGGCGAGCTGCGTGACCGGCACGGAAACCTTCAGCGCGGCCAGATATTCGCGCAGGCCCGAGACGAGAATCTCGCGGCACAGGATGATGATCGCTGCCCAAAGCGACCAGCCGGCGATGCCCTCATCGTCGGCGGCGAGCAGAAGCAGACAGGTCGAGACCAGAAGTTTGTCGGCAATCGGGTCCAGCATCTTGCCGATGTTGGAAGTCTGTTGCCAGGCGCGCGCCAGATAGCCGTCGAAATAATCGGTGATGGAGGCGGCAAGGAAGATCGCCAGAGCCAGCCAACGGGCGAAATCGCTCGATTTCAGATGGCCTTCGAGGAAAAAGCACACCACGACCATCGGCACCGCGACGATGCGGGCATAAGTGAGCATATTCGGGAGGTTGAATGCGCGTCTTGCCATGCGGCCCAGGTTTTCCTTTTTGCCTGCGTACTCAAATCAGAAGCCGATATCAGGGGTCAACCGCCGAAAATCGTATGGCCAGCGCAAAAGCGCGCTGGGCCAGTCAATTCTCGTGAAAATGATTGTAAACAAGTCGTGCGACCTGTTCCGAGATACCGTCGACGGTCATCAGGTCCTCGATTGCGGCGCGGCTGACCGCCTTGGCAGTACCGAAATGCAGCAGCAGCGCGCGCTTGCGGCCAGGGCCGATGCCGGCGATCTCGTCGAGCGGGCTCTTCACCATCTCCTTCTTGCGGCGGGCGCGATGCGAGCCGATGGCGAAACGGTGCGCCTCGTCGCGCAGGCGCTGGATGAAATAGAGCACGGGATCGCGCACCGGCAGCGTGAAGGATGGCTTGCCCTCGGCAAAAAACCGTTCGCGGCCGGCCTCGCGGTCCTGGCCCTTGGCAACGCCGATGGCCACGACACGATCCTGTATGCCGAGATCGGCGAGAATCTTGCGCACGGCCGACATCTGGCCTTGGCCACCGTCGATCAGGATTACATCCGGCCAGGCCGGGAAACTGGCGGAGACGATGTCGTCCGGCTCGGCATCCCCTTCGCCCGCCGGCTCGTCGCCATGTTCCTTGATCAGGCGCGAGAAGCGGCGCTCCATCACCTCGCGCATCATGCCGAAATCGTCGCCGGGGGTGATCTCGGTCGAGCGGATGTTGAACTTGCGATACTGGTTTTTGACAAAACCTTCCGGACCGGCGACGACCATGGCGCCGACGGCGTTGGTGCCCATGATGTGCGAGTTGTCGTAGACCTCGATGCGCACGGGTGGCTTCTCGAGCCCGAACGTCTCGGCGAAACCGGCCAGTAGCCTTGCCTGCGTCGAGGTTTCGGCGAGGCGACGGCCCAGCGCCTCGCGCGCATTCTGCAAGGCGTGGTCGGTCAGATCCTTCTTCTCGCCGCGTTGCGGCACTGAGATCGACACCTTGCGGCCGGCGCGGGTGGAAAGTGCCTCGGCGAGCAATTCCTGCTCGTCCACAGCATGCGAAAGCAGCACCGTGCGCGGCGTCGGCTTGTCGTCATAGAACTGGGCGAGGAAAGAGCCCAGCACTTCGGCGGCTTCCATGGCAGGATCGGCCTTTGGGAAATAGGCGCGGTTGCCCCAGTTCTGGCCGGTGCGGAAGAAGAAAACCTGGATGCAGACCTGACCGCCCTCCTGATGGATGGCGAAGACGTCGGCTTCTTCCACCGATTGCGGATTGATGCCTTGATGGCTCTGCACATGGGCCAGCGCCGCCAGCCTATCGCGGTAGATCGCGGCATGCTCGAAATCGAGATTTTCGGCGGCCACCTGCATGGCGGCGGAAATCTCGGTCTTCACCTTCTGGCTGCGACCGGACAGGAAACCCTTCGCCTCATCGACCAGCTCGGCATAACCGGTTTGCGATATCTCGCCGGTGCACGGCCCGGCGCAGCGCTTGATCTGATAGAGCAGGCAGGGCCGCGTGCGGTTCTCGTAGAAAGAATCGGTGCAGCTCCTGAGCAAAAAAGCTCGCTGCAGCGAATTGATGGTGCGCCCCACCGCCTGCGCCGAGGCGAACGGGCCGAAATAGTCGCCCTTGCGCGAGCGCGCGCCGCGATGCTTGTAGATGCCGGGCGATGCATGGTCGCCGGTGAGCAAGATATACGGAAACGATTTGTCGTCGCGCAAAAGGACGTTAAAGCGCGGCCGCAATCTCTTGATAAGATTGGCTTCCAACAACAGCGCTTCGATTTCGGTGCGGGTGACGACGAATTCCATCGTCGCCGTCTCGCGCACCATCCGGCCGATGCGGTTGGTGTGAAAGCGGCCTTGCGCATATTGGGTGACGCGCTTCTTCAGGCTGCGCGCCTTGCCGACATAGAGCACGTCGCCGGCGGTGTTCATCATCCGGTAGACGCCCGGCGCGTTTGGCAGGCGCTTTACGAGCGTCTGGATGACCTCGGCACCCACCATGCCTTCGGTGTCGCCGGCATGCTGCGTCCAGTCGACTGTCGTGAATGCAAGCTCGGGACCGGACGGCGTTACCTCCAGTTCGCCGCTGTCTTCATCGTCCAGATCGACGTCGGGCAGGTCCTCGCCCGCCGCATGTCCGTTTTTTTGTTTGCCGGAACTCATTCCACCACGCCTGCCACATCAGGTGTCTGCCAGGCCAGATGCTGGCCGCCATCCAATGCGATCATCTGCCCGGTCACCGAGCGCACACCCCACAGATATCGTATCGTCGCGCCAAATTCGCCAAGCGTCGGGCCACGCTTCAACAACACCCCATCGAGCTGCGTCTGGAAATCACGGTCGTTCTGACGCGCGCCCTTCAGCGTCGGCCCCGGCCCAATCGCGTTGACGCGGATGCGCGGCGCGAGGGCCTGCGCCAATGTCTGGGTGGCCGCCCACAATGCTGACTTCGATAGCGCGTAGGAAAAATAGCGCGGCGTTGGCCGCCAGACACGCTGGTCGATCACGTTGACGACCAACCCTTCGCGACCCGCCGGCAAAGCACTGGCGAATCGCTGCGCAAGAAGCGCGGGCGCCTTTACGTGGACGGCAAAATGCCTGTCCCAACCTGCCCAGTCGAAATTCTCGATCGTGTCTTCTTCGAATAGAGATGCATTGTTGACCAGAAGGTCGACCGGTCCGAGCTTTTCGGCTGCCGCATCGATCAGACCGCCCACCGCATCCATATCGGTCAAGTCGGCTGAAACGACAGCGGCGCGACCGCCACTGGCAACGATATCGGCAGCGAGGGTTTCCGCGTCCGCGCGCGAGCGGTTGCAATGAATGGCGACAGCGAATCCGTTCGCAGCCAGGTCTTCGACGATCGCCCTGCCGATCCGCTTCGCTCCGCCGGTGACGAGAGCCGTTCCAATGGCCGCGGTTGTCATCGGGCCTCCTTGCTGTAAGCGGCTTGCGCCCGATACAGCCGGCAAAAAAGGTAAAATGCCGTTCGTTCATGTGGCAGCATTGTGTCAAGTCGCTCCCGTTGGGGGTCTCGACTCGGACCCGGGCAGTTCATGGAACGGCCAATATAGGGACCGCAACCCCTTGCACCAAGCCGGACAGCGGTGCTTGGGCACAACGCTCCTGACAACTTTGTTGCACTAGTGCAACGTCACGGTTCAGCCTCATTGGCGCCGGGGAATGACCCAGTTTCAGGTTCGCTTCCGCCGCATTTGCCGACCAAATTCCGGAACCGTTGAACGCCTGATCCGTTTATCCCCCCGGCGGATCACGTATCACGACGAACAAGCCAGCGTCTGTGGCTTTATGGAGTAAGAACTATGCATATCAACCACAAATTCGCGCGGCCGGCCGTTGCAGCACTCGGGTTGCTGGCTCTCGTCGGCACCGTTCCCGCCTTCGCCGCGGACGTCGTTTCGGAAGAGCCGCCGGCTCCGGCACCTGTCGCCGAACTGCCCGTCGCTTCCTGGGCCGGCGCCTATGCCGGTGTGAATCTCGGCTACGGCTTCTCGGGCCGCACCCGCCTTGAGGACCAGGACACCCGCATCAACAAGAACGGCTTCGTTGGCGGCGCTTTCGCCGGCTACAACTGGCAGCAGGACAACTTCGTGTACGGCGTCGAGGGCGACCTCGGCTACAACGGCACCAAGGGCTCCAGCAATGACTTCAAGGCGAAGTCGGGTCTCGAAGGCTCGCTGCGCGCCCGTCTCGGCTATTCGGTCAGCCCGAACATCCTGCTCTACGGTACGGCAGGTGGCGCGGCTGAGAAGCTGAAGGTCACCGACCAGCTCGCCGGTGTCAGCGACAGCAAGGCGATGCTCGGCTGGACTGCCGGCGTCGGCACTGACATCAAGCTGACCGACAACGTCTTCGGTCGCGTCGAGTATCGCTACACCGACTACGGCTCCAAGACCTTCGACAACATCGGCAAGGTCAAGGACAGCGACAACCGCATCCAGTTCGGTGTCGGTATGAAGTTCTGATCGGCTTCCGATCGAAACTGCAAAAAGCCGGGCGTTTCGCCCGGCTTTTTTGTATCTGGTGTCCAAAGGCGAATTGAGCGGAGCAAATGCCCTCAGTCAGGCAGAGCGATGCCGCTCTGTCTCGGATCAGGACGGCACGCAGCCCTTCAGTTCGGGAAACTTCTCGTCGAAGCGCGACGCCCAGCGCACCAACCTCCCACGCCCCTTCTCCCATTTGCCGGCGAAACGCAGCGCGAGATAACCCAGCGTTGCGCGAAGGGCCATCTGGCCGACGGTGATCTTCGTCGGCAGCTTGGGTGGATTTGCATTGAGCAGATCCAGCGCCCGCGTGATCTTTGCCCACTGCTTGTCGAGCCAAGGTTGCGAAATCTGGTCTTCGGGCCGGAAACGGCGCTCATAGACCATCGACAGGGCCGAATCGCAAATGCCGTCAGCAAGCGCTTCCAAGGCTTCCGCCTCCGTGCGCTTTTCGGCATTGCGCGGGAACAGCGCGTTTTTCGACAACCTGTTGAGATATTGGGTGATGACGCGGCTGTCATGGACGGCCTTGCCATCATCCAGCACCAGAACCGGGATCTTGCCGAGCGGGTTGGCGACAAGAAGGTCGGCGGGCTGCTCGTCGGTTTTGGTCGGTTTCAGGTCGATGGCGATGCCGGCATAGAGCGCGGCCATGCGCACCTTGGCGCTGTAGGGCGAGGCTGAGGCATAGAGCAGACTGGGCATGATTTCCTCGTCGCGGCACACATGCTGTTTCAGCCTGGCGCCTACTGGCATGGAAGATGAACAGGCCTCGTGGATAAACAAGACCAGTTCAGGTGACAATCAAGATTGCAACCCAGCGCAAGAAGCCGGACGGCCTAACGAAGGACGCGGCAGGCGCCGTTATAGACCATCCAGCGGTCGAAGCCCGAAACGCAGAATTCGACATTGTCGCCAATGCCCGCGAAGCCCTGCCCTTCTTCGATCAGATACCAGATGGTCCGTTCGCGCCCGTCGGAAAGCGCGACCTTGGCGTTGCAATAGCGACGGCCGATCGGCCACTCTTCTTCCGCCGGCAGATAGCGCCGCTCATTGATGCGGCGGAAATCGGTGATCTGGACATTGGGCAGATGCGGAACGTGGCGCACCTGATAAGCGAAGCGGCTGGTGATCTTATTGAGCACCCACGCCTCGCCGCAAACGCCTGGATCGCCGGAGTAATGCGAAAGATCCGCCGCTTGCGCCACGGGCGCCCCGACGGAGACAGAACTCAGACCAATCAGGCTTGCGAGAAGAAGTTTGATGGAGCGAGTCATGGGACGCCTCTCTTCATGATCGGCGGCACTGTGCGAATTTGCCGCGAGGCGGTCAAGCTGGGAGTGAACCGACTTCGATCAAATCGGCGATCTAGCCGTCGTCGCGCGCTAACCAGTCGAGCCGCCAGCCGGCCGCTCGCGGCTCCGCCATGGCCGCTGTTAGGACCGGCAGCAGCAAACGCAACTCCGCTTCCAGCGTGAATGGCGGGTTCACCACCACAAGCCCGGTGCCGTCCAGCCTCTCGCCGTTGGAATCCGGCCGGGCCTCGAAAACGACGTCGAGCACCCTGGCCATGCCGGACTCTGCCAGACGCTGGCGGAAATCCGCGATCGAGCGCCGATCCTTGATCGGATACCAGAGCGCGTAGACGCCACCCGGCCAGCGCCCGTAGGCCTTGATTACCCCGTCCGAGAGACGATCGAACTCACCCTCCTGCTCGAAAGGCGGGTCAATCAGCACCAGGCCCCGTTTTTCCTTGGGCGGCAGATGCGCGCCGAGTGCCAGCCAACCGTCCAGTTCGATAATGCGCGTTTGAAAATCGCCTTCGAAACGGCTCTTCAGGCGAACCGCGTCTTGCGGGTGCAATTCGATGGCCGTCAGGCGATCCTGCTTGCGCAAAAGGTGCCGCGCGATCAATGGCGAACCGGGATAGAACTGCAGGCCTGCCTGGGGATTGCAGGCACGCACCGCGTCGAGATACGGCGCGAGCGACGCCGCCACCTCCGCACCGGCATCGATGCCGGCCAGCCGTCCAATGCCGTCCCGCCACTCGCCGGTCTTCTGCGCTTCCGTCGACGAGAGATCGTAGAGCCCGATGCCTGCATGCGTATCCATGACACGGAAGGCTTTGTCCTTGCGTTTCAGATATTCGATCAGGCGCGTCAGCACGACATGCTTGACGACGTCAGCGAAATTTCCGGCATGATAGACGTGGCGATAGTTCATGGCTTCAGTTCATGACCTCAAGCGGAGCTTCCCGCCCTGCCCCAGCGCGGCTTGGGTGGCATGTCCGGGTCGTTGGGTCGTCGCGGACCGCCCAGGCGGATCGCCAGCATCAAGCCAACGATACCAACTCCGATCATGCCGAATCCGATCTGGCTGCCTCTCTCATCCGGAACCGCAGCGCCGGCGCGCAGATTGAGACTGACCGATTTGATCTGGATATTGTCGGCGTCGCCTGGTCCGATGGTGAACACGTAGACACCGGGCTTCTCGACATCGAATGGTCCGACCTCTTCGCGAAAGATCTTGTCCGTGAGTTGCGGGCTCTGCTCACGTGGCGTCGGGTTGCCGCTGAAATGCAACGTCTTGGCGAGCACCGTGCGACCTCCGACAGCAGCTGTAAGGGTCAACACAGTGCGGTCAAAAGCATTGATGCGATCGGCATTGGTTGTCAGGTCGACCAACATCCGCACCGGTCCGTTGTCGGCTTTCAGGGGCACCGAAACCGGCTTGAAGCGGCCATTTTCATAGACACTCCAGGTACCGATCGCGTCCCCGGAAAAATTCCGGACCGCCCACGGATAAATAAGGCCGAGAGCAATACCGACAGCGATGATCAACAGAAAGAACGCGCGCATGGAGTGTCCTTAGAGCGTTTGGTGAGCTGCTGGAAGCGCCTAGGCAGGCACTCACCCACTCAACGGGTCACGCCTTTCGCTCCCAGCGCCGGTCGGCGGTCTGCTGCCAGTAAGTCACGGTATGCTCAGCCGCCTTCATGTCTTTCCAATGCATGCGAGCGGCTTCCACCTGCCCTGCATCGTGCCCGTCAAACAGGAAGACCGCTCGGTCATAACCCGACAGATCAGGCGGCAAGGCACCATCGACCAGGAAACGGATTTGCGCGCCGTTTGGATTTGCCCCTCCGGTAGTTAGCAAGATCGGCTGCTCCGCGGGATGGGCTTCATGGTCCGTCGCATGCGCAAGGAAGGCGTCGTCGCGGAAAGTCCACAGGTGCTGATCCAACGCGTCGCGACGCTCTTCGCTGCCTGTTTGCACGACGACGCGCCAGCCGCGGTCGACACTTCGCTCCAGCAGGCCTGGCAGCGCCTCCTCCAGCGTCGATTCCGTCAGGTGATAAAAGAGAACCTCGGCCAAGAACTCAGCCTTCGTAGTTATCGCGCACGAACCGGTCGAGAAGCCTGACGCCGAACCCCGATCCCCAGGACTGATTGATCTCGCTGGAGGGTGCCCCCATGGCCGTACCGGCAATGTCCAGATGAGCCCAAGGGGTCTCCTTGATGAAACGCTGGAGAAACTGCGCGGCCGTAATGGCGCCGCCATAGCGTCCGCCGATGTTCTTCATATCGGCATTTTTTGAGTCCAGCAGCTTGTCGTATTCGGAACCGAGCGGCATGCGCCAGAGCTTTTCCTGCGTGACCGTGCCCGCCTGCAGCAACCGGTTGGCAAGTTCATCATCATTGGCGAAGAGCCCGGCATGATGCTGGCCAAGCGCCACCATGATCGCTCCGGTGAGTGTCGCGAGGTCGACGATCAGCTTGGGATGAAAGCGATCATTGCAATACCAGAGCGCGTCGGCCAGAACGAGACGGCCTTCCGCGTCGGTGTTGAGCACTTCGATGGTCTGGCCCGACATCGAGGTGACGATATCGCCCGGCCGCTGGGCATGGCCATCCACGCTGTTTTCCACCAGGCCGAGAATGCCGACCACATTGGCCTTGGCTTTGCGGGCGGCCAGTGCATGCATAAGGCCGGTCACGGCAGCGGCACCGCCCATGTCGCCCTTCATCTCCTCCATTCCGGAGGCCGGCTTCATCGAGTTGCCACCCGTATCGAAGGTCACGCCCTTGCCGACAAATGCCACCGGCTTGTCCTTGGCTTTGCCGCCATTCCATTGCAGCACAGCCAGGCGTGCGCCACGTGGCGACCCCTGCGCGACGCCGAGCAAGGATCCCATACCGAGCTTTTTCATCTCCTTCTCGGCCAGGATTTCGACCTTGACGCCGAGCGCTTCCAGCTCCTTGGCCCGGTCAGCGAATTCCACCGGCCCCAGAATATTGGCCGGCTCGTTGACCAGGTCGCGCGCCAGGCACACGCCGTCCACGACGGCTTCGATTTCCGCAAACGCCTTCTTGGCGGCACTCGGATGCGAGAGCTGGATGGTGATCTTCACCGGAGCCTTGCTATCGTCCTTGGCGTCGTCCCCCTTCTTCGTCTTGTATTTGTCAAAGGAGTAGCCGCGCAGAAGAATGCCGGCAGCCAGGCCGGCCGCTTCGGCTGCGCCAACTTCCACGCCGGGCAGATCGAGTATGATCGCCACTTCTTCCGCCTTGCGCAGCGAGGCCGCTATCTGCCCGCCAAGCTTCATCCAGGCATATTCGTCCAGCGCCGATATCTTGCCGACGCCGATCACTGCCAATCGACCGATTTCTGCACCTTCAGGTGCCAGCACCTCGGCGACAGAGCCAAATTTACCGGAGAAGTCGGCAATTGGCAGCGCCCGCGCAAGCGTGTTGGCAGGATCGTGTGCTTTGCCGGTTTCCGAAATTCCGGCGTCCTCCGCCGACAGGACGAAGACCGCACCTTTTTTCACGGCAGCAAATTTGGAAAAGGCGATGGAGTATCTGGCGGCCATGAGATCCTGCGTGATTTTCTGTTCGAAGCGAGTTGCGACATTTCGCGCTTTTGGGACGTTTGGCAAGACTGGCCAGCGCAAGGTTGGCGTAATGAAGAGAGCCCATAGGTCAACAGCTGTTGGCTGCGGGGACCATCAATGCCGACGAGACGATTTGACCGCACCGGACACTTGACGTTCGACTGTGCATTGCACAAATGTCTGGCTGAGCTTGTCGTTAACCATGCCTCTTCGCCTTTTCTTATCCATTGCCGACCAGACTCGGCTCACGGGATACGATGACTTGAAACGGAACCAAATCAGGCCGGTTGTGTGGGTGTCACCGGAAAGATAACTTCAAACCAGCGACACACGTCGAGATCAATCGAGAAGAACTGCCCTGAATGAAGGTCGCCGAGCTCTACATATTCCGGCGTGCGCTCTCGCTCTTTCTCGCGGCGTTGGCGTGGACGCTGGCAATTGTCTGGACGACCCAGGTCCTCACGCGCATCAATCTGGTCACGGATAACGGACAGTCGGCTGCTACCTTTTTTCAGGTCGCCGCTCTCATTTTGCCCACGATCATACCGATCGTGGTCCCCTTTGCCCTCATCGTGGCGGTCGCGCAGACGCTGAGCGTGATGAATTCCGATTCGGAACTGGTGGTCATCAGCGCCGCCGGCTCGTCGCGTATGACCGTCATCAAGCCGATCCTGATCCTGGCGCTGGCGGCAGGCGTATTTTCCTTCATCGTCGATAATGGCGTCGAGCCCTATGCCCGTCAAAAGAACCGGGAACTCATCGCCAGCGCCCGCGCTGATTTCCTGTCGCTGATCATTCAGGAAGGCACCTTCCGGAAAATCGAAGATGGGCTGTTCGTGCAGATCGGCGAACGTTTTGCCGATGGCGGGCTGGGCAGCATCTTCGTCGCGGACTCCCGCCAGCCCGGGACTGATCTGGTGTATTACGCCAAGACCGGGGCGGTAATCGACAAGGGCAAGGAAAAGGTGCTGCTGATGAACGATGGCGTCGTCCATCGTAAGGCACCAGCCGGCGACGTTTCGGTCATTCGTTTCACATCCTACGCCTTCGACCTGTCGGCCTTCGCGACTGCGGCACAAACCACGCTTTATCCAAAAGACCAGACGACTCAGTACCTGCTCAATCCGAACCCGAACGACAAGATCTACCAGCAATCGCCGGACACGTACCGGGCCGAACTGGCGCTGCGGTTCTCGGAATGGGCTTATACGCTGGCCTTCGCGATGATCGCCCTTGCCGTCGCCGGCGATGCCCGATCGCATCGCGAGGCGCGCATCCATCCACTGATCACTGCCGTTTGCATTGCATTGTTCGTGCGTTGGCTGGGTTTCTTCGCCGCCGGCAAAGCGAGCACCAATCCATTTTACAACTATGTTGTGCTGGCCGTGCCTTTTGCCGCGTCGGTCGTGGCCGGCTGGGTGATCTATTCCAATCATCGCATGGAGCTACCGGTAAGCTGGGCTGACTGGCTGACGAACATGTTTTCCCGAATGGGTGACTTCGGTCCGCGCCTGCGACTTTGGTGGGCCAATCGGGTCGCTTCCCGACAAGGGAGAGCGTGATGGGTTGGACGCTCGGTCGTTATTTCTTCTTCCGTTACCTCGGGATCACCATCTGGATTTTCCTCGGGCTATTCGCGCTCGTTTTCCTGATCGATTTTACCGAATTGACCGGCCGAATTGCCGGCCTGCCCGGTTTTTCATATCAACTCGGCTTCGCGATCTCGGCGCTGCGCGTGCCGATGATCATGCTGCAGACCGTACCGTTCGTCGGTCTGTTCTCGGCGATGGCCACGCTCGTGTCGCTCAACCGCAAATATGAATTGGTGATCGCGCGTTCCGCCGGCATTTCCGCCTGGCAGTTCCTGCTCCCCTGCTGCATCGGCGCACTGATGTTCGGAGCCGTCGCGGTAGGCGTGCTCAACCCGCTGGCTGCTTATGGATTTTCTCAATCCGAGCAGATCGAAAGCGATCTTCGATCGGGTTCATCCAACGATGTCTCGGCAAGCGCAGCCCCGTGGATCCGGCAGAAAACATCGGCAGGCGACACAATCATCGGTGCTCGCGCCATCCTGAACCAGGGATTGGAGATGGCGGACGCGTCGTTCTTCCTGCTCGATCCCCAGGGCAACATCATCGAACGCAAGGACGCCAAAAAGGTATTCCTCCGCGACGGCTATTGGGATCTGCAAGACGTAACCATCCTGAAAGACGGCAACGCCAGCAAGCGGGATTCCGACCGGCTGCCGACCGACCTCAGGCCGGAATTCGTTCAAGAGCGGTTGGCTCGGCCGGAGACAATCCCATTTTACGATCTGCCGCAGAAGATTGAAGTTGCTCGATCTTTCGGTCTGAAGGCAAATGCGTTCGCCATGCAATTCGATTCGTTGGTCGCGATGCCCTTCCTTCTGATTGCGATGACGCTTATTGCGGCAACCGTCTCGATGAGATTTGCACGAATGGGACAATCGGCAACGATGATTCTGGGTGGCGTCGTTGCGGGGTTTCTGCTTTATGTCGTATCTGTTTTGGTCAAAGCGTTTGGAGTGGCGGGATTCGTCCCGACCATCGTAGCTGCATGGTTTCCGGTGGTCGTGGCGATGTTCTTTGGGGTAACGTTCCTGCTTTACAGGGAAGACGGCTAGTGGTGAGGGCGGTTTTGCACGGCCGTAATTCAATGCGCGCTGCGTTGCTGTGCGGCGTGAGCGTCTTGGCATGCCTTGTTGCAGGCAGCGTTTTTGTCACCCCGGCGGCGGCCCAAAAGGTGGAGACACCCACTGTTCCGGCTGGTTCCCAGATGCTCCTGGAATCAGACACGCTGGTCTACGACAACGACAAGCAGACGGTGACCGCGGTCGGCGGCGTCCAGATCGAATATGGCGGCAACAAACTTGTCGCTCAGCGCGTCGACTACGATCGCAAAACGAAACGCCTTGTTGCCTCAGGTAACGCTCAGTTGGTGCAGAGCGATGGCACCAAGATCAATTCCGAGCACATCGATCTTACCGACGATTTCGCCGACGGATTCGTTAACGCCCTGCGTGTCGAGACCCCGGACAAAACCTATTTCGGCGCTGAAAGCGCCGAACGTATCGGTGGCGTCCTGACCACATTCCACAATGGTGTCTATACGGCCTGCGAGCCATGTGAGGACAAGCCGGACAAGGCGCCGATTTGGCGTGTGAAGGCGCGCAAGATCATCTGGAACGGCCAGAAGAAGACGGTGCGGTTCGAGAACTCCAATTTCGAGTTCTTCGGCTTCCCCCTCGCCTTCCTGCCGGCTTTCGAAATCGCCGACCCGACCGTAAAGCGCAAGACCGGCTTCCTGATGCCAGGCATCTCTATCAACAGCAAACTTGGCACGGGAATCAGTATTCCGTACTACTTGGCGCTGTCACCGACCTACGACGTCACTGCGCGCGGCACGTACTATACGAATCAGGGCTTTCTGGGCGAGGCTGAGTGGCGCCAGCGTTTCGACAACGGCCAGTACAGCTTGCGCATTGCCGGCATCAACCAGAAACAACCCGGAAAATTCGATGCGAACACCGTCGACTCCGGACCAGATGGCGACCCGAACAAACTCCGCGGCATGATGGGCACCAAAGGCCAGTTTGCGATCAATTCGCGTTGGAATTTCGGTTGGAACATTCTGGTACAGACGGATAAAAACTTTTCGAGCACCTATCATATTCAGGGCTACAATGACTCCGTACATCGGTCGGAAGTCTATTTGACCGGCCTGAACGACAGGAACTATTTCGACTTGCGCGCGATGCACTTCCAAGTGCAAGAAAAGACGTTGCCGCAGACCTCTGGCGCACGCTATCAGACCGGTGCGCGCGACGAATTCCAGCCGTGGGTACTGCCGTCGCTGGACTATGCCTACATCCCCGACGCACCGCTGGCTGGCGGCCAATTGTCGGTCAATCTGAATGCACGCGTTATCAGGCGCGACCGTCTCGATCAGGCCTTCGTCACGCCCTACGATACGCTGTCGGCTGTTCAGCGCGTTCGTGGCATCGAGGGTGAATCCGGGCGTCTGACAGCAGAAGCCGAATGGAAGCGTAGTTTCGTCACCGACGGCGGTTTGGTGCTCACCCCGCTGCTCGCTTTCCAAGCGGACGCAAACTACTTGAATGCCTCCTCGGGTTCGATCAACGCCATCAATCAGATGGCAGTTGCACAGGGTGTGGCTACCGACATGCGCTCGTCCTTCGCAAGGACCATGGCGACGGCTGGTCTTGAAATGCGCTGGCCGGTTTTGTTTTCCAGCCTGACCGGTGGCTCGCATGTTGTCGAGCCGATGGCTCAGCTGTTCCTGCGCCCCAACGAGCCTTATGTCGGTGGCCTGCGCGTTCCCAATGAGGACGCACAGAGCATGGTGTTCGACGCCACGACCCTGTTCGAGCGCGACAAATTCTCAGGTTATGATCGGATCGAGGGTGGTACCCGCGCCAATGTGGGTGTGCGTTATTCCGGCAGCTACGCTAATGGCTGGACGACGAACGCGCTGTTTGGCCAATCTTATCAGCTGTCGGGCACGAATTCCTTCGCTCAGCCGGATCTCGTCAATGTCGGCGCCTATTCCGGCCTGCAGACCGACACATCCGATTTCGTCGGCCTGGCTGGCTTCACTAGCCCCGGTGGTTTGTCGGCGTCAGTCAGCGGGCGCTTCGACGCCAGCACTTTCGAAGTCCGTCGGACAGAACTGCGGACGGCCTATAGCGGCTCGTCGCCGATTTCGGTCTCGGCGCAATACGCCTTCATCCAGGCTCAGCCGGACTATGGCTTCCCGGTCGATCGCCATGAGGTGACATTCGGTGCTTCGACACGCCTCAACCAGAATTGGCGCATCTTCGGATCGAGCACATACGACATCAAGGCCGAAGTGCTGACCAGCGATGGTCTTGGTTTTGCCTATGACGACGAGTGCTTCACCTACCTGATGACCGTTTCGGAAAGCCGTGACCGCGTGACCAAGGAAGTGACTCGCAATTTCGGCTTCAACATCTCGTTCCGCACGATCGGCGATTTCGGCTCGACCACCAGCAGTTTCCAATAGCCAGCCCTTGCAGGACACGGTTTCGCCGCATAGGACAGGCATGCAAACGACAAATCTGGCTAAGATTTGAGCCGGAATCGGATTGGATTTGGAACGGACGATGAGGAAACAGCTCTTTTCCGCGAGCTTGGCGCTCCTAGTGGCAACGGCCGGCATATCGCTGACATTGTCGACGCAATCGGTCTTCGCCAGTGAAATCAAATATGTCGTCAACAACCTTGCCATCACCAGTGGCGACATTCAGCATCGCGCCGCTTTCCTGCGCCTGCAGAAGCGCAAGGGTGACGCCTCCCAGGAGATGATCGACCAGACCCTGCGTCTTGCCGAAGCCAGGCGGTTGGGCATCCGCATCTCGGACAAGCAGGTGGAGGACGCTTATGCGCGCTTTGCCTCGACCAACAAGATGCAACTTGCCCAGCTCGACGGGATCATGGACAAGTCCGGCGTCACCAAGCAGCATTTCAAGGAATTCATTCGCGCGCAGATGGCTTGGAATCAGGCGCTCACCATGCGCAACCGCTCCGAGCAAGGCGGGCTGAGCGAGCAGGATGCCGTGCGCAAGATGCTGCAGAAAGGCGGCAGCAAGCCCTCCGCCACCGAGTATCTGTTGCAGCAGATCATCTTCGTCGTACCCCCTGCAGAACGCGGTTCGTCGATGGCCAAACGCAAGCGCGAAGCGGAAGCGATGCGCGCCCGGTTCAATGGTTGCAACACCACGCGCGAATTCGCCAAGGGACTGATCGACGTCACAGTACGTGATCTCGGTCGCGTGTTGGCGCCGCAGCTGCCCGCGGATTGGGCCGACCAGGTCAAGGCAACCAAGGCCGGTGGCGCGACCAGCGTGCGCGAAACCGATCGCGGCATCGAATTCATTGGCGTGTGTTCGGCGCGCGAAGTCTCGGACGACAAAGTCGCCCAGATGGTGCTGCAGACCGAAGGCTTTGGCGGCGGCAAGAAGGACGACGCAGCCGACGCACTGAGCAAAAAATACGTTTCCGAGCTGAAGGCCAAGGCCGTCATCGTACAGCGCTGATCGGCCGTGGGCGCAACCGAACTACCGCTCGCGTTGAGTATCGGCGACCCCTCAGGTGTTGGTCCCGAGATTGCCCTTGCTGCCTGGCAAAACCGCCATCGTCATTCCATTCGGCCGTTTTATCTGCTTGGTGATCCTGCACTGGTCGCTGCACGTGCGCGTAGCGTTGGCATCGGGGTCAAGGTCGAGGAAGTTGCGCAGGAGGAAGCGTCGCGTGCCTTCGAGCACAGCCTGCCTGTCGTGCCGCTGGCGGCCCGTTTTGTCGACACACCGGGCCAGCCTGATCCTGCCAATGCGCAAGGTGTGATCGAGGCGATCGATCGGGCAGTCAGCGACACTTTCGATGGCAAGGCAGCGGCCGTGGTCACCTGCCCGATCGCCAAGAAGCCGCTCTACGACGCCGGTTTCGGCTTCCCCGGCCATACTGAATACCTGGCGCACCTCGCCACCAGGCGCACCGGCGAGACGGTGACGCCAGTCATGTTGCTGGCTGGACCTGAGTTGCGCACAGTCCCGATCACCATTCATATAGCGCTGGCAACTGTGCCGGAGGTGCTCACCACCGATCTGATCACGACAACCGCGCGGGTCGTGGCGCAGGATCTCAGGGCGCGTTTCGGCATCAAGAACCCGCGCCTAGCTGTCGCGGGCCTCAACCCGCACGCTGGCGAGGATGGCTCCATGGGCAAGGAGGATCTGGAGATCGTCCGCCCGGCTGTTGAGATTTTACGGGCCGAAGGTATCGATGCGCGCGGTCCGCTGCCGGCCGACACGCTTTTTCACGCGCGGGCTCGTTCCGGCTACGACGTCGCACTGTGCATGTATCATGACCAGGCGCTGATCCCGGCCAAGACGCTGGCCTTCGATGAAGCCGTCAATGTTACGCTAGGCCTGCCGTTCATTCGTACCTCGCCCGACCATGGCACGGCTTTCGACATCGCGGGAAAGGGTATCGCACGCCCCGATAGCCTGATCGCTGCACTGACATTGGCTGGAAAACTTGCCGATAATGTCCGAGCGCCGGTGACGATATGAGCATTGACGGTCTGCCACCACTGCGCGAGGTCATTGAGCGCCACGGACTTCAGGCAAAGAAGGCGCTGGGTCAAAACTTCCTGCTCGACCTCAATCTGACCAGCAAGGTGGCACGGACCGCTGGCGATCTGTCGCAAGCAACGGTTATCGAAGTGGGTCCCGGCCCTGGTGGATTGACGCGCGCATTGTTGCTCAATGGTGCCCGCCGCGTCGTCGCCATCGAGCGGGACGAGCGTTGCCTCGACGCATTGGCGGAAGTGTCGAACCACTATCCGGGTCGATTGGAAGTGATTGCAGGCGATGCGCTGAAGACCGATTTCGAAACGTTGGTCCCAGACGGTCCCGTCAAGATCGTCGCCAACCTGCCCTATAATATCGGTACGGAATTGCTCGTTCGCTGGCTAACCGTCGACACTTGGCCGCCTTATTACGAATCGCTGACGCTGATGTTCCAGCGCGAAGTGGCGGAACGGATCGTGGCCAAGGCCAATGGCGATGCCTATGGCAGGCTTGGGGTTCTCACCGGCTGGCGCACCGAAGCCAGGATCGCCTTCGACGTCCCGCCGCAGGCTTTCACGCCGCCGCCGAAAGTAACGTCGTCGGTGGTGCATTTGACGCCGCGACCGGCGCCTTCGCCCGTCAATGTGAAATTGCTCGGTCGTGTCACCGAGGCGGCCTTCGGCCAACGCCGAAAAATGCTGCGACAAAGCCTGAAAAGCCTTGGCGGTGAAGCACTGCTGGATCGTGTCGGTATCGACCCGACCCGCCGTGCCGAAACGCTCAGTGTCGAAGAATTTGTGCGCCTGGCGAATTCGCTTTAGCGATCTATCGCAAGACGTGGGGCTCAGAGCGCCTCGTCGAGCAGACCGGAAACAAAATCGAACAGGCCGGGACGGCGGTCCCGCCGCAGCCGTTCGGCGCTTATGATCGCCTTCACTTCGGTAAAAGCCCGATCCAGATCATCATTGATGACAACGAAGTCGTATTCGGTCCAATGCTCGATCTCGTCGCGAGCATTCTTCAGCCGGGTTTCGATCACGGCTTCCTGATCTTCGGCGCGCCGCTTCAGTCGCGCCTTCAATTCAGCCATGGACGGCGGCAAGATGAAGACCGACACGATGTCACCGCGCATCTTCTCACGCAGCTGCTTGGCACCTTGCCAATCGATGTCGAACAACATGTCGCGGCCTTCGGCCATGGCTCGTTCCGCCGGCTCCCGCGGGGTCGCGTAAAAATTGCCGTGCACCTCCGCCCATTCGAGCAGTTCGTCATTGTCGCGCAGGATCTCGAATTCGCGCCTAGTGCGGAAATGGTAGTGACGACCGTCGATCTCGCTGCCGCGGCGCGGGCGGGTGGTCACGCTGACAGACAGCTCGAAGCCATGGTCGGCTTCCAGGAGATTGCGCGCGATGGTGGACTTGCCGGCACCGGATGGCGACGACAGAACGAGCATCAGGCCCCGGCGACGGATGCGGGAACCGGTGTCCTTGATGGCCATCTGCTACTCCAGATTCTGAACTTGTTCGCGAAACTGGTCGACGACGGCCTTCAGTTCCAATCCGATCGCGGTGACTGCTGCGGCGTTCGACTTCGAGCACAGCGTATTCGATTCGCGGTTGAATTCCTGCGCCAGAAAATCGAGCTTTCGGCCCACGGCACCGCCGCCAGCAAGCAGCGCCCTGCCCGAGACCACATGTGTCTTGAGCCGGTCGATCTCTTCGCGGATATCCGCCTTGGTCGCCAGAAAGGCCGCTTCCATGTTGAGACGAGCCTCGTCCAGCCCCGCAGCAGTGTCCATCAGCAGGCGCACTTGTTCGGCGATCTTCTCGCGTATGACACCGGGTTGACGCGAAGGGTCGGCCTCGGCGCGCAAGGTCAGCGCTTCGATCACATCCAGATGACCGGACAGCACCGAACGCAAGGCCTCGCCCTCGTTCTGACGTGCAGTCACAAGCCCCGTAAGCGCTTCGTCGAGCGCGCGTTCGATGACTGCATCAAGCGCACCGCGCATTTCCTCGGTTTCAACCGCCTCCGGAACCTCAAGAACACCCCGCAACGCGAGCAGTCCGTCAGCTGAAGCTGGAGACGCGCCGAATTGATCCTGCAGCCGCTTGGCGAGACCGGCGATGTCTTTGAGGAAAGCCTCATTGACCACAGGTTGCGCGGATGAACCGCCGGGACGACCAACAGTCAGTGTCGCCTGGAAATTGCCGCGCGCGAAACGCTTCTGCACGACCTGCCGGACGAGAGGCTCCAGCCGGTCGAAACCCTGCGGCAGGCGCAAGCGAACTTCAACGCTTTTGCCGTTGACCGATTTCACTTCCCAGGCAATCGCAGTTCCCTGATGGTCGGCAACCGCGCGTGCGAAGCCCGTCATACTTTGCAGATTCATGCCAGGCGCCCCCAAGCGCATATTATTGGGCCGCGTTGGCCCCGGTGCCGGCATTGTCGCCGTTGTCAGCAGGTTGCTCGGAATTGCCGGACTTCGCCGCGTCCTCCGCCTGCTTCTTCACGAGTGCGCGATAGCGGGCGACATTCTGATTGTGGTCGTCGAGCGTTTCGGCAAACACATGCCCGCCATTGCCGTCGGCGACAAAATAGAGATCCTTGGTCTTGGATGGATTGGCCACGGCCTCAAGCGAAGCGCGGCCAGGATTGGCGATCGGCGTCGGCGGCAAACCGTTGATCTGATAGGTGTTATAGGGTGTCTGCTTGTCGATGTCCGACTGATAGATCGGCCGGTCGCCGGGTTTGCCCTTGCCGCCGAACAATCCGTAGATGATCGTCGGATCCGACTGCAGGCGCATACCCTTGTTGAGGCGATTGAGGAAGACCGCTGCAACGCGCGAGCGCTCGTCGCTACGGCCCGTTTCCTTTTCGACAATCGAAGCCAGGGTGACGAATTCGTCGGCATTGGCCAACGGCAGATCGGGCGAACGACGCTTCCAGATTTCATCGACCAGCTCTTTCTGATCGGCAAGCAGCTTGTCGACCATCTGCTGGCGGGTGGCACCGCGCGTGAAACGCAGCGTGTCAGTGGCCAGGCTGCCTTCAGCAGGCAGTTGCGTCGGCATGTTGCCCGTCAGGGCATCCTCCGCGGCGACGCGTGCAAACGCCTGCTCGACCGTCAGACCTTCCGGAATGGTCAGTGAATACATCACCGACTTGCCGCTTTTCAGAAGATTCATGATCTCGCGCATCGACGCATGCGGCTTGATCTCATACTCGCCGGCCTTGAGCGCCTGGTCGTTGCCATAGGCCCGCACACCGAGCCGGAAGATGCGCGCATCGCTGATGAAGCCGCGCCGCTCGAGCTGATCGGCAATGTCCTGGACACCGGTGGCTGGCTTGACCAGGAAGGTGTCGCCATTGGCCGACGGGCCTGCCTCAAAGAACTCCTGCCGACCGAAATAGACGGCGGCGCCGGTCGCCAGAACGGCGAGCATGACGCAGGATACCAAGAAGTTCATGAAAACCACGATCTGGCCGCGCGAAGCGCGCGAACGCTTGGACGGCGGCGGCGTACCGGCTTCCGGGCGCAAGGCCTCGCTTGCGGTCTTCGGTATGATCGTCGTCGGCTGCGTGGTGACCTGGCCGCCGTCTTCGTTGTTCGCCGGTGTGGTGTTCATAACGCCCTGCCATAGGTTCTATCGACGAATCCCCTCGGGACAGTAGAGGGGATTGTGGCAAAAATGACGGACTTGTCCGCCCTGGAGCTGTCGAAAGACCGTTGGGAGCCGGTCAATCAGCCATTGTAGCGCTGGAAAACCAGCGATGCGTTGGTGCCGCCAAATCCGAAGGAATTGGACAGCGCCACATCGATCTGACGCTCGCGCGGCTTATTCGGCACGAGGTCGATTGCCGTCTCGCGTTCAGGATTGTCGAGATTGATGGTAGCCGGTGCGATGTTGTCGCGAATGGCCAGAATCGAGAAGATCGCTTCCGCGGCGCCCGCGGCGCCCAGAAGATGGCCGATCGACGATTTGGTGGACGACATCGAAACTTTCGAAGCTGCATTGCCGACCAGGCGCTCGACGGCGCCGAGCTCGATCGTGTCGGCCATGGTCGAGGTGCCATGGGCATTGATGTAGTCGACGTCGGCAGGCGTCAGCTTGGCACGCTTCAACGCCGCCGTCATGCAGCGGAAAGCACCGTCGCCGTCTTCCGCCGGCGCGGTGATGTGATAGGCATCGCCGGTGAGACCGTAACCGGTGACCTCGGCGTAAATCTTGGCGCCACGCGCCTTGGCGTGTTCCAGTTCTTCCAGAACCACCACACCGGCGCCCTCGCCCATGACGAAACCGTCGCGGTCGCGATCATAGGGGCGCGAAGCCTTTTCAGGTGTATCGTTGCGCTCGGTCGAAAGCGCGCGGCAAGCCGCGAAACCAGCCAGCGAAAGGCGAGTGACCGGCGCTTCGGCACCGCCCGCAACCATGACATCGGCATCGCCGAACTGGATCAGCCTGGCTGCGTCGCCGATCGCATGCGCGCCGGTCGAGCAAGCCGTCACCACGGCATGGTTCGGTCCCTTCAGACCGTGCCTAATCGACACCTGGCCAGAGACCAGATTGATGATCTGCCCAGGAATGAAGAAGGGGCTGATACGGCGCGGCCCTTTTTCCTGAAGGATCAGCGCATTCTCAGCGATGCCTTCGATGCCGCCAATGCCCGAACCGATCATCACGCCGGTCGCGCACTGTTCTTCATGCGTCTTCGGCTGCCAGCCGGAATCCCTCAGCGCTTCATCGGCGGCCGCAATCCCGTACAGGATGAAGTCGCCGATCTTGCGCAGTTCCTTGGGTTCCAGGAAGGCTTCCGGGTTGAAGGTGGCGTCCTCGCCGTTACCACGTGGAATCACGTGCGCGATCTTGCAGGCAAGATCTTCGACCTCGAACTCGGTGACGCGCCGCGCGGCGCTACGGCCGGTGAGCAATTCTCGCCAGCCGTGCTCGACCCCAACGCCGAATGGTGAAAGCAGGCCGAGGCCCGTAACGACGACGCGCCTCATTGCATGCCCTCTCCGAAGACGTAAGCCGGAAAAATCAGGCCGAGGCCTTGTCGATGTACTTCACGGCGTCGCCGACCGTGAGGATGGTCTCTGCCGCGTCGTCCGGGATTTCAACGCCGAACTCTTCCTCGAACGCCATGACAAGCTCAACCGTGTCGAGGCTGTCCGCGCCGAGATCGTCGATGAAGGAGGCCTGCTCAGTCACCTTGTCGGCATCGACGCCCAGATGCTCGATAACGATCTTTTTGACGCGCTCTGCGGTGTCACTCATTTTGGCATCCTTCGTTCTATTGTCTTGTCTTCGTTAGCGGGCACAATGCCGCTAATCAAGCTGAAAGATAGGCCGGGCTGAATACAACAATAACTGGCCGGCTTTTGCCCGAACCGCCGGGTTGCGGGCCGCATTACACGAAAACGGCTTGGCATCCAAGGCGGTAAGGGTGTTTTTCCAACGCGATCACGGGTCGCGTCGGAACGTCAGATCATCGCCATGCCGCCATTGACGTGGAGCGTCTGGCCGGTGACGTAGGACGCTTCCGTCGACGCAAGATAGGCGACCGCCGACGCAACTTCCTCGCCCGTGCCCATGCGCTTGGCCGGAATGGCGGCCATGATCATTTCCTTCTGTTTTTCGTTCAGCTTGTCGGTCATGGCCGATTCGATAAAGCCGGGGGCGACGCAGTTGACGGTCACGTTGCGGGTGGCGATCTCCTGCGCCAGCGACTTTGAGAAGCCGATCATCCCGGCCTTGGAAGCGCAATAATTGGCCTGGCCGGGATTGCCGGTGACGCCCACGACGGAGGTGATGTTGATGATGCGGCCGTAGCGGCGGCGCATCATCGGGTGGGTGAGTTCGCGGGTCAGCCGGAACACGGCGGTCAAATTGACTTCGATCACGCTGTCCCAGTCGGCATCGGACATGCGCACGAACAGGCCGTCCTTGGTGATGCCGGCATTGTTGACGAGGATATCCACGCCCTCCAGATCGGCCTCCGCCTTCTGGCCGAGCGCCTTGACTTCATCGCGGTCGGACAGGTTTGCCGGAAAAATCTTCACGCGGTCGCCCAGCTCGGCAGCGAGTGTCTCCAGCTTCTCGACGCGCGTGCCATGCAGGCCGACAATGGCGCCCTGTCTATGGAGCAGGCGTGCAATGGCCTCGCCAATGCCACCGGTGGCTCCGGTGACGAGCGCCTTGCGGCCGGTCAAATCGAACATGTTTCGTCCCCTCTCAAGCACACCCTTCACACGGGTGGGGTCATCAGGCTTTCTAGGCTAGTGCCGCGAGTGCGGCATCGATATCGGCAGGCGTTCCGACGGAAACGGTTGCGATATCGCGATTGATACGCCGCGCCAAGCCGGACAGCACCTTGCCGGCGCCGACTTCATAAAGCGCGGTCACGCCGTTGGCGCCGAACCATTCGACCGTCTCGCGCCACCGCACGCGGCCGGTGACCTGCTCGACCAGACGGGCGGCAATGGCATCCGGATCGGTGGTCGGCGACACCGAGACATTGGAAACAACGGGAACGATCGGGACATTCTTCGCCACCCCGGCCAGCGCCTCGCGCATGGCTTCGGCGGCCGGCGCCATCAAAGCGGAATGGAAAGGCGCCGACACCTGGAGCATCAGCGCACGCTTGGCACCCTTCTCCGTGCAAAGCTTGGCGGCCAGTTCCACGGCCGCCTTGGCGCCGGAAATCACCAGTTGGCCGCCGCCATTGTCGTTGGCAACCTGGCAGACCGAGCCTTTTGCAGCTTCGGCACAGGCGGCTTCGACGTCTGGCTGCTCAAGGCCGATAATGGCCGCCATGGCGCCCTCGCCCACCGGAACGGCCGATTGCATGGCATTGCCACGAATGCGCAGCAGGCGTGCGGCATCGGCCACCGAGACGAAACCGGCAGCGGCGAGCGCGGAATATTCGCCAAGCGAATGGCCCGCGACATAGGCAACCTTGTCCTTCAGTGAAAAGCCACGGGCTTCCAGCGCACGGACGGCAGCCAGCGACACGGCCATCAGCGCCGGCTGGGCGTTGGCCGTCAGCGTCAGCGTCTCCTCCGGCCCTTCCCAGATCAGGGAAGACAGTTTTTCACCAAGGGCCTCATCGACTTCTTCGAAGACGCGCCGGGCCTCGGGGAATGCCTCGGCCAGGTCCTTGCCCATGCCGACAGCCTGGCTGCCCTGCCCCGGAAAGGTGAATGCCACCGCCATAGAGAGCTCCAACTGGTTAATCACGCCTGCCTGTGCGCAAGCCCAGCCCACAAGTCAAGAGCCCAGCGTGCCCGCCGGGCGAGACACGCGGAGCGGCGCCAGCCAGTTTTGCAGCGATCAATCATGATAAAAACCGAACACGATTCGTTTGCTGGCTCTTCTAAATTTTGCCACAGGCGCTAGCTTTCCGTGACATTTGAATGACAGTTTGATGACGCATTCATAATGCAGGTGGGGATCTACGAATTGGCGAAAGGTTTGTCGGGGAGCGGTATGACTGCGCCGAAGCATAAGTATGACAGCGCCTTCCCCGGCTTCGAGCCGGGAGAAGAAAGGCGTGCCATGCGGTATTGCCTGGTCACCCTGGTGGCGTCGGCCGTGCTGGTTTTCGCCATTGAGCTCATCTTCCGCGGCGACATCGTCAGCACACTCGGCTTCTTCGTGCAGCCATTCAAGCCCGGCTGGACGACGGTCGTTCTGTTCACCCTCATCCTCATCGGCCTCGATGCCCTGCTTGGACGCAATTACCAGGGCGTGATGATCTTCGCGCCGGTGACGCTGGCGCTCGCTTTCATCGGCCACCAGAAATCGCGCTATCTCGGCGATCCGCTCTATCCCACGGACTTTCTTTACGCGCGGCAGATTGTGGAACTGATGCCGCTCCTGGTGCGCGAACGCCCTTGGACAGGCGTTGCGCTCGGCGCAGGCATCCTGGCGACGATTGCCTTGCTCATCGCATTGTGGCTCGGCTGGCGCCGCCGCACCTCGACATTGCGCTACAAGGCCCGTCTCGCCCGCCTCACCGTGGCTATTCCCCTGTTGGCGTTCTTCGTTTCGATCATGGACTACGCCGCTTTCTCGTGGACGCGCGATCGTCTGCAGATCATCCCGATGATGTGGGACCAGAAGGAAAACTACAATTCGAACGGCTTCGCGCTGGCCTTCGCACTCAACGTGCCTATGGCCCATGTCGTGGCTCCCCTGGGCTATTCAGACAAGGCAATCGAGACGATCGCCAGACCCGAGGTGGGCGCGGTTGTGCCCGAGGACAAGCCCGACATCATCATGGTGATGAGCGAATCCTTCTGGGATCCGATGACGCTGCCGAACGTCTCCGTCACGCCTGACCCCATCCCGACGGTACGTGCGGCCCGCGCTGGCTCGGTGTTTTCGCCCGAGTTCGGTGGCATGACGGCCAATGTCGAATTCGAAGCACTGACCGGTTTCTCGAATGCCTTCCTGCCGGCCGGCTCCATTCCCTACCAGCAATATGTGCGCGCGCCGGTTCCTTCGTTGGCAACATTTCTGAAGAGCGAAGGCTATTCGGCACGGGCCTTCCATCCGGGCACCAACTGGTTCTGGAACCGCACTGCGGTCTATGCCGATTTCGGCTTCGACGACTTCCAGTCGGAAGAGACCATGCCTTACATGGCAAAGCGCGGGCCGCTCGCCTCCGACGAAGCGATGACCGACCAGCTCATCAGCGCGGCGGACGCTTCGGAGGAGCCGTTCTTCTACTTCGCGGTCAGCCTGCAGAATCACGGCCCCTACGAACCCACCCGCTACTCCGACACCACGCGTGTCGTGCAGGCGCCGATCAGCCAATGGGCACGGGATTCGCTGGCTTCTTATGCCGAGGGTGCGGCTGACGCGGATATCAATCTCAAGCGGCTGATGGACTGGGCTCAGAAGCGTGAGCGGCCGACTGTCATCGTGTTCTTCGGCGATCATCTGCCGCCGCTCGGTCCGGTCTATGTCGAGACCGGGTTCCTGAAGGACAATGTGGCGCCACGCAAGGAAGCGCCCGATCAGATGCGCCTGCACCGCGAAACGCCGCTGGTCGTCTGGTCCAACCGGACGGGGCCGGCGAAGGACGTCGGCTCGATCAGCCCGGCCTTCCTGCCCTATCATCTGCTCAAGGCCGCAGGCATCACGCACCCCTACTACACGGACTTCCTCGGCCAGATCAGCGAACGATACAACGTTGTCGACCGCAACCTGCTGCTTGCCACCGACGGCGCCGCCACGGCCGACTGGGCGAGGCAGAAGGAGATCGCCCCGCTCATCCGCGACTATCGCTACCTGCAGTACGACATGATGTTCGGCAAGCGCTGGTCCGCGCCCGACTTCTTCCCGGAAACGGTGAACAAACTCGTCGCGCATACGAGCTGACGGACGCCGGCAGACGCATGAAAATCCGGCCTAGCCCTTGGCCGGACTTGACTTTCCGAGCGCTTTCTTTATGTGTCCGGCCAAGTTTTCCGCGTCCGGGGTTTTCTTCCCGTGTCCCAGCGGCTCGAACTCCACGAAATCAACGGACGAACATCATGGCCAAAGCCGCGAACATCAAGATCAAGCTTCTTTCGACCGCCGACACCGGCTTCTTCTATGTGACGAGCAAGAACAGCCGCACCAAGACCGACAAGCTGTCGTTCCGCAAGTACGACCCGGTCGCCAAGAAGCATGTCGAATTCAAGGAAACCAAGATCAAGTAATCTGGTTTCCGTCATGAAATGCAAAACGCCGCCCTCTGGGCGGCGTTTTTGTTTGCGCGGACGGAAAACCGGCATTCTCCACCCTCTAGGACATTTTGTTGATGTCGAGAGTGAAGAATAAGGGGGCCGGTCGGCGTGATGGCAGCGGTACGAGGAGGCCACTATATGCCAGCGCCGGCCGGCCGACCCCACGGACCCAGGAGATGCGGCGGACCTGAGCATCATGGGGTATCAGTGGAACTGCCGGATTTGCCCCCGCACCGACCGTCCCTCATTTGCGCGAGCACATTTGCCCAAGCTTATTCAAAAATCAACACTTTCTTAACCACGGACCGCGAATCGCCGGGGTTAAGGTAAACAGTCAGCGTTATCGGCGAGCACGGAGCGGCTGCTTGCCGTCAGGCTGCGTTGGCCACCACCCTGTTGCGGCCGCTGTTCTTGGCTTCGTAGAGGGCCAGATCAGCCCGCTTCATCAAGGCCTCGACCGTATCGCGCCCGTGCAGCAGCGAGGAAACGCCGACGCTGATCGTAATCTCCGCGGTCTGTCCGTCTCGCCCGATTGCAAACGGCACCTTCGCGATTTCGGCGCGAATGCGCTCGGCAACCTTTTCGGCGATCGCGCCTTCCGTATCCGGCATGACCACGACGAACTCCTCGCCGCCGAAACGACAGGCAAGGTCGATGCCGCGAACGTTCTTGCGCAGGCGATAGGCAAACTCGCGCAGCACGTCATCGCCACCGTCATGGCCAAAAGTGTCGTTGATGGTCTTGAAGCGATCGAGGTCGGTTATCATCACCGCCAACGGCCGGCGCCGCGCCACAGCCCGGTCGAACAAGGTTTGCAGATGGCTATCCAGGTAGCGACGGTTGTGCAGGCCGGTCAGCCCGTCCGTCACCGCCATCTCGATGGTCTGGGTCACGGAAGCGCGCAGCTGGTCATTGTAGCGCTTGCGGCGAACCTGCGTGCGCAACCGCGCGATCAACTCATGCGGATCGATCGGCCTGGTCAGATAGTCGTTGATGCCGAGTTCCAGGCCGCGAATGACCCTGTCCTCTTCACCCTGGTTGGCCAGCAATATGATCGGCACGAAGCGGGTGCGGTCGAGCGAGCGCAATTGCGAGCAAAGCCGCAGCGGATCGAAGTCGGCGAAATCGGTCGACACGAGGACACATTCGTAAGGCGTCTCGGCTGCCTGGAAGAAGCCGGCATGCGGATCCTTCGCCGTGTCAAGCGCGACCCGATCCCGCAAGGCCTTGCGAATGCGTTCCGAAGAGGCTTCGCGCTCATCGACAAGAAGCACGCGCGGCAAGGTATCGTCGTCGGCGATGTTGCGCGCCAGCAATTCCTCGATGCCGATGTTGCGTGTAGTCGAAGCGCGAAGGCGCAGCTCGTCGGTCAGCATCTTGAGGCGCACCAGGCTTTTCACCCGGGTCATCAACTGAAGATCGTTGACGGGCTTGGTGAGGAAGTCGTCCGCGCCAGCCTCAAGCCCCCGCACGCGGTCGGTCACCTGATCGAGAGCGGTGACCATCACCACCGGGATATGGGCCGTGGCCGGATCGCTCTTCAAGCGGCGGCAGACTTCGAAACCATCCATGTCCGGCATCATGACGTCGAGCAGCACCACATCGACCTTGCCGTTCTCGCAGGTCTCGATCGCATCGGGGCCGTTCGTCGCCGTCAGCACGTCGAAATATTCAGCTAGGAGCCGAACTTCCAGTAGCTTGACGTTGGCCGGCACGTCGTCGACGACAAGGATGCGGGCAGTCATTTCATGCGGCTCCGGGCTGGTGGCGAACAACCATCAGGCGTCACCCAGATAGGATTTCACGGTCTCGATGAAGCGCGGCACCGATATCGGCTTCGAAATATAGGCTTCGCAACCACCCTGGCGAATGCGCTCCTCATCCCCCTTCATGGCGAAGGCGGTGACCGCGATGACCGGAATGACGTGCAATTCGTCGTCTTCCTTCAGCCACTTGGTCACTTCCAGCCCTGACACTTCCGGCAGTTGGATATCCATGAGGATCAAGTCGGGCCGATGTTTGCGCGCAAGATCGAGCGCTTCGAGACCGTTACGGGTGCGCACGGTTTCATAGCCGCTGGCCTCGATGAGGTCGCGAAAGAGCTTCATATTGAGCTCATTGTCTTCGACGATCATTACCTTCTTCGGCATTCTTTCCCGCTCCGACGACATTCCCGCGCGGAAACCGTCGTGATGCACTCCATCCCGAAGCGCCCAAACCCGGCTCCACATTAGCGCGAGATGATTGACGAAACGCAAACCGGCGGTGTGAAATCCGACCAGTCTGCACACAACAAGACAACAGCAACATCACACAAGCCTTGCCCTTGGCGACGCTTGTGACTACTTCCAGATGCAGACTCATCACCATTGTCGGAATCAAAGGTAGCGATGGCAGACGCAGCGTCAATGCGTGAGCAGGCAGAGGCCCTCGCCGTCGGCGCGTTGGCCTTTGTTGCCAGCGACGCAGAATTGCTGCCCCGCTTCCTTGCGATTACCGGCATCGAAGCCAGTTCGATCCGGCGCGCGGCGGCGGAACCTGGCTTCCTGGCCGGAGTATTGCAATTCATCCTGGCGCATGAACCGACCTTGATGCGCTTCTGCGAGGAGACCGGCACCCCGCCGGCAGCGGTCGGCAAGGCGTTGCACGCCTTGCCGCTCGGAAACCAAGACGATTATGAGCGTTCGACATGAGTGACGATCCAGAGACAGCCCGCCAGATCGCCGAACTGGCCAGCGACCACCGTCCGCTGCTGGTGCTCGACGTCGACGACGTGATCCTCGAATTCATCCGCCCGTTTCCGCGCTTTCTCGAACAGCGCGGCTACGATCTGACCTTCGCCTCGTTCAGGCTGACCGGCAATGTCTCCGAGCGTGGCACAGGCCGGGTGGCCGAGCAGCATGAAGTGCACACGCTGCTGGACGACTTCTTCGCCGGCCAGGCTGAGTGGCAGTATGTTGCTGAAGGCGCTGCTGAGACCTTGAAATCACTGGAGGACCGGGCCGAAATCGTGTTGCTGACGGCGATGCCGCACAAGCATCGCTCCGCGCGGCGCGCCCATCTCGACCAGCTCGGCCTCCGTTACCCGCTGCTCACCACCGAAATGGCCAAGGGCCCGGCGGTGGCAAAACTTCGCGGCGACAAGGGGCGACCGATCGCTTTCGTCGACGATCAGCCCAACAATCTGATCTCGGCGCGTGGTTCGGTTGCCGATGCGCATCTTTTCCACCTGATGGCCGACAATTCGCTGCGTGCGTTCCTGCCGCCGCTGCCGGACGACCTGATCGTGGTACAGGATTGGCACGAAGCCGCTCCAAAGATCGCCCAGGCGCTGGGCGTTTAGAAAGACCGCTTAACGCGCGGATATCCCACAAAAGAAAAGCCCCGCTCATGATCTCTGGGCGGGGCTTTTCCATTTTTTATCGCGGTCGAACCGGCAGCCGCGTGGCCTCTATTGCTGTGGCGCCGGCTGCTCCTGTTCGGAATCCTGCGGCGCCTCCTCGCTCTGGTCGGGGTCCTGCGCCGGATCGGTGGCCTGATCGTCCGTCGCGTTGTCGTCCGTCACGCCTTCCTCGCCGGGTTGCACGACCGGGTCGGCTGCCTTGACCGTGACGCCGTTGACGATGACGGATCCGTCCGACTTGCCGTTCACCACCCATTCGATGCGGCCGTCCGGCAGGGTCTTGGCAAAACCCTTCATTGCCAGCGCGGCGGCAACGGCATTGCTTGCATCCGGTGTGGTCTTGGAAGCTTCCTGCAGCGTCTCCACGATCTTGTCATAGCCAGAGACGGTCACCGTCATGTCGACGTCCGGCTTCTTGGTCGGGTCCGGCTTGTCATACGGGAAACGGACCTCGCCCTTGAACGCGATCTCGGTGTCCTTGTTCTTGATGACGCTGGGCTCGATCAGTACCTTGGGCGACTTGGCCAGGAACTCGGCTCCGATCTGGTCGCCGAATTCGGCGGGCAGCGGCGGCTCCTTGGTCAGGTCGAAGGCGTCGATGGACTTGCGCGCCATGGTATCGAGATCGAGATTGGCGCCGCCGAAATTGAGCTCGATATCGGTGGGCAACAGCGAAGCGCTCCAGGTCGGCAGCATTTGCGCCGCGATTGCCGGCACGGTCAGACCGCTGGCCTTCAGCCCGTAGCTCACCGTACCGTTCTTGCTGACGCCGTCGGCACCGAACTTGGCCACCAGCTCGGTCGTGTTGAACTCGCCGAGTGGCGTACCGACCTTGAAATCCTTGAACTTATAGGTGCCGTCAAAGCGCTGCCAAACCGGCAACGCCGCCAGCAGCAAGGTCTTGAGCTCCGCTTGATTGGCCTTGAGCTTGGCTTCGTCCTCATTGGCAACGCCGAAACCGACGAGATCGAGTATCGCGCGGCTGCGCAGTCCCTTGGCCGTCGCATCCACCACCAGGCTCGGCGAGTTGAAGGTCAGCGGCATCTTCATGCCGGTTTCGGTATCGTCGATCGTGACCGTCTCGCTGAAGTCAGCCATAGTCTGCGACATGGCGAAATCGACGCCACCGTCCGCCGCCTTGGTCGCAGTGCCGGTCATCGTTGTCGCCCCGGCGCGTGCCTCGACGCTCGACTTCGCATCCTTCGAAGCCATAGTCATGCCGGCCATCGAGGACGTCAGATTGGTGAAGGCAGCGAGGGCCGGGTCGTAGACGCCGGCCATCTTGCCGTCCTTCAGATCGAACTCGGTAGTCTGTTGTCCCTCGGGGCCCTTTACCTCGAACGTTCCCTTCGACGAGAAGGTGCTGCCGACATCCCAGGTGCCGTCGGGGCGCGGTTTGACATTCAGCACATAGGGCGGCAGGTCGAATTTGACGAAATCCTGCTCTGGCATCGCCTTGACGAGCGCCTTGAAATCGACGGTGAGCTGGTAGGCGTCACCCTTAGGCTCCACTTTTACAACGCCCTTCTCGAAAGCCTGATTTCCGAGATAGCGGGCAATGTCCTTCTGGATTTGGGCGGCACCCTGGGCATCGATGCCCTGTGCGAAGGCCGGGGCGCAGATCGCCAAAGCCGAAACAGTCGTCAAAACACGGCGCACTTATGGTCTCCACTTTTGTTCAAGGACGAAAAGCCCAATCCGATCGGACCCTTCGTAGGAAATTACAGCCTCAATCACAAGGCGACATGACAAGGCCAACGCAGCCGGCGTGGCTTGAAGGCCGATGGCGCTGCAGGTGCGCCGACGGACTACAGAATCAGCCGCATCAGCGGTCGCCCCGCCTTGCGTTCGACAAGACGCTGGAAGCCTGCCTGCTCGAAAACGCGCGAAGAGCCAACGAACAGCCCGACGGAACGCGAATCGCGCGACAGGTCGATCGGGCACGCTTCGATCATCCGGGCTCCGCTGCTACGGGCAAAATCGATGCCGCCGGCCACCAGCCGGTGGGTCAGTCCCTGACCACGAGCCTTGGTGCGGATGAAAAAACACGAGATTGCCCACACAGCTGGATCGTCCGCATCGGTTGCATCGACCGGCGCCGATCCCCTGCCCTTGTTGTTCCACTCGGGCACGTCGGCGCGCGGACCGATCTGCATCCAGCCATTCGCCACGCCATCTTCCAACACCAGCAGGCCCGGCGGCGGCCCAGCCTCGATGCGTGTCCTGATATGATCCTTGTTGCTCTGGCGACTGCCCGACCGCCGTTCCGCCGGAGGCAGCCGGAAATGCGTGCACCAACAGCCATAGCAGGCGCCCTGCTTGCCGAACAAATCTTCGAATTGCGGCCATAGATCCGGGGTCAAATGGTGGATTTCGATGCTCATGACGCGTCCCTCCAGTCGCCTTGCATGGACCGGCCGTGTAGACTACATTGACAATGTTCTCTTTATGTTCGCAGTGATGGCGGCACCTGTCAACGATCCCGAGCATGGTTTTTGTCGCGACTGCCTGACGCCACAGCGCAGCAGAGCGATGCGCTGTGAACGATGCGGCAGCCCGCGCATCGTTCGCCATGCCGAACTTTACAGCCTGCACCTTGCCCATATCGACTGCGACGCTTTCTATGCGGCGGTCGAGAAACGCGACAATCCGGCGCTGCGCGACAAGCCGGTCATTGTCGGCGGCGGCAAGCGCGGCGTGGTCTCGACCGCATGCTACATTGCCCGCATCCATGGCGTACGCTCGGCGATGCCGATGTTCAAGGCGCTCGAGGCATGCCCCGAGGCCATCGTCGTCAAACCGGACATGGAGAAGTATGTGCGGGTGGGACGCGAGGTGCGCGCCATGATGCTGGCGCTGACACCTCTGGTCGAGCCGATCTCGATCGACGAGGCGTTCCTGGACCTTGCCGGAACGGAGAAACTGCATGGCCTGCCGCCGGCGCTGGTGCTGGCGCGTTTCGCGCAAGCCGTCGAGAAAGAGATCGGCATCACTGTTTCGGCCGGGCTTTCCTACTGCAAGTTTCTGGCCAAGATCGCGTCGGACTTCCGCAAGCCGCGCGGCTACGCAGTGATCGGTGAGGAGGAAGCGGTGTCGTTCCTCGCCGAGCAGCCGGTGACGATGATCTGGGGGGTCGGCAAGGCCTTCGCCGAAGTGCTGGCCCGCGACGGCATCCGCATGATCGGCCAATTGCAGAAGATGGAACGCAGCGACCTGATGGGGCGCTATGGAGTGATGGGGGATCGGCTTTATCGCCTGTCGCGCGGCGAGGATGATCGACGCGTTCATCCAGACCATGACGCAAAAAGCGTATCCGCCGAAACGACATTCGATACCGACATCGCCAAGATGGACGACCTTCTTCCGGTGCTGCGGGCATTGTCCGAAAAAGTATCGGCGCGACTGAAGAAGGCCGGCATAGCCGGCCGCACAGTCGTGCTCAAGCTCAAGAGCCAGGACTTCAAGCTACGCACACGCAACAGGCAGCTTGCCGATCCAACCCGACTCGCCGACCGCATTTTTTCAACCGGGCTCGACCTGTTGCGCCGGGAGGCGGACGGCACCAGATATCGCCTTCTGGGCATCGGCGTCAGCGACCTTTCCGACGACGAGAAGGCCGATCCGCCTGATCTTGTCGATCTGCAATCGCGCAAGCGGGCGCTGGCCGAGGGCGCAATCGACACGTTGCGCGACAAGTTCGGACGCAAGGCGGTGGAAACCGGCTATACGTTCGGCAAGGGACGCAATGCCCATCCGCCGGAACATCTCGACGACTGACGCCGCATCCTCTGGCCCAGAAGATTGGCGGGTCTACAGATTGCCGGATAACGGCCGGCTTGCGAAACAACGTTCATGGCACCGGCTCCCTCGATCCCCAAAGCGGCGTTCTGGATGGCGTTGTCGATCGCGTCCTTCCTGCTGATGTCGGTCGCGGGACGAGCGACGACAAGCGCGCTCAGCGTCTTCCAGGTTCTGGAGATGCGCTCGGTGATCGGCTGGTTCATCCTGCTGCCTCTGGTCATCAGCCAGGGTGGTTTCGCCGCCATGGCCTCGCCACGGCTGCCGCTGCATATCGCGCGCAACGTGATCCATTATGTCGGTCAGGGTGCCTGGCTTTATGCGCTGACATTGATCCCGCTCGGCGTGCTGATCTCCATCGAATTCACCACCCCGATCTGGACCGCCCTGCTTGCCGTTTTGTTCCTCGGCGAACGCCTCAACAAGTTCCGCATCGCCTCGATCGTGCTTGGTCTTATCGGCGTCGTCATCATCGTGCGTCCGAGCACCGGCTCGGTTGATACCGGCCACCTGATTGTTCTCGGCGCGGCCGCCTGTTTTGGCGCCTCGGTGGTCATGGTGAAGGCGTTGACGCGCACCGACAGCGTGGTGCGCATCATCTTCTGGATGCTCGTCGTGCAATCGGTGCTCGGCCTCGTTCCGGCTCTGCTCGAATGGCGCAATCCGTCGCTTTCACTGTGGCCGTGGATTTTCACCATCGCATTCACCGGCATGTCCTCGCATTTCTGCATGGCGAGGGCCTTGACCTATGCTGACGCCACGCTGATTTCGCCGATGGACTTCCTGCGCGTGCCCTTGTCGGCCCTATTGGGCTGGCTGGTCTATCACGAGCAGATCGATGCCTTCACCGCCGGTGGCGCCGCGCTGATTTTGATGGGCAATTTGCTCAACCTGCAGAAGCGACCGGCAAAACCCGCCGAAGTGGCGGCGAGTTGACGCGCCCAGCGCTTCGACTACGCCCTCCGATTGTCTGAAACCGATGTCGATTCTCGTTCTGACGCGCTAGTTGCGCTTCAGGTCGATCTGGGCTGTGACGACCGACTTGCCGCTCGGCAGGTCCTTGTCGATGGTAACGATGCGCATGGCATTCGTTCCGATCTTCTCGACGCGCATCTCGGCATCCCGGTCGCCATTCACCAGTTTCGCCCAGCGGATGGCGAGGTTGAGCGCCTGGCCCTTGCGTCGCCCCGACAACGCGGCAGGTCCGGTTCGCGAGCCGATATAGGTCCCGCTGTAGCGCTGCCCGTCGGTCTTCAACCGCACCCCGATGCTGCGCGAAATCAGTATCAAGCCGCGACAATTGCCGTCGAGCGTTAGAAACGCGTCACCGGATTTCGCGGTGAAGGAGCAGGAAACGCTGACCGGTGATGCCTTTGTGTTGATGCGGAAGCTGCCCTTGCCGCTCCATTTGCCGGCCATCGAGACAAAGAACCGCGGCTCCGCGGCATGAGCTGGTTGCGCAAGGGAAAGGGCGACGAGAACTGCACCCAGGTAGAGGCGGACCAACATTCGTTCTGTTCTCTCCAAAGCACGAACTTTAACGTCACTTCTTGCGGTTCGCTCGCCAGTTTCGTTCCGAAACGGTCAGCTACCCTCGTCCGGTATGTTGAGGACATGGCCGCAAGCCTTGCAATGCACGGCGTCCGGCTCGTGGCGCTGGAGCCCGCATTGCGGGCAAGGAAAGAGGACCTTGGTCGGGCGAAAGATCGCCTGGGCGAGACGCACGAACAGCGAAATGCCGATGATCATGGTGACGATCGAGGTGAGTTTGCCGGCAACGCCCGGCAAGACGATGTCGCCGAAGCCGGTGGTCGTGACGGTTGCCACGGTGAAATAGAGCGCATCGACATAGCCAACGAGCCCAGAAGCCTGCCGGAAGAAGAAGGTGTAGACGAAGCCCGTTACCACGAACAGGAATGTCAGGAGATTGACCACAGCGTGGGTGGTGTCGCGCCAGGCCAGAAACCGACCTCCGCCGAGATGCCGCCACAGAACCCCGCTTCGCGACAGCGACCACAGGCGCAGGATGCGCAGGAAGCTCAGATTGGCCAGTGCCGTCGGAAACAGCAGCGTCAGCAGGATGAACAGATCGACCCAGGATGTCGGTTGCCGCATGAGCCGAACCATGTCGGTGGATGCAAGCAGGCGCGCAAGCAGGTCGGCGGCGACGAGGATCGCCACCGCATAGTCCAGCCACAGGAAGGAAGCCGTACCCTGCAGCAAGGGCGTGGCGATGAAGAAGGCGATGATGACGATGTCGACAAGCACCACCGCCGCCTGAAAACGAACGGCCTCGGGTGTGCGCCCGTGATAGAGCCGGCGCAAGCGATCACGCAATGTCGCCAGGGAGGTACCGCTCTCGGGCTTCGCTTCAGACGCCATGCCTATCGGGTAGCGTCAGCCATGCCGCTCGTCCAGCGTTTTCAGGACGAGTTCCGATTGCCTAAACCAGCTCGACTTCGATCACTCCGGGCACTGCCCGCATCGCCGACGCCACTTGCGGCGAGATGCGGTAGCGATTGGGAAGCTCGATCTCGACCTCCCCCTGCCCGCCGTCCTTGATCAGCACGAAGGACACCTGCCCCTCGCCCTTCACGCCAAGCTGCCCAGCAAGTGCATTGAGCGGGGCGGCATCCCTCACGAAGATGCGCAGGGCTTTCTGGATGCGGCTTGCCTCATCCTCCAGCGACTGCACTGTCTGGATGCGAAGATTGACCCCTTCCGGCCTGTCCTCCGCCGCGACGGTGATGACGACCGATTTGCCGGCTTCCAGCATGTCGCGATATTGCGCCAGCGTCTCCGAAAACATCACCGCTTCATATTGGCCAGTCATGTCCGAGAAGTTCACGATACCCATCTTGTTGCCAGTTCGCGTCTTGCGTTCCTGCTTGGCGGTCACTGTACCGGCAAGGCGTCCGGCCGAGGCGCCACGTTTCACCGCCGCGGAAAACTCCGCCCAGTTCTGCACGCGCATCTTCTGCAGCGCGACCTTGTATTCATCGAGCGGGTGCGCGGAGAGATAAAACCCGACCACCTGGAATTCGCGGTACAAGCGGTCGGCAGCCAGCCACGGTTCGCTCAACGGCAGGTTGAGCGCTTGCGACTGCGCTCCCAGCGAAGCGCCGAAAATGTCGGCCTGGCCGGAAGTGGCATTCTGCTGCGCCAGCGCCGCCAGCCCCATCATCCGCTCGACACCGCCCATCATCTGCGCGCGGTCGTGCCCGAAACAATCAAGCGCGCCAGCCATGATCAGGCTTTCGAAGACACGCTTGCCAACGACTTTCGGGTCGATCCGCTCGCAGAAATCTGCCAGGCTCTTGAACGGACCGTCCCCACGCCTTTCGACAATGTGTTCGACGGCTGCGTCGCCGACGCCCTTCAGCGCCGCCATGGAATAGAAGATCTTGTTCTCGCCAACTTCGAAATCGCGGAAGCTGGTCATCACCGAGGGCGCGACGACCTCGATACCGAGCCGCATCGCATCCTGGCGGAAATCCGCCAGCTTGTCGGTGTTCGACATATCGAGCGTCATCGACGCGGCCAGGAACTCCACCGGATAATGCGCCTTCAGATAGGCGGTTTGATAAGAGACGATGGCGTAGGCGGCGGCGTGCGACTTGTTGAAGCCGTAGTCGGCGAACTTCGCCAGAAGGTCGAAGATGAAATCGGCCTGCGGCTTGGCGACGCCACGTTCCACGGCGCCGGACACGAAGATGCCGCGCTGCTGGTCCATTTCGGCGCGGATCTTCTTGCCCATGGCGCGGCGCAACAAGTCGGCCTGACCGAGCGTGTAGCCCGCAAGCTCTTGCGCGATCTGCATCACCTGTTCCTGGTAGACGATAACGCCCTGCGTCTCCTTCACCAGATGGTCGATCTTGGGATGGATCGAGGCGATTTCCTCTTCGCCATGTTTTCTGGCGTTGTAAGTCGGGATGTTCTCCATCGGCCCCGGCCGATAGAGGGCGACCAGTGCGATGATGTCCTCGATGCGGTCGGGACGCATGCCGATGAGCGCCTTGCGCATGCCGGCACTTTCAACCTGGAACACGCCGACAACCTCGCCGCGCGACAGCATGGCGTAGGTCTGCGGGTCGTCCAGCGGAATAGTGGCAAGGTCGATGTCGATGCCGCGGCGACGGATGAGCTTTACCGCCTTCTCCAGCACGGTCAGCGTTTTCAGGCCGAGGAAGTCGAACTTCACCAGCCCGGCATCCTCCACCTTCTTCATGTTGAACTGCGTGACCGGCATATCCGAGCGCGGATCGCGATACATCGGCACCAGTTCCGACAAGGGTCGGTCACCGATGACGATGCCGGCGGCGTGCGTCGAGGCATGGCGATAGAGGCCTTCCAGCTTCTGCGCCATGTCGAGCAGCGTCTGGACGATCGGCTCCTTTTCCGCCTCCTCGGCAAAGCGCGGCTCGTTGGCGATTGCTTCGGCGAGCTTGACAGGATTGGCAGGGTTCTGCGGCACCATCTTGCAGAGCCGATCGACCTGGCCGTAGGGCATCTGCAGAACGCGACCGACGTCGCGCAAAACGGCACGCGCCTGCAGCGTACCGAAGGTGATGATCTGTCCGACCTGGTCGCGGCCGTATTTGGCCTGTACGTAGCGGATCACCTCTTCGCGGCGATCCTGGCAGAAGTCGATGTCGAAGTCGGGCATCGAGACGCGGTCGGGATTAAGGAAGCGCTCGAACAGCAGCGAGAAGCGCAGCGGATCGACATCGGTGATGAGAAGCGCGTAGGCAACCAGCGAACCCGCACCCGAGCCACGGCCCGGGCCGACAGGAATGTCATGTTGCTTGGCCCATTTGATGAAGTCCGACACGATCAGGAAATAGCCGGGGAACTTCATGCGCTGGATGATGCCGATCTCGAACTCCAGCCTTTCGCGATACTGTTCCTCGGTGAAACCCGAGTGGAGGCCGCGAGTGGCGAAGCGCACGTTCAGTCCTTCGCGGGCCTGGCGCGCAAGTTCTTCCGCTTCAGCGCTCTCGGCCGCCTCGGCATCGGAAACGTCGGCACCGGTAAAGCGCGGCAGGATCGGCTTGCGGTTCTTCGGGTAGTAGGAACAACGCCGGGCGATCTCGATCGTGTTGTCCACCGCTTCCGGCAAATCCTCGAACAGGCGCGCCATTTCGGCCTGGCTCTTGAGGTGATTGTCCGGCGTCAGGCGTCGGCGTTCATCGGCGGCAACGACCGAGCCCTCGGCAATCGCGATGAGCGCGTCATGTGCCTCGAAATCCTCGCGTGAGGAGAAGAAGGCTTCATTGGTGGCGACAAGCGGGAGCTCGTGGCGGTAGGCCAATTCGATCGTGGCTTGTTCGACCTCGCGATCGTAGTTGGTCACCCGTTCCAGCTCGACATAGAGGCGGTTGCCGAACAATGTTTTCAGGGCAAGCAGACGTGTCTCGGCCAGATCGTTGCGATCGTCAAACAGTGCGGTGCCAATCGGCCCACGAGGGCCGCCTGTCAGACAAATGACATCGCCGGCGCAGTCGCCAACCATATCGGTTGAGACATGCACCGGCTCACCGGCGGGCGTTTCCAGATAGGCGCGGCTTATGAGGCGAACGAGATTGGCATAGCCTGCCTCGCTGGCCGCCAGGAAAACGACCGGCCTCAGGTCCGGCCCCTGCCTGCGCCGATCCCGCTGGCCGTCATTGGTTTCGCCGACGAACGCCAGATCGACCTGACAACCGATGATCGGCTGGATACCGTCCTTCACGGCCTTCTGCGCGAATTCGAGCGCACCGAACAGATTGTTGGTGTCGCTGATCGCAACGGCCGGTGCCTGGTCCTTGACCGCGTGGCCGACAATCGCGCCAAGCTGCAAGGCCCCTTCCAACAGCGAATAGGCGGAATGCACGCGCAAATGCACGAAGGGGCGCGCCGGCGCTTCTCCCTTCCTTGCGATCATCGCCTCGCGTTTGAGAGGATCTCGCGTCCTGACGTCGTTAGTCACGGCTATTTCCGATCTGGTGAACGAATCTCGATCCGGCTGCCATCAATCTAGTCAGCCACACCGCTGCCTGCCAGCTTCGTCGTCACCGCGCGCTCTTCGATCACAAGAAACAGCTCCCGCGCCGCGCACAACTGTCCGCTTCAACCTGTGTGAAGCGCTTCATAGCACCTGTACCGCGAAGCCGGCACGATAGTCCTGCGAGAATACCTTCACGGAGGATATCATCATGAGCAATCGTTTCGTCGTCGATCTGTCGGGCGTCAAGCTCGCCAAGGGTATGGAAGAGAAACTGGCCAGGAATATCCAGCAGGCGGTCCTCACCGGGCTGGCCGAAACACATACTCAACCTGAAATGGTGCTGCGCTTTCCAAAGGAATGGCTGGGGCTGATCCTGCATCTGGACCAGCGCCAGCTTCCCGCTATCGAAAAGGAAATCGGCGGTCTGATGCGCTGATGCCATGCCCATTCCAGCGCAGCCTTCCGGTCAACGCCAAACGAGACCGCCGCGCTCGGACGACGGTCAAAGATCGTGCCCGAGCGCGCCTGCCGAACCGGGCGCGCTTCTGATCGGCATCGTCGGAGACGACGGCATCGTGCAGCCTGTCCCGACACGCCTGGAAATCGACGCTGATTTCATAACGCTGGCAGGCAAAACCGGTGCCCCGGAAGCGCGCTTTCGGTTTGCTGGAAAGTGCGTGGAAGGAAAATGCCGGCAATGGACGGGCAATTCCTGCGGCGTCATCGAACGGGTGCTTGCGGGCATGGCCGACCAGAAGATCGATCCGGCCGCCAACTTGCCGCGCTGCGCCATCCGCGGCAGTTGCCGCTGGTATTCACAACGCGGCGGCGAGGCCTGCCGGGCCTGCATCTATGTCGTCACCGACCAGCGCGTCGAGGAAGTCTCGGCCTAACGACAAAATCCGGGGCGGCGAATGGCTCGCCCCGGATGACTTGCCAGACCTCAGGCAAACTCCATGATCACGGCATCGACCGCCAGACTGTCGCCCGGCTTGGCATTCAGTTTCGTAACCCTGAGATCGCGCTCGGCGCGCAACACATTTTCCATCTTCATCGCCTCAACCACGGCCAAGGTGTCGCCCGCCTTGACCTCCTGCCCTTCGGCGACGGCGATCGAGACCACCAAACCCGGCATCGGACACAGCAGCAACCTGGAAGTGTCCGGCGGCAGCTTCACGGGCATTATCCGTTCCATCGCCGCCGTCTGCGGCAGCATGGCAAGCGCCGTCACCGACATGCCCTTCCAGGCGATGCGCGTGCCATTGGGCAGCGACCGCAATTGGGCCGAGACCCTGTGCTTGCCAACCGTGCCACGCCAGACCGGTTCGCCCGGCCGCCAGTCGGAAGCCACCGTGAGTGCCTTGCCGCCTTCGATCGAGAGATCGAGTTCCATCGGTATCGAGATCATGCCCTCAAGAACCGTCGCCGACAGGTAATCCTTGCCGAGCTTCACCACCCAATCACGCTTCAATGCCCCCGAATGCGGGGCAAGCCGACCGCTCAGCCGGTCCAGCCGGTCGCGGCGCAGCAATTCCACCGAAGCGGCGATCGCCGCCAGAACGGCCCTGTCCTTCGCATCCGGCGCGATCGGCGCGAATCCGTCCGGATATTCCTCGGCGATGAAACCCGTCGAAAGCCGTCCCTCGCGCCAGCGCGGATGCTGCATCAAGGCCGACAGGAAGGGGATGTTGTGCTCGATGCCATCCACGACGAATTCGTCCAGCGCCTCCGACATGGCATCGATCGCCTGCCCTCGCGTCGGCGCCCAGGTGCACAGCTTGGCGATCATCGGATCGTAGAACATCGAGATTTCGGAACCTTCGGTGACACCGGTGTCGTTGCGCACGACGATATCGCCGAAGCGGCCTTCCTCGGGCGGCTGGTAACGCGTCAGCCGGCCAATCGACGGCAGGAAGTTGCGATAGGGATCCTCCGCGTAAAGCCGGCTCTCGACCGCCCAACCGTCGAGCTTCACGTCGCCCTGGCCGAAAGCCAGTTCCTCGCCGGCGGCGACGCGGATCATTTGCTCTACAAGATCGATGCCGGTGATGAGCTCGGTCACCGGATGCTCGACCTGCAATCGCGTATTCATTTCAAGGAAGTAGAAGTTTTTGTCCTTGTCGACGATGAACTCGACGGTGCCGGCGCTCTGGTAGTCGACCGCTTTCGCCAACGCCACCGCCTGTTCGCCCATGGCCTTTCTGGTCTTCTCGTCAAGGAAGGGCGACGGTGCTTCCTCGACAACCTTCTGGTTGCGGCGCTGGATCGAACATTCGCGTTCGCCCAGATAGACGGCGTTGCCATGCGCGTCGGCAAGAACCTGGATCTCGATGTGACGCGGATCAACAACGAACTTCTCGATGAAGACACGGTCGTCGCCAAAGGAACTTTTCGCCTCGGAACGAGCACGGTCGAAGCCGTCGCGAACTTCCGCCTGCGACCAGGCGATGCGCATGCCCTTGCCGCCGCCCCCGGCCGACGCCTTGATCATGACCGGATAGCCGATCTCGCCGGCGATCTTTTCCGCGTGGTCGGCGTTCTCGATGACGCCCAGCCAACCAGGGACGGTGCTCACCTTGGCAGCGTTGGCGAATTTCTTGGATTCGATCTTGTCGCCCATGGCCTTGATCGCCTTGGGCTTCGGACCGATGAAGGCGATCCCCTGCGCCTCAAGCGCTTCGCAGAATGACGCACGTTCGGACAGGAAACCGTAACCGGGATGAACGGCCTCGGCCCCGGATGCCTTGCAAGCCTCGATAATCCTGTCGGCGACGAGATAACTCTGGGCGGCGGGGGCCGGGCCGATATGGATCGCTTCGTCAGCCATCTCGACATGCACGGCGTCGCGATCGGCGTCCGAATAGACCGCTACCGTGGAAATGCCCATCTTGCGTGCCGTCTTGATGACGCGACAGGCGATCTCGCCACGATTGGCGATCAATATCTTGTTGAACATGGACGCCGCTTCCTCCGGTAAGTCCTTACCTTTTATGGACTTCCACGACCGGGCTCAAGCTACGGCATGCACCGTGCCGGCATTCGTTGGATGCAAATCGGGTTTGCCTGCCCAGCCGCGCAATCTTGCAGGCGCGAACGATGTACAGGAAAGCCGAGAAATGATCCCCGATTACTCCAGCCAGTCGGTTGCAAAGGCGCCGGCGACATGCAGATCGGTACTTTCAAGCCGTCCGGGACCCAGATTGGAGAATTTGTGCGGCGTGTTTGCCGGCGCAACCAGGATTTGGCCAGCGCTGGCCTCTATCGTCTTGTCGCCGATGATGAACAGCGCCCTGCCTTGCCTGACGATAAAGACCTCCGGATAGGGGTGTTTATGCAGCTTGGGACCGCCGCCGATCCTGTCGGAAGAGTAGAACACCACCGAAACTTCCGCTCCGTATGGCCCACCCTGGAACTCCCCATGCCAAACATCCGGCTTCTCGGCCCATTGCTCGCGCTCGATCACATGTGCCATGCTTGCCTCACTCCCTTCTGCCGGAATCGACCTTAGTCAAAGAAGTCGCTTGCCGGAACATGATGCAAACGATGACCCCACCCGCCCCCGCCATCTATGTCGATGCCGATGCCTGCCCGGTGAAGGAGGAGGTCATCAAGGTCGCCGAGCGACACGGGGTCGGGGTCGTCTTCGTTTCGAATGGCGGGCTCAGGCCCTCGCGCGATCCGATGATCCGCAATGTCGTCGTCAGCAAGGGCGCGGACGCCGCCGATGACTGGATCGTCGAAAACACCAAAGCCAACGATGTCGTAGTTACGGCCGATATTCCGCTGGCGGCGCGGGCGGTGGCGCTCAACGCCCATGTGCTTGGCCCGACCGGCCGGCCCTTCACGCCTGAAACCATCGGCATGGCGGTTGCCATGCGCGACCTGAAACAGCATTTGCGCGAAACCGGCGAAAGCAAAGGCTACAATGCTGGCTTCACGCCGCAGGACCGTTCGCGCTTCCTCGGCGAACTGGACCGCATCCTACGTCGTGCTCTCAAATCAGCCGCAATCGGCTGAGGACATCGGCCCAACATGAAAACGACATTCACCAAGAACACGGCGATCCGCCTCCTGCCTTTCCTGGTCGCGGCTGCGACAGGGCTCGCGACATTCCTGGTCGCGCGCTATTTCCAGATCGCCATCGCCTTCTCGATCGGCGCCGACGTCTTCTTCGTGATGTATATCGTCATGATCCTGCGGCGAATGCCGGGCCTAACGGCGGAACATCTGCGGCTCAAGGCACGCAGCGACGACCTGCCGATCTTCATTATCTTCGCTGTGGTCGCCGTCGTCATCGCCGTGGCGATCGGTTCCCTGTTCCTCATCATCAACGCCAACCACAAGCATCCCCCGCTGGAGCTCTTGGCGGCATTGCTGTCGTTGCCGCTTGGCTGGATCACCATCCACATGATGGCCGCGCTGCACTACGCCCATGTCTACTGGCGCGACGACGAAGTGCGCGACGCCAGAGGCAGGCCAGTCCGCCAACCGGTCGGTGGTCTCTCCTTCCCGGGTGGCGACACGCCGCCGCAAGGATGGGACTTTCTCTATTTCGCGATTGTCATCGGAATGACGGCGCAGACCGCCGATGTCGAAGTCACCACCACACGCATGCGCCGTCTGGTCATCGTGCATTCGGTGGTCGCGTTCTTCTTCAACACGATTATCGTCGCGGCGGCGGTCAATCTCGCCGTTACGCTCGGCGGAAGCTGATGCAAGGCAGCGAGGCACGAAGCACAAAATCGTGATGGAGTGAAACATCACGAGGCGATGGTCCGTATTACGATGCGAGACCAATCGCACCGCGGAATGCGGTTGAAGGGGTGCAAGATGGACGCAACCGCCGAGACCAGCAATGCAGAAGCCGAGACCGGGCGGCCACAAAAAGGCCCGCTCATCTACCGGCAATCACGATGGACGCGGCTCACGCATTGGGTGTGGGCCTTCGCCTTGTTTTTCCTGCTGCTGAGCGGCCTGCAGATCTTCAATGCGCGGCCGCAGCTCTATATCGGCAAGGAATCCGGCTTCGGCTACGACAACACGATCCTGAAGATCGGCGCCGACGAGGCCGATGAAGGCTCACGCGGCTATCTCGAAATCTTCGGTCGACGCTTTGACACCACCGGCGTGCTCGGCTGGTCGGGCCCGCCCGGCAACGAGACGGCCCGCGCCTTCCCGTCCTGGGCGACAATCCCCTCCTACTACGATCTTGGCACCGCCCGTGTCGTGCATTTCTTCTTTGCCTGGACATTGAGCGCGACGCTGCTGGTGTGGCTGATTGCCGGCCTGTTCAACGGTCACATTCGCCGTGACCTTGCCCCTCGCCTGGCCGATATCCGCAATCTTCCGCGCGATGTCTTCGACCATGCTCGCCTGCGTTTCCATCACACCGGTCGTTACAACACGCTGCAGAAGCTCGCTTATGGCGGGGTGTTGTTCGTGGCTTTGCCGCTGATGATCCTGACCGGCCTCGCCATGTCGCCATCGATGAATTCGGTGCTGCCTTTCCTCAACGAGCTCTTCGGCGGACGGCAGACGGCGCGCACCATCCATTTCACCGTGATGGTGCTGCTTGTCCTGTTCTTCCTCATCCACATGCTGATGATCCTCGCCGCAGGCCCGATCAACGAGCTGCGCTCCATCATCACCGGCTGGTACCGGACCGATCCGCCCGAAAACGGAACCTCTTCTGCCGAGCGGAGCAACTGATATGGCCAAGTTTCAGATCAGCCGCCGCAAGTTCCTGACCGCCGCCGGCCTTGGCGCGTCCGGCATCGCGCTCTCGGGCTGCGATGCTTTCGATAACCAACTCGGCATGGGCCAGGGCCTGCGCAATTTCCTCGAGGGGGCTAACGGTCTGACCTATCGGGCGCAGCGGCTGCTTGCCGGGCGCAATGCCCTGGCGCCGGAATTCGGCGAAGCCGACATCCGCCAACCAATGCGTCCGAACGGCGTTACCACACCGGACGACGATGCCTACCAAGCCTTGCTTGCCAACGATTTCGTCGATTGGCGGCTCGAAGTCACCGGGCTGGTGGAGAAGCCGTTGTCGCTGACACGCGAACAGCTCATCGCCATGCCGAGCCGCACCCAGATCACCCGCCACGACTGCGTGGAAGGCTGGAGCTGCATCGCCAAATGGACGGGAACGCCGCTGTCGCTCGTGCTCGACCAGGCCGTGGTCAAGCCGCAAGCACGGTATGTCATGTTCCATTGTCTCGACACGATCGACCGCGACCTGTCCGGCGACATCAAATATTACGGCTCGATCGACCTGATCGACGCGCGCCATCCGCAAACAATCCTGGCCTATGGATTGAACGGTAAACCGCTTCCGGTGGAAAACGGGGCGCCGCTGCGCGTTCGCGTCGAACGGCAGCTCGGCTACAAGATGCCCAAATATCTGCGCGGCATCGAACTGGTCGATTCCTTCGGCGCTTTCGGGCGTGGTCGCGGCGGCTATTGGGAAGACAACGGCTATGACTGGTATGGCGGCATCTGACCCGCCGCCCGCCTGAAGCACCTTGGAAAACAAAAAAGCGGGGTTAGCACCCCGCTTCCTCGTCCGTCGAGTTTCACCGCCGGTTCATCCGCGGTCGATGAAATCGTTCGACACCCACCTCATAGCCACTCGATACGACGACCAGATGACAGGCTGGGATGATCTTCCACCGATTTTGGTTAACCACACGTTACCGCCATCATCAGGCGCGCTCGATCCGGCACTGGTAGCAATTGTTGCGAGCCGAGCGCATGTGCAGATAGGCGATTTCCTCGCGTTCCAGAAGCTCCGCTGCCCGCGCGGCAATATCCGGCGTGGGCACCACCGCGCCGCTGCCATAGACTATACGGTCATCGGCGCTGTAACCGCGCACGATGTAGTCCTTTGTCTTCAAAAACAGCTCCGGGATAGCGGCCGCCTCCTCCGCGCGCGGACATTCTTCGGCGTGCAGGAAGATCGGGCCGGTCTCCGCATAAGGCTGCAATTCTGCGAACGGCCGGTAGGCGAGGATGAGGTAGGCTTCGCCGGCGGCGACATTCTTGAGACAATGCCGGCACGGTACACCATCGCCGTCCGAGATCGCGCGCTCCGGCACGTGGCCATAGGCATCGGCGCCGCCGGATTGCAGCGCGCGCACCGCATCGGTCGGCAAGGCTTTGAACAGGATGGACATGGCTGTGGTTCTCCGATTTCCGTGAACCACAAGCTATGATCGTCAACCGGCGCCTCCCACCCGTTTCCTGCATAGCAATCGGCCATGCAAGAAACGACCGGGCGGTTCGACGTTATCGAATGAAGTCGTCGAAGCGGCGCAATGTGACGCGCCGATTGCGCCAATTCTCGTTCTGCGTCGGCACGAGCAGGAATTCCTCGCCATAACCGACCGTTTCCAGCGCGTAGCCGGGCACGCCGAATTCGCGTACCAGCGTCCGCTTCAGCGAGGCTGCCCGTTGCTCGGACAATGCCTGGTTGGAGGCGAAGGAACCGACCGCGTCGGTATGGCCTTCGATCAAAACACGGGCGTGGCGGTCACGTCGCAGCAGACGATGGAGCCCGTCGGCAATGTTCTCGACCTTCCCATATTGCGACGGCGCGATGGCAGCCGAACCGAAGGCGAAGTTGATCGACTGGATGTCGATGGACGGCGCCATGCGGCGCAGATCCGGCCGGCGCTTGAATTCGCGAATGGTGACGCGTTCGCTGGGCCGCAGCTTCATGCGGGGCGTAGCCTCCAGCGTACGCTCGATCTGGGCTGCCGACGGCGTTTGCGCCTGCGCAAGGGCAAGACCGGGAAGCGCGATGGCGGCGACGAGTGCTGCGGCGACAGTACGGCGGGAAATCATATATTGGCTCCTCATTTCGGCGCGATCGGATTGATGTCGACCGCACCATGGCGGAGCCAAGCTGAAGCCGGCATGAATGGATCGTTCAGGAGTGCCTAACGCATGACGCTGGCCGAGCGATCGGCAAAAGACAGCGGGACAACAACCTCTTTTTTCTGCGCGACCGGCCGGAAGCCGAGTTTCTGATAGAGCGACAGCGCGGCGGGATGGTCGAGCGTGCAGGTCTGCACGGTGACCCGCCTCGGCTTGTGCGACCAGCAAGCCTCGATCGCCGCCCCGAGAAACCAGCGGCCGATGCCCTGCCCCGTCGCGTGTTCCATCATGCCGAAATAGGCCAATTCGACTTCGTCGGGCAGATGCGGCTTGATGTCGAAGAAGCCCGCCGGCGCACCGTCGACATAAAGCACGCGGATGTCGCGATCTTCGCGATGAAGTCCGGCCGAGAGTTCCTCGTCATTCAGCCTCAGCACATTGACCCACTGCCATTTGCGGCCGACGCGATCCTGCAGATAGCGATAGAAATGCAGCGGGATGGCCCGTGTCTTCAGCAGCGCGATCTGCCGGTTGTAGGGCAAGGATGGATAATATGCCGGCGGCGTATCCATCTCGAGGAACGTTACCGTGACGTCTATCCGCTCCAGCGCATCGGCGCTCATTACAATCAGCGCTCCTTGCCCGTGACCACCGGCGTGTCCGCCAGCCCGCCCCATTCGGTCCAGGAACCGTCATAGAGCCGGTTGTCGGTGTGGCCGAGCGTCTCCAGTGCCAGCGTTATCACGGCCGCGGTAATACCGGAGCCGCAGGATGTAACAACCGGCTTCGAGAGGTCAATGCCAGCATCCTCGATGACTTCGCGCAGCGTGGACTTCGGCAACAGCATGCCGTTCTCCGACAGGCGATTGTAGGGAACGTTGTGGGCGCCCGGCATATGGCCAGCGCGCACGCCAGCGCGCGGCTCCGGCTCGGCGCCGGCAAAACGACCGGGCGAACGGGCGTCCGCGATCTGGCTCTCTCCGCTTGCCACCATGCGGCGCATGTCAGCCAGGGACGCTACCCGGGCGGCATCGAAGTCAGCATGGAAAATACCCGGCGCGGTCTTGGTCGGCTCCGCGGTCACAGGGCGCCCGGCAGCCTTCCAGTGATCGAAACCGCCGTCCAGAATATAGGTCTGGAACACGCCCATGACGCGAAACATCCACCAGGCGCGCGGCGCCGAGAAGAAACCAGGCCCGTCATAGACGACGATGGTGTCGTCGGCGGAGATGCCCATGCTGCCGACATATTGGGCGAAGTCGCGCGGCGCAGCCAGCGTGTGCGGCAACGGCGAATTCCGGTCGGAAACAGCGTCATGGTCAAGGAATACGGCGCCGGGAATGTGCGCGGCATCGTATTCCTTGCGCGCATCACGCTTCTGCGCCGGCAGATACCAGGAGGCGTCGACGATCGACAGGCCGGGCTGGCCGAGCCGCTGCTCAAGCCAGTCGGCATCGACGGTGAAAGGACTGTCCTCGGCCATGCTGTTCTCCCTGATCTTTCGCTGTCGCCGCGCCGTCAGGCCGCGGGCATCGCTCCGAAACGGATACGGAAGCGGCGGTTCTCGCGCCCCTTCTTCTCGATCTTGCCGATATGGATCTCGCCAACCTCGCCGGTGCGGGCGACGTGGGTGCCACCGCAAGGCTGACTGTCCACGGACGCGTTTTCGCCGATCAGAACCAGACGGATGCGCCCGGTACCGGTCGGCGGACGCACATTCTTCGATTTGACGAGACTGGGATTGGCGGCCAAATCCTCGTCGGTGATCCACTCGATGGAGACAGGATGATCGGCCCGCACGAGTTCCATCAGCCGCGCCGTCACTTCCTCCTTGGAGTAACCGGTATCGGGGAGATCGAAATCGACGCGGGAATCGTCTTCGGCGACCGAAGCTCCGGTAATAGGAAACGGGCAAACGACGCTCAGCAGATGGCAGGCGGTGTGCATGCGCATCAAAAGGTAGCGGCGCTGCCAGTCGATCGAGGCTTTCACCTTCTCACCCACTGAGGGTACTGGCTGCCCTGCCCCCGGAACGTGAATAATCTCGTCCTTGGTCTCGCCCGTCACCGTCGCCGCGACTTCGATGCGGTCGCCATTGGCCAGCTCGATATGGCCGGTATCGCCCGGCTGGCCGCCGGAGGTCGCGTAGAACACGGTACGGTCGAGGATGATCCCGCCCCGCTCGTTGATGGCGACGACCGTCGCTTCCGTCGTTTTCAGGTAGGAATCGTCGCGAAACAGCGTTTCGGTCTTGCCGGCCATCACGCCACCTTCTCGAACGGCACCGAAATGGTGCTTGTGCCTTCCATCCAGCCCGGCACCGGCAGGTTCTTGGTGCGCAAGAAGGCCGGATTGAACAATTTCGACTGATAGCGCGTGCCGTAATCGCACAGGATCGTCACAATGGTGTGGCCGGGCCCCAATTCGCGGGCAAGGCGGATGGCGCCGGCAATGTTGATGCCGGTCGAGCCGCCAAGGCACAGACCCTCTTCCTGGATCAAGTCGAAAACGATCGGAAGCGCTTCCTCGTCGGGCACCTGGAAGGAAAAGTCCGGAGCGAAGCCGTCAAGATTGGCGGTGATGCGTCCCTGGCCGATGCCTTCCGTGATCGAGCTTCCATCAGCCTTCAATTCACCGCTGGTGTAGAAGGAGTGCAGTGCGGCGCCGAGCGGATCGGCGAGCGCGATCTTGACGTCCCGGCTCTTGGCTTTCAATCCGGCCGCGACACCGGCCAGCGTGCCACCCGAGCCGACAGCCGATACGAAACCGTCAACCTTGCCGCCAGTCTGCGCCCAGATCTCCTCTGCCGTCGTGCGGATATGGCCGTCGCGGTTGGCGACATTGTCGAACTGGTTGGCCCAGATGGCACCGTTCGCTTCGCTCCGCGCCATCTGTTCGGCCAGACGCCCGGACAGTTTCACATAGTTGTTGGGGTTTTTGTAGGGAACCGCCGGAACTTCGATCAACTCGGCGCCCAGTAGCCGGATCGTGTCCTTCTTCTCCTGGCTCTGGGTGTCCGGAATGACAATGACCGTACGGTAGCCAAGCGCCTTCGCAACCAGGGTCAGGCCGATGCCCGTATTGCCGGCGGTGCCCTCGACGATCACGCCACCCGGTTTCAACAGACCACGCTGCTCTGCATCGCGAATGATGAACAGACCAGCCCTGTCCTTGACCGACTGGCCGGGATTCATGAACTCGGCCTTGCCCAGAATCTCGCAGCCCGTTTCTTCCGAGGCGCGCTTGAGCCGGATCAGTGGCGTGTTGCCGATGGCGTCGATCACCGAACGGTGCATGAGGAATCCTTCTCGTGTCTGCAGGCAGACCCTAGAAATGCCGGCTCGCCCTTTCAAGGCTGGATTTAACCTGGACCAGTCGCATTCGCGGCAAGCGACGCCGTCGCATGGAGTGCAATGTCAGCCGAGACTAATATGGTGAGGATCCAAGAACAGGCTTTTCTTTCGACTTCCGCCCCGTTAGATCACGAGACGAGGGAGCTTTCGAGACACTGTATGACACTCTATCGGGCCAGCCCGAAAGACGGCGTTGCCTGGATCACCGGTGGTAGTTCCGGCATTGGCAGGGAACTTGCCAAGGAGTTGGCGGCAAAGGGCTTCACCGTGGCGATCACCGCGCGCGAGGAAGATCCCATTGACCTGTTGATCGCCGAGGTGGCCAGCCTGCCCGGCCGGATCGTCGCTTATCCCTGCGATGTTACCGACGAATTGGGCATGGCCGACACGGTGGCCACCATCGAAGCCGAAATCGGACCGATAGCGCTCGCGATCTTCAATGCAGGCAGCTACACGCAGGTGGCGGGCGACAACCTGTCGGTCCGGAAATTCCGCCGCACTTACGATGTGAACGTGATGGGCATCGTTCACGGGCTGGTTCCCGTGGTAAAATTCATGCGCAGGCACGGCCGCGGACACATCGTGATGGTGGGTTCGATCAGCGCCTATTTCGGCTGGCCGACGACCGCCGCCTATGGCGCCACCAAGGCGGCCATCAACATCATGGCGCAGTCGCTGAAATTCGATCTCGACAAGCTGAACATCCGTATCCAGGTGATGAACCCCGGCTTCATCGACACGCCGATGACCCAGAAGAACGGGGTGCGGCTGCCGGCGCTGATTTCTTCGGCCTGCGCTGCGGACAAGATGATGCGTGGCATCCAGAACGGCGGTTTCGAAATCACCTTCCCTCGCCGCTTTACCTTGTGGTTGAAGGTGCTCGGCATGCTGCCGCACCCGCTTCGCCACTGGTTCCTCAACCGCATGACCGGATGGGGCGACAGGCCACTCAGCTTCGGCCGCAAGCCAAGGCAGCCGATCTAGCGCCAGCCATACGGCAAGCGACCCCGTACCCAAAGAAGCCGACCCGTTGCCTGTTGCAAGCCGCCGCAATACTTTGCGTTGATCTGTCTGGAGTTCGGCATGGGGCGATGTATTGCGGTGATGTTCCTCGGTCTGGTGGTCCTGATCGCCCTGATGGCTTTGCTAGGACCGCGCGTTCCCGTCGACACCACCATGCATTTCGACGCATCGAAGATCGGCGACGATCCGCTGGGCTACCTCGCCCGCGAGGAAGCCAAGGTGCCCAACATTCGCGACGGGCTCGAAAAGGAGATCGTCTGGGCCGACCCGATGATCCACGCCAAAACGCCGGTCGCCATCGTCTATATTCACGGCTTCTCGGCCTCGAAGGGCGAGACACGACCACTCGCCGACAAGGTCGCGGAAGAACTCGACGCCAATCTCTTCTATACGCGGCTGACCGGCCACGGTCAGGACGGCGCGGCGATGGCCGACGGCAGCGTCAACGCATGGATCAACGATTATGAGGAGGCGCTCGCCATAGGCCGTGCCATTGGCGACAAGGTGATCGTCATCGCCACCTCAACGGGCGGATCGCTGGCGACATGGGCGGCAACGCAGCCGAACGCCTCGAAAGATGTCGAGGCGATTGCGATGATCTCGCCGAACTACGGCGTGCAGGCATCGGGCGCGCAGATCCTTACCTGGCCGTGGGGCAAGCAGCTTGCCGAACTGATTGCCGGCAAGGAGCGCTCATTCAAGCCGCGCGGCGCGCTGCAGGAAAAGTTCTGGACCTGGCGATATCCGATGGCAGCGACCCTGCCGATGGCGGCATTGGCCAAGCTTGCCTATGAGGCACCGGTCGAAAAGGCCACCATCCCGGCTCTGTTCATCTTTTCCAACGACGACAAGGTCGTGCGCCCCGATCGCACCAAGGAAATCGCCGCCCGCTGGGGCGGCCCGCACGAGGAGGTGCCGGTGGACGGCTCCGGCGATCCCGACAATCACGTCATTGCCGGCGATGCGCTTTCGCCTTCGACCACGAACTTCCTGGCGCAGCGTATCGTGGTCTGGGTCAGAGCGCTGACCGCCGACACGCCAACCGCGGCACATAAAAATGGAGCGCCGGCGACGACCGGCGCTCCAAAAAGCTAGATCTCGATCGCTGCCTCAGATGGCGGCGGTGATGATGATCTCGACGAGATATTCCGGACCGGCCAGCTTGGCCTCGCCGGTGGCGCGTGCCGGAGTGTGGCCCTGCGGCACCCAGACGTCCCATTCCTTGTTCATTTCGGCGAAGGTGCTCATGTCGGAGAGCCAGATGATCGCCTGCAAGATCTTGGTCTTGTCGGTGCCGGCCTTGGCAAGCAGCGCATCGACCGTCGCCAGAATGTCCTTGGTCTGCTCGCCGACGGTCTTGCCCTCGCCGACCTGACCGGCGAGATAGGCGGTGTTGCCGTGGATGACCACCTGGCTCATGCGGGGGCCGACATCGATGCGACGAACGCTCATGGACATATCCTTTCGTGAGTGGAAAGGCCTCTTTAGAGAGCGTCTTGCTTGCCGACAAGGTCGTGGCCGCCGAATCCCGCCACAGGTGCAATCGGTCGCCCGCCGCTGCCATAGCGCCAGAGCCGATGGGCATTCCCGCGCACGGGTTCATGAAAGTTTCGCGGGACAGGACGTCTTTTCTCGCCAGCTGTGTTGACACATGTAATAACATAACATACGACCTTCACACACAGTGAGTCACCGACTGCCATGAGCCGAGCCGCCCTTTCCTTCCGCGACCTTACCCTGGGCTATGGCAGCCACCCGGCCATCCATCATCTGAATGGCACGGTCGAGAAGGGTTCGCTGACTGCGATCGTCGGTGCCAATGGCTCCGGCAAATCCACGCTCATGAAGGGCATTGTCGGGGTGCTGCGGCCGATGGCGGGCGGTGTCGTCAAGATGCCCGGCATGCGCATCGCCTATCTGCCACAGCAATCGGAACTCGACCGCAGCTTTCCGGCGCGGGTGGTTGACCTGGTCTCGCTCGGCCTGTGGCCACGACGCGGGCTGCTTGGCCGGCTTACGGCGCAGGACCGCGCCACCGTCAGCGAGGCGTTGATGGCCGTCGGGCTCGAAGGCTTTGAAAAGCGCGCGCTCGACACGCTTTCCGGGGGCCAGTTGCAGCGCACCCTGTTCGCCCGCGTGCTGGTGCAGGATGCCGACCTGATCCTGCTCGACGAGCCATTTAACGCCATCGACGCCAAGACCGTCGGCGACCTGATCGCGCTGATCAAGCGCTGGCACGGCGAGGATAGAACGGTGATGGTCGTTGCGCACGACCTTGAACTGGTGCGCCAGAATTTTCCCGAGACGCTGCTGCTGGCCCGCCGTACCGTGGCCTGGGGCGCGACTGCCACGGCTCTCAACGCCGAGAATATGCTGCGCGCCCGCCGTTTCCACGAGGCCTGGGAGGACGACGCGCCCTGGTGCGAGCCGGATGGCCAGATCCACGATCACCGCCATGACCATGCGCATGACGATCATGAGCACGGACACGACCATCATGGGCACGACCATCACGCACATACGGCCAGGCAGAGGGCGGCATCGTGAGCGCGCTGTATGCTTTCTTCGTCGCTCCGTTCGCCGATTTCGCCTTCATGCAAAGGGCGCTGGCCGGTTCGTTGATGCTGTCGCTCGGCGCCTGCCCGGTCGGCGTCTTCCTGATGTTGCGGCGCATGAGCCTTTCCGGCGACGCGATGGCCCACGCCATTCTGCCGGGCGCAGCCGCCGGCTTCCTGTTCTATGGGCTGGAAATTCTGCCGATGACGATCGGCGGCCTGATCGCCGGTGTCGTCGTTGCCCTCGGCGCCGGCGCTGTCTCGCGCTTTTCCATCCAGCGTGAAGACGCCTCGATGGCCGCCTTTTACCTGATCTCGCTGGCGATCGGCGTGCTGATGGTTTCGATCCGCGGTTCCAGTGTCGACCTCATGCATGTGCTGTTCGGCACGGTGCTTGCGCTCAACAACGAGGCACTGGTGTTGATCGGCGGCATTGCCGTCGTCACGCTCGCGGCGCTAACCGTCTTGTGGCGTGCATTGGTCGCCGAATGCCTCGACCCGCTGTTCCTGCGCTCCGTGAGCCGGCTTGGTAGCCCCGTGCATTTCATCTTTCTGGGGCTGGTCGTGCTTAATCTCGTAGGCGGTTTCCAGGCTCTGGGTACCCTGCTCTCGGTCGGACTGATGATCCTGCCCGCGGCCGCCGCCCGTTTCTGGAGCCAGCGCGTCGGGCCGATGTGCGTGCTTGCCGTGATGATCGGCTTCGCGTCCTGTGTCGCCGGCCTGCTTCTGTCCTACCACGCGGCGCTGCCGTCCGGTCCGGCCATCATCCTGTCGGCCGGGGCAGCCTACATGCTTTCCATCCTGGCCGGATCGCGCGGCGTGCTGCGTTCGCGCCTCGTCCATCACCGCCACAGAACCGCCTAACCATTGAAAGGAATTCAGCAATGCTGAAATCGATCCGTCGCGCGCTGACATTGATCGTTATAACATTAATGTCCATCACTGCGTCGACTGCCTTTGCCGAACCGCTGAAGGTCGTGGCCAGTTTCTCGATCATCGGCGACTTCGCCAAGAACGTCGGTGGCGATCGGGTTGCGGTGACGACGCTCGTCGGGCCGGATGGCGACGCGCATGTCTATGAGCCAAGCCCGGCCGATGCCGTTTCGATGGCCTCGGCCAAGGTGGTGCTGGTGAATGGCCTGCATTTCGAGGGTTTCCTGCAGCGTCTGGTGGAGGCCAGCGCCAGCAAGGCCGCCATCGTCGAATTGACCAAGGGCGTCACGCCGATCGAGTTCAAGCCGGAATTCGCCGAGGCCGAGAGCACCGAAGGCGGTAACAGCCACGAAGGCCACGACCACGGCTCCACCGATCCACACGCTTTCCAGTCGGTTCCCAACGCCAAGATCTACGTGAAAAATATCGCGGACGCGTTCTGCGCCGCCGACAGTGCCGGTTGCGACAGCTACAAGGCCAATGCCGCCGCCTATACCGAGAAACTCGAGGCGCTGGACAAGGAAGTGCGCGAGGCGATCAACGCCATCCCGTCGGAAAAGCGCGTCGTCATCACCTCCCACGACGCCTTCGGCTATTTCGAACATGAATACGGGTTGACCTTCCTCGCCCCGCAAGGGCTTTCGACCGAAGCAGAACCGTCGGCGGCAGATGTCGCCAAGCTGGTCACGCAGGTTAAACAGGACAAGGCGGCGGCGATCTTCGTCGAAAACATCACCAATCCGCGCCTGATCGAACAGATCTCGTCCGAAACAGGCATCAAGGTCGGTGGAACGCTGTATTCCGACGCGCTGTCGAAAACGGATGCTCCTGCAGCGACTTACGTCGATTTGATGCGTAACAACATCAAGCAGATCAAAGGCGCCATTCTCGGCAGCTGAGCTGTCCGCCAGATTATCGGCGTCCAGGTGGTCGCTTCGAGCGGCCACGGCACCATCCCGAGGCGGAGGGCAATTTCTCCGCCTTTTTTACTCAATCATTTGTAATTAGATAACGTTACATGGAGAGCTTTATGAAGCGCTTTGCCGTGGCGACTGCGATCGCCGCCCTTCTCGCCAGCGTTGCTACACTCCCCTCCCTTGCTGCTGAAAAGACCGTCTGGCGCCTGTTCGTCTCGGACCACGCCGAACCGATCATCACCATCATCGATGCCATCAGCGGCAATAAACTCGACACGCTACCGCTCAAGGGGCCGGCCTCGCTCTATCGCAGCGCCAGCGGCCGGACGGTCTTCGCGGTCCAAGGCAAGGCTGACACAGTCTCGGTCGTTTCCACCGGCGTCACCTTTGACGACCATGGCGACCACGGCGATATCGAGGTCACCGCGCCCAAGTTGACCGGTGTCGAAATCAAGGGGCCGAAGCCGTCGCACTTCGTCGAACACCGTGGCGAATTCACTCTGTTCTTCGACGGCGAAGGCACGGCTCGCATCCTCGACGAGAAAGCAGCGCTCCAAGATGGGACGCCGCTTCGGGCGGTAAAGACCGATGCCCCGCATCATGGCGTTGCCGCCACTTATGGTGACTTTGCGCTTCTATCGCAGCCCAACAAGGAAAAACCGGACGAACTGCCGGTCGGCATCCGGGCGGTCGATGCCGAGGGCAAGCAGGTCGGCGACGTGCACGCCTGCCCCGACCTGCATGGCGAAGCGACATCCGGCAAACTGATGGCCTTTGCCTGCGCCACCGGCCTGTTACTCGTCCGCGATGGCGAAAGCGGCCCCGGCATCGAGCATGTGCCTTATCCAGCCGGCCTCCCCGCCGGCAAAGCGACGACGCTGCTCGGCGGCAAGGGACTGCAATATTTCCTCGGCAATTATGGCGCCGACAGGCTGTTGCTCGTCGACCCTTCCGCGAAGGACGCGTTCCGCCTGATCGACCTGCCGACCCGCCGCGTGCATTTCGCGGTCGATCCCTTAAGACCGCGCTTTGCTCACGTGTTCACCGAGGACGGTCAGTTGCACCAGGTCGACATCATCGCCGGTAAGATCGCGCAATCGGTGAAGGTAACCGACCCCTATTCGATGGACGGCCACTGGAGCGACCCGCGCCCACGCATCGCCGTTGCCGGCGACCGCATCGTCGTCACCGATCCGTTGAAAGGCCTGCTCCATCTGGTCGACGCGACGAGTTTTGCCAGGACAGGCGACATCCCGCTCGCCGGCAAGCCCTTCAATATTGTGGCGGTCGGCGGTTCCGGCGAAGCGCACGCCACCGAATAGCCTCCCAAGGCTAGCCACCGCGCCGCTGCCGCCTGACGAAATCGACGAAGGCGCGCAGCGGCGCCGGCACGTGACGCCGACCGGGATAATAAAGATACGGCCCCGGAAATGGTGGCAGCCAGTCGTCCAGCACACTGACCAGCCGCCCGGCGGCGATGTCCTCCCGCACATAGTCCTCGAACGTCGCGCAGAAGCCGACACCGTCGAGGCAGGCGCGCAGCTGCGCGACGATGTTGGTGGAAACGAGCGACCCGTCCGGATCGATCTTTTCGAAAACGCCGTCGCGCTCGAATTCCCAGGCCACCTTCATGCCGCTCGGAAACTGCGTGCGAATGCAAGGGCGGCCCAACAGGTCGCGCGGCTGCAGGATCGGCGAACCGGCCGCAACGACAGAGGGAGCAGCCACGACGACATAGCGCTGCTGCGGGCCGAGCGGCACGGCGATCATATCCTGGGCAAGGCTTTCTCCCCAGCGTACGCCTGCGTCGAAACCGGCCGCCACGATATCGATAAAAGCCGTCTCGGCTATGATCTCCAGCCGCACGCGCGGGCACGCGGCGAGAAACGGACCGATGAGCGGCGCCAGCACCAGGTCGATCGCCGGCTGCGGTGCGTTGATGCGCAAAGTGCCGCTTGGCGTGTCGCCTTCAGCCTGCAAATGATCCACGACGGAAGCGATGTCGGCAAGCGCCGGCGTCAGCCTTTCAAGCAGACGCATGCCCGCCTCGGTTGGCGCAACGCTGCGCGTCGTGCGGTTCAGCAAGCGCAAATCGAGCGCAGCCTCGAGGTCACGCACCTGCTGGCTGAGCGTTGAGGGCGACACGCCGCGTTCCACGGCTGCAGCACGGAAGCTGCGGCGGCGGGCAACCGCGGCAAAGGCCGCAAGCAGATTCATATCAACAGGCATTGTACGAATTTCCGCATAGTCCGTTTTGAAAAGCCCATCTTATCGCACAGTTCAGCATGTGCCATCTTTGCGGACAAGGCTCAATCGAAAGCCATCAACCGCGAAAGGAAGACACCATGCGCGAACGCACACTGGGAAAGAACGGACTTGTCGTATCGAGCCTTGGGCTCGGCTGCATGGGTATGTCCGACATGTATGGTCCGGCCGATCGCACCGAGAGCCTGGCAACGTTGCATGCAGCGCTGGACGCCGGCATCACCTTGCTCGACACCGGCGACTTCTACGGCATGGGCCACAATGAAATGCTGATCGGCGAAGCGCTCGCCACACGCAGCGCCGGCCCCGTGAGGGTCAGCGTCAAGTTCGGCGCGCAGCGCGGTCCAGATGGAAACTGGTTGGGCTACGATGCCCGCCCCCAAGCGGTGAAGACGGCCGCCGCCTATAGTCTGAAGCGGCTCGGCGTCGAGGCGATCGATATCTACCGCCCGGCGCGGCTGGACCCGAATGTGCCGATCGAGGAAACGATTGGCGCCATCGCCGACCTGGTGAAGGACGGCTACGTCAAGCATATCGGCCTGTCGGAAGTCGGCTCGGAAACGATCCGCCGCGCGGCGGCGGTGCATCCCATCGTCGATCTGCAGATCGAATATTCGCTGCTGTCACGTGGCATCGAGGACGGCATCCTCGACACCTGCCGCGAACTTGGCATCGGCGTCACCGCCTATGGAGTGCTGTCGCGCGGGTTGATTAGCGGCCATTGGGACAAGACGAAAACCATGACCGGCGCCGACTTCCGCAACCGCAGTCCGCGCTTCCAGGGCGACAATCTCGACCGCAATCTCGTCCTTGTCGAGGCGCTGCGCCAGGTCGCCGAAAGCAGGAACGCCAGCGTGGCGCAGATCGCCATCGCCTGGGTGTTGGCAAAAGGCGACGACATCGTGCCATTGATCGGCGCGCGCCGTCGCGACCGGTTGACCGAGGCACTTGGCGCGCTCGATTTCACACTCACGGCGGCCGATATCGCGGCGATCGAACAGGCAGCCCCCAAGGGCGCCGCGGCCGGCTCGCGCTACAACGAACTTCAGATGGCGTCATTGGACAGCGAACGCGCGGCCTGAGCTGTTCCGATCCGAACCAGGCACCGATGCCCTGCGGGACGTCGGTCGCTATCATAACGGGCCAAGCTTGCGACCGCCCGCGCGGAATGGCATGACAGGGCAAACATGCCATTCCTCCCCGGAGCAGTCCCATGAACATCCGCCAGATCGCTGACAACTATGCCGTCTCGCCGCAGATCAGCGTCGAAGACGTGGCGGCCATCAAGGCAGCCGGTTTCAAGAGCGTGATCTGCAACCGACCCGACAATGAAGATCCTGGCCAGCCGAGCGCCGACACGATCAAGACGGCGGTCGAGGCCGCCGGACTGGAGTTCCGCTGGGTGCCGGTTGTCAGCGGCCAGATGACCATGCAGAATGTGGAGGAGCAGGCCGAGGCGCTGGACGCCCTGCCCCGCCCGGTCTTCGCCTATTGTCGCTCCGGCACCCGCTGCACCAATCTCTACGCAGCGATACAACAGATGAAGGGCTGACCCGGCACTCTCCTAGATCGGCAGAGCGCCGTTCTCCTTCAGTGTTTCCAGCACAATCGCCGTCTTTACATGCTGCACGGATTCGTGCGGCAGCAGTTCGTTGTTGACGAATTCCGATAGCGATTTCAGGTCGGGCGTGACCACCTTGAGGATATAATCCATCTCGCCGGTCAGCGCGTGCGCTTCCTGCACTTCCGGCAAACGCATGATCAGTTCGGCGAAGCGACGGGCATTGTCGCGATTGTGCGTGGCCAGCGTCACCGTGATCACATTGACCAGTGAAAAACCCAGCCTGTCGCGGTCGAGCACGGCCCGGTAGTTACGGATGTAACCCTCCTCTTCCAACCGCTGGCGACGACGCGAACATTGCGACGCCGAAAGATTCACCCGCTCCGACAGGTCGTTGTTAGTGAGCCGCGCGTCGGCTTGCAAAAGAGCCAATATCTTGCGGTCAAATTGATCGATGCGCGTATCTGACGCCATTTTTGCCACCATCATGCACGAAGTGCGCACATAATGCGCGCCTGAAGCGCGTGAATGCAAGCACCGTGCGGGCCGCCGGCACTATAATTGGTGCAGCTGACCCCAAAGGGGTCGAGACGAACCGGAGGATATGCCATGGGTCCCTTCCCGCACGACGCCCCACCCGCCACCATCAGCGAAGCCAATCCCGCCGGTACCGACGGTTTCGAATTCGTCGAATTCGCCCATCCGGAGCCCGAAAAGCTCGTCGAGCTGTTCACCCGCATGGGCTACAGCGAAGTCGCCAGGCACAAGACCAAGAAGATCTCGGTCTGGCGCCAGGGCGACATCAACTACATCCTCAATGCGGAGCCCGGCTCGCACGCCATGCGCTTCGTCGACCAACACGGCCCATGCGCGCCGTCGATGGCGTGGCGCGTAGTCGATGCCAAGCATGCCTTCGAGCACGCCCTTTCCAAAGGCGCCACGCCTTATGAAGGCAACGACAAGACGCTCAACGTGCCGGCCATCGTCGGCATCGGCGGTTCCATGCTCTATTTTGTCGAAAAATATGGCGCCAAGGGCTCGACCTATGATGCGGAATTCGACTGGCTTGGCGAGAAGGACCCGAAGCCGGCTGGCGTCGGCTTCTATTTCCTCGACCACCTCACCCACAACGTCTACCGCGGCAACATGGACAAGTGGTGGGATTTCTACCGCGACCTGTTCGGCTTCACGCAGATCCATTTCTTCGACATTGACGGCCGCATCACCGGCCTGGTCAGCCGTGCGATCACCTCGCCCTGCGGCAAGATCCGCATCCCGCTGAATGAATCTAAGGACGACACCAGCCAGATCGCCGAATATCTCAAGAAGTACAACGGCGAAGGCATCCAGCACATCGCGGTCGGCACCGACGACATCTATGCCGGCACCGACAAGCTGGCCGCCAACGGGCTGAAGTTCATGCCCGGTCCGCCGGAGACCTATTACGACATGTCTCATGCGCGCGTGAACGGCCATGACGAGCCGATCGAGCGCATGAAGAAACACGGCATCCTGATCGACGGCGAAGGCGTGGTGAACGGCGGCATGACCAAGATCCTGCTGCAGATCTTTTCCAAGACCGTGATCGGCCCGATCTTCTTCGAATTCATCCAGAGGAAGGGCGATGAAGGTTTCGGCGAGGGCAATTTCCGCGCGTTGTTCGAATCGATCGAGCAGGACCAGATCAAGCGCGGCGTGCTGAAGGTTCAGGCGGCCGAATAGTCCGAAACAACGAGGTCGAGCGGATCAGAGTTTCAAGCGCTCGACCTCCCTTTTCCTGAGCTTGATATCGAAGTCGAGCAGGAACTCATCGAGCTGCGGCGGCTTGACCGAAGTGCTCGACAGCATGGCATGCACCTGCCCGCGATGGTGGATCTGGTGCAGGAACAGATGCGCCAGCAGGTCGCCGATGCGCTCCGGGATGATGCCGTCATCGCCACGGTCGGTCGGCACGCGGCGTTCAAGGCCAGACTTGTTCAACTCGTTGCAAAAGACGATCAGCCGTCGGTCGGCCTCGGCCTGTACAGCCGCCAACTTAGCGGGGTCCTCGAAATCCGTCCAGGCATCGAAGACGGCCAAGCCAACACCGCCCTCCTCGACCATATCGAGATAATAGAGATCGACCGAAAGAATGTGGTTGAGCGTCGCCTTGATCGACGGGAAGAAGCCGGCGCGCATGGCGTCGAATTCTCCCGGCTTCAGCGCCGTCACCGCTCGGTAGAGCCGGTCATTGGACCAGAGATTGTTGGCGGCCATGCGACGGAAATGGTCGAGTAGATTCATTGCCACGTTCCGCTACATCCCACCACGCTTGGTTGAGTTACCCAAAACCACACCAATGATCTTCAAGCGCGCTGAGAGGGTAGATTTCGTCTCTGACCATTGCTGGTTGGCGATGGCGGCAAGCATTATGGGAAGAAACAAGAGCAAATAGCCAATGACAGCGGAAGTCAGGAATAAGTACCCCACAAGCCTATCCAACGCTCGGTTGTGCTGTTTGGCTACAAAACTCAACGCCGGTTCGATGAAGTTATAGGCTTGGATTACCGCCCACGTTCTGGGCACGCTTGGCCAAATACAAAGCCAACCAATGATGACCATGGCGATAAAACTGGCAGCGGCAAATACCGAGAGCCGGCGGCGCCCCTCCTTGAGGAAATTGCGTACAAGCACAAAAAGGCTGAATGTAGAAAAGGCTGCAAAAGCCAAGAAGGAGACGCACCTCGCCACGAGCCCGGCGTGCGCAAAAAACAGCCCCGCCGGGATGAAGACGACACAAAAGACATTCAGGAAGGCGGTTGTAGCCAGGTAGGTTCTTGCGGAATCGTCCTCGGATTCTACCAATTCACCGCCCCCGTCAATTCTCGTATTTTTCCACCTTCTGCTCGATCGCGCCGAAGATCGAATGTCCGGCCTTGTCCTTCATCTCGATGCGCACCGTGTCGCCGAAACGCAGGAACGGGGTTTTGGGCTCGCCGCTCTCGATGGTTTCGATCATACGCTGCTCGGCAATGCAGGAATAGCCGGCGCCGCCGTCAGCAACGGGCCTGCCCGGGCCGCCATCCTTCTTGTTGGAAACTGTGCCCGAGCCGATGATGGTGCCCGCCGAAAGCGGGCGGGTCTTGGCTGCGTGCGCGATCAGTGCCGGGAAATCGAAGGTCATGTCGACGCCGGCATCGGCGCGGCCGAACGGCTTGCCGTTGAGATCGACGCACAGCGGCAGATGCAACTTGCCGCCGTCCCACGCTCCACCGAGTTCGTCGGGGGTGACCGCCACCGGCGAAAAGGCCGACGAAGGCTTCGACTGGAAGAAACCGAACCCCTTGGCGAGTTCCGGGGCGGTGAGCCCACGCAGCGTCACGTCATTGACCAGCATGATGAGGCGGATCGCGTTGCGCGCCTCGTCCTTGCTTGCCCCCATCGGGACGTCATCCACCATGACGGCGACTTCGGCCTCGAGGTCGATGCCCCAGGCCTCGTCGGCAATGCGGATCGGATCGCGCGGCGCGATGAAGGCGTCCGAGCCGCCCTGATACATCAGCGGGTCGGTCCAGAAGCTGGCCGGCATCTCGGCATTACGTGCCTTGCGCACAAGCTCGACATGATTGACATAGGCCGAGCCGTCCGCCCATTGATAGGCACGCGGCAGCGGCGAATGCGCGTCATGCTCGTGAAAGCGCTCGGATGGGACGGAGCCGTGTTCCAGCGTTTCCGCCAGTGCCGACAGATGCGGCGCGATGCGACGCCAGTCGTCGAGTGCGGCCTGCAGGGTCGGCGCGAGAAACGAGGCATCGGTGAAACGCGTCAGGTTGCGGGACACGACAACCAGTTTTCCGTTGCGCGACCCGTCCTTCAATGTGGCAAGCTTCATGCAATCTCCTCTCCCGACGCACTTCCGGCGCCCAACCCCACAACAAGCCCGTCACGCGCGATCGTCAAGTCGCCCGCCCATGTTTTCCTGACGGCGGCCACCCAGTCGGCCTCGCCAATGGCGGGATCGTCGGCCGGGATCAGGTGGTTGACCACGAGGCGACCGACATTTGCCGCTGTAGCAATGCGGCCTGCGTCCTCGGCGAATGTGTGGCTGGCCAGAAGATGCTGCTTCAGCCTCGCACCATTGCCCGTGCGCGCCACGAGGCGGTCGACGCCGGCCTCCAGCATCGCTTCATGCACGAGAATATCGGCGCCCCTTGCGAAATCGGCGAGCGGCGGGAAACAGGCAGTGTCGGCGGAGAAGACGATGCCGCGCCCCTCGCCTTCGAAGCGCAGCGCAAAGCAATCGACCAGTGGCGGGTGGTCGACGCGCATGGCCGTAACCAGCAATCCGTCCGTTTCGAAAACACGCCCCTCGGCAAATTCCTCGACGCACACGAGCGCGCGCAGATCGGGCCTGCCTTCATCCTCGATACGGATATCGATGTCGAAGGCCATCGCGTCGCAAAACAGCCGCCAGTAGCGTCCGATGCCGACCGGACCGAAGACCGTGACCGGCGTGGCGAGACCGGCCGTCCATGCGGTGTGCAAAAGCGGCCCGAGTTCCAGATAGTGATCGGAATGCAAATGGGTGATGAAAATGAGATCGAGCGTCTTGAGACCAAGGCCCGCATCGGTCAGGCCGCGTGCCACGCCCAGCCCGCAATCGACGACGATCGAGCGACCGCCCAATTCAAGCAAAGACGATGTCGGCCACGGGCCGCCGGGTCGCAATGCCGGCCCGCCCTTGGACCCGAGGAGGACCAGCCGGCCTTTCCGCTGCCCCACGTTCAAGACCAGTCGCCCTCCGGCGTGCCGTTGAAGCGTTTTTTCAGATCCTTCCAGCAGTCGATATAGTCCTGCTGCAGGGTCGGCAGCTCGGCACCGTGGCGGGTGAGCATCTGCGGGAAGCGCGTCTCGAACATGAAGGCCATGGTGTTGTCGAGCTTCACCGGCTTCAGTTCCACTTTCGAAGCCTTTTCGAAACCCGGCGCGTCAGGCCCATGCGCCAACATCATGTTGTGCAGGCTCATGCCGCCCGGCACGAAACCTTCTTCCTTGGCGTCGTACTGGCCGTGGATGAGGCCCATGAATTCGCTCATGATGTTGCGATGGTACCATGGGGGACGGAAGGTGTTTTCGGCCACCAGCCAGCGCGGCGGGAAGATGACGAAGTCAACATTGGCCGTGCCTTCCTCGCCGGACGGGGCGGTCAGCACGGTGAAAATCGACGGGTCGGGATGATCGAAAAGAATAGCGCCGACTGGAGAAAACGTAGCCAGATCATATTTATACGGTGCGTAGTTACCATGCCACGCGACCACGTCGAGCGGCGAATGATCGAGCTCGGTGATGTGGAAGGAGCCGCACCATTTCACGATCAGCCGGCATGGCGTCTCCTTCTCCTCGAACCAGGCGCAAGGCGTCTTGAAGTCGCGCGGATTGGCCAGGCAGTTGGCGCCGATCGGCCCACGATCGGGCATGGTGAACTTGGCGCCGTAGTTCTCGCAGACATAACCACGCACCTCGGCATCGATCAGTTCGACCTTGAAGACGAGGCCGCGCGGCAGGACGCAGATTTCGCCCGGCCGCATTTCGATAACGCCCATTTCGGTGACAAAGTTCAGCCGGCCGACCTGCGGTACGATCAGCATCTCGGCATCGGCGTTGAAGAAATGGTCGTCCACCATGGATTTGTTGGCGACGTAGACATGGGCGGCCATGCCGCTCTGGCCCAACGCGTCGCCCGCCGTCGTCATGGTGTGCATGCCGGCGATGAAATCGGTCGGCTCCTTCGGCATCGGCGTCGGGTTCCAGCGATACTGGCCAAGCGCCAGTTCGTGATCGCCGACATTCGGCGCCGTCTTCCAGAGCGGGTAGTTCACGCCCTTGAAGCGGCCGGTGTGCTTGACGCTCGGCCGGATGCGGTAGAGCCAGGAACGCTCGTTGGTGCCACGCGGCGCTGTGAAGGGCGAACCCGAGAGCTGCTCGGCATAAAGCCCGTAGGCTGGCCGCTGCGGCGAATTTCGACCTTGGGGCAGCGAGCCCGGAAGCGTCTCGGTCTCGAAATCGTTGCCGAAGCCCGGCATGTAGGAAAAGGCCATCGCATCCTCCCCGGATTGACCAAACTGGTTACATCTGTAACCATCGAAAATGTAACTATCAACGACATCTCCCAGCATCCAAGCTCGACCGGAACGGGCATCATGGCAACACCGGAAAACACTCTCGAGCTGGAAAGCTTCCTGCCCTACCGGCTTTACCATCTGGCCGATCTGGTCAGCCGCGAGTTCGCCAGGGTCTACAAGGACCGGCTTGGCCTCACCCGTCCCGAATGGCGCACGCTAGCCGGGCTCGGCCAACACGGCTCGATGACGGCGACAGCGCTTGGCGAGCAGTCGTCGATGCACAAGACCAAGGTGTCGCGCGCCGTTGCTGAACTGGAGAAACGTCGCTGGCTTACCCGCACGCCGGACGAAAAGGACCGGCGCATCGAGCATCTGACACTGACCAAGGCGGGATTGGCCGCTTATCGCGACATGGTGCCGTTGGCGAAGGCGTTCGAACGGGAGTTGCTGGAACGGATCGCAAATCAGGATCGCGTAGCGCTGGAGACGGCGCTGGATGCCATCGAGGCGGCGTTCGCCGTCAGTCCAACCGGCGTGGATAGTGGAAGCGCGGTGGTAGCCGGTGGTGCACGACGCCGAGGCCAACCAGGCTGATCGAGCCGATCAGGATCGTGAAAAACAGCGAGCCGCTCTGCAGAGGCGCGGCGAGCGCCACCAGCGGCACCGCGCCGGCGGGCGGATGCGTGACGCGAAACATCAGCATGAGCGCTATTGCAAGGCCAACGGCCAGCGCCGCAACCTGCCACATGCCCGGAAAGGTCAGCGCTGCCGCCACGCCGACAATCGTCGCCAGGAGATAGCCGCCGAAAACATTGGCTGGCTGCGCCAGCGGACTCGCCGGTTGACCGAAGATCAGCACGGCCGAAGCGCCGAGCGGCGCCAACAGCAGCGGCATGTTTGTCAGCGCCGCGAGACCACCGACCGCTCCGATGCCGACAACCGCGCCAAGCCCCGACTTGGCATGCGAAAGAACCTGCCCGGACGGCTCATGGCGCGCGGTGAAGGAGCGGATATGGCGGCGCATTGCGGAATTCCGGCTCTTGACCACCGCCTCGAAAACCGGTTCTGGTTCTCGAGGCTAAGCGCTTGCACAAAAAGTCGCTCGCATTAGCAAATCCGCCAGCGACATGGCAACAAACAATATTCGAAAAATTCAACCAGCAGGAAAATATTTTTCCTACCAGTCCATCACCACCTTGCCGGAATTGCCGCTGCGCATCGCATCGAAGCCGGCCTGGTAGTCATCAATGCCAATGCGGTGGGTGATCAGACCACTCACATCCAGCGGTCCCTGCACCAGCGCGATCATCTTGTACCATGTCTCGAACATCTCGCGGCCGTAGATGCCCTTGAGATGCAGCATCTTGAAGATGACCTTGTTCCAGTCGATCTCGAAGCCGGTCGGCGCAATGCCGAGAATAGCGATCTTGCCACCATTGTTCATCGTGTCGATCATGTCGCGGAAGGCGACCGCCGAGCCTGACATTTCGAGCCCGACATCGAAGCCTTCAGTCATGCCCTCGTCGCGCATCACGTCGCGCAGCTTTTCCTTCGAGGCGTCGACGACGTGGCGAACGCCAAGTTTCCTGGCCAGCGCCAGGCGCACCGGGTTGATGTCGGTGATGACCACCTTGCGCGCGCCGACGCATTGCGCCACCAGCGCGCCCATGATGCCGATCGGCCCGGCGCCGGTAACCAGCACGTCCTCGCCGACCAGATCGAAGGACAGCGCGGTGTGAACCGCGTTGCCCAGCGGATCGAAGATCGCCGCGATCTCGTCCGGGATATCGTCGGGGATCGGCACGACATTGTGCTGCGGAATGGCGACATATTCGCCGAACGAACCCGGCCGGTTCACGCCGACGCCAAGCGTGTTGCGGCACAGATGCCCCCGGCCCGCGCGACAATTGCGGCAATGGCCGCAAACGATATGCCCCTCGCCCGACACACGCTGGCCGACCTTATATTCGGTCACGGCCGAACCGACATCGGCGATCGTGCCGACGAATTCATGCCCGGTCACCATCGGCACCGGCACGGTTTTCTGCGCCCACTGATCCCAGTTGTAGATATGCACGTCCGTGCCGCAGATGGCCGATTTCTTGACCTTGATCAGCACGTCGTTCGGGCCGATCTCGGGGACTGGAACGCGCTCCATCCAGATTCCAGGCTCGGCCTTGGCCTTCACCAGCGCGCGCATCATGTTGGACATTCTGTTCTTCCTCAGGAAATGACGCCGAGTTCCTTACCCACTTCCCCGAACGCAGCAACCGCGCGGTCAATGTCAGCGGTGGAATGCGCGGCCGACATCTGGGTGCGGATACGTGCCTGGCCCTTGGGTACGACCGGGAACGCAAAGCCGATGACGTAGATACCGCGTTCCAGCATCTTGGCCGCCATCTGCTGCGCCAGCGCCGCGTCGCCCAGCATCACCGGAATGATGGGATGGTCGGCGCCGGCAAGCGTGAAGCCGAGCTTGCTCATGCCGGAGCGGAACCGGGCGGCGTTGTCGTAGAGTTTTCCGCGCAGTTCGTCGCCATTCGCCACAAGGTCGAACACCTTGAGCGAAGCCGCCGCAATCGCCGGCATCAAAGTGTTGGAGAAGAGATAAGGCCGCGAGCGCTGGCGCAGCCAGTCGACCACTTGCCGCTTGCCCGACGTATAGCCGCCGGAAGCGCCGCCCAGCGCCTTGCCGAGCGTTCCGGTGATGATGTCCACCCGGCCCTCGACGCCGCAATGCTCGGCCGAGCCGCGGCCATGCTTGCCGACGAAGCCGACGGCATGGCTGTCGTCCACCATCACCATCGCGCCGTATTTTTCCGCCAGATCGCAGACGCCTTTCAAATTGGCGATGATGCCATCCATAGAGAAGACGCCGTCGGTGGCGATCAGCTTGAAACGACTGCCCTCCGCTTTCTTCAACTCTTCTTCAAGTGCTGCCATGTCATTGTTTGCATAGCGAAACCGCTTGGCCTTCGAGAGCCGCACGCCATCGATGATCGAGGCATGGTTCAAGGCGTCCGAGATCACCGCGTCCTCTTCGCCAAGCAGCGTTTCGAACAGCCCGCCATTGGCGTCGAAGCAGGATCCGTAGAGGATGGTGTCCTCCAGCCCGAGGAAGGAGGAAATCCTTGCCTCGAGCTGCTTGTGTTCTTCCTGCGTGCCGCAAATGAAGCGCACCGAGGCCATGCCGTAACCGTAGCGATCGAGCGCCTTGGCCGCCGCGTCGCGCAACTCCTCGCTGTCGGCGAGGCCGAGATAGTTGTTGGCGCAGAAATTGAGCACCTTGTTGCCGCCCACCTCGATCTCGGCCGACTGCATCGACGAAATCACCCGCTCGGACTTGTAAAGGCCTGTTGCCTTGAGGCCGGTGAGTTCCGTGTCGAGATGGGCGAGGAAGCTTTGGCTCATGAACGGTGGGCTCCTTTAAGGCGGCAAGGGATACTGCGATCGGCCGCCGAGAAGCTAGCACAAAAGCGACCAGCGCACCTGCCGTTTCCCTCGCGGCGCACGTGTCCTACCGCCGCTAGCATCAACTCGAACAGACCATTTCGAAAATCGCCCGAGGAGCCGCCATGACCATTGCCAGCATCACGGTCTACCAGCAATGGCAGCCATTTCGCGACGGCACCTATCGTTGTTCGGGCGGGCGCAGCGCCGAGGGTTTCGATTCGACCATCGTCGAGATCGCCTCGCGGGATGGTGTCAGCGGCTATGGCGAGATGGCGCCGCTCGGTTCCTTCTACGATCCAGCTTTCGCCGAAGGCGCGCGCGCCGCGATGCGGGAACTGACGCCGCGCCTGATCGGCGAGGACGCGGCCGGCATCGAGGCGATCAACCGGCGCATGGACCTTTTGCTGAAAGGTCACCCCTATGCCAAGGCGGCCATCGACATGGCGCTGTGGGACCTTGCCGGCAAACGCAGCGGCCTTTCGCTGGCCGCGATGACGGGTGGCGCGGAAGGCACCACCGTGCCGCTCTATCGCTCGCTGGCACAGGAAAGCCCGGACGTCATGGCGGCACGGGCAAAGAAATACATCGTCGAAGGTTATCGCCGGCTGCAGGTGAAGGTCGGGCTGGACGTCAACGACGACATTGCGCGACTGGAGGCGGTGCGTGCGGCAGTCCCCTCCGGCACGGTGCTGTTCTGCGACGCCAATGGCAGCTGGGGCACCGCCGAGACCCGGCGCTTTCTGCAGGCGACGCGCTCGCTCGACTACACACTGGAGCAGCCCTGCGCGAGCTATGAGGAGAACCTCGCGATCCGCCCGGCCTGTGACCGGGCGCTGGTGCTGGACGAGACCATCGACGGCACGGATGCCTTGCTGCGCGCCATCGGCGACGGGCTCGTGGACGGCATCACGATCAAGCTCGCCCGTGTCGGCGGGCTAACCAAGGCCAAGCTGCTGCGCGACATCGCCATCGCCCGCAATCTCAAGATCACCATCGAGGACACCGGCGGCGCGCAGATCGACACGGCCGCTTATTGCGGCCTGCTGCTGTCAACGCCGCAACTGCTGCGCCAGCATACCGTCGACTTCCACAACTGGGTGACGGTCGCCAATGGCAAGGCCGATTTCGTTATCGCAGACGGAGCGATGTCGCCGCCGCGGCGCCCGGGGCTCGGCGTCGACGTCGACCCCACGATCTTCGGCGAACCACTGTTTCGCTGCTGACCCCGACGCGGTTCAGACGCGCAGACCGAAGCGGATGCCGTCATAGATGGCGGCGTGGATGTTGCGGGAAGCCACGGCATCGCCGATCCGATAGAGAATGAAGGCACCGTTCGGGTTGCGTGTCGGGAAAATGTCGCCGCCGCCGACCAGGCTTTCATAGTCGACGGCGCCGGCGTTCCGCGACAGCGGCTTCAGTGCCCAATAGAGCTCGTCGAGCGGCGCCGTGCCATGCTCGACAATGACCTGGTCGACGAAACGCTGAACCTTCCAGCCTTCGGCAAAATCTGAGCGCAATTCCGCAACCAGTTGATTTCCTTCACGCCGTATCGCACGAACGCGGGTGTTTATGGTCACCGTCACACCCTTCTCGTGGAAGACGCGCATATAGGGCACATGGTTGAGGCCACCCATTTCCGGCGCGAAGAACCGCTCGGGCGATACGAGTTCCAGCTTCGAACCGGCATTGGCGATCAGCTCCGCCGCACCCATGCCCTGATGACCGCCATTGTCGTCGTAAAGCAGGACGTTTTCCGCCGGTTTGACCGCCCCCGAAAGAATATCCCAGCTCGATGTGACCAACGCGTCGCCCGCCTCCAATGGCGGGTTCTGCGGGATGCCGCCGGTCGCGACCACGACCACGTCCGGTTCGAGCGCCAGAACATCGTCCTTTTCGGCCCAGGCATCGTAGCGGATATCGACACCCAGCCGCTCCAACTGTGAAAGCCGCCAGTCGACGATGCCGATCAATTCCTTGCGGCGCGGGTTCTGTGCCGCCAACCGAATCTGCCCGCCGGCCTGCGAGGCGGCTTCGAGCATGGTTACCCTGTAGCCGCGCTCCCCCGCCACACGCGCCGCTTCAAGCCCCGCCGGACCGGCGCCGACGACCACGACATGTTTCTCGGGCCCACCGGAATTGCCGACGACATGCGGGATCGTCGCTTCGCGCCCCGTCGCCGCATTGTGGACGCACAGGGCCTCGCCGCCTTCATAGATGCGGTCCAGGCAATATGTGGCGCCGACACAGGGGCGGATCTCGTGCTCACGCCCTTCCATGACCTTCCGCATGATATGCGGGTCGGCGATATGGGCGCGGGTCATGCCGACCATGTCCAGCTTGCCGCTGGCAATCGCGTGGCGGGCTGTCGCGACATCCTGGATGCGCGCGGCGTGGAAGGTCGGGAACTTGGTCGCCGCCCGCACCTCGCCGGCGAAATCAAGATGCGGCGAGGACCGCATGCCGGTCACCGGGATGACCTTGGTGAGCGCGGCGTCTGTCTCGATTGAGCCGCGAATGATATTGAGGAAATCTACCTTGCCGGATTTCGCCAGCCGCCGCGCGATCTCCACGCCCTCCTCTTTCGACAGACCGGCGGCAAAATCCTCATCCGCCACCATGCGGATGCCGACGACGAATTTCTCGCCGACAGCCGCGCGCACGGCGTCGAGCACCATGTTGGTGAAGCGCAGCCTGTTGTCGAGCGAGCCGCCGAATTCGTCGTCGCGATGGTTGGTTGCCGGCGACCAGAAACCGTCGATCAGATGGCCGTAGGCCTCGAATTCGATGCCGTCGAGGCCGGCCGCGTGACAGCGCTGCGCCGCCGACGCGTAATCCTTGACGATACGCTCGATGTCCCAGTCCTCGGCGGCCTTGGGAAAGGCGCGGTGCGCCGGCTCGCGCACCGGCGAAGCGGACAGCACCGGCAGCCAGTCGGCCTTGTTCCAGCCGGTGCGGCGGCCGAGATGGGTGATCTGGATCATCACCTTGCAGTCGTGCTCGTGGCAGGCCTCGGCGAGCTCCGAGAGCCAGGGCACGATGGCATCGTCGTAAAGATGCAAATTGCCGAATGCGGCCGGACTGTCGCGGGAAACGATGGCCGAGCCCGCGGTCATGGTCAGCGCCATGCCGCCCCTGGCCTTTTCGGCATGGTAGAGCCGGTAGCGCTCCTTCGGCATGCCGTCCTCGGAATAGGCCGGCTCATGGCTGGTCGACATCACCCGATTCTTCAGCGTCAGATGTTTGAGCTGGTAGGGCTGGAGGAGCGGATCGTTGCTGGCCATCGTTGTCCTGTTCTATACCGATGCTGGCTGTGGATGAGCCTGCCCCCAAGGAGACTGCCCATGATGACGGAAAGCCTGACTCAGCTTGGCACCAAGGTCGAGACGCCAGACAGCCCCGACCATGCGGTCCTGGAAACGGTACCCTTCACCCGTGGCGATGGCCCGCCGGCTATCGTGCGCTTCACCTGTCCGGAATTCACGTCGCTGTGCCCCGTCACCGGCCAGCCCGATTTCGCGCATATCGTGATCGACTATGCGCCTGATGCACTTTTGGTCGAATCCAAGTCGCTGAAGCTTTTCCTGACATCCTTCCGCAATCACGGTGCGTTCCACGAGGATTGCACGGTCATGATCGCGCGGCGCGTTGTGCAGGCAACCAGCCCGTTATGGCTGCGCATTGGCGGTTATTGGTATCCGCGCGGCGGCATCCCCATCGATGTCTTCTGGCAGACCGGCGAGCCGCCGAAAGGCGCATGGCTGCCCGATACAGGCGTGGCGCCCTATCGCGGTCGCGGTTAGAGCATCGCGCGTTAGCTCGGACTTGCAAAGGACGCTCCAACTCTTTGAATCTGCGTATCATTCGCATTGATACTGGCTGAGCGCCCACTCTCCGGTCACGGAGAGAAGGTCGGTGATTTTCCACTCGCCGCCGACCTTTTTCAGCTTCCACTCGAGCCTGTGCGAGTCACTGCCCGCGACAAACGCCACGACGACGCGAGCATCGTCGCCGTTGATCGATTCCAGCGACTTGAAGCTCTTGTCGAGCGCCGCCTTGTCGTAGGGAACTTCGTCGAGCGGCATGTTCTGGTCGAGGCAGTCACCCTGCCCGGATTTCTTCAGCGCCTCGTTCTTTTCGAGTACGGTTTTGGCCGGATCGACGAAGCGGCTGCGGTCGGCGACGGCAAGATCGGTACCGCCCTCGGCATAAAACGGCCTTACCACGGCAGAGGGCGAACCGACCGCGGCAGGTGTCGCCAGGCCGGACGCGACAGGCGGCTGGTCCGGGGCCGGAGCAGCTGGCGCTGCCTGCGGCTTGGCGCCGAGCAAGCCTTCAGCGCCGGCGCCGCCCGGGCCGGCAGCGAAGGCTCCAACCGCGATGCAGGCCAGCAAGCGACCGATCCTGTTCACCGGCTCAATCCGCGCTGTCCTCACCCGAGCATCCCAACTCGCTGAGTTTCCAGCTGTTGCTCTTCGAGCTGATATCGGCGATCTTCCAACCGCCGTTGACCTTCTTCAGATCCCACACCATTTCACGTTTGGAATCATCGCCTTCGGTGAACAGATTGAAATTTACTGTCACCGTCGCGGTGTCGCCGTTGACGGCCTCGCTCAGTTTCAGGCTGTCGGCCACCGCCTTGTCGTCATAGTCCTGCGCATCGAGCGCCGGCTCGAAGTCGATGCAGGCGACTTCGTCCGGGTTCTTCTTGAGCGCGGCGTCGTTCAGCTCGAACAGCTTGGTGACCGGTTCGGTGAAGCGATCGCGATATTGCGCGTCGGCGGCGAACTTGACCGGCGAATAAAAGAACATGACGGCATCCGATGCCGGGCCAGCCAACGCAGGGCCGGAAAAGGCACAGATGCACAGTGCAAGCAGAACTCCTGGCTTCATGGTATTCCCCCGATGAAACGGTTGCGCAGTCCGCTTAATACCACGCATCCGCCATCCCGGCTTTTTTACGGTCGATAAAATCGAGCAGGGCCTCGTCGACGGCTTCGTCCAGGGGTGGCGCCTGATATTCGGCCAGCATCTTCTTCCAGCGCTGGTTGGCGCGCAATGCGGCATCCCGCGAGCCGGCCGCCTGCCACTTCTCGAATGGCTCATTGTCGGCAATTTCGGTGTCCCAGAAGGCCGTCTGATAGTTCGCCATGGTATGAGCGCAGCCGAAGAAATGACTGCCCGGCCCGACCTCGCGGAAAGCGTCCAGCGCCAATTGGTTGTCGTCGATCTTCACCCCGTCGAGATAGGAATGCAGCGCGCCGCAGAAGTCTGCGTCCATGACGAATTTTTCGTAGGACATGGACAGCAGCCCATCGAGAAACCCGGCTGAATGCAGGATGAAATTGGCGCCGCAATGCACGGCCGCCAGCATCGACATCGTGCCTTCGTTCATCGCCTGCGCGTCCGGCAGTTTCGAGGTGGTGAAGTTGCCGGAACAGCGCAGTGGCAGATTCAGCCGCCGGGCCAACTGTCCGATCACCATCGAGCCGATCGCCGGCTCAGGCGTGCCGAAGGTGGGCGAACCGGAACGCAACGACATCGACGACAGGAAATTGCCGAAGATCACCGGCGCGCCAGGCCTTTCCAGTTGCGTCAGCGCGCAGCCGACCATGGTTTCCGCCAAGGACTGGGCGATTGCGCCGGCATTCGTCACCGGCCCCATGGCACCGCCAAGGATGAAGGGCACGACGACGGCCGCCTGGTTGGCGCGGGCATAGGCGCGCAGCGCCAGGGTCATGGTGCCGTCCCACACCAGCGGCGAGTTGACATTGACATTGCCGAGGATGACGCAGTTCCGATCGACAAAGTCCCGCCCGAAGACGATGCGCGCCATGTCGATGGAATCCTCGGCGCGGCTTTCGGTCGTGACCGAGCCCATGAAGGGACGGTCGGAATATTTGATATGGGCGTGGACCATATCAAGGTGGCGCTTGTTGACCGGCACGTCGACCGGTTCGCAGATCGTGCCGCCGGAGTGATGCAGCCAGGGCGAGGATTGCGCCAGCTTCACGAAATTGCGGAAATCCTCGATGGTGCCGTAGCGGCGACCACGGTCGAGATCCATCACGAAGGGAGAACCGTAAGCCGGCGAGAAAACAACGCTTTTGCCGCCGATCAGAACCGACTTCGCCGGGTTGCGCGCATGCTGCACGAACTCCGCCGGCGCGGTCTTCAGGATTTCGCGCAGCATGCCCGGTTCGAATTTCACCAACAGGCCGGTCACATCGGCCCCGGCCCGCTTCCAGAGGTCGAGTGCAACGGGATCGTCGCGGAACTCGATGCCGATCTCGGCCAGGATTCGATCCGCGGTCGTCTCGATGCGGATCAGGTTTTCTTCCGAAAGGATGTCGTAGGTCGGGATATTGCGAAGAATGTAGGGCCGGCCAAGGCCTTCCGCCCCGTGGCTGCGTTGTTCGCGCCGCGCGCTGCGACCGGCGCGCTCGCGTTTCCCAGCCGCCTGTTCCAGCGTTTCCGCAACCATCATGTTCGACTTCGCTCCCTGTGACATGAAGCTAGTTCATTCGAATATGGCTGTAATGCTTGAAAATATTGATCTCCAGCATAAGCTGGATTCATGCAAAGCTTGCGCCATCTCTTGCCGTCGGCCGACCGCCTCATCGTTTTCGAGGCGGCGGGAAGGCTTTCGAGCTTTACGGCTGCCGGGCGCGAACTCGGCATGACGCAAGCCGCCGTATCCTATGCCGTGCGGGGACTGGAGCAGCAGCTCGGTGTCAGCCTGTTCCAACGGCGTCATCGGCAGGTGTTGTTGACCGAGGCGGGCAGCCGCTTCTTCGCCGACGTGACGCTCGGCCTCTCCCACATTCGCAGATCGGCCGAAGAGCTGCGGGCTCAGGCCGGCGGCGTGCACGTCACCTTGTCCGCATCCACCGCATTTGCCTCGTTCTGGATGATGCCGAGGTTGCGGAAATTCCGCGACGATCTTCCCGGCGTCGACCTGCGCATACAGACCGCCGACCGCGATCTCGATCTCATCGCCGAAGGCATCCCGCTTGGCGTCCGGGGTGGCGCGGCGCGGGATTGGCCGGACTACGACGCGCTGCCGATCGCCGGCGAAGAGATCTACGCCGTTGCCGGGCCTGCCTATGTCGCCCGCGCCGGCTTGCCTGCCACGCCCGCAGAGATTGCATCACATCAGCTCATTCACCTCGAGGAACCGTTCCGGGCGGCGGCGACATGGAGCGAGTGGTTTCGATCCGCCGGCGTCAATACCGGCACCACCAACCGTGGGTTGCTGATCAACGACTATGTCCTCGTCATCCAGGCCGTGATGGAGGGGCAAGGCATCGCGCTCGGCTGGCGGCATCTGACCGACCCGCTGGTGGCAAGCGGGCTGCTGGTGAGGGTCACCGACCATGCCATGAAGACCGGCGACAGCTTCCATGTCGTGTGGCCGAAAAACCGGCCGCTTTCGGAGAATGCGCAAAAGGTTCGGGATTGGCTGGTCGAACAGGCCTGACGCGCTTTCACCCTGCGCTCGAATCCGGCTAGGATCGCGCCATGCCCATCCGCCAGCTTTCCGAAACGATGATCAACCAGATCGCCGCCGGCGAGGTCATCGAGCGGCCGGCCAGCGTGGTCAAGGAACTGGTCGAGAATGCGCTCGACGCCGGCGCCGGCCGCGTCGAGATCGTCACGGCAGGCGGCGGCTTGAACCTCATTCGCGTCACCGACGACGGCGGCGGCATTCCCGAACAGGAGCTGGAGCTTGCCGTGGCGCGCCATTGCACCTCCAAACTCTCCACCGACATCAATGACATCCGTTCGCTCGGCTTTCGCGGTGAAGCACTGCCGTCGATCGGCTCGGTGGCAAGGCTGTCGATCCGCTCCCGCACGGCGGCGGGCGACAGCGCCGCCGAAATCAGCATCGAGGGCGGCCGTATCGCCCCAGTGCGGCCGGCAGCGGCCAATCGAGGCACGACGGTCGAGGTACGCGACCTGTTCTTCGCCACGCCGGCGCGATTGAAATTCATGAAGGGCGAGCGCGCCGAGAGCTCGGCCACCAGCGACGTGATCAAACGCATCGCCATCGCTTTCCCGGCGGTGCGTTTCACGCTGGCCGGCTCCGACCGCTCGACGCTGGAATTGCCGGCGACCGACGACACACCGGAGGGGCAGTTGCGCCGGCTGGCGCAGGTGATGGGCGCCGATTTCCCTGAAAATTCAATAGCCATCGATGCCGGACGCGAGGGTGTGCGGCTGACCGGCCATGTCTCGATCCCTTCCTTCACGCGCGCCAATGCGCTGCAGCAATACGCCTATGTCAACGGCCGCCCGGTGCGCGACAAGCTGATCGCCGGCGCTATTCGCGGCGCCTACATGGACGTGCTGCCGCGCGACCGGCATGCGGTGGTAGCGCTGTTCCTGACCCTCGATCCGGCGACGGTCGACGTTAACGTCCACCCCGCCAAGGCCGATGTCCGTTTCCGCGACCCCGGCCTGGTGCGCGGGCTGATCGTCGGCGCCATCCGCCAGGCGCTGACCGATGCCGGCATCCGCGCGGCAACCACGGGAGCCGCCGGCATGATGGCCGCTTTCCGGCCCGGCGCTACCTCGTTTGGACATGGCGGCCCCGCCAACAATCATCGCAGCTACGAGGCAGCCTACCGGGCCTCGGGCTCCGGCTACGATCCCGCCCGCTCGCCGCAGCGCCCGCTCGACATGGGGTTCGGCGAGAGCGATCAACCGGCCTTCGAGACCGGACCGTCGATGAGCGCCGATGCCCGCGCCAGCCAGACCGAGGCGAACGAAACCTTGCTCGGCATGGTTTTGGGTGCGGCGCGTGCGCAGGTGCACGAGAACTATATCGTCGCCCAGACCCGGGATTCGCTGGTCATCGTCGATCAGCACGCCGCGCATGAGCGCCTGGTCTACGAAGCGTTGAAGAACGCGCTGCATTCGCGTCCAGTGCCGGCGCAGATGCTGCTTTTACCTGAAATCATCGATCTTCCAGAAGAAGACGCTGACCGGCTCGCGCAACATGCCGAAACGCTTCGGCGCTTCGGGCTCGGCCTCGAACGCTTCGGTCCGGGCGCGATCGCCGTGCGCGAGACGCCGTCGATGCTGGGCGAAACCGACGTCCAGCAATTGGTGCGCGACCTTGCCGACGAGATCGCCGACAACGACACGATCGAGACATTGACCGAGCGGCTGCACCACATCGCAGCCACCATGGCATGCCACGGCTCGGTGCGGTCCGGCCGCCTGCTCAAGCCCGACGAGATGAACGCGCTGCTGCGCCAGATGGAAGCAACGCCGGGATCCGGCACCTGCAACCACGGCCGCCCGACCTATATCGAGCTGAAGCTCGGCGATATCGAGCGGCTGTTCGGCCGGCGCTAGAAGCGAGATCCGCGCTTAGACAACGTCCGCTTTTGCTCTGTCATCAGGCGTCAGGATGTGAACGGGACAACAACCGATCCCGAATTGTGAAATAGAAAAGCCATTTCTTTTCAAAATCCTGCGCGAACTTCCCGGACAGGTTGCGGAATTTTTATCCGCGCGCGCTCCTTTTCGGTCAAAATGGCCCCGAATTCGTTCACGCGAAGCCCGTTCCACTCCGAAATCCCAAACAAGAACCGCCGCGCCAGGAAAGTGGCGCGACGGGTCGTTTCGATCGCTTTCGGATAAGCCAGACTTATCGTTTCATGTTGACCACGATCACGCCGCCGAGCGCCAGCACGCCACCGACGATGCCGAGTGTCGACGGCACCTCGCCGAGCCAGAAGAAGCCGATCAGCACCGCCATCGGCGAAACCAGATAGAGGAAGTTCGAGGCGCGGGCGGCCGGCAGGCGCGACAGCGCGGTCGCCCAGGCGGCGTAGGAGATGAAGCTGGGCACGATGCCGAGATAGATGACTGCGCCAAGGCCGGCGGAACTGGCATGGGCGGCTTCGACGAGGCTTTGTGGCAGGAATGGCGACAGGCACAGCGCACCGAGCACCATGTTCCAGGCCGAGACCGTCAGCGGATGATGGTTCTTGAACAGCGGCTTCTGCACGATGGTGTTGACCGAGGAACAGAGTGCCGACCCCAGGATCAGCAATGCGCCGGTGTTGAAGGTGAGACCGTTGCCTTCGCCCATGGCGATGACGCCGATGCCGGCGAAGGAAACGAAGGTCCCGACCCAGGCCAGCGCCGGAAACCGTTCGCCGAGCAGGAACATCGCCATGATGGCGGTGAAGATCGGGCTGACATTGATGATGAAGGCGGCGGCGCCGGCCGAGACCGTGGTCTCGCCGATATTCAGCATGGCCGTATAAAGCGCGACGAAGATGGCGCCGCCGACACCGAAGCGCCACAGCTCGTTGAGCTTGGGCAATGCCGGACGCTTGATGGCAAGAAAGATCGCTGCCGGCACGGCGGCAATGGCGAAGCGCAGCGCGCCCAGTTCCAGCGGCCCGAAGGCGGCGAGGCCGGCGCGGATCGCCGGGAAGGCCGAAGCCCAGCCGACCACGGTGAGCGCGACCGCCAGCACCGCCGTCATATCCGTCCGCTGTTCCGAATTCGCCATGCTCATTTGTGCGCTCATCGTCCTTCTCCACCCCGTCTGGAGCGCCGCGCGTCCTGTTGGACGCGCAAAGGACGCTCTAACACTTTGAACCTGCTGCATCGTGCCTGCCGAAAATCGATTCCGATTTTCTGGCCGATGCAGCAGGTTCGCGATGCCACAAAACCCCTTTCCGAGCTTGTTGACAAACGACGAAATCGAGGATGAGCTGTGAGCATGGATCACAGCTTGGACACATTGCCGCCGCTCGACACCTTGCGAGCCTTCGATGCCGCGGCCAAGACGGGCTCCTTTTCGGCCGCCGCCGAAAAGCTCAACCTGACCCATGGCGCGGTGAGCCGGCAGATCGCCCGGCTGGAGGACTGGTTCGGGCTGAAACTGTTCGAGCGCCGGGCGCGCGGCGTGGCGCAGACCATCGAAGGCAACCGGCTGCACCTGCGCACCAGCGAGGCCTTCGCGCTGATCGCCTCCAATTCCGACCGCTGGGTGGAACCGCGCGGCACGGCCGTGGTGCGACTGGCCACCATTCCCTCGATCAGTGGCCTGTGGCTGATGCCGCGCATGGCGAGGCTCGAAAGCGGCGATCCGAAGATCAGGATCGTGCTCGATGTCGACAACCGCCAGATCGACCTCGCCGACGAGGGCATCGATCTTTCCATCCGCTGCGGGCGCGGACGCATTCCCGAACGCATCGCCATGCAATTGTTCGAGGAACACATGTTCCCCATCGCCTCGCCGCAGCTGGCGCAAGAGGTCGGTGCGGGCAATGCCGCGCGGCTGCTCAAATATCCGCTGATCCATGATTCGGACGCCTCCGGCTGGCGCGCCTGGTTTGGCGAACAGGGCGTGGACTACCGGCCGCGACCGCAGGACCGTCGCTTCGAGGATTATAACCTCGTGCTGGACGCCGCCGCCTACGGGCTGGGCATCGCGCTGGCGCGGCCGCCTCTGGCCGAAGGACAGGTGGCGGCCGGCCGCGTGGTGGCGGTCGACCGGCGAACAGCGCTCAATCCGGTCTGCTACTGGCTCGACCGACCGGCCGGAAAGCCGCGCGCCGCCGCCATCGAACTCGCCAGGCGCATCGCTATCTCGGCGAATGTGCCGGACGACCGCTTGCAGAGTTTTCTGGACGCGGAGCGTTAGGCTCCCCTTATCCGCAGGCGGCGGACGGAAATGCCCTTCGATCATCCTCCAGCCAAATCGTTTGCCCGTGATTTCAAGGCACAAGAGACCGCACCATCGTGGACAATATCAGGATCGAAACGGCGCGCCTTACGCTGCGGCCCTGGAGCGAGCAGGACATCGAACAGCTAACGCTGGGGCTGAACGATATCGAGACCGCGAAGTGGCTGGCCTTCGTGCCTCACCTCTATACGACGGCGCACGCTCAAAGCTGGATCGACAGATGCCGCGAGATTTCAAACGCAAGCGGCCAGCCCACTGCCGATGAATTCGCGGTAGAACTCAAGCCTGGGCGAACAGCGATCGGCGGGGTCAGTCTCAACAAAGTCGATCGCGAAGCCGGCACGGCCGGCGGCGGCATCTGGATCGCCAGCGCCTATCAGGGACGCGGCTATGGGCGCGAAGCGTTCGAGGCGAAGATCCGGTTCGCTTTTCAGGAACTCGGCCTGACGAAACTGGTCAACGGATACTTCGACGGCAACGAAAATTCCTGGGCGATGCAGCGCAGATTGGGATACCGGCGCGTCGCCGAGGTTCAGAGCCGCTGCATGGCGGACGGAAGGCAGACGATCGAACATGTGACGACGTTGCTGCGCAGCGATTGGGAAGATCGCGAGGACCAAAGCCCGAACCGGGCATGACCCGACAGCCTAGAACACCACAAGCACCACCAGAAAGAGGAGCGCGAAGGCGGCAAGGCCAAACCCCAGCGCGCGGGCGCTGACCGCTATTTCCGTCGAATTGCCCTTAGAGCCGCCGGCCCAGGCCGTCGCCCGCTTGCGCGATGTGGTGCGGTTTTCGACCTCGTCCACTGCCGGCCGACCCGGCGCGGCCTGCAGCGGCACCGCCAGCCCGAGCGTGGGAAGAGGTTGGGCGCGACCGGAAACGGCCTCGTCACGCGTGGGCGCCTGGCCAGGAGCTGGTCGCAAGCCGGCTTCCGGCTCGGTGGCCCCCCTCGCCCGCGCCGCTTCCTGGCTTGCAGCCGTCGCGGGTTCCTCCAGCTCGATCGCCGCGCGATAGGCATCGATGACCTGCGGCATGGCCGGTTTCTGTGCGGGCACGATCCCGGCCGGCATGGGCAATGACGGCGCCGCGAAAGGCGCCGGCTGGCTGTTGCCACGCAGCCCAACAGTCGGTTTGACCAGCGTTCTGATCAGTTCCGCCTCGGACGGGTTCGGCTTGGCCACGGGCAATCGGCCTTCACCGGAGGTGGCCTGCTTGAGCAGGGAAGCCAGACGGGAGATTGCAGCGACCATGGGTAACCGGCGACGTTTCCAGGCAAGATAACGCGGTTGCGTTGCCTGAAACTGGCGATACGCTTGACCTCGCTCGCGATTTATGGCGGAAACGCTGCATGACGGCAGGTCTCTCACAATCATGAACCGTTTCGAAGGTCCCGGCGGCCGGGAAGCCCGCATCCGCTATCTCGACGGCGACTTCCAGGTCACCAGCCCGGGCGCTTTCGTGCGCTGCGCGGTCACGGGCGAGAACATCACCCTGGACGAGCTGAAATACTGGAGCGTGGCGCGCCAGGAGCCCTATATCAACGCCGCCGCCTCGCTGCGCCGCGAGATCGAGGCGAATCCGGATTTGCGCAAGCGGTGAGGCCCTTGCCTTCTCCCACAAGGGGAGAAGGGAATGGTGCCACCTACCGCGCAATCCTCCGGCGTCTCGACGCTTCGATCGTCTCTTCCACGATACGCTGCGGCGAGTGGCGCGGCTCGAACACGGTCTCGATTTCAAGCACGTTCAGCCGTTCGAGCAGACCTTCGGGCATCGGGCCGTGACGCAGCCGCGCGGCGTCCTTGGCGGTGGTGACCAGCCCGAGATCCGCCGCTTTCGCGGTCGATGCCAGTTCGGCCAGCTCGTCCTCGGCGTAGACATGGTGGTCGGGAAACGAGCGGCTGAGTGCAACGACGCCGCCGGCCTCGGCCACCGTGTCGTAGAATTTTTCGGGATGGCCGATGCCGGCGAAGGCCAGCAGGCGCTGACCAGCCAGCGCCTTGGCCTCACGCGGTCGCGCGCGCGCCTCGAAGATCGGCTTGCCGGCGCGCGCGGCCTGGCGCACGACGGCGTCCGCCGCCAGTCCGTCGCCCATCTTCAACAGCGCGTCGGCGTAAAGAAGCTGGTCCAGAACCGGCGCGCGCAGCGGTCCGCCCGGGATGACCCGGCCGTTGCCAAGGCCATAGCGGGCATCGACCACCACCAGCGCGTAATCGATATGGACACGCGCGCTCTGGAAGCCGTCGTCCATGATCAGGAAATCGCAGCCATATTTTTCGATCAGCAGCCGGGCGCCCGCCGCCCGGTTCGGCGACACCGCCACCGGCGCGTGTTCGGCCAGAAGCAAGGGTTCGTCGCCGACATGCTTGGCGACGTCATGACCCGGATCGACGATATGCGGCTCGGCGAAAGAGCCGCCATGCCCGCGCGACAGGAAGCCCGGCTTCAGCTGCATGGCCTTGGCCTGTTCGGCGAGCGCGATCGCAACCGGCGTCTTGCCGGAACCGCCGACCGTGAAATTGCCGACGCAAAGCACCGGTGCCTCGACCTTTTCGCGCCGTGCCTGGCGCATGCGCCGGGCGGCGATCTGCCCGTAGGCCCAGGAGAGCGGTGAGAGCGCATAAGCGCGCCAGTCCGGTTTTTCCCACCAGAAGGGCGGCGCTTCGCTCGCCATCTCAGCGGCCTCCCGCCGCCCTCAGGCGAGCCTTGACCACAAGCGGCTGGATATAGGGCTCAAGCGCCTTGAGCGTGCGGGCGAGCGCACCGCGCATCTCGTCGACGGTGGTGGCGCCAGCAGCCATCATCTGGCGGCGCGCCGGTTCGTTGGTGAGCAGGAAATTCACCGCGCCGGCCAGCATCGAGCGGTCCCGCACCAGCTTGGCGCCGCCGGCATCGAGCAGGCGTTGATAGGATTCGCGGAAGTTCTGCACATTGCGGCCGGCAAGAACGGCGGTGTCCAGCATCGCCGGCTCGAGCGGGTTCTGGCCGCCCTCGGCGGTCAGCGAACGGCCGACGAAGGCGATCTCGGTCAAGCGCAGGTAAAGTCCCATCTCGCCGATCGTGTCGCCAAGCAGGATGTCGGTGTCCGGCGTGATCTGGTCGCCGATCGAACGCCGCGCCACCTTGAGGCCCATGGCCTCGATTTCATTGACAAGGAGGTCGGCGCGCTCGGGATGGCGTGGCACCACGACGGTGAACAGTCCGGCATGGCGGGCCTGCAGCGTCTTGTGCACCTCGGCGGCAATCGCCTCCTCGCCGTCATGGGTCGAGATGGCGGCCCAGGTCGGCCGCTGGCCGATCTGCCGGCGCAGCGTGAGAAGTTCGGTCTCGTCGACCGGCGGCGGCGGCGTGTCCACCTTGAGATTGCCGGATACAGTGACCGGACGGGCGCCGAGCACCCGGAAACGCTCTCCGTCGACCTCGGACTGCGCCACCACATGGGCGAGATTCTCGAACAAAGCCTCGGCGATGTTGGACCGTTTCTTCCAGGAGGCGAAGGAACGGTCGGACATGCGGCCATTGACCAGAACCTGCGGCACGCTGCGCGCGCCGAGTTCCAGGATGGTGTTCGGCCAGATTTCCGATTCGGCGATGATGGCGAGATCGGGATGCCAGTGATTGAGGAAGCGGCTGACCGCCGGCTTCAGGTCGAGCGGCACATATTGGTGGATGACGTGGTCGCCAAGCCGTTCCGCGACCAGCTTGGCCGAGGTGACCGTGCCGGTGGTGAGCACGACGGTGACGCCATATTCGAGGATGCAGCGGACCAGGGGCACGACGGCATTGGTTTCGCCGACGCTGGCGGCATGCACCCAGATCAGCGGCCCGTCCGGCCGCTCCTGGCTGGCGATGCCGTAGCGCTCGCGGCTGCGGGTGCGGTCTTCCTTACCCTTGGAGGCACGCCAGGCGACATAGGGGCCAGCCAGCGGATAGGCCGCCGAACCGGCGACCCGATACATGGACAGCATCATGCGGGCCAGCCGCTCGCTCATCGTGGCTGGTCCACCAGGCTGTAGGCCTTCGCCGTGGTGAGGTTCAGCGCCTCGGTGAGCTGGAGACGCACGCGCTCCATCTCCTCCTCGTTGGCATCCGACGCCACGAAGATCGGTTCGCCGGCGGCGATTGCCGAACGACCGAAAGGCAGATTGATCGTCGTCTTGTCCCAGCTCTTTTCCAGCACCTTGCGGCGGCTGGTGGCGAGCGCCGCCGGCACGATGGGACGGCCCGAAAGCTTGGCCAGAAGGATGACGCCGAGACCCGCGTCACGCGGCGTGCCATGCGGGATATCGGCGATCATGCAGACATTCTTGCCTGCCATGAGGGATTTCTTCAGTGCGATCAGTGCCTTGGCACCGCCCTTGTCGATGTGGCGCGCATCGGCGCGGCCGCCGGAACCGCGTACGGTCTCGATACCGAAACGCTCGATCACCTGCGCGTTGATCTCGGCGTCGGCGCTGCGCGACACCATGGCGACGAGACCGCGCTTGGAAGGGTAGAAGGCGGGCATCAGGATGTGCTGGCCGTGCCAGAGCGCGATGATGCCCGGCTCGATGCCCTCAAATTCCCTGTCGCCGAAGGTCGCCGAAGCGGCAACCCGGGGATTGGTCAGGCGAATGAACCGCATGGTGAGCGTGAACAGGCTGACGATCAGGCTCTTGACGAAACGCGACTGCGCCAGCGGCTCACGCACCTTCTTCCACAGCGGCTTCAACGCGCTGCCGCTGCGTTGCCTGCCGGCCGCCGGCTCGTCGGCCCGCGGTTTCGCCACTCGTTCTTCCATCGTCACGCGCCGGCCTTGCCTTCCGGATCGAGCAGGCGGTGCAGATGCACGACGAAATAGCGCATATGCGCATTGTCAACGCTGCCCTGGGCCTTGGACTTCCAGGCCGTCAGAGCCGACTGGTAGTCGGGATAAACGCCGACAATGTCCAGCGCGTCGAGATTGCGGAACTCAGTGCTGCCGACGCTCTTCAATTCGCCGCCGAACACCAGGTGCAAAAGCTGCTTCTTTCCGTCTTCCCCGGTCATGTCCGTCCTTCACATCGCGTGATTTGGTGCTTGGTCTAGACCAAAGCCGCCTATTTTGAAACCTTTGATACGCCGTTAGCCGTGCTGGCTGCCGATGACGACGGCCATCATGGCCAGGAGTTCGCCGCTGCCGGCGGCCAAGGCGCCGTGGCTGACCTTTTCCTTGCCGAAGGCAGGCGTCTGCCCGTGGCTGTCGATCAACCGGCCACCCGCCTCGCGCAGGATGAGTTCGGCGGCGGCGATGTCCCAGTCATGCGCGTTCGGCTTGACGAAGGTGGCGTCCAGCCTGCCGGCGGCGATCATCGCAAGGCGGTAGGCCAGCGAGGGGATGTAGGCCGCGCGGTGCATGCGGCCCTGCCAGGCCTGCGGCACCAGATCGAGCATCGGCTTCGGTCCGGCCATTTCGGCGATGGGCGGCGTTTCGCGCGCGCGGATCGGGGCTCCGTTCAGGAACGCGCCGCCACCGGGCACCGCCCAATAGGTCTCGTGCGCCGCCGGACATTCGAGCACGCCAGCAATCGCCCTGCCCTGTTCGACCACCGCGACGCTGACACACCAGCTCTTCTGGCCATCGAGGAAGCCGCGCGTGCCGTCGATGGGATCGACAACGAAGACGCGGCGTGCCTTCAGCCTCTCGGGGCCGTCGGCCGTCTCCTCGGACAGCCAGCCATAATCGGGCCGCGCCGCCATCAATGTCTCGCGCAGATAGGCGTCGGCGGCGTAGTCGGCCTCGCTGACCGGCGAAGTGCCGCCCTTCATCCAGACTTCCGGGTTCTTGCCGAAATAGCGCAGGGCAATGGCGCCCGCCTCGCGCGCGGCGGCGCGCAGCAGGGCCAGGTCTTCGTCGAACCCGGCCGATCCGCCCGCATCCGTGGCTGCGTCAACTTCCGGCAAGGGTCATCCCTTCGATCAAAAGCGTCGGCGCCGCGGTGCCATAGTCGCGGTCGAGATCGTTGGCGGGGACCAGGCCGAGGAACATGGTCTTCAGGTTCGAGGCGATCGTCACCTCGGAGACGGGGAAGGTCAGTTCGCCGTTCTCGATCCAGAAACCGGAAGCGCCGCGGCTGTATTCGCCGGTGATCATGTTGACGCCCTGGCCGAACACTTCGGTGACGTAGAAGCCGCTCTTCAGCGAACCTATCAACTCTTCTGGCGACCGTTCGCCGGGCTCGATGGCGAGATTGGTGGAGGATGGCGACACCTGCGAGCCGCCGCGCGCGCCGCGCCCATTGGTGGTGAGGCCGAGTTCGCGCGCCGCCGAAGTCGACAGGAACCAGTGATTGAGCACGCCCTTCTCGATCATCAAGAGCTTGCTGGCGCCAACGCCTTCGCCGTCGAACGGCCGGGACGCCTGCCCGCGCCGGCGCAGCGGCTCATCGGTGACGGTGATGGCGGCGGAAGCCACCTGCTTGCCCATCATGTCGCGCAGGAACGACGTCTTCCGCGCAACCGAGGCACCGTTGATGGCACCGGCAAGATGGCCGGCAATGCCGCGCGCGACACGCGGATCGAAGATGACGTCGACCGTGCCGGTCGGCATCTTGCGTGCGCCCAAACGCTTCACCGCACGTTCGCCGGCGCTGCGGCCGATTGTTTCCGGCCCGTCGAGGTCGGCGAAATGCAGGCGCGAGGAATAGTCGTAGTCACGCTCCATGCCGGTGCCCTCGCCGGCGATGACGCTGGCCGAGAGCGAGAAGCGGGTGCCGACATACTGGCCTAGGAAGCCGTGCGAGGTGGCGAGTACCAGGCCGCCCATGCCGGCGCCTGCGCCGGCGCCGCCGGAATTGGTCACACCCTTGACGGCAAGCGCGGCCTCTTCCGCCGCAAGCGCATCCTCGCGCAGACGGTCGGCGGAAACTTCGGTTGCGTCGAACAGGTCGAGATCGTTGGCGCCGCTGGCCAGCAGCGCCGGGTCGGCGAGGCCCTGATAGGGATCTTCCGGCGAGACTTTCGCCATGGCCACGGCACGTTCTGCCAGCATCTTCGGTTCGGAGGCGGCGGTCGCCGAAACGCTGGCGACACGATTGCCGATGAAGACGCGCAGCGAGACATCCTCGCTCTCCGACGCGTTGGTGTTCTCCACCTTGCCGAGGCGCACCGACACGCTGGTCGAGCGGCCACGCACCACAACCGCGTCGGCGGCGTCGGCGCCGGCCTTTTTAGCGGCATCGACCAGCGCGGCAACGCGATCGGTCAGTCTTGTCGTGTCGAGCGTGTCGGCCATGTCTGCTGTCCTGCTGATAGCGGGGCGCGTGTTTGAACGCGGGTCGCCGCTCCATCTATTGTCCTCAACCAGCCTATGCAATGGCTGAAAGCCAATCCGCCGCAGTCTGGTGTTGCCTTCTCCCCTTGCCGGAGAAGGAATATCTCTCAAGCCTCGGCGCGGACCTGGAACCGTTCGCTCCACCGGCACAGCCCTTCTGCCCCGGCGCAGAGTGCTGCACCTGCTTCCGTCAGCGAATAGACAACCTTGGCCGGCAATCCGGGATAGGCCTGCCTTTTCACCAACCCGTCGGTCTCCATCTCGCGCAATTGCTGCGCCAGCATCTTTTCGCTGATGTCGGGAATGGAGTGCCTGAGCCGGCCGAACCTACGCGGCGCGCCGGAAAGCGCGCACAGGATATCGATCTTCCACTTGCCCGCGACCAGTTTCATCGCGACCGAAAAGCCGTTTTCCATAGGCTTGTTCATCCCGTTCTCCTTACCGGCCCATTTCCCTTACCGTGAGGTAACCACTTACGTTTGCGTGCGTATTGGCCCCGCCCCTTCGGCGTCTTAGCTCCCGGCTCACGGCAAGCAAGCCGTGTGTTCAGCCGATATGGAGTGTCGCAATGAAGCCTGCAATCACTGTTTTGGGAACCGGACGGATGGGATCGGCGCTCGCCCGCGCGCTTTTGACGGCGGGGCACCGGACAACTGTGTGGAACAGAACGATCGAAAAGACCGCGCCGCTGGCTGCAGTCGGCGCCATCGTGGCGCCATCGGTGCGGAAGGCAATCGAGGCCGCGGATATCGTTATCGCCAACCTGACCGACTATGCGGCAACGGCGGCGCTGCTGCATGGCGACGACCTCGCCGCTCTTCGCGGCAAGGTGATCGTGGAACTCGCATCGGGCACGCCGCATGGCGCGCGCGAGGCCGGGGAATGGGCCGCGCGCCACGGCGTCACCTATCTCGACGGCGCGATCATGGCGACGCCGGACTACATCGGTACCGAGCACGGCACGATCCTGGTTTCGGGATCAAAACAGGCTTTCGACGCGGGCACGGACATGTTCGCGGCGCTGGGCGGCAATGTTCAGCATGTCGGCGAGGATCTGGGGCGGGCCAATGCGCTGGACAGCGCCCTGCTTGCGCTGATGTGGGGAGCCTTATTCGGCGCGCTCCATTCCATTGCCGTGAGCAAGGCCGAAAAGATCGAGCTTGGCGAACTGGCCAAGCAATGGACCGCGACCGCCCCGGTAATCGAGGGGCTGGTGACGGACCTGATCAAACGCACCGAAGCGGAACGGTTCGCGGCGGACGACGAGACGCTGTCGTCGATCTCGCCGCATTACAGCGCATTCCAGCACCTCGTCGAACTGATGGACGTGAGCAAGATCGACCGCACGGTGGTCGACGGCTATGATGGAATCTTTCAGCAAGCGATCGCCGCCGGCCATCTGCACGACGATTTCGCGGCGCTGTCGCAATTTATGGGAAGGGCCGGCAAATAGAATGTCCCTGACACAGCTGATCGACACATATTGCGCATCCTGGTCGGACCAGGATGCGGAACGGCGACGGGCCTTGCTGTTGTCGGTGTGGGGCGATGGCGCGACCTATACGGACCCCACCGCCCATGCGGACGGCGCGGAAGCATTGCTAGCCCACATCAAGGGTATCCAGGCGCGATATCCCGGTGCCCGCATTGCTCGAACGAGCGACGTGGACGTTCACCACGGCATTGCGCGCTTCGCCTGGACATTCGTGCTTGCGGACGGTTCGTCCTTTCCCGAGGGCCTGGACATTGCGTTCCTCAACGCCGACCAGACGCGCATAACACGCATCATCGGCTTTTTCGGACCATTGGCCAGGCCAGAAGTACGCCAGGCCGCAGCCCCGTCCTGAACCTAGGTGGCACCGGCGTTTCGAGCGTTTTCGAAATTGCCAAGAGGTCGATGTTTGCGGCACTCTCGCGAGTAGTGCGGTTGTGTCCGCAAACCCGACTTCGAACGACGAAAGGCCCGTCATGACACCCTTCCACCTCGCCTTCCCCGTGCGCGACCTCGACGAGACGCGTGCCTTCTATGGCGAGGTGCTGGGCTGCCGCATCGGCCGCTCGTCCGACAGCTGGGTCGATTTCGACCTCTACGGCCACCAGATGTCGGCGCATCTGCGGCCCAACGCGGCCGCTGCCCAACGCGACGGCGCCGTCGACGGAATTGCCGTGCCGATCCCGCATTTCGGCGCGGTGCTTTTGATGGACGAGTGGGAAAAGCTCGCCGCCCGGCTGGAAGCGCGCCAGGACATCGACTGGCTGGAGCGGCCGATGGTGCGCTTCAAGGGCCAGCCCGGCGAACAGGCAACGCTGTTCATCCGCGACCCGTCCGGCAACGCGCTGGAGTTCAAGGGATTTCGTTCGCTGGAACAGGTGTTCGCGCATTGATGGGCGCGATACGGGCACTTCTTCGGGATTGAACCGCGTTACCTTCGTCCACGTTCCGGCATGGATTCCCGACACTCTCCAGTCGCTTCGCTCCCTCACGAGGTCGGGAATGACGGAGTTTCCTTTCCGTCTTCGCTAGTCTCCAGCGCTTGCTCCGACAGTGGAAACCCACCTGGGTTGCGGTGGGCCACGGTCCGCCCCGCGAGGAGCATGGTAACGTCCACTTTGACAGTTGGCGCAGACCGCAAATCCAGTCCGTCATTCCCGACCTCGTGAGGGAGCGAAGCGACCGGAGAGTGTCGGGAATCCATGCCGGAACGGTGGAGAACGAGGTCACGACCCCGCTTCTCAACCCGAATTATCGCAGGAGTTTGACCCGCCGCGCCTCAAGCGCGGCCTCGACGGCGCGCTTGACCTCGTCCTTCACCGCCACCGTCTCGGCCATCACGGCGTCGATCTTCATGAAGTCGAGCACGCGAAAACGCGAGACCGGCGGACGGATGAGGATGTCGGGACGGCCCTGCGTCAGCTTGTTGGCGATGATGGACTGCATCATCAGCTGGGTGGCACCGAACATCAAGTCGATCGAGGTCGGCCGCTTGCGGCTGCCGGTCTCGGGACCGCCAACGACGTCGACGGCGATGGTGATGTCGGCCTCGTTGGCGATCAGGTCGAAGGGCACCGGGTTGTAGATGCCGCCGTCGATCAGGGTGACGCCGTCGCGCACCACCGGCCGGAATACCGCCGGGATCGCCGCCGACGCGGCCAGCGCCGAATGCAGGTCGCCTGCGTCGAAGACCGCGAGCTTGTGGCCGAAATAGTCGGTCGCCGTGACCTTCAGCGGGATTTTCAACTCCTCGAAGCTGGCCGGCACGATCTCCGGCAGGAAGGCTTTGAGGATGCGCTCGACATTGAACTGGCCGACACGCAGGCCGCCCTCCATGGCTTCGGCAAAAGTGCCCGGCCGGGCACGCCACATGCGGCTGGCCACCTGGGCGCGGGTGCCGAGGATGGAGCGCGCATAGGCGTGGATGTCGCGGCCGCTCATGCCGGAGGCAACACCGGCCCCGATCAGCGAGCCGATCGACGAGCCGGCCAAAGCCACCGGCTTGATGCCCAGTTCGTCAAGCGCCTCGACGACGTGGATGTGCGCGAGGCCGCGCGCGCCGCCGCCGCCAAAGGCGATGCCGAAGGTCGGGCTCAACCCTTGCCGTCCCCGGCCAGCGGCGGGCCGACAATCAGCACGGAAGGTTCGACGGAGAGCAACTTCCTGGCCACGGCCTTCACCTCGTCCAGTGTCACGGCGTTGATATAGGACGCACGGCGCTGGATGTAGTCGATGCCCAGCTCGCCGACCTGCAGTTCGACCAGAGTGTTGGCGATTGCGTCGGAAGAGTCGAGATTGTTGATGGCATAGGCGCCGATCAGGTATTTTTTGGTCGCCGCCAGTTCCTGCTCGGTCGGCCCTTCCGTCGCCATGCGCCGGATGACGTCGCGCACGACGCCAAGCGTCTCGGCGGCGCGGTCGGAGCGCGTCGCGGTACCGACCGTGAGCAAGGCGGCGTAGCGCCGGTTGACCAGCGACGACGACACGCCATAGGCCAGGCCGCGCTTTTCGCGCACTTCCTGATAGAGGCGCGAAGTGTATGCCGAGCCGCCGAGCATGTCGTTCATGACGGCCGCGGCATAAAAATCCGGCGCGTCGCGGCGCACGCCCGGGAAGGCCAGTTGCAGCGATGTCTGCGGCAGGTCGTAATTGACCTCCACCTTCTGCCCGAATTTGAGATCGACGTCGGCCACCGGTTTCAGCGCCTGCTTTTCAGGCAGGTCGCCGAACAACTCGTCCAGCTTGCGCTTCAGCGTTTCGGCATCGATCGCGCCGACGACCGCGACACGCAGGCCGTCGCGCGCGAAGGTCGCCTTGTGGAAGGCGCGCAGATCGTCGGCGGTGATGGCCGGCACCGTTTCCTTGGTGCCGTCGTCGGCATTGGCGTAAGGATGGCTGCCATAGATGGAGCGGCGCCACTTGGTCTGGGCAATGGTTTCCGGGTCGCGCTCGCCGGCGAGCAGGCCGGAGAGGACCTGCGCGCGGATGCGCTCGATCGGCGCAGCGTCGAAGCGCGGACTGGTGATCGCCAACTTGAGCAGGCCCAGCGCATCGTCGCGCTTTTCGGCCAGCATGCGCATCGACCCGTAGACGCCGTCGCGGGTCGCCTCGAAACGCATTTCGGCGCCGGCCGTGTCGAGGCGGGTCTGGAAGGTGTCGCTGTCGAGATCGCCCGCGCCCTCGTCGAACAGGCCAGACATCAGATTGGCGGTGCCCTCCTTGCCGGCGGGGTCCTGGCTGGAGCCGCCCTGGAAGGCGAAACGCAGTGAGACGATGGGCACGGTGTAGTCTTCGACCAGCCACGCGGTGATGCCCTTTTCGGACTTCACCTCCTGGATGGTCATGGCGGACGCCGTGAACACCGGAAGAACCAGGAAGACCAGGCCGAGCAGCAGGGTCAGGACGGCGGCGCGGACCGGGGTGGTTTTGATCGACAACGCGCGGTCGCCCGCGAGGCCGGAAATGGCGGGGTGCGACGATTGCTGCAAAATTCTCATGGCCGGCATCGCTCAGTTCTCCGCCTGCGTCTTCGGCAACAGATAACCCGTCACCACCCGGTCGAGCACGAGATAGCGCGCCGCGGCTGCCTTCACTTCCTCGGCGGTGACCTTGCGGACGCGGTCCGGCCATTCGTTGATGTCGGTAACCGTGCCGCCGGTGGTCAGCGTGCTGCCGTAGATGTTGGCCATCGAATCCTGACGATCGCGCGCGAAGATCATCGAGCGCACATACCGCGCTTTTGCCCGGTCCAGTTCCTCAGCGCTGATGCCATCGCGGGCGATCCGCTCGATCTCGGCGCCGACAGCGGCTTCGACGTCGGCGAGCTTGGCCTCGCCGCGCGGCGTGGCGTAGACGGCGAAGACCGAATCGTCGAGCGCCCGGCCCTGGAAGCCGGCATTGACGCTGGCGGCGATGCCCTTCTTGACGATCAGCTCCTGATAGAGCCGGCTGCGCGTGCCGCCGCCGAGAATCTCGCCAAGCAGGTCGATCGCCTCCGCCTCGCCGGGCTTGGCGGTGTTGTAGGACGGCACCACCCACTGCATGGAGAAGCTCGGCACGCTGACGCGGGCGTCGCTCAACGTCACCGTTCGCCGCGTGGTTTTCTGCGGTTCCTTCGGGCGAATGCGCGGCGGCAGATCGGGACCGCGCGGGATCTTGCCGAAACTCTCCTCGGCCAGCTTGCGCACCGCCTCGGCCTCGACGTCGCCGGCGACGATCAGGACGGCGTTGTTGGGCGCGTAATAGCGGTCGTAGAAGGCCTTGGCATCTACGCGGTTGAGCTGCTGCATCTCCTGCATCCAGCCAATGACCGGGATACGGTAAGGCTGGTTCATGAACAGGGTGGCCAGCACGGCTTCGTCAAGCTGGGCCTGCGGGTCGTTGTCGATGCGCATGCGGCGCTCTTCCAGCACCACGTCGCGCTCGGTGGCGACGACCTCGTCGCTCAGCACCAGATTGCGCATGCGGGCGGCCTCGAAGGCCATCATCTGACTGAGCGCCTGCGGCGGCACGGTCTCGTGGAAAGCTGTATAGTCGTAGGAGGTGAAGGCGTTGTCGTTGCCGCCGATATCGGCCACCGCCTTGTCGAGTTCGCCGGCGGCATGATTGCCGGTCGCCTTGAACATCAGGTGTTCGAAGAAATGGGCGATGCCGGATTTGCCGGGCGGCTCATCGGCGCTGCCGACCTTGTACCAGACCATATGGGTGACGATCGGCGAGCGGTGGTCGGGAACGACCACGACCTGCATGCCATTGCCAAGCGTGAACTCGGAAACCGGGGACGTCGGCACAGGTGCCTGTTCGGCAAACGTCGGCATGGCAAGAAGGACGGTGAAGGATGCGGCCAAAAGCGCGCGGCGCGGCCAGTTTCCAAGTGCTTTCATCGACCCGTTCCGCCTCAATGCAGCACCACCTGTCTTGCCGTTTGCCCGAATACGCGTTTCAGCCCGTCTTGCCGCAAAACAAGGCCGAAGTCAGGCCGTCTCGATGAAACGGATGACGGTTTCGCCATAGTTGCGCTCATCGACGACCGAAAAACCCGGTCCTGGCTGGAACGGGACGGAGGCGGTCTCCTCGACCACGCAGAGCGCGCCGGGCGCCAGCCAGCCGCCGGCCCGCGCCGACTGAAGCGCCCGCTCGCCAAGGCCCTTGCCATAGGGCGGATCGGCAAACAGCAGGGTAAATGGCGCGATCGTGCCGGCCTCGCCAAGCTGGGTGGCGTCACGGCGGAATATCTTGGTGCGGCCGGTGAGGCCGTAGGCTTCGACATTGGAGCGGATCAGGCCGCGTCCCTCGGCCGATTCCTCGATGAAGACGGCGTAGGAGGCGCCGCGCGACAGCGCTTCCAGGCCGAGCGCGCCGGTGCCGGCGAAGAGGTCGAGCACGCGCACGCCTTCCAGCCTGTCGGGAAAACGATGCGCGAGCACGTTGAAGACGGCCTCGCGCGTGCGGTCGGTGGTCGGGCGGATGGAGTGATCGCGCGGCGTGGCCAACGGCCTGCCGCGAAATTCGCCCCCGACGATCCGCATCAGCGCTGCCTCGGGCCTTTGCCCGGTCCCTTGCCGCGCGGCGCGCCGCCCTTGCCTTCGCTAGGACGGCCGCGCGGGCGATCGCCACCGGTGCCGGAACGTTCCGGCCGCTCGATCTTGGCGCCCTGCGGCCGCGCGCCCGGCGCCATCCAGACATTGGCCCGGCGCTGACCCGGCGGCTCGATCGGCCGCTGTTCGCGCTCGCCCTTGCGGGGACCGCGTTCGCCAAAGCCGCCTGGTTTGCCAAAGCCACCTGGTTTGCCGGAACCGCCAGGCTTGCTGAACCCGCCGCGCTCCGGCCGGGTCGAAAGCTTGCCGAGCGCCTCGTCGCGGCTGCCCTCGCGCCGCTTGCGCGCCTTGATCAGGCCACCCTCGCCGATCGGGCGATGATCACCCTCGCGCTGGGGCGGCAGACGCGGCCTATCTTCCACGCGCGGCTCGGTGCGCCGCACCGGCTTGTTGGAGAATGGAGTGGCGATGTCAGCCTCGAAATTGGCGCCCGATTCCTCGATCAGCGTTTCGCCGAGCTGCTCGCGCAGCGTGCGGCCCTTGATCTCCAGAACATGGCCTTCCGGCAATTCGCCGAGCTGGAACGGACCGTAGGAGATGCGGATCAGCCGCGTCACTTCGAGCCCAAGCGCGCCGAGGATGTTCTTCACCTCGCGGTTCTTGCCTTCGCGCAGGCCGATGACCAGCCAAGCATTGCTGCCCTGTGTGCGTTCCAGCGATGCCTCGATGGCACCGTAGAAGATGCCGTCGACGGCGATGCCGTCCCTGAGGTCGGCCAGGGCCTGCTCCTCGACCTTGCCATGGACGCGGACGCGATAACGCCGCAACCAGCCGGTGGCCGGCAGTTCCAGCACGCGCGACAGCCCGCCATCATTGGTGAGCAGCAACAGGCCTTCGGTGTTGATGTCCAGCCGTCCGACCGTCATCAGCCGCGGCAGTTCGGCCGGCAGCACGTCGAACACCGTCTTGCGGCCTTCGGGGTCGCGGTTGGTGGTCACCAGGCCGGCCGGCTTGTGGAACAGGAACAGGCGTGTCCGTTCGATCGCCGGGATCTCGGTGTCGTCGAGATGGATGACGTCGGTTGGCAAGACGTTGAAGGCTGGCGATGGAAGCACCTTGCCATTGACCTTGACGCGGCCAGCGGCGATCAGCTCCTCGGCGTCACGACGAGAGGCGATGCCGGCACGGGCCAGGCGCTTGGCGATACGCTCGCCTGTCTCCATGGCTTCTTCCGAAGCCTGCGGGCGGAAACCGCCCTCGCGGCGCGGGCCTTTGTCGCCAAAGTGCTTCGGCGCGCCGCCCTCGCGTTTCTGGAACGGCTTGCGTTCGCCATCCTCGCGCGGACGGAACGGCTTGCGTTCGCCATCGAATTCGCGCTTCGGGCGCTCGAAACGACGTTCACCGCTGTCGAAGCGCCGTTCGCTGCGTTCGCCGCGCTCGTAGCGGCCGGGGCGCTGGCTGCCCGCGTCGTCCCGCTTCTCATAAGGTTTGCGGTCCGGGCGGAAGCCGCCTTCGGGCCGCGGGCCGCGCGGACGGTCGCCGCCAAAATCGCGCTTCGGCCGCTCGCCGTCGGCTGCGCGATCCTCGCGCGGCGTATAGGGCTTGCGCGGCCCGTCGCGCTTGACGAAGGGCTTGCCTTCGGTGCGTGCACCCTTTTCGTAGGGCCGCTTGCCGAAGGAGCCGCCGCCTTCCCGCTTCTCGTAAGGCTTGCGCTCCTGCCGGAATTCGCCTTCCGGGCGGGGTGTGCGGGGACGATCGCCGAAGTCGCGTCTCGGCCGCTCGCCGTCGGCAGCACTATCCTGGCGCGGCGTATAGGGCTTGCGCGGTCCGTCGCGCTTGACGAAGGGCTTGCCCTCGCCGCGCGCGCTCTTTTCATAAGGCCGCTTGCCGCCATCCTCGCGCTTCTGCCAGGGCTTGCCGCCGCCGGGCTTGAAATCGCCGCGGGGCCGGTCGCCGGCCGGCTTGTCGCCGTCGAAACGCTTGGCGAACGGCTTCTTACCGAAGCCGGGCTTGCCACCCTTGCCAGCGCCGGCATCGCGGCCGCGCGGTCCGCCCGTTTTGGGGCCACGCGAACGCGGCGGCTTGTTGTCTCTGTCGTCCATATTACCTTGCTCACCCGAACGGAATGCCATCGGCCTTCCGCTCTATCTTCCTATTTTGTCGCATGACCTTGCCCGAAAAGTCTGCAACTTTTCGGAATCATGCTCTGGCGCGGCCACGGCGCCGGACGTCGGAAAGGACGCCTCAAGACGCTGTAACACTTCTGTTGTGCGCGTGATCCGGTTCGAAAACCGATACCGGTTTTCGAAGTCGTGCGCTAGATAACAGGATCGCCACCGGGTGGCGAGGGCTTATTCGGGACAGAAACAGCTTGAAACGACCGGATTTCATGGCCGCCGCGCTCAAGGAGGCGGAAGCTGCCGCGGCGCGCGGCGAAGTGCCGGTCGGCGCGGTGATCGTGCGCGGCGCCGAAATCGTCGCCTCGGCCGGCAACCGCACGCGCGAATTGAACGACCCGACGGCCCATGCCGAAATGCTGGCGATCCGCGAGGCCTGCGGCAAACTGGGCAGCGAACGGCTGACCGGGCACGACCTCTATGTGACGCTGGAACCGTGCGCGATGTGCGCGGGTGCGATTTCCTTCGCCCGGCTGCGGCGCCTCTATTTCGGGGCGGCCGACGAAAAGGGCGGCGCGGTCGTCAACGGGGCACGCTTCTTCGCCACCCCGACCTGCCACCATGCGCCGGATATCTATGCCGGCATCGCGGAGACCGAGGCCGCCGCCATTCTCAAGGATTTTTTCAAGGATCGCCGCTGACAGTCGTCAGCAGCCGGTCAATTCCACCAGTCGAACCAGCCCGACTTGCCGCTCTTGGCCAGGGCTTCCTTCTTCAGGCGCCGTTCCTTCTTGTATTCGTCCTCACCGACATCGTTCTGCGGCGCGGTGTCGGCGGCGGTGCGATAGGCCGTGGGCGGATCGGTCAGGAATTTTCTGGAGGTCGGCGTGCCCTTCTCGCTGGCAGCGATGCGGCGTGCCACCTCGGCGCGCTTGGACACGGCCTGGCCAGTATCGGGAGCCGGCGGGTGGCTGGAGCCCGATTCGGCCATCGCCTTCCGGACGGCTGCCGGATCGGACTGCACGTCGTCGCCGACGATCTGGGTCTGGTAGTTGGGGTTATTCTCGTTGGCAGTCGCTTCGGCGCGCAGGCGCGCACGGCGCTGCTCCGGCGATTCCGGCCATTCGCCGCCAGCGGTCTGGGTGATCGAGTCCTGCGGCGCTGGCAGCGCCTCCTTGGTGCCGGCCTTCGGCTTCACCAGCACGGCGCGCGGCTTGTAGTCGATGGCGTCCTTCTTCGGCGGACGCAGCGAAATGGCGTTGGAAAGGTCGCCAAGCAATTGTTGGTCGGCGGGCTTGTCGGTACCGTAGGTGGGCGATCCGACGCAGCCGGCAAGCGCCAGACCTGACGCCATGAGCGGCACGAGAACCAGCGCGCGTGCGCAGCGTCTTTCGGTCATGCTGAAATATTTCACTCTCGACCTCTGGCCAGCCCCGATGGCCCGGCAATGAACCCATGCGCTCATCCGACGGGAATCCGGCGATAGTTTGTCTTTCTTGTCACCGGAATTTCGCGTCTTTACCTCAACGGTCCGTTAAGGGCAACGCCGGCGGCCAACAAGCCACCGGCATCGTACCCGGCCGGCAATCAGAGCCGGCCGAGTGCTTTCAGCTCGTGAAGAGCGGCCGCATCGCGCGCCGAAACGCCCGGGAAAGCGGCGTCCGAGCCGACATCGGCGGTGTAGCGCCAGGAGCGCGCGCACTTGACCAGACCACGGTCCTCGGCCTTGCCGACGACCACGGCAACGCCCGGAACCTCGCGCAACGCAAAGGCGTCGGCGGGGGCGGCAGCGTGCGAGATAACGAGATCGGAGGTGATGCTGATCTCGGCCAGATCAACGCCGTCGAAGGCCTCCTCAAGCACGGCATTGGTCATGTAGACGACCGGCACCGCCTCGAGGGAAGAGCCGATGGTCTTCTTGGCGCGCTCCAGTTCCAGCGCACCGGTGACGACGCTGCGCACCTGGCGGATCTTGCGCCATTTTTCGGCCAGCGCATCGTCGCGCCATTCGGCGGGCACCGCCGGCATCTGTTCCAGATGCAGCGATTCGGCCTTCGGGTTACGATCCAGCCACGCCTCTTCCGTGGTGAAGGGCAGAAGCGGCGCCAGCCATTTCACCAGGCAGTCGAACAGATGGCGCACCACCTTGACCGAGGCCTTGCGCTTCACGCTCGACGGCGCGTCGCAATAGAGCGCGTCCTTACGGATGTCGAAATAGAAGGCCGACAATTCGACGACCATGAAATCGAGCAAGTTTCGCGTGATGCGCTTGAACTCGAAGGCATCGAAGCCGGAACGCACCACCTCGTCCAGTTCCGCCAGCCGGTGCAGCATCAGCCGCTCCAGCTCGGGCATTTCGGCAAGCGCCACTTCGGCGCCGTCGTCATGCGCCAGCGTGCCCAGCATCCAGCGGATGGTGTTGCGCAGCTTGCGATAGGCGTCGATGTTGGTCTGCAGGATGGTTTTGCCGAGCCGCTGGTCTTCCCAATAGTCGGTCGTCGCCACCCAGAGCCGCAGGATATCGGCGCCCGACTGCTTGATGACGTCCTGCGGCACCACCGTGTTGCCGAGCGACTTCGACATCTTGCGGCCTTCCTCGTCCATGGTGAAACCATGGGTGACGACGGTGTCGTAAGGCGCCCTGCCCCTGGTGCCGCAGCTTTCCAAAAGCGAGGAGTGGAACCAGCCGCGGTGCTGGTCCGAACCTTCCAGATAGACGTCGGCCGGCCATTTGAGGTCGGGACGGTCTTCGAGCGTAAAGGTGTGGGTGGAGCCGGAATCGAACCAGACATCGAGAATGTCGGTGACCTGCTTCCACGGTTCGTTGGCCTTAGCACCCAGGAAGCGCTCGCGCGCGCCCTCGGCGAACCAAGCGTCCGCCCCTTCCTTCTCGAAAGCCTCAAGGATGCGGGCGTTGACCGCATCGTCCTTCAGCACATTGCCGTCCTCGTCGGCGAAGACGGCGATCGGCACGCCCCAGGCGCGCTGGCGCGACAGCACCCAGTCGGGGCGCTCCTCGATCATCGAGCGCAGGCGCGTCTGGCCGGCGGCCGGCACGAAACGCGTGGCGTCGATGGCATTCAGCGCGCGGCCGCGCAGCGTGGTGCCGTCGGCCAGTTCCTTGTCCATATAGACGAACCACTGCGGCGTGTTGCGGAAGATGATCGGCTTCTTCGAACGCCACGAATGCGGATACTGGTGCTTCAGCCGGCCGCGCGCGAACAGCGCGTTGACGGCGATCAGCGCCTCGATGACGGCCTTGTTGGCGTCGCCCTTCTTGCCGTTGTCGTCGATGACGCGCGCGGCGCCGCCCTCGCGGTCCGGCCCGAAGCCCGGCGCGTCCTTGGTATAGAAGCCGGCATCGTCGACCGGGAACGGGATCGCCGTGTCGATGCCACGCTTGCGCAGTTCCGGCGCGGCATCCACCCAGGCCTCGAAGTCCTCGCGGCCGTGGCTGGGCGCGGTGTGCACGAAACCGGTGCCGGCATCGTCGGTGACATGGTCGCCGGCGACAAGCGGAACGGGGAATTCATAGCCACCGCCGAGGCCATGCAGCGGGTGCGAAAGCGTCAGGCCGGCAAGCTGCTCCGCCGAGATATCGCGGAGGCGCTTCATAACAACCTTCGCCTTTGCGGACGATTCTTCCGCAAGCGCGTCGGCAAAGATCAGCTTCTCGCCCGGCTGCGGGCCGAAGTCGTTCTCAGCTGCGGTTATCTCGTACAGCCCGTAGGCGACGCGTGGCGAATAAGCGACGGCGCGGTTGCCGGGGATCGTCCAGGGCGTGGTCGTCCAGATGACCACATGGCTGCCAGCAAACGCGCTGGTCGCGTCGTTCACCGGGAACTTCACCCAGATCGCGTCGCTTTCGTAGTCCTGATACTCGATCTCGGCTTCGGCCAGCGCGGTGCGCTCGACCACCGACCACATCACCGGCTTGGAGCCACGGTAAAGCTGGTCGGTCGCCGCGAATTTCAGCAGTTCGCCGGCGATGCGCGCTTCCGCGTGATAGGCCATGGTGGTGTAGGGGTTGTCGAAATCGCCGACGACGCCGAGGCGCTGGAACTCGTCGCCCTGCACCTTGATCCACTTTTCGGCATAGGCGCGGCATTCCTGGCGGAACGCCACCATGGCGGCCGGCTGCGAAAGGTCGGGCTTCGACTTGCCCTTGGAGCGATAATTCTCTTCCTCGATCTTCCACTCGATCGGCAGGCCGTGGCAATCCCAACCGGGCACATAGTTCGAGTCGAAACCACGCATCTGGAAGGAACGGACGATGATGTCCTTGAGGATCTTGTTCAGCGCATGGCCGATATGGATGTTGCCGTTGGCGTAGGGCGGGCCGTCATGCAGCACGTATTTTGGACGCCCGGCGGCGGTTTCGCGCAGGCGCTTGTAGAGGTCCATGTCCTGCCAGCGCTTGACCAGCGCCGGTTCCTTTTCCGGCAGGCCGGCGCGCATCGGGAATTCCGTCTGCGGCAAATAAAGGGTCTTGGAATAGTCGAGGGTTTCAGCTTTGTCGTTCATCGATCTGCCATATGCGTTGCCCGGCGGCGGCGAGCCTCGGGCGTTGAACTAGCATGTTCTGGAAAAAGCGCGAGGGTGCCCCACGCAAAAAGTCCCGGCGGCTCCGACGACCTTAAGCCGTCCGGAACACCGGGCCAATAATTCGTATCGCGATGCCGCGTGGGCGCGAGAAAGCCGTCATGGCCGCGCTTTTAGCCGATAAGGCGGCAGGAATAAAGCGCCTCGCCGCCGCATTCGGCTACATCTTGAAATCGAAGCGGTAGCTGGTCGAGATGCCGATGGTGAACTGGTCCTTCGAACCGTTCTGCTTGACCAGGCTGGACGAAGCAGCCGGACCGGTCAGACGGCTGTATTCGCCGAACAGGCTCGCGGTGATCGGGTCGCTGACTTTCCACGTGACGGCGCCGCCGACACCCACCGATTTGACGCCGCCGCCCGGATGATATTCGGCAAGGCCGGTGGTCGCCGCTTCGGCGGCGTTGACGCCGTAATAGGCGTCGAAATAGCGCGACGAGGCCAGCGACATGCGTGGACCGCCGGAGATGCGGACTTCCGGCGTGACGTCATAGAAGGCGTCGGCCGCGAAATCGGCGACGACACCGTGATGGGCGCGGACGCCCTGGCGCACCTCGCCGCGCACGCGCACCCAGTCCACGGGATAGAATTCGGCGAAACCGCCGAGCTCGCCACCCCATGGCACCGGGTCCAGCCCTTCCAGGCCCTGCGTGTCGCTGCTGCGGCGCAACAGCAGCTTGCCGTTCAGGCCGGCGCGGAAATTGCCGGTGTCGTAGAGGCCCAGCGAGATATTGTCGTTGCGCGAGGAAAAGCGGGTGTCGTTGCCAGCCTTGCCCAGCGAAATGATCGGCTCGGCGCCGAGCAGGTATTTCTTGCCGCCTTCGAAATTCGGCGCGACCAGGCCGGTGACGCCGACCTCCAGATACCAGTCGCCGTGAATCCAGTCGAAAAAGCCGTCCCCGGCGCGGGCGCCGGACGGGGCAGCAACGACAAGAGCAGCCAGTGCCGCCGGGAGGAACCTTGCAGGACTCATTACAACACCATGCACAACTCACCGTTGCGTTGTCTATGACGGCCGTTTGGTAAAATTTGACTTAAATCCGCGATTTCCAAACAAATTCCGTTTCGGCGCCATCACTGGACGCCATATTGGCACGGCGTTATCGTCCGCCCTGTGACAGGCACAACCTTGGAGAGGATGGCCATGACCCTGCCAACGGACGAATTGAAGAATGTAATCGGGCAAGCCCGTTCCAAATGGGGATGGTTCGTTGCCCTTGGCGTTTTGATGTTGATCCTGGGCGGCATCGCCTTCGGCAATCTGTTCATCGCCACGGTCGTGTCGGTCTATTTCGTCGGATGGCTGATGCTGATCGCCGGCGCCATCGAGATCGTGCATGCCTTCGGCGTCAAGACCTGGGGACGGTTCTTCTACTGGCTGCTCAACGGCCTGCTTTATGCGGTGGCCGGCTTCTTCGCCTTCTACAATCCGCTGCTGGCCTCGGCGGTACTCACCCTGCTTTTGGCTATCGCGCTGGTGGCGTCGGGCCTGATCCGCACCACCGTCGGCTTCCAGCACCGCGCCGAAAAGGGTTCAGGCTGGATCATTGCCGCCGGCATCATCACCGTGCTGGCGGGCCTGATCATCGCGCTGCGCTGGCCGGTCAACAGCCTGTGGGTGCTCGGCCTGTTCCTGGCGATCGACCTGATCTTCCAGGGCTGGACCTACATCGCTTTCGGTCTGGGCTTGAGGGCCAGCGCGCCCGCGGACGCTAAAAAGTGATCTTCCCGTCGAGGGCGGAAAGTGGCCGCACGCCGGCCAGCACCGCCCTCGCCTCCGCCTCGTCGCGCTTCATCTGGGCGACCAGCGGGTCAAGCCCCTCGAACTTCACCTCGCCGCGCAGATAGGCGAAGAACGATACCTCGCAGACCTCGCCGTAAAGGCTGTCGGAGAAGTCGAAGAGAAACGTCTCGAGCAGCGGCGCACCGTTGTCGTCCACCGTCGGGCGCCGCCCGAAACTGGCAACGCCATCGTGCAAGGTGCCGTCCTGGCGCCGGAAGCGGACGGCGTAAATGCCTTCCTTCAGCGTGGTTTGCGGCGAAAGCCTCATATTGGCGGTGGGGAAACCCAGCGTGCGGCCGAGCTGCTGGCCGCCGATGATCTCGCTTTCGACCGTGAAACGATAGCCCAACAGGCCTGCCGCTTCGGCCGGCTCGCCCTCGGTGAGCAGCGCCCTGATGCGGCTGGAGGAGACGACGTCCGTGCCCTCGTCGCAAAAAGCCTCGACCTGGGCGACGCCAAAACCGTGGCGCCTGCCAGCTTCCGCCAGATAGGCCGGGCCGCCCTGGCGGTCCTTGCCGAAATGGAAGTCGAAACCGGTGACCGCGCAGGAAATGCCGAGGTTCTTTTCCAGGATATCGGTGATGAAGGATTCCGCCGACCGCTCGGAAAATTCGCGGGTGAATTCCTGCTCGATAACGGCGTCGAAGCCGAAATAGGACAGGAGCCTCGCCTTCACCGGCGGCGGGGTGAGCACGAACAGCGGCACGTCCGGCCTGAAAACGGTGCGGGGATGCGGTTCGAAGGTCAGCACCAGCGCCGGGACGCCGCGCCGATGCGCCTCGTCCAATGCCCGCTGCAACACGGCCTGATGGCCGCGATGTACGCCGTCGAAATTGCCGATCGCCACCACGCCGCCGCGCAGACGGGACGGCAGCACCGTGTCGCCGGAAATGCGTTCGAACGGCTTGTCCATGCCGCTCCCTTATTTCAGCCGCGGCATGACGGCAACGGGCCGGTAGCCGTGCTTTTCGAGGAAAGCCGCCAACCGCGCCGGATCGGGCCGCAACGGGTCGCCATAGTCGCGGGCATGAATGCCGCCGGAAATATAGAGCACGTCGAAGCCGTTGTCGGCGCCGCCCTTGACGTCGGTCATCATGCCGTCGCCGATGGCCAGCGCCTGGTTGCGCGTCAGGTCACGGCCGAGAGCCTCGCAAGCCGCCTTCATCGCCGCCGCATAGATCGGCGCATGCGGCTTGCCGGCGATCAGCGTGCGGCCGCCGAGCTGGGCGTAGTCGCGGGCAAGCGCGCCGGCGCACCAGATCAGCCTGTCGCCGCGCTCGACGATGATATCGGGATTGGCGCAGATGAACGGCAGGTTGCGCGCCCGCAGCCGCGCCAGCATCTCGGCATAGTCTTCCGGCGTTTCGGCCTCGTCGTCGAACAGGCCAGTGCAGACCACGGCCTGCGCCTCGAATTCCTCGACCAGTTCGACATCGAGCCCGTCATAGATGGTGACGTCGCGGTCCGGCCCGAGGTGGAATACCTTGCGCGGGCCTTCGGCGATCAGATCGCGCGTCACGTCGCCGGACGTCACCACGCGGTCGAACGCGTCGTCGGGCACGCCGATCACCCGCAACTGGGCGATCACGTCGGCGTTTCGACGCGGCGAATTGGTGATGAGCACCACCGCCAGCCCGGCCTTGCGAGCCTGCGCAAGGGCTGCGGCCGCAGCCGGAAAATGCGTCTCGCCATTGTGGACCACGCCCCAGACGTCGCACAAGAGCGTGTCATAGCGGCCGGAGACGGCAGTCAGCGTATCGATCGTTTCAAGCAGATCCGTCATGGCATCCCAGAAAAACAGGCCGCGTTCGAGTGCTACCGGCCATGCCGGGACGGCCCCGGATTAGCCGAAGCCCGGGCGGCTGTCACCAGCTTTTGCCGTGACGGGCGATGGGCCAAAAGGCGAAGCCCGATCTGGCGCAATCAGCCGACGGGTCATGATCTTGCGGGTTGCGCGGCAAAGATGCAGTTTCGCGCCAGCGCGCTTGGATGCGCCACATCTGGGGGACTGCCGTGCCCGATACCGCCAATCACATCGCCTTCGCCCTGATCTGCCTCGGCATGGTGCTGACGCCAGGCCCGAACATGATCTACCTGATCTCGCGCTCGCTCTCGCAAGGACCGAAAGCCGGGCTGATCTCGCTCGGCGGCGTTGCCGTCGGCTTCCTGTTCTATGTGCTGTGCGCGGCCTTCGGCATCACGGCGCTGCTGCTTGCCGTGCCCTATGCCTATGACGTGCTGCGGTTCGGCGGCGCGCTCTACCTGCTCTACCTCGCCTGGCAGGCGCTGCGCCCCGGCGGGCGCTCGCCCTTCCAGGTGAAGGAGCTGCCGCGCGACCGGCCGCGCAAGCTGTTTATGATGGGGTTGATGACCAATCTGCTCAATCCGAAGGTCGCAGTGCTCTATCTGTCGCTGCTGCCGCAGTTCATCGAGCCCGAAAAGGGCCACGTGCTGTCGCAGCTTCTGGTGCTGGGCGTAACGCAGATCACCATCAGCCTGAGCGTCAACGCCGTCATCGCGGTCACGGCGGGTTCCATAGCGGTGTTCCTGGCCGGGCGACCGCTATGGATGCTGATCCAGCGTTGGCTGATGGGAACCGTGCTGGCGGCGCTGGCCGTGCGGATGGCGACCGAAAGCCAGCGCTGATCAAGGTAACCCGACAGGCCTACATCGGCCGCCGGTCGGCCTTGCCTTCCGGTACCACCACCTTGCGGTAGAGGTGCCAGGTGGCGTGGCCGAGGATCGGCATGACGATGGCAAGGCCGGCAAACAGCGGGATCGAGCCGATCACCAGTAACACCGCCACGATCAGACCCCAGGCCAGCATCGGCACGGGGTTCATGGCGACGGCGCGCACCGAAGTCTCGATCGCCGACACCACGCCGACGTCACGATCAAGCAGCAGCGGGAAGGCGATGACGGTCGTTGCCAGCACGATCAGCGCAAAGACAAAACCGGTCAAATTGCCGAGGAGGATGAGCCGCCAGCCCTGGTTGGTGGTGAACAGGTCCCGAACGAAGGTTCCAAGCGCTGCCGGAGGCTGGTCGCCAAAGGACGATGCATAGATCGATTGCGCCGTGAACAGCCACAAGAGGAAGAACGCCATCAGCATGATGCCGATGACGGCGATGGACGGCAGCGCCGGCGAATGGCGCACATCGAGCGCACGCTTCCAGGACGTGTCCATGCCGCGCTCGCGCCGCCGCGACATCTCGTAAAGACCAATGGCTGCAAAGGGGCCGACGAGTGCAAAACCGGTCATCAGCGGGTAGACCAGCTGGATGGCGTTGGAGCCCGACGTCCACTCCGTCAGGATCAGCCCGACGATCGGATAGATCAGCCCGAGGAAGACGTAGTGCGAAGGTTTCGCCCAAAAATCCTCGGCACCGCGCTTCAGGGCGTCGAACAGGTCTGAAATGGAAATCCGGCGCACCGTCGGCAACTCAAGTCCGTGCGCCCCTGCCATGACATGAAAACCGGCCATTACCATCCTCCTGTCGGGTTGGAGAGCGGTCACCGCCGAGGGTCGAAACCCTTGATGGCCGCCCGTGGCTGCCACTGTCTGAACGTCTCACCATAACAGCTTCGTCCACGACTGTCGTCCGGGCGGCATCACAGTTTCTTGAGACGCCTGCCAAAAGCCATTTTCGCGGGTATGGAAGAGACGATGACACTTTCAGATTCGACCGCCCGATCGCCCACCCCGCTCCTCTCGATGGACCGGCGCGCCCTGCTGAGGTTTGGCGGCTTCGGCGCGCTCGCCTTGCTCGCCGGCTGCGGCACGATGCGCCCGACCGGCGAAAGTGGCGGCTCCTCGGCGGCGGCAAGCGGCATCGTTTCCGGCATCCGCTCGGGTGCCGGCCTGACGGCGCTCAGCCCCGACGCGCAGCTTGAACAGGCCGCGCTGCAGCAAGCGCGCTATATGGCCAGCGCGGGGCGAATGGAGCACACGACCGGCTGGGGCAAGGATTTCGCCGCGCGCGTCTCCGACAACGGCATCAAGGGCGCGGCCGCCGAAAACATCGCCCAAGGCCGCATGGACCTGACGCGCCTGTTCGACATGTGGATGAACTCGCCGCCGCATCGCCGCAACATGCTCGATCCGCGTTTCACGCGCTTCGGCCTCGCCTATGTCGGCGATGCGTCACGGCCTGGTTGGCGGTATTGGGCGTTGGTTTTGGGGAAGTAGGGCAGTCGGCAGTCGGCAGTCGGCAGTCGGCAGTCGGCAGTCGGCAGTCGGCAGTCGGCAGTCGGCAGTCGGCAGTCGGCAGTCGGAAAATAATGGCTGATTTCGACCATGCCTAGCCAATTTCTCACCAGTAAGTTCCGACTGCCGACTGCCGACTGCCGATTGCCTCAATCCATATGCACCGCCGGCGCGGCCGCGCCGCCTGCAGACTTCTTCGGCGATTTGAGCAGGAAGATGAGCGGAATGGCGCTGAGCGTCACCAGCATCATCAGTTTGAAGTCGGAGACGTAAGAAACCATCTGGGCCTGGATGTTGACGAGACCGTCCACCTGCGACAGCGCGGTGCGGTCGCCCATCGCCGCCGACGGGTTAGCGATCCATAGGTTCGGGTTGAACGGGTTGATGAAGGCCGACAGCTCCGAGTGGTTGATCTGCGTGTTCTGCGTCAGCATCACCGCAAAGGCCGAGATGCCGATGGAGGAACCGATGTTGCGCACCAGCGTGAACAGCGCCGTCGCATCCGGCAGACCCGAGGGGTTTAGCGTCGAGAAGGCCATCGTTGAAATCGGCACGAAGACCAGCCCTAGTCCCAGACCCTGCACGATGCCGGACGACACGATCGGCCAGGCATCCATCTGCGGCGTGAAACCGGCCATCATGTTGAACGAATAGGCTGTGAGCAGCATGCCGACGAAGATCAGCTTCCTCGGATCGACGATGCGCATCAGGCGTCCGACCGCCAGCATCGAGATCATCGTGCCGACACCGCGCGGCGCCATCACCATGCCCGTCGTCACCGTGGGATAGCCGAAGATCGCCGAGAGCATGGGCGGCATCAGCGCCATGCCGGCCAGGAGAATGACGCCGATGATGAAGATGAACACCAGCGCCGCCGCGAAATTGCGGTCGAGGAAGATCTTGGCGTCGATGAACGGGCGGTCGGCGGACATGGTGTGCACAACAAAGACCCAGATGCCGATGACGGCGAGGCCGGTCTCGATCCAGATCTCGGTCGAGGAGAACCAGTCGGCATCGGCACCGCGGTCGAGCATCAATTGCAGCGCGCCGACGCCCAGCGACAGCATGGCGAAGCCGAAGAAGTCGAAGCCGCGGATGCGCTTGGGGATGCTGGGCAGGAAGGCGGCCATGCCGAGGAAGGCGACGATGCCGACCGGCAGGTTGATCAGGAACACCCAGCGCCAGTTGTAGCTGTCGGTCAGCCAGCCGCCCAGCGTCGGCCCGACCACGGGCCCGACCATGATGCCGGCGCCCCAGATCGCCATGGCCTGACCCCGGCGTTCCTTGGGATTGATGTCCATCAGGAAAAGCTGCGACAGCGGCACGATCGATGCGCCGAACACGCCCTGCATGAGGCGGAACAGCACCATCGTTTCCAGGCTCCAGGCGAGCCCGCACAAAAGCGAAAAGAAGACGAAGCCGACGACCGAGCCCAGGAACAGCTCCTTGCGGCCGAACTTGTCGGACAGCCAGCCGGTCATCGGCGTGACGATGGCGGCCGCGACGATGTAGGACGTCAGCACCCAGTTGATGGTGTCAGGCGACGCGCCGAGGTCGCCCGACATCGACGGCAGCGCGACATTGGCAATGGTGGTGTCCAGCACCTGCATCACCGTCGCCGCCATGATCGCCACGGTGGCCAGCCCACGGTTCGGGACTTCGCGATAACCTTGATCTGCACTCATGGCAATTTCGATCCAGTCCGGAGCGGTCGGCGCCTGAAGGGCTTTCCGGGCGGCAAGGCAACCTCGTCAGGGGATTGCCAGCCATTTTGGGGGTTTAACGGCCAGCGCCTGCTTTCGCGCGCCTGCCGCCCGGAAACTCTTGGTGGTGCCGGCGGTCGAGGGATCGGGACGCATAAGCGTCACCACAATCACACGCCGCGCCGGCCCGCCGGCAAACCGATCCTCCTCGTCAAACTGTGGTGCGGCTCGCTTAAGCCGCTTTACTTGGCCTCACCGGCGAAGGCGTGGCCAAACAGGCTGCCGAAACCGCGCGATGCGCCGGTGTCGACGGTGACGGAGGCACTCATGCCGGCACGCAGAGCCAGCTTGGCGTCGCTGTCGTCCAGTTGCAGGCGCACAGGGATGCGCTGCGTGACCTTGACCCAGTTGCCGGTGGCGTTCTGGGCCGGAAGCAGCGAGAACTGCGCGCCGGTGCCGGCGCCGATTGCCTGCACGGTGGCCTTGAAGGTCTTGTCCGGATAGGTGTCGAGCACGATGTCGGCCTTCTGGCCGGGCTTCAAGCGGGTGAGCTGGGTTTCCTTGAAGTTCGCGTCGACCCAGGTGTCGCCGGTCTCGACCAGCGCAAACAGCGGCGTGCCGACGCCCACATACTGGCCGACCTTGAAGGACGCAGCCTTGTAGACGACGCCGTCGTCAGGCGCGCGCACCGTCGCCTGGGTCAGGTCGAAAGCGGCCTTGTCGCGGGCGGCGAGTGCCGCCAACACGGTCGGGTGCTTGTCGGTGGCGATGTCGGGATTGCCGTCCAGCGCGGCCTTGGCACTGTCGATGCCCTGCTGGGCGACGGAAAGCTGCTGCTTGGCCTTGTCCAGATCGTTGCGGGTCTGGTCGAGCGTCGACTGCGGGTTGATGCCCTTCTTCACCAGATCGGCGGCGCGGTCATATTGCGACTGGGCGTAGTCGACCTCGCTGGAGGCGGACCTGGCCTGCGCCTGTGCCTGGTTGTAAGCGGCGCGCAGCTGCTCGACGCCGAGGCGTGCATTGGCAACCGCAGCATCAGCCTGGGCCAGCGCGATCCGGTACGGCTCGGGATCGACGGCGAACAGCACGTCGCCCTTCCTGACGCCCATATTGTCGGCGACGTTCACCTGAACGATGCGGCCGGGAACATTGGCCGCGATCGACAGCGTCGCCTGCTGCAGATTGGCGTTTTCGGTCTCTTCGTAGCGACCGCCGGTCACCCAGTAGTAGCCGCCGGCGGCGACGAGCACGAGCGGCACCGACACCATCAGGATGAAGCGCAGGCCGCGCGACTTCTTCTTCTGCGGCACGGGCGCCGGCTCGATCGGCGGCGCAGCGATCACCGGCTGCGCCGGCGGCGCGGGCTGCTCGATCTCGAGCTTGGTCACTTCACTCTCGTCGATCTTGGACACGGCGTTCATTGGTCTGCACTCTCTAACGTCTTGGCTTCAGTGCCATTGTCAGCGTCTTGGGAGGACGTGATGGTGGTGTTGAGGTTCTCGATGACCTTCTCGAGCCCCTGCATGATTGTCTGCTGATCGGCCTTCGATATTCCAGCGAATGCCTCTTCGGTGACCGTGCCGACGAAACTCTTCACGTAGAGGAAGGCTTCGCGGCCCTGTTCGGTGAGGAACAGCGCGCGCACGCGGCGGTCATTGGCATCGGCCCGGCGTTCGACCCAGCCGCCCTGCTCCATGCGGTCGAGCATGCGGGAAACGCTGATCGGCTCGATTTCCAGATATTCAGCGAGGCGGGCCTGCGTCGTGCCTTCTTCCTTGGCCACCCAGAACAGCAACCGCCATTGAGCGGCGGAAAGATGCGTGTTGATCGCCATCTGTTCCAAACGCTTGCGCAAAAGCCGGCCCACCGTGTGGACCAGGAAGCCGATCGTATGTTCCGTGTTCGAAGACATAAGCATGACATATAATAAGCATGCTTACTATTCAAGCCGATCACGAAAAACGTGAACTGGCAAATCTGCATGACAGCCATGCGCTGGCGCGGGAGCGTCCTGACAAGGGAACATGCGGTCGCAGCATGAGAAAAGGGCCGAACCTGGAGGTTCGACCCTGACAACGAACTCCAGATGGATGGGCTTGGGCGCAGCCAGCTAAGGTCCGTCATTCCCGACCTCGTGAGGGAGTGAAGCGACCGGAGAGTGTCGGGAATCCATGCCAGAACATCTCAACTATAGAGCCTTCCACGATAGGAGGTCGAAGAGCGCGGTGTTCTTTCAGTAGCTGCACCGTTTTCACAGCATATCGGTCACGGCATGGATTCCCGACACTCTCCGCTCCCTGCGGTCGCTGACGAGGTCGGGAATGACGGACGAGAGGCGTCTCGCCGTGCCCTCAGTGCCAATAGGCATGCCCTCAGTGCCAATAAGCCGTGCGCCTGCCCTTACGCGCCTACAGCGTCAGCTCCCAGGTCTGCCCGACCAGATCCTTGCCGAAGGATGTGTGGCGTTCTTCCTTGACCAGCTTGAAGCCGGCGGCCTGATAGATGCGCCGCGCCGCGATGAGAATATCGTTGGTCCATAAGGTCAGCGTCTTGTAGCCGCGGGACCGGGCAAAGGCGATGCATTCGTCGGTCAACCGCTTGCCGATGCCGAGGCCGCGTGCCGACGGCTCGACGTAAAGAAGCCTGAGCTTCGCCACCTCGTCGGACTGATGCACCACGAAGACCGAGCCGACCACCTCGCCGTCGCGCTCCGCCACCCAGGAGCGTTCCGTCTTCGGATCGTAGGACTTCACGAAGGCGGCGAGGATTTCGGCGACAAGCGCCTCGTAGGTTTCGTCCCAGCCATATTCCTGCGCGTAGAGCATACCCTGCCGGCGCGTGATCCAGCCGAGGTCGCCGGTCTGCAGCGGCCGCAATATGTAGGGCACCTTCGGTTCGCCGCCGCCGCCCAGCACGCGCATGATCGTCGCCATCGCCGTCACCAGCGTCTGTCGCCGTTCCGGCGGCAGGCGCTCGAGCAAGGCGCCGATTTCCTTGTTCGAGGCGCTATCCAATTCGGCGAAGGCGCTCCTACCGGCCTCGGTCAGCGCGATGGCCGATTGCCGGGCGTCGTCGGCCTGCGCCTCGCGCAGCACCAGCCCGCGCTCCTCGAATTTCTTCAGCATGCGGCTGAGGTAGCCGGCGTCGAGACCAAGCTCGCGGCCGAGTTCGGCGGCTGTCTGGCCGTTTCGCTGCGCAAGATCGAACAGCACCCGCGCCTCGGTGAGCGAGAACGGGCTTTTCAGCAGCACTTCCTCCAGCAGGCCGATCTGGCGCGTGTAGAAGCGGTTGAAGGCCCGCATGCAGTCGATCTGGTCTTGGCTCGGGTTCGAAAGGGCAAGCATGGCAACCTCGGTGGAGTCTAGCATCACAGGACGGCGCCAACGATATTGTTGACTCAGTCAAATATATGATTGTCGGAAACAACAATCAAGCGATGACGTTCGGCGTCGAGATCTATTGCAAAGGAGCGGGGATGTTCATCAGCCCAACGGCAGCGCCGGCCAGTGCTCGATCACCCGCCCCTCGGAAAAGACTGCGATGGTTCCGAACTGCTGCAGCACGAACTCGGACTGGGTTGGGCGCAGGTAGAAAAAATCGTCCGGCTGGATCGTCGCGCCGTCCGGCAGCGCCATGAACTGCTGGTTGGAGGAAAGGCCGAGCATGGCGTTTTCGGCAGCGCCCTCGGGAAACACCGGCTTTGCCATCCACTTGCCGCCATAGATGTAGCAACCGCGGCGCGGGAAGCGGCCAAGCGCCTGCAAGGCGCGGCCGACGAAGGCCGGGCCGGGCAATTCGGCGTCGACCACTTTCAGAACCGGTGTGGCGATGAAGGCGGCTGGCTGGAAGCCGGCAAGGCTAGGTGTGTCGAAATCGGTCGGCAGCATGAAGGCGGAGCCGACCGACACCTCGTTGGCCAGCGTGTCAGTGCGGTGCAGCAGCGCCGTCTTGGAGCCGCCGATGTTGAGGATCTGCCTCTCGTTCGGCGCCAGACAGGCGACGAAGGCCTGGAACGCGGCGACCGATTTCGTTAGCGCCTGTTCGGGGCCGCCGAACAGGTTTGGAATATGCGGCGCGTGCGCCTCGTAACCCATGATGCCTTCGCAGTGGAGCAGGGGATGCGCGCGCAAGCGCTGCAACGCCCGCGACAGCGCCGCCGGCTCGGAAAAACCGCCGCGATGCAGGCCGATATCGACCTCGAAGGCGATGCGCAGGTCTGAGCCCAGCGCTTCCGCCATGGCCATGTATTGTTCAAGCCGTGCTTCGGTATCGACCAGCCAGCAGACGCGGCTCCAGTCATCGTCGCGAAGCGACAGCGCTTGCCGTGCCGCCTCCACCGGCATCGGCTTGCCGAGCAACAAATCCGCCGTCGGGAAAGCCTTCAGCACCGCCTCGGTGATCGGCAGGTGAAAGGTCATGAAGCGCTCGGCGCCGAGGGCGCTGGCGATGCGTGACAGCAATGGCAGGCAGGCCAGCGACTTGTCGACCAACCGCAGTGCAAGGCCCGGCGCCAGCCTCTGCCGGGTCAGAGCGATGTTGGCGTCCAGCCGGTCGCGGTCGAGCACCAGGCAGGGCTTGAAAAGCCCGGCCTCGCGCAATGCCGCTGTCATGCTCGAAAAATACGCTTCCATCACGCTAGCCCGAACAGGCTCGCCAGATAGGGCGAGACGAAGCGGCCTTGCGGGTCGATGTCGCGGCGAACCTCCATCGCGTCCTTCCAACGCGGATAGAGCGCGGCGAAATCCCTCGCGGTCAGGCTGTGCATCTTGCCCCAATGCGGCCGCCCGCCATATTTGCGGAAGATCGGCTCGGCCGCGCGCATGAAGGGCAACGGGTTGCTGGCGGCATCGTGGTGGATGGCGATCGAGCAGGTCGGCCGCTTGTAGAAGGGGCTGAGCCAGAACTCGTCGGCGGCGACGGACCGCACCTCCATCGGAAAATAGACTTCCGGAAAGCGCTTTTCGGTCAGCTCGATGATCTCGGCCAGCGCCTTCGGCCCCTCCTCGAAGGGCAGATGATATTCCATCTCGTTGAAACGAGTGCGGCGGTCGCTGGCGTAGACGTTCAGCCAATCCTGCACGTAGTCCTCGGCCGGCAGCCTGGCCATCACCGAGCGGATGATGAGGCCGCGCAGCCATGGCGCCCAGGCGAGCACCGTGCGCAGCTTGCGCAGTGTCGCCAGCCCCTCCTCATCCTCCTCCGGCGGCCTTGGGCTGACCGGTTTGTCGGACAGGTCGCTGGCGATGAACTGCGCATGGCCGGAGAACGGGACATAGTAGAATTCGGCCGAACGGTGCGCGCCCATCATCGGCTGGAACTGCGCCAACATATCCTTGATCGGCAGCACCCATTTGCGCCGGTGCAGGCGATAAGTGGCGACGTTCTTCAGCGTCACCTCGGTCAAGATGCCGAAGGCGCCCAAAGCCACACCGGTGGCGTGGATCAGGTCGCGATCCTTCGCCAGCGTCAGTTCGCGCACCGCGCCCTGCCCGTCGACGAACTGCATCGCTTCAAGCTGGGTGTGATAGGCACCGAGCGTGCGGCCCGAACCATGCGTGGCGGTGCCGAGCGCGCCGCCAATCGCCTGCCGGTCGATGTCGCCCATATTGGGCAGGCCCTGGCCGATCTCCTGCAACAGCTTCATCAACGGGCCAAGCCGGGTGCCGGCGCGGATGCGCGCCAGGCTGGCGGCGGGATCGTGCGAGACCAGCCCTTCGAACTTCTCCAGCGACAGCAAGGTGCCGTCGGTTGCGGCCAGCGGCGTGAAGGAATGCCCTGCCCCGACGACACGCAGCGGCCCGAGCGCCGTCTTCACCGCCTCGACGATGCCACCGAGATTGTCTGGGCTCAAAATCTGCTGCGGCGAGGCCGCGACAAAGCCCGACCAGTTCGTCCAACTGTTGGTCATGATGGCCCCCGGTTTCAGGCGACGACGCGGCGGCGCGACAGGGCGACGAACAGGCCAAGCAGCGCCACCGAAGCGACGACGCTGGCGGCGGCGAATTGCGGCACGCCGCGGAAATCCCCTTCCCTGATCAGCAGCGAGGCGGCGACCGGCCCGAACGCCAGGCCGAACAATTGCGCTGCCGGCACCAGGAGCGCAGTCGTGCGTGTCTCGTCCGCGGTGATCGCCAGCCTGATCTGGTAGGGAACGACGAAGAGCAGGATGAAGCCCATCGCCAGAGCGGCGATCCAGAAAGTGGTGAGTGCCGGCCCGCCGGCCAGCACCAGGCAGGCGATCACGGCAACGATGCCGACACCGGTTATGGCGAGGCGATAGTCGATGCGCGCCTCGAACACGGTGGCCGTCATGGCGCCAAGGATCTGAGCGGCGAGGCTCGCCGAAACGATCAGTCCGACCGTGCGGCCGTCGATGCCATATTGCGCGCCGAGCGGCTCGAGAAACGCCCAGACCGAACCGAAGAACATGAAGTAACAGAAGATCGACAGCAGCGCGGTGATCGCGCCGGGCGTCAGCACATTGGCAAAATGCTCTTCCTTGGGCAGGTCCGCATAGTCGTCCGCCACGTTGCGGGCGACGGCGAGCGAAAGCAGGCAAACGACCGCCAGCGTGACGAAACCGCCGCCGGCGCCATAGGCGGGAATGACGACGAGTGCGAGCAGCAGCGCCAGAACGCATTGCGCCAGCGTCTGCAGCGAGACGAAATAGCCGCCGATGCGCTCGGCGCGGCGCGATCGCGCGATCAATTCGGTTGCGACGGCGACAAGGCCACCCTCGGCGAAGCCGGCGACAGCGCGGGCGGCGATCAGCATGTTGGCGCCCGCCGCATAGGCGGTCCACAGATTGGCCAGCGCCAAAAGCAGCAGAAGGACCGCACTTTTCCAGCGCATGTTGCGCGCCGAAAGCGCCATTGCCACCGTGGCCGAGCCGAGGCCGATGGTGATCAGCTCGGCGGTGGCGACCAGCGCCAGTTCATCGCCGGTGACATGGCCTTGCGTGAAAAGAGCACCGAGCAGCACCGGCTGCAGGCCGAGGATGAGCAGGCCGACGGAACCGATCCAGAGCGCCGCGGCAAGCTGCCCGCGCGTTGGATTGCCGACCAGCCAGTCCCCTTGCGAATGCGCGGAATTCTTCGAGTCCACAGGCGCCTCCCAACGTCCGTTGCCTCATTCTGTCGTCGCGCATCGTGCTTTCAGGCGGATGCGTCAAAAGCTGATAATCAATCAGTATCTTGAAAACTGATACTTTATCATCTTTGTTGTCAATGCGAATTCGCCAAGCAGGATGTGGACAGCCGGCATATGAAACAGGCCAAGCGTGCAGAGACCGGTTCTCAGCTCAGGCGACGCCCCAAGCAGGAGCGCAGCCGCGAGCGCATCGACGCGATCCTGGCGACCGCCATGCGGCTGATCGGCGAAAAGGGCATCGACGCCGTCACCATGAAAGAGGTCGGCGCGCTGGCCGGCGGGCCGATCGCCACGGTCTACCACTACTTCCCCAACAAGTCGGCGATCCTGGCCACGCTCTACGAGCGCTTCTCGGAGGTGACGCGGGCGCGGCAACAGGAGATCGTCGCCGGCATCGATGGGCTGGAGAGCATGATCGCGGCTTCCGACCGCATGCTCGACGACTATTTCGAGCGCGTCGCCGGCGATCCCGCCATCCAGGACCTGCAGAACGCCATCCAGGCCGACAAGGCGCTGAAGAACCTCGACATCGCCGAGACGCATCACCAGGCCAGCGTTTTCTGCGATCAGATCATCCGGCTGTTGAAACCCGAACGGCAGGACGAGTTCCGGCGCATGGTGTTCCTGTTCTTCCAACTCGCCGGCGGTGTGGTGCGGCTGGCGCTGACGCAGGACAAGGCCGAGGGACAACGCATGCTCGACGACTACAAATCGATCATCCACTGCCAGTTGCGCGGGTTTTTCGACTAGGTTCGGCTGGCGAAACACAGTTGCCTCCGCGCGACCGGCCACCGGTTTGCGTCTTCCTCCGAAAGCTATGCGTGCGCGGGCTGCACCGGACAAGCTGAACGGGTGCCAAGAAAAACCAGCGGGACCGCGATTGCATAGATGACGACCGCCGACAGCCAGATGGCCCCGGGCCAGGTCTTCTGGACCGCGAAATAGAGCGTGGAGAATGCCAGCGGGCTGATGACGGAGCCCAGGCTGACGGCCGAGGCCAGCACGCCTTGCAATTGGCCCTGGCTCGCCGGGTCGACCTGCCGGGTGGCCAGTGCCTGAAACGCCGGCGCGCCGATGCCGCCGAGGGCGAAGACCGGCATGATGGCGAACACGATCCAGCCCTGTCCCGCGAAGGCCATGGCAACAAGGGCGATGCACGTGCAGGCGATGCCGACGACGACGGCCCAGCGCTCGCCGAGCAGTCTGGTTGCCGGGCCGGGCAAGAATGCCTGCGCCAACGTCTGGCAGATACCGAATGCGCCCAGCGACAGGCCGATCCAGAGGCCGTTCCAGCCGAACGTATCGCTCCCCCACAGCGCCCAGCAGGTGCCGTAGGCTTCTCCCGTCGCGCTCAGGATGAAAAACACCGCGACGATGGGCGCAAGCCCGGTCATCGCGAAGACGCCGCGTAGCGGCTTGAGCGGGTTGAGCGCGGCGAGATCGATCCTGGCACGGGTCGGCGTGCGCGACTCCGGCAGAACGAACAGTGCCAGCAGAAGATTGCAGGCGTTCAGCACGGCGGCGGCGATGAACGGCAGTCGCAGCCAATGGTCGCCAAGCAAACCGCCGAGAACCGGCCCGACGATGAAGCCGATGCCGAACATGGCGTTGAACAGGCCGAAGCGGCGGGCTCGCTCGTCCTCCGGCGAAATATCGGTGATGTAGGCCATGGCCACGGAGACATTGGCGCTGGTCAGGCCGGCGATGGCGCGGCCCAAAAGCAACATCCAGAGATGCGGCGCGAAGGCCATGATGAGATAGTCTATTGCCGCACCGCCGAGCGACATGAGCAGCACGGGGCGCCGGCCCAGCGTGTCGCTCAGAGCGCCGAGCACCGGCGCGAAGATGAACTGCATGAGCGCATAGAGCGCGGTCATGATGCCGATATAGGGTGCGATGTCCTGGCTGTGCGTCACCTCCTCGAGAAGGCGCGGTAGAATGGGGAAGATGAGGCCTATGCCGATGGCGTCGAGGACGATCGCGGCAAAGATAACGGTAAGGGATCTGTTCATGACTGGTCTCAGGGGAGCGGACCGACGGGTCCCGCGTGCTGGAGGCTGTGAGGGTTTGGGATGACGGCCACGGGTCCGGCGGGCCAACCGCCGCAATAGCGACTTGCCAGCCAAGTCGGCGTTTCATATACTGGATATAAATATGTACTCAGTATACTTTCAATTATGCCGACTGGAGTTTCATGTCAACCCCAACCGACCTTCGATCCCGCAAGCGCCTCGCCACGCGACGCGCCATCTCGCTCGTTGCCGACCGTCTCTTTTGGGAACGGGGCTTTGACAATGTGACAGTGGACGAGATCGCGGCGGCGGCCGATGTCGGGCGGATGACTGTGTTCAACCACTTCCCGCGCAAGGAAGACATGTTCTTCGATCGCGACGAAGAGGGCCGCGAGACCGTCCGCGAAGCCTTGCGACAGCGCGATCCGGGTGTTTCGCCGATCGAGACGCTGCGCCGGCTCGCGCACCAGCTGATCGCCGACGGGGCTCCATATGTGGAGTTTTCCGCCAGGAGCCAGCGCTTCATAGAGACGGTCGAAGGCAGCGAAACCCTCAAGGCGCGGGCCAGGGCGATCCGCGACGAGCTCGAACATGTCGTGGCGGCGGCGCTGTCCGAATGTACCGGACAGGAGGCGACCGATGCCGGTGCCCGCCTGGCAGCCGCCCTGCTCCTGGCGACGTGGACCGTGGCTTTCCTCGAAGCCCACCGCACCTTTCGACTAAGGCAAGACACGGAGGAAGCGAAAGCCGCCTTCCTCACCGTTGTCGACAAGGGAGCCGCCGGCCTGAAGGCGGCGATGGCCGGCACGCCCTACGCCTGAGCAATCATTCGCGGCGGCGGCCGGATGCAGGAGATTATCGATCCAACGCCGGCCTCGGCAGCGAAACGCGGATTTCGTGCGGCCAGATGCCGCGCCGCTTCTTGACTCTCCCCTGGGGCAGGATTATTTCAGCGCCACGTTAGCACTCACTCAAGGCGAGTGCTAACCGAAGGTCCGGCTAGACCGGACGGAGGAAATTCTTTCTCACCTTTCGCACCGAGGAAATCAAATGGCAAAGTCGAAGTTCCGCCCGCTTCATGACCGCGTGGTCGTTCGCCGGGTTGAATCCGAAGAAAAGACGGCTGGCGGGATCATCATCCCCGACACCGCCAAGGAAAAGCCGCAGGAAGGCGAAGTCATCGCCGTCGGCTCCGGCGCCCGCGACGAGGCTGGCAAGCTGGTCCCGCTGGATGTCAAGTCTGGCGACCGCGTCCTGTTCGGTAAGTGGTCGGGCACCGAAGTGAAGCTCAATGGCGAAGACCTTCTGATCATGAAGGAATCCGACATCATGGGCATCATCGGCTGATCGGCCGGCTCATCCGCACCATCCAATCTTGATTTCGGGCGCAACGCCCAGGAGTAAAAAATGGCTGCTAAAGACGTAAAATTCTCCCGTGATGCCCGCGAGCGCATGCTGCGCGGCGTCAACATCCTCGCCGACGCGGTGAAGGTGACGCTGGGCCCGAAGGGCCGTAACGTCGTCATCGACAAGTCGTTCGGCGCCCCGCGCATCACCAAGGACGGCGTCACCGTCGCCAAGGAAATCGAACTGGAAGACAAGTTCGAGAACATGGGCGCGCAGCTGGTCCGCGAAGTTGCTTCGAAGACCAACGACATCGCCGGCGACGGCACCACGACCGCGACGGTTCTCGCCCAGGCGATCGTCCAGGAAGGCCACAAGTCGGTTGCCGCCGGCATGAACCCGATGGATCTGAAGCGCGGCATCGATCTGGCCGTTGCTGAAGTCGTCGCTCATCTCGGCAAGGCCGCCAAGAAGATCAAGTCGTCGGACGAAGTCGCCCAGGTTGGCACCATCTCGGCCAATGGCGACGAGTCGGTCGGCAAGATGATCGCGGAAGCGATGCAGAAGGTCGGCAACGAAGGCGTCATCACGGTTGAAGAAGCCAAGACCGCCGAGACCGAGCTGGAAGTCGTCGAAGGCATGCAGTTCGACCGCGGCTACCTGTCGCCCTACTTCATCACCAACCCGGACAAGATGATCGCCGAGCTCGAGGATGCCTACATCCTCCTGCACGAGAAGAAGCTGTCCAACCTGCAGGCGATGCTGCCGGTCCTCGAGGCCGTCGTGCAGACCTCCAAGCCGCTCCTCATCATCTCGGAAGACGTCGAAGGCGAGGCTCTGGCCACGCTGGTCGTCAACAAGCTGCGTGGTGGCCTGAAGATCGCCGCCGTCAAGGCTCCGGGCTTCGGCGACCGCCGCAAGGCCATGCTGGAAGACATCGCCATCCTCACCGGTGGCCAGGTCATCTCGGAAGACCTCGGCATCAAGCTAGAAAGCGTGACGCTGGCCATGCTCGGCCGGGCCAAGAAGGTCCGCATCGAGAAGGAAAACACCACCATCGTCGACGGCGCCGGCAAGAAGGCCGAGATCCAGGGCCGCGTTGCCCAGATCAAGCAGCAGATCGAAGAGACCACTTCGGACTACGACCGCGAGAAGCTCCAGGAGCGTCTGGCGAAGCTGGCTGGCGGCGTTGCCGTCATCCGCGTCGGCGGTGCGACCGAGATCGAAGTCAAGGAAAAGAAGGACCGCGTTGACGACGCGCTGAACGCAACCCGCGCTGCCGTCGAAGAAGGCATCGTGGCTGGCGGCGGCGTTGCCCTGCTGCGCGCCACCCAGGCGATCAAGGCTGCCGGCGTCAACGCCGACCAGGCCGCCGGCATCGCCATCGTCCGTCGCGCTCTGCAGGCTCCGGCCCGCCAGATCGCCTCGAACGCAGGTGCTGAAGCCTCGATCGTCGCGGGCAAGATCCTCGACAACAAGGGCGCGACCTACGGCTACAACGCCCAGACCGGCGAATATGGCGACATGATCGCCATGGGTATCGTCGACCCGGTCAAGGTCGTGCGCACGGCTCTCCAGGACGCTGCTTCGGTTGCCGGCCTGCTGGTCACCACCGAGGCCATGATCGCCGAAGCCCCGAAGAAGGACACCGCCGGCGGCATGCCGGGCGGTATGCCTGGCGGCGGCATGGGCGGCATGGGCGGCATGGACTTCTAAGAAGTCCATAAAGCTCGCCCATGAGCTTATGATGCTCAAGCCCGCAAGCGGGCTTGAGTGGCGGCATGGACTTCTAAGAAGTCCGGCCAACCGGCTGAACTGTTTGGGAAAAGGGCGGCAGCGATGCCGCCCTTTTTTCGTATTCTGCGGCTGAGAGGCTTAGGATGCCTTGGCGAACGGGCCAGGTTGAAAAAATTGACTCTGGCGCGGCGGTGAGGCCTGCCGTTGGATAGATTTTTAACGAAATCCCTCTACGGCTTCACATCTCAGGCAACGTATGGGAAAGGGCGGCAGAAATGCCGCCCTTTCTTCATTTCCAAAGCGCGGCAGGCGCCCGGGAAAATGCATGTCGAACAAAGCTGAAATCACGGTCGAGATCGACACGGCGCTGGTGCGGCGGCTGATCGACACGCAGTTTCCGCAGTGGGCGCATCTGCCGATCCGCAAGGTCGAACCCGGTGGCTGGGACAACCGCACCTTCCTGCTCGGAGAGGCGATGAGCGCCAGGCTGCCGAGTGCGGCGGGTTATGCCGCGCAGGTCACCAACGAACAGCACTGGCTGCCGAGACTAGCGCCGCAACTGCCCCTGCCGATCCCGGTGCCGTTGGCCGAAGGCAGGCCTGGCGAAGGTTATCCCTGGCACTGGTCCATCTATGGCTGGTTGGAGGGCGAGACCGCGACGGACGGGCGCATCGGCGATCCCGCCGAATTCGCGGTCGACCTGGCCGGTTTCCTCGGCGCTCTGCACCGCGCCGATGCCACCGGCGGCCCGCCTGCCGGGCCGCAGAACTTTTTCCGAGGCGGTGCGCTCGCCGTCTATGACGACCAGACCCGCGAGGCAATTCGCCTGCTCGACGGCAGGATCGACACAAAAACCGCGCGCGCCGTGTGGGACGAAGCGCTGTCGACGCAATGGCAGCACCCGCCCGTCTGGGTGCATGGCGACATCGCCTGGGGCAATTTGCTGGTCAAGGACGGCAAGCTCGCGGCCGTTATCGACTTCGGCAGTTCGACTGTCGGCGATCCGGCCTGCGACCTGGCGATCGCCTGGTCGCAATTTGACCGCGACAGCAGGCGTGCCTTCCGCACCGCCCTGCCCCTCGACGCCGGCACCTGGGCACGCGGTCGCGCCTGGGCGCTGTGGAAGGCGATGATCACCGTTTCAGGCCAGATCGCGCGCAGCGCCGAGGAGATCGCGATCTCGGCACGCATCATCGAAACCGTTCTCGACGATTACCGACGCGAGGCCTGTTGAAGCGCGAAAATCGCACGTGGAAGCGCTGATGGCGATCAGCCGGGGAACGTCACCACCGCGGCGAGACCGGGATTGCGTTCCTGCATGGAAACGGACGCACCGTGCAGATCGGCGATAGCCTTGACCAGACTGAGCCCGACCCCGGTCCCCGGGGTCGAGCGGCTTTTGTCCAAGCGGTAGAGACGCTGGAACACCTTGTCATGCTCATGCGGCGGGATGCCGGGGCCATCGTCGACGACCGTCGCCGCGAGCTTTCCGCCGGCCTGGCCGGACAGCGAAACCTCGATGCGGGTGCCGGGCGGCGTGTGCCGAATGGCGTTTTCGACCAGATTGGCGAAAAGCTGCGTCAACAGCTCCCTGTCGCCGGTGACCCAGCCCGTGCTGTCGGTGCCCGTCAAAACGAGCATCTTGCCGTCATCCTCCGCCACATCGGCGTAAATCTCGGCGATCGAGGCGACGATCTCGGCAAGATCCAGCCGCACGAAACGCGCCTTGCGCGCTCCTGCCTCGATCTGCGCGATGCGCAGCAGCGCGTCGAAGGTCTCGTTGATCTGGCTGCTTTCGGCCCTCGCCTCGGCCAGATCGGCCGAAACGTCCTCACGTAACCCCGCCTTCTCCGCTGCACCGTCCAGGATCATGTGCAGACGGTTGAGCGGCGTCTTCAAATCATGGGCGATGTCGCTGCTCACCTGCTTCATGCCTTCGACCAACGAGGAAAGCTGATCGAGTGCCGCGTTGATGCGATTGGAAACCGCGTCGATGTCGTCGTCGCGGCCAAGCTGCGGAATACGCGCCTCGAGCTTGCCCTGCGAAACGGCCACCATGGTCTCGCCGATCACGTCCAGCCGCCGCTGGACGCGCGATGCCAGGAAGGCGCCACCGGCAACCGCCAGACCGGCGACGATGACGGCTGCCCAGGCGAAACTTGCCAGCAGCAGGTGTTCCAGTTCCTCGGTCTCGGAATAGCTTTGGGCGACCGTCAGATTGGTGGAACCGACCCTGGCGGAATAGGCGCGGTAGGGTGCCGTGTCGGGAAAGCCCGGCGTGCCCTCCGGCACGGTGGAGAAACCAGTCGGCAGGTCGACCGCCGAAAGATTGCCGGCGAGACTCTCACCCTGCGCGCCGGTCAGCGAGATCAGCTGGTCGTTGCCTGAATTGCGGCCGGCATGGGCATTCACCGCCGTGATCAGGTCCTCGACATCGCTTTCCCCATAGGTCGCGGCAATGGTCGAATAGGTCTGCCTGACGGCTTCGTCGAGGCGCCTATTCAGGTTCGCGCTCATCGTCTGGTAGACGATGCCGCCCGACAGCAAAAAGGCAAGAATGACGAGCCCCGCGAAAGACAGCGCCAGCCTGAACGGCGTCGAGCGCAGCAGGTTTTCAACGCGGCGCATAAAGGCTGTAGCCGGTGTTGCGCACGGTATGCAGCAGCGGGACCGCAAACGGCCTATCGATCTTGGCGCGCAGGCGGCTGACATGGGTCTCGACCACGCTGGTCTTGGGATCGAAGTGGAAATCCCAGACGCGCTCCAGAAGCATGGTACGGGTGATCACCCTTCCCTCGCTGCGCATCAGCACTTCCAGCAGGCGGAATTCGCGCGGCTGTAATTCGATCGACTGGCCCTGTCGCACCACCTGACGCTTGATCAGGTCCATCTCCAGGTCGGCCACCTTGAGCAGGGTTTTCTGTTCCTGCACTGGTGGACGACGCCCCAGCGCGTTCAGCCGCGCCATCAGTTCGGAAAAGGCAAACGGCTTGACCAGATAGTCGTCCGCGCCGGCTTCCAGGCCTTCGACACGGTCGTCGACACCGCCGACGGAGGTGAGGAAGATGACCGGCGTCATCACGCCGGCGACACGCAGCGATTTCACCACGGAGAGCCCGTCGAGGCCGGGTGTCATACGGTCGACAACGAAGACGTCATAGGCTTCGCGCGTGGCCTGGAACAGCGCGTCGCGCCCATCGGCAAGCTGGTCGCAGACATGGCCGGCCTCGGTCAACCCCTTGACCACGAAAGCCGCCGTCTTCTTATCGTCCTCCAGGACCAGGATGCGCATCAAGTCCAATCCGGTTCGAGTTCACCAGCCTGCGGCGCCGGCCCTCGTTGCGCTTCGCGCGATTGCGGTGCCGTGGCCGGCTACCACATTATTCTAGAGCAAGACATGGCAAAGCAAGGGCACCGAGAAGGCGCCCTTGCTGTCCTATGCCGGATACTAGTCGGCTTCGGTCGCCGCCAGCGCGTCATCGCCCCTCTTCATCAGCGTCATGTAGACGACGATGGCGACGATCGCGGCCAGGAACAGGAAGCTGGTCACGGTGGTGCCGAAACCCAGCCCGCCATAGTCGGTGGGCTGCGACAGCAGATCACCGAAGGAGGCGCCGAGCGGCCGCGTGAAGATGTAGGCCAGCCAGAATGCCAGGATGCCGTTCAGCTTCAGCTTGTAATAGGCGAAGGCCACCGCCGCGATGACGGCACCGAACAGCAAGCCCGTGGTCAGATAGCCGAGCTGGAAGCTCTCGGCGACCAGATCGCCGGCCGAGGTGCCGAGCGCGAAGGTGAACAGGATCGCCAGCCAGTAGAAGATCTCGCGCCTGGTGGTGAAGATGGTGTGGATCGACAAGGTACGCTCGCTGGCCTGCCAGACGGCGAAGGTGGCGGCCAGCAAGACGCTGAACAGGATGGTCGTGGTTTCCAGCCGGACACCGAAATTGTCGACCAGATTGTCGGAGACCAGCGTGCCGACCACGCTGATCATGACGACGGCCAGCCAATAGGCCCAAGGCACGTAGCGCTTCTGCGCGAACTGCAGGAACAGGGCCACGGCCAGCACCGCGGTCATGATGGCCGAGGTGGCGCTGAGCCCAAGCCCGAGATTGATGGCCAGATAATCGGCCGCCGTTTCTCCCATCGTCACCGCCATCAGCTTGATCAGCCAGAACTCGACGGTGACGTCCGGAACCCGATTGACTTGTTGCGAATTGGTCCTGTCCTGCAGTGCAAGCATGGCCTGCATCCTTGTGCCTGAGCCTGTGGGGATATTCGCCGCCGCTGGCGGCTACTTGCCGAGCAGCTTCATCGCCTGACCGAAGAAGTCGTTGGCGCGCTTGTCATCGTCGGCCTTACAGCGTTCGATGCCCTTGGTCTCCAGCTCGTCCAGCTTCGGCTTCACATCGGCCTTGACCTTGGTTGCAGCTTCGGCGGCGCGCAGCGCCTTCAGGCTGTCCTCGCATGGCGTTTCGGCGGCGCGAGCGGCGAACTGGGCGCTGGCGACCGCTGCCGCGCCAAGCGCGGCGATCAAGACGAGCTTCTTCATCAGGTAGACCCCGTTTCTGAGGCCGGCGAAGGCCGGCCTGGCCATCTGCGGCAAGGCGTTCATTCGCCCACCGTCGCGGGATCAGTAGCAACGGCAACTCACCGCCACCTGTCCGTCATCATACGGATCGGTAAGGTTTGCGGGGATGGCAAGCCGGCTGAGGAAAAGATCAGCGTTCCTGGTCGGTCGGCCGGATCAGGATCTCGTTGACGTTGACGCGCGGGTGCTGTGTCACCGCATAGAGCACGGCGGCGGCGATATCCTCCGACTGCATCGGCTCCATCGCCGCCCGGCGCTGTTCGAGACCAGCCTTCATGCCGGGATTGGTGATGTGGTCGCCGAGCTCGGTTTCGACCATGCCGGGCTCGATCACCGTCACCCTGATCCTGTCGGCATAGACTTCGCGCCGCAGCGCCTCGGAAAAACCGACGACGCCGAATTTGGTTGCCGCATAACCGGCGGAACCCGGATTTGCGACCCGGCCCGCGACCGAGGAGACGTTGACGATATGGCCCTTGCTGGCCTTGAGATGCGGCAGCGCTGCCCGCGTCAGTTCCATCAGCGCCACCAGATTGACCTCGACCATCTGCCGCCAGTCTTCCGAGCGCGCTTCGGCAACCGGCGACAAAAGCATCACGCCTGCATTGTTGACGAGAATGTCCAGCCGCTTGCCGCGTGCCAGCACCTCGTTGATCAGGCCCAGCGAACCGTCCGGCCGGGCGACGTCGGCCTCGATGACAAACACCTTGCCGCCGGCTTTTTCGATGCGCGCCGCCAATGCCTGCAGCCTGTCGGCGCGGCGGGCGACGACAGCCACTTCCGCGCCGGCCTCGGCCAATGCATAGGCTGTCGCCTCGCCGATGCCGGATGACGCCCCGGTGACGAGTGCCACCTTGCCGGCGAGAGGACGGGAAACGGAAGTCGTCATGTCGTGTTCTCCTGAAACTCGCCTGCCCAACCCAAACGCAATGTAAGGCCCGGCCGCTGTCCTGACAGGTCCGCGCTCAGCTTTTCCAGTCGCGCGCCAGCGCGTTGGTGAAGACGACTTCGCCATTGTCACCTGAAGCCTCGCCCAACACCACGTCCATGGCGTCGTCCATCACCCGCACCAGCGCGAAACCGCCCATGAAGGCGGCCTTCGGCTTGATGATATCGAGCCCGTCGCGATGATAGATCATCGGCGTCTCGTGCTGATGGCCGTGGAAGACGCCGACGACGTTGTAGCCCTTGAGCACGGCAAGCAGCGCCTGCCGCTCGGTGTCGCTCCACCAGTGCGGCGCGCCGGCGCCTTCGTCGTCGAAGATGGATCTGGCCGGGTCCCAGCGTTCCAGCGAGAAGCTGTCCCAGCCATAGTGCTGGAACAGGACCACTGGCCGGCCGTCGGCAGCATTGGCGGCAAGGTTTTGTTTCAGCCATTCCAGGCTGCCGTCGGCGCCAAAGGCGGCATCGCCGGCGAAACGGTGCGTCTGGACGAGATGCAGCCCACCCCAATCCCACGAATAGCAGTCGGAATCGACGTCGTAGTCATTCGCCGGAACAAGCGGTTTGAAGAAGACGCCGGCGCGATGGTTGAGTTCGACGTAGTCGCGCATCTCGCGCCGGTACCAGTCGGCATGGGGCGGCGGACCGCTCTGGTCGAGATCGTGATTGCCGAGGCCGACATAGACGGGAAAATGCACCCGGTCCGGCCCGAGCCCCTGCTGGTAGCGCTGGCTGAACTGGAGAAGCTGCGTGCCTTCGCTGGGCGATGTCGTCTGGCCGCCACCATCGTCGGTGATGTCGCCGCCGGCGACGATGCCGAGCGGCGCGCCGACCGGTTTGCCGGCCGAGCGCAGGCCGGTGGCGGCACCATTGATCTCGGCTGGCCAGACCTTGTCGGTTATGCCGTTCAGCGCGGTGACGTGACGCAACAATGCCATGTCGGTCTTGCCCTCCGCCTGGCAATTCGGGCTGAGGCCCGAGGCCATGCGGCAGGCATGGATATCGGCAATGAACAGGAAGGTGGCATCGACGGGCGGCGCCTTGGCGGCCTGGGCGAAAGCAGGTCGAGGCAGGGTCGCGCCGGCGGCAGCCATTGCCATGCCGGAGAGCAGGCGACGGCGGGAAAGTTTGGAAGTGAAAATCTTGGTCATGCCGGCTTACTTCTGCATACCACCGCCGGCCTCGTCCAGTTCCTTGGCGCAGAGCCGCAACAGGCTGGAATCCTGCGCCGTTTTGGCCATGGACATGGCGCCGGAGTAAAGCGCCACCGCAGCCGCCGCGAAACGCTCCGGGTCTGTCCCACTCTCCAAGCCCGCCCGCTGATCGGCGCGAACCTTGTCGGCGATCGCCTTGCGCCAGTCGTCAAACACCGTTGCCAGCGCGGCGCGGAAATCCGGATCGGCCAATGACAATTCGTGGGCGAGATTGTTCAGCGGGCAACCGCGCACGAAACCCTGGCGTTCCAGCTCATCCGCGATTGCCACGAAGACCTGCTGCACACCCGAGCGCGCGGAGACGGCGGAACCGACCGGCTCGATCCAGGTGACCCGCACGGCCGCGGCGACACGCTCCTCGATCACCGCCAGCGCAAGCGCCTTCTTGGTCGGGAAATGATGGTGCAGCGCACCGCCGGTCACGCCTGCCGCTGCCATCACGTCGCCAAGGCTGGTGGCGTGGAAACCGCGCGCCTGGAAGGATTCCTCGGCCATGTCGAGCATGCGCCGGCGCATGCCTTCCGGGTCATTGGTGCGTTTCTGGCGGGCTGTCGGCATCGTCGGCGTTGCTTTCGAGAATCGGTCGAGGCCCAGGGACGCATTGGCGGCCATCTCAGGCCGAATGTCAGCAGGCATCCTCGCGAGGAAACTACCATGTTGACAAAACAGGGCAACCGGTTTGTTTATCAAACAGGGCAACCGCCCTGTTTTGCAATTCCGGAGGAATATCGTGAACACCAGCCATTCAGCGACCAGCGCCGTACCGGCCGACCTTCTGCCTGTCATCGAGTTGCGGCAGTACACGCTGGTGCCCGGCCAGCGCGAAACGCTGATCGATATTTTCGACGGCAATTTCGTCGAGCCGCAGGACGCGGCCGGCATGACCGTCATCGGCCAGTTCCGTGATCTCGACCGTCCGGACATGTTCGTGTGGCTGCGCGGTTTCGCGTCGATGGACAGGCGCAGACAGGCGCTGGCCGCTTTCTATGACGGCCCGGTGTGGGCGGCGCACCGCGATGCCGCCAATGCGACAATGATCGATTCCGACAATGTGCTGCTGCTGCGGCCGGCCTGGCCGGGCGCCGGTTTCGCCCCGGCCTTCTGCGAACGAGCAGCGTTGTATCCGCTTGAGACTTCGTTGAAATCGAACAGAAACAACGAGATATCCCCGCTCGTTGCGGCGACGATTCATTATTTGAACCCTGAAAGCGTAGCCGCGTTCGTTGCGCGCTTCAGGAATGAGGCCGCATCCCTCCTCGCGGAACAGGGTGCAACGCCCCTCGCCGCTTTTGTCATCGAGCCGGCCGAGAACAGTTTCCCGCGCCTGCCGGTGCGCATCGGCGAAACCGTCTTCGTGCATCTCAGCCGCTTCGAGAGCATCGACGCCCACGCGCGCGCAGCAGCCGCGCCGTCATGGCGGGATTTCCTTGGCTCTGTTCAACCATACGAAACGAAGCCGGCAGAGCATTTGCGGCTGACGCCTACGTCTCGGTCGCTTCTGCGCTGACGCATGCGGCGGGCGCCCGGAATAGGGCTTCGACGCCCCTTGCGGCTTCAACCGATTTGGTTTGCCGCACCGCGCATTCTTCGCTTGAAGCCCATTGTGCAACGCGATACGCCCTTGCCATCTCAGCAAACCGGAGAGAAGCAGTGAGCGCGCAGAAGACCAGAACCGAAACCGATACGTTCGGCCCGATCGAGGTTGCCGCCGATCGCTATTGGGGTGCGCAGGCGCAGCGTTCGCTGGGCAATTTCAAGATCGGCTGGGAAAAGCAGCCGCTTTCGGTGGTGCGGGCGCTCGGCATCGTCAAGCGCGCGGCGGCGGAAACCAATATGGCGCTCGGCCGCCTCGACCCGGCGCTCGGCAAGGTCATCGTCGAGGCCGCCCAGGAAGTCATCGACGGCAAGCTGAACGAACATTTCCCGCTGGTGGTGTGGCAGACCGGTTCGGGCACGCAATCCAATATGAACGCCAACGAAGTGATCTCCAACCGGGCGATCGAAATGCTCGGCGGTGTCATGGGCTCCAAGAAGCCGGTGCATCCGAACGACCACGTCAATATGAGCCAGTCTTCGAACGACACCTATCCGACGGCCATGCACATCGCCTGCGCCGAGCGCATCGTGCACGACCTTTTGCCGGCACTGAAGCATCTCCATGCCGCGCTCGATGCCAAGGCGAAGGCCTTCGACCACATCGTCAAGATCGGCCGCACCCACACGCAGGATGCAACGCCGCTGACGCTCGGCCAGGAATTCGGCGGTTATGCCGCGCAGGTCGCCTCCTCGATCAAGCGCATCGAACTGACGCTGCCGGGCCTGCAGGAACTGGCGCAGGGCGGCACCGCCGTCGGCACCGGGCTGAACGCGCCGATTGGCTTCGCCGAAAAGGTCGCCGAGAACATCGCCAGGATCACCGGCATCGCCTTCACCTCGGCGCCGAACAAATTCGAGGCGCTGGCCGCGCATGATTCCATGGTGTTCTCGCACGGCGCCATCAACGCCGCCGCCGCCGCCCTGTTCAAGATCGCCAACGACATCCGCTTCCTCGGCTCCGGCCCGCGCTCGGGCCTCGGTGAACTGTCGCTGCCGGAAAACGAGCCGGGCTCCTCGATCATGCCAGGCAAGGTCAATCCGACGCAGTGCGAGGCGCTGACCCAGGTTTGCGTGCAGGTGTTCGGCAACAATGCCGCGCTGACCTTCGCCGGCAGTCAGGGCCATTTCGAGCTCAACGTCTACAACCCGCTGATGGCCTATAACTTCCTGCAATCGGTGCAGTTGCTGTCGGATGCGGCTATCTCCTTCACCGACAATTGCGTGGTCGGCATCGAAGCCCGCGAGGACAACATCAAGGACGCGCTGAATCGCTCACTGATGCTGGTGACGGCGCTGGCGCCGACGATCGGCTACGACAACGCCGCCAAGATCGCCAAGACCGCGCACAAGAACGGCACCACGCTGCGCCAGGAAGCCGTCGGCGGCGGCTATGTCAGCGACGCCGATTTCGACCGCCTGGTGAAGCCGGAGGACATGACGCATCCCGGATGATGGGCGGTGTAGCGCATCTGTGAACGATGTGTTGCCGGTCAGCCCTCTTCAGTGAACGCTGAAGTTTCGCTATCTTTCCATCATCGCGTTCCTGACGAACGCTTGCCATGGAGGGTAGTACCTTGTCCGTCAACACTTCCGCCGCTTCCGGCGTAGCCTCGAATGCTTCCGGCGTCATCCTCGTCGGCCGCATTCTCCTGTCCATCCTGTTCATCCTCGCCGGCTTCGGCAAGCTGACCGCCATTGCCGGCACCGCCGGCTTCTTCGGCAGCCTCGGCCTGCCGGCACCGACGGTCACCGCTGTTATCGTCGGTCTCATCGAGCTGCTCGGCGGCCTGTCGATCCTGGTCGGCTTCAAGACCCGCATCGCCGCGATCGTGCTGGCGCTGTTCACGCTGGGCGCCACCGCTGTCGCCCATCTCGACTTCTCGCAGGCGCTCAACCCGCTGATGCTGCAGAAGAACCTCGCGATCACCGGCGGCTTCCTGCTGCTCGCCATCCTCGGCGCCGGCGCCTACTCGATCGACGGTCGTCGCGGCTGAACCAAACGGTCCTCCCAGACCTGACGAGACGAAGGGCGCGGATGATTTCCGCGCCCTTTTTCGTTGTCGCTTTATCCATGCCTTCGCAGCCGATGCTACATTCGGACCATGGCCGGCATCGGGAAGGCCGCACCGAAGGGAGGACGAAATGCCCAGCGCTATTCCGCTTTTGTTATCCAGGCTGCTTCTGGCCGCCCTCTTCGTTCCCGCCGGACTGCAGACGCTCACCAACATCCCGGGTTCGACCGGCTATTTCGCCGGGCTTGGCCTGCCGATGCCGGCGCTCGCCGCTTGGGGTGTCGGCCTGTTCGAACTGATTGGCGGGCTCGCCATCCTTCTCGGCCTGCAAACGCGGTTTGCTGCGGCGCTGTTTTCGGTGTTCTGCATCGTTGCCGGTTTTCTCGGCCACTACGGCCATGGCGACGGCGACCCGACGCTCACCTTCCTGCACACGCAGATGCTGATGAAGGATATCGCCATTGCCGGCGGCTTCCTCGCCCTGGCGGCGGTCGGTGCCGGTGCATTCTCGATTGACGGCAGGCGCGGCTGAAGCAGCGCTACTTGGCCACCACGCTGGGGCCGCCCTCGACGGCGAGGATAAGGCGGCGGTTGGTGATCTTGGCGAGTTGGGCGAGACGCCCGGCCGGGCGTTCGCCGTAAAGGTCGGCAAGATCGGCCGGGATGATCAGCGCCAAGGCACCGTTGCCACGACTTTCCCAACACAACCGGGGCATGACGCCCGGCATCGAAGCGGTGAGCAGATAGACCACCCGCATCATCGCCGCCAGGATGCGCGCCCGCTCCAGATAGCGCGGCGTCGCCAGCGCCTTGATCTCAGGCGCGATGTTTTCGTTGAAGACACCTTCATGGCGATAGGCATTGGCCAGCGCCAGGAAGGCGCGGCCGGGGTGGTCGACGCCGATGAAGGAGGCATGCGCGATGATGTTGAGCGATTGCCGCCCGCGATATTCGGGATGCGCACGCCAGCCGATATCGGCAAGCAGGCAGGCCGCGCGCCGGTAGCGTGCCTCGTCCGCCGTCTCGTCAATGCCAAAGGTCTCGAAGGCCTTGCAGGTCCAGTCGACCAGTTCATGCGCGTGGGTGACCGAACGCGAGCGCAGCTTGGCCAGTTCCTCGGCCGCCGAAATCAACGGGTCGGCCTTGCGCTCGGTCTCGTCGAGCAGCGAATAGAGATAGCCTTCGCGCACGCCGATCGCTGAAACGATAATCTTCGACGGCTGCATGTCGGTGAGGATTTCCTGCAGCACGACGGCGCCATAGGGCAGCAGCGAACGGCGGTTCTTCGACACGCCCTCGATGCCCTTGACCTTCTCGACATCGCCCCGGGCGACCTGCTTGAGGAAGGCGATGGCGCTGTCGATCTCGATCTCGTAGTGATGCATCACGCCGAGCGGATAGTTGTTCATCTCCATGTGGAGGCGCGCCAGATTTCGCCAGGTGCCGCCAACGGCGTAGAAAGCCCTGCCCTGTCCGCCCTTCAGAAGCTTCGCCTTGGCCAGTTCGATCTTGGCGATGCGGGCCGCCTGGGCGAGCGAATTCCTGGCCATGTCCTGGAGGCGCAGGCCGCCGAGCGGCAGCGTGATGCCCTCGCCGATCACCTCGCCATCGATGTCGACCAGTTCCAGGCTGCCGCCGCCAAGGTCGCCAGCGATGCCGTTGGCGGGATGGAAGCCGGAAATGACGCCGAGCGCCGAATAATAGGCCTCCTGGCGGCCACTCAGCACATGGACCTCGGTGCCCAGCACCTGTTCGGCGCGGTGGATGAAGTCCGGCCCGTTGACGGCCTCGCGCGCGGCGGCTGTTGCCAGCACATACATGCGCTCGGCGCCGGCCTGCTCTGACAGCGCGCGGAAGCGGCGGAATTCCTCCATCGAGCGGGTGACCGCCTCCGGGTCCAGCTTGCCGGTAGAGACGATGCCGCGACCGAGGCCGGCCAGCATCTTCTCGTTGAACAGCACGGTCGGCGAGCGCGCCAGCCCCTCATAGACGACGAGGCGGATCGAGTTGGAACCGATATCGATGATCGACAGCGGGCGGCGGTCCTGCAGCCGTCCCTGGGACACGGCCATCATCAGCCGGCCATGTCCTTCTTGCGGCGCTTGAACTGCGCGATTCGCTTGGGCGCGTGCGATTTCAAGGCATCACCGCGTCCCGACAGGCTCGGATTCGTCATGAAATATTCCTGCGCGTTGAACGGTTCCTCGCCCTCGTCGGGCACGACGCGCCGCGAGGTACCATCGGCCAATACTTCGAAACTTTGCTGGTTGTCCATGATGTTGCCCAGCATGATCTGGCCGAGGATCTGTTCATGCACAGTTGGATTGGTGATCGGCACCATGCATTCGACGCGCCGGTCGAGATTGCGCGGCATCAGGTCAGCGGAGGAAATGTAGACGATGGCGTCGTCGGACGGTAGCCCGTGGCCGTTGCCGAAGCAGTAGATGCGGCTGTGTTCGAGGAAGCGGCCGATGATCGATTTGACACGGATGTTCTCCGAAAGCCCCGGCACCTGTGGCCGCAGGCAGCAGATGCCGCGCACGACCAGGTCGATCTCGACGCCAGCACGGCTGGCATCGTAGAGCGCGTCGATGATGGTCGGATCGACCAATGCGTTCATCTTCATCCAGATGCGCGCCGGGTGGCCGTTGCGGGCATGTTCGATCTCCTCGCCGATATGGCCGAGGATGCGGCTGCGCAGCGTGTAGGGCGACAAGGCAAGGCGCATTTCGCCAGTCGGCTCGGCATAACCGGTGATGAAATTGAAGATCTGCGCCACGTCGCGCGCGATGCCTGGATCGGTGGTGAAGAAGGACAGGTCCGTATAGATGCGCGCGGTGATCGGGTGATAGTTGCCGGTGCCGAGATGCACATAGTTGCGCAACCGCCCGTCCTCGCGCCGCACCACCAGCGACATCTTGGCGTGTGTCTTCAGTTCCAGGAAGCCGAACACCACCTGCACGCCGGCGCGCTCAAGGTCGCGCGCCCAGCGGATGTTGGCCTCCTCGTCGAAACGCGCCTTCAATTCGACCAGCGCGGTGACAGACTTGCCGGCCTCGGCGGCATCGACCAGGGCTCGCACGATCGGGCTGTCGTTGGAGGTGCGGTAAAGCGTCTGCTTGATCGCCACCACTTCCGGGTCGGCCGTCGCCTGGCGCAGGAACTGCACGACCACGTCGAAGGATTCGTAAGGGTGATGGACGACGATGTCCTTCTCGCGGATCGCCGCGAAGCAATCGCCGCCATGCTCGCGAATGCGCTCGGGAAAACGCGGATTGTAGGGCACGAATTTCAGATCGTCGCGCGCCACAGAGACGATTTCTGAAATCTGGCTGAGCGCCAGCGGGCCGGTCAGCACGCTGATGCGGCCGGACGAGACGCCGAGTTCGCCGGCGACGAAATCGCGCAATTCCTCGGGCATGGAATTGTCGAATTCGATGCGGATGACGGAGCCCCGGCGCCGGCGCTTCAGCGCTGTCTCGAACAGGCGCACCAGATCCTCGGACTCTTCCTCGACCTCGATATCGCTATCGCGGATGATGCGGAAGGTGCCCGATCCCTTGACCTCGTAGCCCGGGAAAAGCTTGCCGATATAGAGGCCGACCACCTGCTCCAGCGAAATGAAGCGGACATGGCCCTTGCGGTCCGGCAGGCGAACATAACGCCGCAGCGCCTGCGGCAGACGCAAAAGCGCGCTCATCGCCTCGCCGTTCTTGCGGTGCCTGAGCTGCAGCGCGATGGAGAAGCCGAGATTGGGAATGAACGGGAACGGGTGCGCCGGGTCGATCGACAGCGGCGTCAGCACCGGAAACACCTGCTCCTGGAAATGGTCTTCCAGCCAGATCCGCTCGTCCTTGGTCAGCGCGTCGCCGGCGATCGTCTCGATGCCCTGCTTGTTGAGCAGCTCCATCAGCGCCGAAAGGCTCTTCTGCTGGTCTTCCTGCAACCGCTCCACTTCGCGCAGCAATTGCTCCAGCTGCTGCTCGGGCGTGCGTCCGTCTGGGCTTTTCAGCACGATGCCCTCGCGCACTTGGCCGGCGAGGCCGGCGACGCGCACCATGAAGAACTCGTCGAGGTTGGCGGCCGAGATCGACAGGAAGCGGACCCGCTCCAGCAGCGGGTGATGCGGATTGAACGATTCTTCCAGAACGCGGCGGTTGAACTGCAGCCAGGAGAACTCCCGGTTGACGAAGCGGTCGGGATTGCCACCCTCGACGCTTACCGTCTCGACGTTGATGAAGTCGGCCTGGACCGGCTTGAGTTCGTTCATGTCTCTTGTTCTCTCCCGAGGCGCGCGCCGCTTAACCGGCTCAATTTAGCGTGTGCCATCCTTTTGCGACAGTTTCATTTCATCGAACTTGCAAAGAGCACGGATATGCTTCAAACGCATGTCGTACGCGCTGAAGGAGACGAAAATGGCCGGCGGTTCCATCCCCCACTTCCAGAACGACGCGGGGCACGCGGCAATCGAGATCGGCGTGCGGGAATTCATGTGCGTCGGCGCCAACCCGCCCTTCGACCATCCGCACGTTTTCCTCGACCTCGGCAGCGACGACGAGAAGGTCTGCCCCTACTGCTCGACGCTCTATCGCTATTCGGCCAAGCTGAAGGCAACCGAAACCGTTCCGGCCGGCTGCCTCTATATCGACCGCGCCGCCTGAGGCGGCTTCCAGCCCGAGCCCGATGATGGAGGCACGCCGCCGCATCGTGATCGCCGGCGGCGGCATTGCCGGGCTGACGGCCGCTCTGGCTTTCGCGCAGCGCGGTTTCGCGGTCGACATATTCGAACAGGCCGAACGCATCGAGGCGGTCGGCGCCGGCCTCCAGCTCTCCCCCAATGCCACCCGCATCCTGGTCAGGCTCGGCGTGCTCGAGCGCCTGCTGCCGTCGGCGGTGCGGCCAGAGGCTGTGGTGCTCAGGGATGCCGCCGCGTTGAAGGAACTGGCGCGCGTGCCGCTTGGCTCCTCCGCCGAACAACGCTGGCAGGCGCCTTACCTGACCGCCCATCGCGCCGACCTGCAAGACGCGCTAGTCGCCCAAGCCGGCGCTACCGCCGGCATCCGGCTGGTGACCGGCGCGCGCATCACCTCGGTCGAGACCGGCAATGATGGCGTGACCGCGCGGATCGAGCGCGATGGCAAAACGGACACGGCGCAGGCAGACCTCGCGGTCGGTGCCGACGGCGTCTGGTCGGCGATGCGCCGGCGCGACGGCCTTGCCGGCAACAGCCGCTTCACCGGTGAGCTTGCCTGGCGCACCACCGTGAAGGTGGAGAGCGCGGCCGGCCGGTTGTTTGCGACACTCAGCACCGACGGCTGCGTCAACGCCTTCCTCAATCCGCATTTCCATCTGATCGCCTATCCGGTCAGCGCCGGTGCGGCGATCAATCTCGTCGCCTTCACCAAAGGCGAGAGGATAGCCGAAGGCTGGTCGGGTCGAGGCGATCCGTCGATCCTGGCGAAAGCGATGAACGGCGCGGCGCCCGGCTTGAGGCAACTCATCGACGCCGCCGGGCCGTGGCTCGCCTGGCCGCTCCATGCGGTCGACCAGCGCGCCGCCTGGACCGACCCGGCCGGGATCGCGCTGATCGGCGACGCCGCGCATGCGATGACGCCCTTCGCCGCGCAAGGCGCCGGCATGGCGATCGAGGACGCAGCGACGCTGGCCGCGAGCGTTGCCGAAACGCCAGGTGCGATGGGCGAGGCGCTGGCCCGCTGGGAACTGCAGCGCAAGCCGCGCGTCGCCAAGGTGACCCGGCGCGGCGCGCTCAACCATATGGCCTGGAACGCGGCGGGGCCGGTCGCGCTGGCGCGCAATATGGTGCTCAAATTGCGCTCGGGCGAGCGCCTGGCCGCCGATCTCGACTGGCTCTATGGCTGGCAGGCGCCGTAAGTCAGGTATCCACACGCGGAAACTGCCCTATGGGCGTGCTGTCCGGGCCTGATCGTGGTTGTAGAGCTGCATCGAGAGACCAAGCGACCATGGCAGCGGGTTCCACCAGCCGGTCCTGAGACCGGCGATGCGCAACGCTTTGGCGGTCCAGGTGTTGCAGCCGACAAGCGCGTTGAAGGCGCCATTGGCTTCATAAAACCCATCCGTGGCCGCATAGCCAGCACCCGGAATGAAAACCGGGCCACCCTGTCCGCGCGCGAAACTCGCCTCGATGAAATCGAGCAGAGCGGAAAAACGCGGCTCGGAGATATCGTAGCCGGCGACGGCCGGATGCGGTTCGGGAATGGTGCCGGCGACGTCGACATGCATGACCGAGGCATCCATGGTCAGAGCTTTCAGGACCGGCGCTGGTTTCAGCTGCGACCAGGTTGGCGTTTCCAGATAAAAGGCACGACCGCCCCAGCCGAAGACCAGATAGCGGACGCCCTCGCCGCCTATCGGAATGCCGTCCCCGGACAAGAACCGAAACCGCTCCAGCAGCGCGGCATCGACCGGGATGGCGATGTCGGTGTGGATCGGATTTGAGAGGACATAAATGCGGCGCGTCGCCTGGCCACCGCCGTCGTCGGTACGCCAAAGCGGGCGCGGGAGCAGCGTGCCGAGCGCGGCTGCAACGGCAACCAGCGCCAGAAGCCGGACGATCCAGCGAACAGCCGTTCTCACCGTTGCACCTTCATCATGATCCTGTCCGACATGACGGCTCGGCCGACCGGCGGCCAACAAAAAGGCCCCGCCGGCAAGCGGCGGGGCCCGATCTGAAAAGCACCAAGGCGATCAGTGCAGGATCTGGCTGAGGAAGAGCTTGGTGCGCTCGTGGCGCGGGTGGTCGAAGAACTCGACCGGCGTGTTCTGTTCGACGATCTGGCCCTGGTCCATGAAGATCACACGGTTCGCGACCTTGCGCGCAAAACCCATCTCGTGGGTCACGCACAGCATCGTCATGCCTTCCTCGGCAAGACCGACCATCGTCTCCAGCACTTCCTTGATCATTTCGGGATCGAGCGCCGAGGTCGGCTCGTCGAACAGCATGATGCGCGGGTTCATGCACAGCGAGCGCGCGATCGCCACACGCTGCTGCTGGCCGCCCGACAGCTGGCCCGGATATTTGTGCGCCTGCTCCGGGATCTTGACGCGCTTCAAGAAATGCATGGCGGTCTCTTCCGCCTGCTTCTTCGGGATCTTGCGCACCCAGATCGGCGCCAGCGTGCAGTTCTCCAAAATCGTCAGATGCGGGAACAGGTTGAAGTGCTGGAACACCATGCCGACCTCGCGGCGCACCTCGTCGATCTTCTTCAGATCGTTGGTCAGCTCCTTGCCGTCGACGATGATCTTGCCCTTCTGGTGTTCCTCCAGCCGGTTGATGCAGCGGATCATGGTCGACTTGCCCGAGCCCGACGGACCGCAGATGACGATGCGCTCGCCGCGCATCACCTTTAGATTGATGTCCTTCAGCACATGGAACTCGCCATACCATTTGTGCATGCCGACGATCTCGATGGCGACATCGGTGTCGGAGATATGCATCTTGTTGGTGTTGACCTTCAGCTCTTCCGCGCTGACTGTATTTTCTGTGGCCATAAGCCGAGTTCCCCTTGATTGATTCCTGACGGTGACCGGCAGGCGGTCAGCGTTTGTAACCGGTATCGAGCCGGCGTTCCATGAAGATAGAATAGCGGGACATGCCAAAGCAGAACAGCCAGAATACCGCCGCCGCGAAAATTAGGCCGGAAGCCGGCGTCTGCGGCGTGGCCCAGTTGGCGTCGGAGAAGTTCTGGCGCACGACGCCGAGCAGGTCGAACATCGAGATGATGTAGACCAGGCTGGTGTCCTTGAACATGCCGATGAAGGTGTTGACGATGCCGGGAATGACCAGCTTCAGCGCCTGCGGCAGGACGATGAAGTACATCTTCTGCCAGTAGCGCAGCCCGAGCGAATCGGCGCCCTCGTATTGTCCCTTGGGGATGGCCTGGAGGCCACCGCGCACCACTTCCGCCATATAGGCGGCGGCAAACAGCGACACGCCGATCAAGGCTCTCAGGAACTTGTCGAAGGTGACGCCCGCCGGCAGGAACAGGGGCAGCATAACGCTGGCCATGAACAGCACGGTGATGAGCGGCACGCCGCGGATCGTCTCGATGAAGATCACGCACAGCATCTTGACCACCGGCATCTTCGAGCGCCGCCCGAGCGCCAGAAGAATGCCGATCGGCAGCGAAACGGCGATGCCGACGAAAGACAGCGTCAGCGTGACCAGCAGACCGCCCCACAGCGGCGTCTCGACATGCGGCAGGCCGAACATGTTGCCGACCAGAAGGACGAAGGCGACGATCGGCAGCACGAAGAAGAGCAGAACCGCGTTCAGGCCCTTGCGTGGCACGCGCGGGATCAGCAGCGGCACCAAAAGCGCCACGAACAGAACGGCGGCAAGGATGGGACGCCAGCGCTCCTCGAACGGATAGCGGCCGAACATGAACTGGCCGAATTTGGCGTTGACGAACGCCCAGCAGGCGCCGGACCAGCCGTCCGGCTGCACGCCGCCTTGCGCGACCGTGGCGCAGGCCGTGCGGTCGGCGCCGGACCAGACCGCGTGGATGAAGGCCCAATTGATGAGCGGCGGCAGGATCATGGCGACCAGAAAAAGGCCGATCACGGTCAGGATCGAATCGCCGACCGAGGCGAACAGGTTCTTGCGCACCCAGGCGCCGAGACCATATTCGCCGGCCGGCGCCGGCATTGGCTGCGCCATCTCGGTGCGAACCCAGGAAAGATCGCTCTGTGCCATGGGCCTACCTCTCCACCAGCGCCATCTTGGCGTTGACCCAGTTCATCACCGCGGAGGTGATCAGGCTGAGGCCGAGATAGACCGCCATCATGATGAGCACGCATTCGACCGCCTGGCCGGTCTGGTTGAGCACCGTGCCGGTCGTTGCCGTCAGGTCCGGATAACCGATGGCGATGGCCAGCGACGAATTCTTGGTCAGGTTGAGGTACTGGCTGGTCAGCGGCGGGATGACGATGCGCATGGCCTGTGGAACGACGACCAGCCGCAGGATCGGCCCCGACCGCAATCCCAGCGCGCCGGCCGCTTCCGTCTGGCCGCGGCTGACACCCTTGATGCCGGCGCGCACGATCTCGGCGATGAAGGCCGCCGTATAGAAGGACAGCGCCAGATAGAGCGACAGGAACTCCGGCTTCACCTGGAAGCCACCCGTCAGGTTGAAGGTCGACTTCTTCGGCATGTCGAACGACAGCGGGAAACCGCTGGCGACAAAGGCGAGCAAGGGCAGGCCGACAATCAGCGCAACGGATGTCCAGAACACCGGGAACTGCTGGCCGGTCACCATCTGGCGCTGGCGGGCGCGGTGCGCCACGAACCAGGACATGGCGATGCCCAGCACCAAGGCGAGCAGGATCAGCCACGAGCCCTCGCCCCATACGGCGCGCGGGAAATAGAAGCCGCGACTGTTGAGGAACGATCCGAACGGCAATCCGATGCTGTCGCGCGGCAGCGGCAGTACCGACAAGACGCCGAAATACCAGAAGAAGATGACCAGCAGCGGCGGGATGTTGCGGAACAGCTCGACATAGACCGTGCAGATCTTGGCGATCAGCCAGTTTTTCGAGAGCCGGCCAATGCCGACGATGAAACCGATGAGGGTCGCGGTGACGATGCCGGCCGCGGCGACGATGGCCGTGTTGATCAGGCCAACGATGATGGCGCGGCCATAGGTCGAATCCGACGTATAGGCGATGGCACTGTCGGAAATGTCGAAACCGGCGCGCCCGTTGAGAAAGGCGAAGCCCGACGCAATGCGCAGACGCTGGAGATTGTCGATCATGTTGCCGACGATCCACCAGACCCCAAGTATCAGCGCCAGGGCGACGACGACCTGGACGAAGATGGCGCGAACCTTCGGGTCATTGATCAAGGAGCCCCGGCTGGGCGCCTCGCTAAGGACTTCCTGCGATGCCATTGGATCATCCTCTGGGTGAATTACCGGAAGGTGGACGAGCCACCTTCCGGACGGGATTCACGATCAGCGGATCGGCGGTGCGTATTGCAGGCCACCCTTGGTCCACAGCGCATTCAGGCCGCGCGCGATCTTGAGCGGGCTGCCGGCGCCGACATTGCGGTCGAACATTTCGCCGTAATTGCCGACAGCCTTGACGATGTTGACGACCCAGTCGTTGGTCACGCCAAGGTCGGTACCCAGCTTGGTGTCGGCTTCCTGGCCGAGCACGCGCTTGATTTCCGGACCGCCCGAGGCCTTCATCTCCTCGACATTGGCCTGGGTGATGCCGAGTTCCTCGGCCTGCAACATGGCGAAATAGGTCCACTTGACGATGTGGTACCACTGGTCGTCGCCCTGGCGAACGGCCGGGCCGAGCGGCTCCTTGGAGATGATCTCCGGCAGCACGACGTGGTCGGCCGGCGACGACAGCGTCAGGCGAATGCCGTAGAGGCCGGACTGGTCGGTCGTGTAAGCGTCGCAGCGGCCGGCATCATAGGCGGCGTTGACCTCTTCGAGCTTCTCGAAGACGACCGGGTTGTACTCCATCTTGTTCGCCTTGAAGTAGTCGGCGAGGTTGAGCTCCGTGGTGGTGCCGGACTGCACGCACACCGCGGCGCCCGACAGCTGCAGCGCGGAATTGACGCCCGGCAGCTTCTTGGCGTTCACCATGAAGCCCTGGCCGTCATAATAGGTGGCGCCGACGAAATTCAGGCCGAGCGCGGTGTCGCGGTTGATCGTCCATGTGGTGTTGCGCGACAGGAGGTCGATTTCGCCCGACTGCAGCGCGGTGAAACGCTCCTTGGCCGACAGCGGCGTGAACTTGACCTTGGTGCCGTCACCGAAGACAGCGGCCGCCACGGCGCGGCAGAAATCGGCATCGAGCCCCTTCCATTCGCCCTTGTCGTCCGGCGCCGAGAAACCGGCCAGGCCGGTCGAGACGCCGCATTGCAGAAAGCCCTTCGCCTTGACGGCTTCCAGCGTGGTGGCAGCAGAAGCCGCGGAAGCCATCAGACCGACGGTCGCTGCTGCCAGAATGCCGATTGCAATATGTTTCATGACCCACAGACCCTTTTCTGTTGATCGGGCGCATTCCCCGATTGTTTGTGCGAACACAGCCGGCCGTTCCAGCCCACTTCAGGAACGCGGCTTCAAAAGCCGGCGCACGAGCTGCTCCCGTTCACGAAAGGCATCGAAGGCGATAATTCCCGTGAGGTCAAGGAAAATGACCGAAAGGTGGCGGTCGGCAAGCAAATAAGATCGGGCGTCCGGCACAGATGCTGTCGCACCGCCGAACAGTTCGGCAGCTTGATGAAATTCCGGGTCGAAAACTGTGCAAAATCATAGCAAAGACCTGACCGTGCTTGGTCCATCCGAAGCGTGAAACTGGCGGTGTCCAGGCAGTTGCGCAGCCGTCGCTGGCGAACTATCCCTTCGGGACTTCAACTGGCGGCAGGATCATGACGAAGAAGAACGACAAGTGGGGCATCAACACGCGGCTTGCCCATAGCGGCAACAACCCGCGCGACTTCTTCGGTTTCGTGAACCCGCCCGTGGTGCACGGCTCGACCGTGCTCTACCCGGACGCCGGCACCATGGCGGCGCGCGGCCAGAAATACACCTATGGCACGCGTGGCACGCCGACGACGGACGCACTGGAAGCCGCCATCGACGAACTCGAGGGATCGGCCGGCACCATCCTGGTGCCGTCGGGCCTCGCCGCGGTGACCGTGCCGCTGCTGGCTTTCGCCTCGGCGGGCGACCATGTGCTGATCGTCGACAGCGTCTATCACCCGACCCGCCATTTCGCCGATAATATGCTGAAGCGACTGGGCATCGATGTCGAATATTACGCCCCGCATGTCGGCGCCGGCATCAAGGCGCTGCTGCGCCCCAACACCAAGATCGTCTTCACCGAATCGCCGGCCTCGAACACGTTCGAGATGCAGGACATTCCCGCCATCGCCAAGGTGGCGCGCGCCGCCGGCGCCGTCGTGATGATGGACAACACCTGGGCGACCCCGCTCTACTTCAAGCCGCTCGACCACGGCGTCGACATCTCGATCCATGCCGCCACCAAATATCCGGCCGGCCATTCCGACGTGCTGTTGGGTACGGTTTCCGCCAACGAGGCCTGCTGGCCGCGCTTGCGCGAAGCATTCGACGCGCTGGGCTGCTGCGCCGCGCCAGACGATGTCTATCAGGTGCTGCGCGGCCTGCGTACGATGGGCGTGCGGCTGGAACATCACAGCAAGAGCGCGCTCGATATCGCACGATGGCTGGAAGGTCAGCCCGGCGTTGCGCGCGTGCTGCACCCGGCGCTACCCAGCCACCCTGACCATGCGCTGTGGAAGCGGGATTTTTCCGGTTCGAGCGGTGTCTTCTCGATCGTGCTGGCCGGCGGCGGCCAGAAACAGGCGCATGCCTTCCTCGACGCGCTGAAGATTTTCGGCCTTGGCTATTCCTGGGGCGGCTTCGAGAGCCTGGCGGTTCCGGTCTTCCTTGGCGACCGCACCGTTTCCACCCGCTATGAAGGCCCGCTGATCCGCCTGCAGATCGGCCTCGAGGATGTCGCCGACATCAAGGCGGACCTGACCGCCGGGCTTGCGGCAGCGGCGTCGGCTTGAGGGCCAGAGCGGAGGCAAGCGGCGGCGTCGGCCTCGGTCGCGCCGCCTAGCGGGAAAAACTGCCGGCATTCCTGAGGGCGGCGACCAGCAGGCTGGTATGCCCCAGAATGTCGACGGAAGCTTGCGTCTGCAGCGGCAGATAGCTCCAGGTCTCCAGCGGCTCGATGAAACTGGCCAATGTGCCGTTGACCCGGCAGGTCTCCAGCGACTGGCCGTTCTTGGTCAGCGCCAGGATGCCGACCTCGCCGGTCGGGTAGCGAATGCCGGCCAGCCGCTGAAAGCGATAGTCGCCCTCGACCCGGACATCGAAGACGATCTGGCCCGCGGTGCGGCGGGCGACGTCGACGACTTTCTCCGAAAATCCGGACGGCAGCGCACTGGCGGTGCGCACCGCCATATCGAACAGGACCGTATCCAACTCCGCCGCCATGTCTCATCTGTGAAGAGCGTTTGAAAACAGGCAATTGGGCCAAGCATGTTATGCACAGCCTGCGCGCCGCCTAATTTAGTTCGTCGACAATGGCGGGTTTGTGACCCGGCTTCGCGGAGCCGGATCAGGGACGACGGTATCTGCCGGAATCACATCTTGCAGACGGTCAGGATGGTGAGCCGGGAGGGGATCGAACCCTCGACCACATGATTAAAAGTCACGTGCTCTACCGCTGAGCTACCGGCCCATCCTGACGTGGCCATGGCGCCGGACAGTGCCCGGCACAGGCGAAGGCGTTTCCGACAAGTCGGCCCGCCCCGAAAGTGGGCGGAACATAGGGAGAGTGCCCCAGCCGGTCAACCGGAAAAAACGCCTTTTGAAAGCATAGTCTTCGGCCATGGAATCGATGGCGCCGCGATGGGATGACACCGGCGACCGAGGCTGCCTTCACGCGACGTAACGGAAGGCCGGATCCCACCGAAAACCTTCGATCACATTTTCGCAACCGACACGGCCGCCGGAACAATGGCAAGCGTCCATTCGTTTGTTTGTAGAGGGGTCTGTCCTTCGAAGGAGACGACCATGAACAAGCTCATTTCGGGCGCTCTGGCAACCGCCCTCGCCGCGGCATTCGCAGTGCCGACGGCTGCCATCGCCCAACCGATCTACGTTCCGATCAAGCAAGCCACCGACGCCAAGGTGCAGGACATTGCTTTCCGGCAATGGCCGCATGGCGGCGGTCACTGGCACGGTGGCGGTGGCCACTTTGCGCGCTGGGGCGGCGGCGGTCATTGGCATGGCGGCGGCGGCCACTTCGTGCGCTGGGGCGGCGGTCACTGGCATGGCGGCCATCATTGGGGCGGCCATCATGGCGGCTGGGTTCCGTTCGGGGCCTTTGCGGCCGGCGCCCTGCTCGGCGGCGCGTTCGCTGACGATTATTATGCGCCCAACTACGACTACTACGGACCACCCATGTACCGGTACTACGCACCGCCAGCCTATCGCGTCTATCGCAGCGCCGATGCGCACACGCAGTGGTGTTATGCCCACTACCGGTCGTATCGCGCCTGGGACAACACGTTCCAGCCGAACTACGGTCCGCGCCGGCAATGCTACGGCCCCTACTGAGGCGTGAAAGCGGCAGAACCTAGTGCCATAAAGACGGCCGTCCGGCGCGTCAGGTCGTCAATGTGCGCCTGACCGCATCGCGCCAGCCCTTGAGCTTGGCCGCGCGGACCTTGTCGTCCATCTGCGGGGCAAAGCGGCGGTCGAGCGCCCAGGCCTTGGCAAAATCCTTCATCTTCGGCCATACCCCTGCCCGCGAACCGGCCAGCCAGGCAGCACCGAGCGCGGTCGTCTCGAGGATGGTGGGCCGGTCGACGGGCGCATCGAGGATGTCGGCCAGGCGCTGCATCGTCCAGGTCGATGCCACCATGCCGCCATCGACGCGCAGCACCGTCTTGCCATTGTTGGTCTTCCAGTCCTTCTTCATCGCATCGAGCAGGTCGCGCGTCTGGAAGGCGACCGATTCCAAAGCCGCGCGGGCGAATTCCGCCGGCCCCGAATTGCGCGTCAGCCCATAGATGGCGCCACGCGCATCGGCGTCCCAATGCGGCGCGCCAAGCCCGACAAAGGCCGGCACCAGATAGACGCTTTGCGCCTCGTCGGCCTGGGCGGCGAGTTCGCCGCTGTGCTCGGCCTTGCCGATCACCTTGATGCCATCGCGCAGCCACTGCACGGCGGCACCGGCGACAAAGATCGAGCCCTCCAGCGCGTAGGTGGTCTTGCCGCCAAGCCGGTAGGCAATGGTCGTCAACAGCCGGTTCTTCGACCGCACCATGTCGGTGCCGGTGTTGAGCAGCGCGAAGCAGCCGGTGCCATAAGTCGACTTCATCATGCCGGGTTCGAAACAGGCCTGGCCAATGGTCGCGGCCTGCTGGTCGCCGGCAACGCCGAGAATGCGGATTTCGGCGCCGAAGAGGTTTTTGTCGGTTGCTCCAAAATCATCGGCGCAGTTCTTAACCTCGGGAAGCATACGCGCCGGGATGCCGAGGATGCCGAGCAATTCCGCGTCCCATTCATTGGTGGCGATGTTGTAGACCAGCGTGCGCGAGGCGTTGGTGGCGTCGGTCGCGTGGACCTTGCCGCCGGTCAGGCGCCAGATCAGGAAACTGTCGATGGTGCCGGCGAGGAGTTCGCCGCGTTCGGCGCGTTTTCTGGCACCCTTCACCTTGTCCAGCATCCAGGCAATCTTGGTGCCCGAGAAATAGGGATCGAGCAGCAGGCCGGTCTTCTTGGTGAATTTGGGTTCCAGCCCCCGCTTGCGCAGCCTGGCGCAGAGCGGCGCGGTGCGGCGGTCCTGCCAGACGATGGCGTTGTGGATGGGCTTGCCCGTCGCCTTGTCCCAGATGACGACCGTCTCGCGCTGGTTGGTGATGCCGATGGCGGCAATCTCGGCGGCCTGGCGGCCGGCCTTCTTCAGCGCCGTCTTGACCGTGGCGACAACGCTTGCCCAGATTTCCTCGGGGTCATGCTCTACCCAGCCGGAGGCCGGAAAATGCTGGGTGAATTCCTGCTGCCCGGTCCCGACCGGCTTCATCGCGCCGTCGAACACGATGGCCCGCGACGACGTGGTGCCCTGATCGATGGCCAAAACATAACCGGACATGATGCCTCCCTCGGCTGCGATATGAAGAAGGGAGCCGGTGCAAACCGCCTCCCCTCGATTTCACAGACAGAACGCCGGAACGTTCTTACTTCTGCCAGCTCTTCACCAGTTCGTCATAGTTGATGGTGATCGGCTTGTCCTTCTCGGGCTCGATCTTGAGCTGAGGTGCGATGTTGCCGCTGGCGACGGCTTCCTTGTTCCAATATTCGAGATCGTGCTCCTCGGCGAGCTTCGGACCGATCTCGCCCTGCACGCCTGCCTTCTCGAGGCGGCCAAGCACCTTTTCCTGTTCGGCGCAGAGCGAATCCATCGCCTCCTGAGCCGTCTTGGCGCCGGACGATGCATCGCCGACATTCTGCCACCAGAGCTGTGCGAGCTTCGGATAGTCCGGCACGTTGGTGCCGGTCGGCGACCACTGTACGCGGGCGGGCGAGCGGTAGAACTCGATCAGGCCGCCGAGCTTCGGCGCACGGTCGGTGAAGCTCTTGTGGTGGATCGTGCTCTCGCGGATGAAGGTCAGTCCGACATGGCTCTTCTTGACGTCGATCGTCTTCGACGTGACGAACTGCGCGTAGAGCCAGGCGGCCTTGGCGCGGTCGTCCGGCGTCGACTTCATCAGCGTCCAGGAACCGACATCCTGGTAGCCGAGCTTCATGCCGTCCTTCCAGTAGACGCCATGCGGGCTCGGCGCCATGCGCCACTTCGGCGTGCCGTCGGCATTCATCACCGGCAGTCCGTCCTTGACCATGTCGGCGGTGAAGGCGGTGTACCAGAACATCTGCTGCGCCACGCCGCCCTGCGCCGGAACCGGACCGGATTCGGAGAAGGTCATGCCCTGCGCCTCGGCCGGTGCATAGGCCTTCAGCCAGTCGAGATATTTCTGGATGGCATAGACCGAAGCCGGACCATTGGTGTCGCCGCCGCGCGCCACGCAGGAACCGACCGGGCGATCGCCGACATCGACCCTGATGCCCCATTCGTCGACCGGCTTGCCGTTCGGAATGCCCTTGTCGCCATTGCCGGCCATCGACAGCCAGGCGTCGGTGAAGCGCCAGCCCAGCGACGGGTCCTTCTTGCCGTAGTCCATGTGGCCGAAGACCTTCTTGCCTTCGATCTCGCGCCCGGTGAAGAAGGCGGCGATGTCCTCATAGGCCGACCAGTTGACCGGAACGCCGAGGTCATAGCCGTATTTGGCCTTGAATTCGGTCTTGTTCTTCTCGTCGTTGAACCAGTCGTAGCGGAACCAGTAGAGGTTCGCGAACTGCTGGTCGGGAAGCTGGTAAAGCTTCTTGTCGGGCGCCGAGGTGAACGAGGTGCCGATGAAGTCGGCCAGATCGAGGTTCGGATTGGTGACGTCCTTGCCTTCGTTGGCCATCCAGTCGCTGAGGTTGCGCACCTGCTTGTAGCGCCAGTGCGTGCCGATCAGGTCGGAATCGTTGACCCAGCCGTCGTAAAGGTTCTGCCCGGTTTGCATCTGGGTCTGGATCTTCTCGACCACGTCACCTTCCTGGATGGTGTCGTGCGTCAGCTTGATGCCGGTGATGGCGGTGAAAGCGGGTGCCAGCACCTGCGATTCGTAGCTGTGCGTGGTGATGGTTTCCGACACGACCTTGATTTCCATGCCGGCGAACGGCTTGGCGGCGTCGATGAACCACTGCATTTCCTTTTCCTGGTCGGCGCGAGAGAGCGTCGAAACATCGCCGATCTCCTTGTCCAGGAACGCCTTGGCCTCGTCCATGCCCGCAAAGGCCTGGTTCACGCAGAAGAGAAGTGCAAGCGCACTCGTCGATGCTAATATTTGCCGTCGCATTTCGTTTCCTCCAGTTGCAAGGTTACAGGTGCGATTTGGAGCGGTCGCCGGCACGCGGCCGCTCCAGCCTTTTCTCCCTCTATGCGTAGCGGAACACCGCGATGGCGTAGACCACGGAGAGAGCGAGAGCCCACCACAGGCTGGGTCCGACAAGACCCAGCCAAGCGAGATGGATGAAGGCGCTGCCGAGCAGCGAAATGAAGAGGCGGTCGCCGCGCGTCGTCTCGAAGCGCAGCACGCCGACACGCGGGTTTCCACCCGGCGAGACATATTCCCACGCCGCCATGCCGAAGAGCAGAAGCGCGATGGTGGCGAAGAAGGTGGCGGTCTGCCAGGTCCATGCCATCCATGAAAAATCGATGTTCATGTCACACCCTCCCCAGCGCGAAACCCTTGGCGATGTAGTTGCGCACGAACCAGATCACGACGGCGCCCGGGATCAGCGTCAGCACGCCGGCCGCCGCCAGCAGGCCCCAGTCCATGCCGGCGGCCGAAACCGTGCGCGTCATGACGGCAGCGATCGGCTTGGCGTCGGTGGTGGTCAGGGTGCGGGCGATCAGCAGTTCCACCCAAGAGAACATGAAGCAGAAGAAGGCGGCGACGCCGATGCCCGAGGCGATCAGCGGCATGAATATCTTGAAGAAGAAGCGCGGGAACGAATAGCCGTCGATATAGGCCGTCTCGTCGATCTCCTTCGGCACGCCCGACATGAAACCTTCGAGTATCCACACCGCCAGCGGAACGTTGAACAGGCAGTGGGCGAGCGCTACGGCGATGTGCGTGTCGATGAGACCGAAGGCCGAATAGAGCTGGAAGAAGGGCAGCGCGAACACCGCCGGCGGCGCCATGCGGTTGGTGAGCAGCCAGAAGAACAGATGCTTGTCGCCGAGGAAGCGGTAGCGCGAGAAGGCATAAGCAGCCGGCAAGGCGACCGCGATGGAAATCACCATGTTCATAACGACATAGGTGATGGAGTTGATGTAGCCGCGATACCAGGACGGATCGGTGAAGATGATGGCGTAGTTCCTGAGCGTCGGCTCGTGCGGATAGAGCGTCAGCCCGGAGATGATCTCCGTGTTGGTCTTGAAGCTCATATTGACGAGCCAGTAGATCGGCAGGAGCAGGAAGACGATGTAGAGGGTGGGCACCATCCACCAGAAGCGCGATTCCTCGCCGCGCTTGCGCATGCGCCGCGCCAGATCCTCCTGCGACAGGCCGCTGGCCAGCGCGCCGGCGGCAACAGCTGCATCCAGCGGGCCAGACAAACGTTCGTTGGCGCCCGTCATGTCAGCGCTCCGCGTCGTAGTTGGTCATGACGGTGTAGAACACCCATGACAGCAGCAGGATGATGAGGAAGTAGACCAGCGACATCGCCGCCGCCGGCCCGAGGTCGAACTGGCCGAGCGCCATCTTGACGAGGTCGATGGAGAGGAAGGTGGTGGAATTGCCGGGGCCGCCGCCGGTGACCACGAAGGGCTCGGTGTAGATCATGAAACTGTCCATGAATCGCAACAGCACGGCGATCAGGAGCACGCGCTGCATCTTCGGCAGCTGGATGTAGCGGAACACTGCCCAGCGCGAGGCGCCGTCGATCTTGGCTGCCTGGTAGAAGGCGTCCGGGATGGAGACGAGGCCGGCGTAGCACAGGAGAACGACGAGGCTCGTCCAATGCCAGATATCCATGATGATGACGGTGACCCAGGCATCGAACGGATCCTGGACGTAGTTGTAGTCGATGCCGATCTGGTTGAGGTAATAGCCGAACAGGCCGATGTCGTTGCGGCCGAACACCTGCCAGATCGTGCCAACGACGTTCCACGGAATGAGCAGCGGCAACGCCATCAACACCAGGCAGACCGGCACGCCCCAGCCCTTTTTCGGCATGTTGAGCGCGATCAGGATGCCGAGCGGCACCTCGATGGCAAGGATGATGCCCGAAAAGACCAGATTGCGGCCCATCGACTGCCAGAAGCGCGACGAGGTGAGCAACTCCTGGAACCACTCCGTGCCGGCCCAGAAGAACTGGTTGTTGCCGAACGTGTCCTGGACCGAATAGTTGACGACGGTCATCAGCGGGATCACCGCAGAGAACGCCACCAGCACCAGCACCGGCAGGACGAGGAACCAGGCCTTGTTGTTCCAGGTTTTTTCCACGGTCAGGCCCCCATCTCGACGCGCCAGGAATTGGCGTAGACATTGATGCCGGCAGGGTCGAAGCGCAGTTTCGGCTCGGCAGGGATTTCCTCGTCCTCGCCGATAATGGCCGCGATCTCGTGGCCCTCGAGCCTAGCGCGCACCACCTTGTGGCGGCCGACATCCTCGACCTTGGTAATCGAGACGGCGATGCCGACGCGGCCGAGCCGCACATGTTCGGGCCGGATGCCGAGTTCCATCGTGCCGCCCGTCTTCTCGGGTGCACCCGGCAGCACCACGGCCAGCGAACCGAATTTGGCCGTCTTGCCGTCGATCTCCACCGGCAGCACGTTCATGCCGGGCGAGCCGATGAAATAGCCAACGAAGGTATGGCTGGGGCGTTCGAACAACTCCGCCGGCGTGCCGATCTGGACGATGCCGCCGTCATACATGACGACGACCTGGTCAGCGAAGGTCAGTGCCTCGGTCTGGTCGTGGGTGACGTAGACCATGGTGTAGCCGAAGCGGCGATGGAGTTGCTTGAGCTGCGAGCGCAGGACCCACTTCATGTGCGGGTCGATGACGGTCAGCGGCTCGTCGAACAGGATTGCGTTGACATCGGAGCGCACCAGGCCGCGACCGAGCGAAATCTTCTGCTTCTGGTCGGCGGTCAGCCCCCTCGCCTTGCGCTTGGCCCAGTCGGCGAGGCCGATCATGTCGAGCGTCTCGCGGACCTTGCGGTCGACATCGGCTTCCGGCACGGCGCGGTTGCGCAGCGGGAAGGCCAGATTGTCGTAGACGGTCATGGTGTCGTAGATGACCGGGAATTGGAACACCTGGGCGATGTTGCGCTCCTGCGTCGACAGGTGGGTGACATCGCGGCCGTTGAACAAAAGCTCGCCATGCGAAGGGTGCAGCAGGCCGGAGATGATGTTGAGCAGCGTGGTCTTGCCGCAGCCGGACGGTCCGAGCAGCGCGTAGGCACCGCCATCCTGGAAGGTGTGGTGCACCTCCTTCAGCGCGAAATCGCTCTCTTTCTGCGGGTTTGGCAGATAGGAGTGGCGAATGTGGTTGAGGTCGATGCGTGCCATATCGCGCTCCTATGCCGCCAGCCGGCGCGCGCCGACCGAGCGGCCTGAAGCGTCGAACACCATGATGTGGCGCGGATCGATGAACACCTCGACCTCCTCGTCGGGCTTGAGGTCGAGAATGCCGTGGCTCAGCATCACCCAGCGCACGTCGGCGAAATCGAGATGGACGAAACTTTCCGAGCCGGTGATTTCGGTGATCGACACCTTGGCGCGCACCGGCACGGCCTGCTCGTTCGGCCGCTGCAGCGACAGATGGTGCGGCTGGAAGCCGATCGTGTAACTGGCATCGGCGATGCCCGCGAGATCGGCCGGAACGGGAATGCCGACGCCGCCGTCGAGCAGGAACTTCGCGCCCGCCTTGCGCAGCACGATGGCGTTGAGCGGCGGATCGGCGAAGGTGCGCGCAGTGATCAGGTCGTCCGGCTTGCGGAAGACATCGATGGTCGGCCCGAACTGGGTGACCCTGCCCTCGGACAAGGTGGCAGTGTTGCCGCCAAGCAGCAACGCCTCATGTGGCTCGGTCGTCGCATAGACGAAGATGGTGCCGGCCTCGGCGAATATCTTCGGCAGTTCGGCGCGCAGTTCCTCGCGCAGCTTGTAATCCAGATTGGCGAGCGGCTCGTCGAGCAGGACCAGCCTGGCATTCTTGACGATGGCGCGCGCCAAGGCGGTGCGCTGCTGTTGGCCACCGGACAGGTTGAGCGGCGTGCGTTGCAGGTAGGGCGTGAGCTTCAAAAGGTCGGCGGCCTGCCGCACCTCGCGATCGATGGTGGCACGATCGACGCCGGCGACGCGCAGCGGCGAGGCGATGTTCTCATAGACGGTCATCGCCGGATAGTTGATGAACTGCTGGTAGACCATGGCGACGTTGCGCTTCTGCACCGGCATGCCGGTGACGTCAGCGCCGTCGAACCAGATCGAACCGGAGGTCGGCCGGTCGAGCCCGGCCATCAGCCGCATCAGGCTGGTCTTGCCCGACAGCGTCGGCCCCAGAAGCACGTTCAGCGAGCCGTGCTGCAGCGTCAACGACACGTCGTTGATGTGCGACAGGCCGCCAACGACCTTCGCGACGTTCCTAAGTTCCAGCATCCGGTTCCTCCCCCCTCTGCTGCGCTTATTCGGCCGCGGCTATGTGCGGCCCGCAGATGCGGCGCAGGAATGCCTCCAGTTCCGCGGTCTGTTTACGGTCGAAATGCAGGCCTCGCTTGGTCCTGCGCCAAAGGATGTCCTGCGCGGTCTCAGCCCACTCGTGCTCGACCAGATAGCGAACCTCGGCCTCGTACAGATCGCCGCCGAAATCCTGGCCGAGATCGGCGATGGACCTGGCTGGGCCGAGCAAGGCATGCGCCCGCGTGCCGTAGAGGCGCACAAGGCGCCGCGCCAGGCGCGGATCGAGGAAGGCGTAGGCCTGTTTCAGTCTGGTCACCTCGGCCTCGTAGCCGGTGGCCGGGAAATCGCCGCCGGGAAGCGGGGCACTAACCGTCCAGGAAGGGCCGCGCTTGCCAAGGAACTCCTCGATCTTCTCGATCATGGATTCAGCCAGCCGGCGGTAGGTGGTGATCTTGCCGCCAAAGGCGTTGACGAGCGGCGCGAGCCCTGCACCGCCCTCGGCCTTCAGCACATAGTCGCGCGTCGCTTCCTGGGCCTTGGAGGCGCCGTCGTCATAGAGCGGGCGCACGGCGGAATAGGTCCAGACGATGTCGTCGCGCAGCACCGGCTGGGCAAAATATTCGCTTGCCGCATCGCAAAGATAGTCGATCTCGCCGTCGCTGATCTTCACATCGTGGGGATCGCCGGTAAAGTCGCGATCCGTGGTGCCGATCAGCGTGAATTCGTCCTCGTAGGGGATGGCGAAGATGATGCGGCCATCCTTGTTCTGGAAGAAATAGGCGCGCGGATCGTCGAACTTCTTGCGCACGACGATATGGCTGCCCTGCACGAGACGTACATTGTGGACATCGTTCTTGCCGACGGTTTCGGACAGGACATGGTCAACCCACGGGCCGGCCGCATTGACGAGCAGCCTCGCTTGCACGGTTTCGATGGCGCGGCTGCGCAAATCCTCGATGGTGATCGTCCATATATCGTTGTCGCGCCGCGCGGCCACCACCCGGGTGCGCGTGCGGATAACGGCGCCACGGTCGGCGGCATCGCGGGCGTTGAGCACGACGAGACGGGCATCGTTGACCCAGCCGTCTGAATATTCGAACGCCTTGGAGAAGATCGGCTTCAACGGCTTGCCGGCGACGTCGCGCTTCATGTCGAGCGTACGGGTTGCCGGCAGCGCCTTGCGGCCGCCGATATGATCGTAGAGGAACAGGCCGAGGCGCAACATCCAGGCCGGGCGCGGGCCGCCGGCGAAATAAGGCAGCACGAAGCGCATCGGCCAGATGATGTGGGGCGCGTTGCGCCACAGCACCTCGCGCTCCATCAGCGCCTCGCGGACAAGCCGAAACTCGTAGAATTCGAGGTAGCGCAGGCCGCCATGGATCAGCTTGGTCGAGCCGGAGGACGTGCCGCTGGCCAGATCGTTCATTTCGGCCAGGAACACGGAATAACCGCGACCGACCGCGTCACGCGCGATGCCGCAGCCATTGATGCCGCCGCCAATGACGAAAATGTCGTGGACCGGAGCTGCGTCCAAAATGCCCTCCCGCCTTTTCGCGTTGCAGCATGCAGAGCCACATTCCGAAAGCAGATTAGGATTATTTCGAAAACAGAACGAATGTCAAACGAAATTCACGGACTTGTTACCGCCCACAACCTCCGCACGTCAGGGGCGCGATGTTTCGATGAGCTGCACCTCGGATTCCTCGCAGATCCTGCGGATAGAAGGAATATCGCAGCGGTCCGTAATGAAGGTGTTGACCTGCGAGAGATGACCGATGCGCACGGGTGCCGTGCGTTCGAATTTGGTGCGATCCGAAACCAGGATGACGTGGCGCGTGTTGGCGATGATGGCCTGCGCCACTTTCACTTCGCGAAAATCGAAATCGAGCAGCGCGCCATCATGGTCGATGGCCGAGGCACCGATCACCGCGTAGTCGACCTTGAACTGCTTGATGAAATCGACCGCCGCTTCGCCGACGATACCGCCGTCCGATCCGCGCACGACGCCGCCGGCAATCACCACCTCTATCGAAGGATAGACGCGCATCCTGTTGGCAACATTGATGTTATTGGTGATCACCATCAAACCGGTGTGATCCAGAAGCGCCTTGCTGACGGATTCCGTCGTGGTGCCGATATTGATGAAGAGGGAGGCGTTGTCGGGGATGAGGCGGGCGGCGGCGCGGCCGATCGCTTCCTTCTCGTCAGCGGCGATCTTGCGCCGCGCCTCATACTCCATGTTTTCGATGCCGGATGGAAACAGCGCGCCGCCGTGGATGCGCGTCAGCAGCCGCTGATCGCACAAGTCGTTGAGATCCTTGCGGATGGTCTGCGGCGTCACTTCGAAATGCGCGGCGAGGTCGTCGACCAGCACGCGCCCCGCCTCCTTCGCCATCTGGATGATCTCGGCGTGACGCGGCGACAGATACATGGCGGCCCTTCCCATTTTCGTTTTTCTTACCCATAGCCGAAAACGAAAGCACGGGAAAGCCGCCAGCATGCAACAGGAAAGCGGCGCCGGAGGCGCCACTGCATTTCGCCGGCTATCGATGTCCGCGCTAAGCCAGGCGGCGGGCCGTCTGCACGATCGCGTCGAATGCCGCCTCGACGTCTTCCCTGGTGGCGTCGAACTGACCGACCTGGAAGCGGATCGCCACGCGGTCCTCGACGCGCGTCTGGGTCAAGTAGATGAAACCATCGTCGTTGATGGCGTTGACCAGCCTCAGATTGTGCTCGTCGGCATCGACGCCCTGCGGCGCGCGATGGCGGAAGGAAAACAGCGACAGCATCGGCTCGGTGACGATCTCGAAGTCCGGCTCGTTGCGCAGGCGCTCGGCAAGGGCAACACTCCAGGCAACGTGGTTGCGGATCATCGTGCGCAGCCCTTCGAGCCCGTGCGCGCGCATCAGGAACCACAATTTGAGCGCCCGGAACCGCCGGCCCAGCGTCACCGTCCATTCGGAGTAGTTGATGATGCCGTCATGGCCGTGCGTCTTCAGATATTCCGGCTTGATCGCCAGGGTCCGCACATGGCTCTCGGGATCGCGCACGAACTGGATCGAGCAGTCGAAACTGGCGCCCAGCCATTTGTGCGGGTTGAAGACGATGGAATCGGCCTTTTCGATCCCGGCCCAGAAGTGCCGGTACTCCGGGCAAATCATCGCCGAACCGGCCCAGGCCGCGTCGACATGCAGGTAAAGGCCGTGACGGCGCGCGATGTCGGCGACGGCGGCGATGTCGTCGGTGCCACCGGTGCTGGTGCCGCCGACGCAGGCGATGATACCGGCCGGCTGCATGCCCGCTTCCTTGTCGGCGCGGATGGCGGCTTCGAGCGCGGCCATGTCCATGCTGCGCAACGCGCCTGCCGTCGGGATGCGCACGAGGTTCTCGTCGCCGATGCCGGCCACCCAGATGGCACGGTCGATGGAGGTGTGGACCTGGTTCGAGCAGTAGACGCGCAGCCGCTTCTGGCCGGACAGGCCCTTGCTGTTGCCTTCCCAGCCGAGCGCGCGCTCGCGCATAGTCAGCACCGCCGCCAAGGTCGCCGAGGACGCCGAATCCTGGATCACGCCCGAAAAACCTTCCGGCAGGCCGAGCGCCTGGCGCAGCCAGTCGATCATCTTGGTTTCGAGTTCAGTGGCGGCCGGAGAGGTCTGCCACAGCATGCATTGGGCGGCGACCGCAGTGACCAGATATTCGGCGATCACCGACACGCGCGCGGCATTGGCGGGGAAATAGGCAAAGAACCGCGGATGCTGCCAATGGGTCATGCCGGGCATGATCTTGGCCTCGAAATCGGCGAAGATCGCCTCCATCGGCTCCGCCTGTTCGGGCGGCGATGCCTCGACGCTGTGCTGGATGGAGCCCGGCGTCACCCGCGGGCGCACCGGCCGGTCGCGCACGGTGTCCCGGTAGTCGGCGCCCCAGTCCGCCGCGCGCCGCGACCAATCGCGAAACTCATTGCTGTCCATCACGCCTCTTCCCTCGGCAATCGTTTAATTAATTAACATGTGTATTATATTGCAGAACCGCAAAAGGCAAGCCTCGCAGGCTACCCTTCGCACCGCGCGATCCTATTGTTGTGTCACGGTAATGGAAACGGCGAGCTGTTCCTGCCCCTGCCCCACACGAATTCCGGAGACCGGCATGGCATCGCGATAGTCGCGGCCGGTCGCCACCCGCACGTAGCGCTCATCCGGGGAAATGCCGTTGGCGGCGTCGAACGACACCCAGCCCAGGCCCGCGACATGCGCCTCCGCCCAGGCGTGGCTCGCGGCCTGCTCGGAGACGCCGTCCATCATCAGATAGCCACTGACATAACGCGCCGGCAGCCCCAGCAGCCTGGACGCCGCGATGAAGACGTGGCTGTGGTCCTGGCAGACGCCGGTGCCCAAGCTCAGCGCCTCCTCGGCAACCGTTTCGGCGCTGGTGGAGCCCGGCCGGTAGTCGATCCTGTCACGCACCGTTTCCATCAATCTGTGCAGCCGCTCGATCTCGGTTCCCTCGCCGAGCGTCCGGATCAGCGCGCGGATGCCCTCGCCCGGCGCCGTCAGCGGCGTTTCGCGCAGGAACAGCCAGAGCGGCGCGAAACCATAATGCTTGCCGTAGACACCGGCCTTGTCGAGCGTCTCGACCTCGCCGCTGGCCTCGATCGCGATCATCTGCGGCGCGCCTTCGACGCTGACCAGCCGCGTATCGTTGGCGAACTGGTCGCTGAAATGGACTTCTTCCCTGGCGCCCTCGATCCGCAGCGCCCATGAACGCACCGTCTGGGTCGGGCCGGAGCTTGGCACCAGCCTTATGCGCTGCAGCGCATAGCTGACCGGCGCGTCGTAACTGTATTCGGTCCGGTGCGTGATCCTGAGGCGCATGGTGATCCTAGTAGAACCGGTAGTCCTCGGCGATCTCGTCGCCGAGCCGCGTGTTCTCGGCGATGAAATTGCCGAGGAATTCGTGCAAGCCGGCGTCGAAGACGTCCTTGATCGAGCCGACTTTCAGCATTGCGTGGATACGCTCGGCGGTGGTGTGACAGGCATGGCGCGCGCCATAGTCGCTGCCAAGGAAATTCAGATGTTCGAGGATGAAGCGGTAGCAGAACGTCAGCGAGCGCGGCATGCGCGCATTGACGATCAGATAGTCGGCGATGTTCGTCGGTTTGTATTCGGCCTCATACACCCAGCGGTAGGAGCGGTGCGCCGACACCGAGCGCAGGATCGATTCCCACTGGTAGTTGTCGAGCGTCGAACCGACCCAGGAAATCGACGGCAGAAGCACGTAATACTTCACGTCGAGGATGCGCGCCGTGTTGTCGGCGCGTTCGAGATAGGTGCCGAGCTGCGAGAAATCGAAGATCTCGTTGCGCAGCATGGTGCCGTAGAAGGCGCCGCGGATCAGCGCCGTCTCGCGTTTGACGGCGTCGAGCACGGTCGGCAGTTCGCGCTGGTCGATCGGCTTGGCCAGAATGCGCTTCAGGGCCATCCAGGCCTCGTTGGTGCTTTCCCACGTCTCGCGTGTCAGCGCCGTGCGCACCATGCGGGCGTTGTTGCGCGCGGTTTCGATGGACGACATCACGCTGGACGGGTTCGACGTGTCGCGCAGCAGGAAATCTGCGACATTGGCAGCGGTGAACTCGGAATATTTCTGCGCGAAGGCGACATCGGAACCGGCACTGATGACAACGGAGTGCCATTCCTCGGAAGCATCCTGCGTACGTGTCAGCGCCATGCGCAGACCGGCATCGACCAGGCGCGCCATGTTCTCAGCCCGCTCGATATAGCGGTTCATCCAGTAAAGGCCGTTGGCGGTGCGTCCGAGAAGCATTAGCTGGGCCTCCCGGCGGCAATCGGCAGTCGGCAGTCGGCAGATCGGAAGGGTATGCGTATCAGCGCCATCAGCTTGCCCGTTGGAGACTGCGTATCAAGGCCCGAAGCATCCGACCGATATCGTTTGCCTGAGCCAAAAAGCGTCGTTGTGCTTCCGCCTCGAGAAAGCCAACGCGGGTAGAAATTATGATGTGCGTCTCGAATTCCTTCAGCGAACCTTGAGCGATGCGAAGGAACTGGACGTAAGAACCGGTATTTTCCCGACCATATCCTTCCGCGATATTGGCCGCCACGGAAGTGGCTGCTCGTCTCAACTGAGATGTAAGTCCATACAATTCAGATTGCGGAAAAGCTCTGGTCTGTTCGTAACAGTCGACAGCCAATTCAATAGCCAGGTTCCACACTCTTAGATCGCGATATGAGCCGATCTTGCTGTTTTCAGAACCGAGCGGCGGCTCGTGATCTGAGACCGACTGCCGACTGCCGATTGCCGACCAGCCGCTAGTCATCCAACACCCACGTATCCTTCGTCCCGCCGCCCTGAGACGAATTCACCACGAGCGAGCCTTCCTTCAGCGCGACACGGGTCAGGCCGCCGGGCACCAGCTGGATGCGGTCGGAGACGAGCACATAGGGCCTGAGGTCGACGTGCCTCGGCGCCAGACCCTTTTCGGTCATGATCGGGCACGTCGAGAGCGCAAGGGTCGGCTGGGCGATATAGTTCGACGGCTTGGCGGCGAGTTTCTTGCCGAACTCCTCGCATTCCTTTCTGGTCGCGGCCGGACCGACCAGCATGCCGTAGCCGCCCGACCCGTGAACCTCCTTGATGACCAGCTCGGACAGATGCTCCAGCACATATTTCAGGCTGTCCGGCTCCGAGCAGCGCCAGGTCGGGATGTTGCCGAGGATCGGCTTGCGGCCGGTGTAGAATTCGACGATTTCCGGCATGTAGGAATAGATCGCCTTGTCGTCGGAAATGCCGGTGCCCGGCGCATTGGCGATGGTGATGTTGCCGGCGCGGTAGACGTCCATGATGCCTGGCACGCCGAGCGCTGAATCGGGCTTGAAGGTCAGCGGGTCCAGATAGGCATCGTCGACGCGGCGGTAGAGCACGTCGATCTGCTTGTAGCCTTCGGTCGTGCGCATCGCGACATGGCCGTCGACGACGCGCAGGTCCGAACCCTCCACCAGTTGCACGCCCATCTGGTCGGCAAGAAAGGCGTGTTCGTAATAGGCGGAGTTGTAGATGCCCGGGGTCAGCACCGCGATGGTCGGCGTGCCGTCGACGCCCTTCGGCCTGACCGCCGCCAGCGATTGCCGGAGCAGCGCCGGATAGTTCTCCACCGGCCGCACCTTGATCTGCTGGAACAACTCCGGAAAGAGCTGCATCATCGTCTCGCGGTTCTCCAGCATGTAGGAGACGCCCGACGGCGTGCGCGCATTGTCCTCCAGAACGTAGAACTCGTTCTCACTGATGCGGACGATGTCGACCCCGATGATGTGGGTGTAGACGCCTGCCGGCGGACGAACCCCGATCATCTCGGGCAGGAAGGCCTCGTTGTCGGCGATCAGCTGCCGGGGCACGCGTCCGGCGCGCAGGATTTCCTGGCGATGATAGATGTCATCCAGAAACGCGTTCAACGCCTGCACGCGCTGCTCGATGCCGAGCGCCAGCCGGCGCCATTCCTGGCCGGCAATGATGCGGGGCACGATGTCAAAGGGGATGAGGCGCTCGGAGGCCTCCTGCTCGCCGTAAACGGCGAAGGTGATGCCGGTTTTCCGGAAGACGCGCTCCGCATCCTCCATCTTCTGGGCCAGTCTGGCCGGGTCTTGTTCTTTTAGCCAACGATCATAAGCCGAGTATGGTCTTCTCAGCCCGGTAGTTTCCGGAAGCATCTCGTCGAAAGCTGCCAATCGCGTACTCCCCTCTGAAGCCATTTGAACTGGCGTCGGGGAAGAAAATCAAGCGCAATCGGTGATTTGCATCAGGCCTAGCCAACAATGTCGGCTGGTTGCACAATGGCAAGGCGGCAAAGCACTGTTATGGGCAGCCGCATGCCGAAAAAACGGTCACCCGGAAGGCGAGCGTCAGAACGCCCGGAAGGTGACGGTCGTGAACGTATCCTTGATGCCGGGAATGACCTGCACCTTCTCGTTGACGAAATGGCCGACATCCTGATCGTCATCGATGTAGAACTTCGCCATCAGGTCGTAGTGACCGGCGGTCGAATAGATTTCGGAAGCGATCTCGGCGTCGGCCAGCGCGCTTGCCACGTCATAGGCCTTGCCGAGCTCGCATTTGAACTGAACGAAAAAAGTCTTCACGGCTCCGCCTCGCTGGTGCCCTTGCTGATGCGGTCGTTCTGGCAGACTGGCGGCGGCGTTTCAAGCGCCGCCTTGGGTAGGGTCAGGACCTGGCTTGACGAACCGCCGTCCTGAGTTCGTCCAGCGACAGACCGTGACGGAACAGGCGGCCGCCCACCACCAGTGCCGGTGTGCCACGCAGCTTGAAGGCACTGGCCTGGCTCTCGTTGCGGACAAGCAGCGCGTCGATCCCGGCACCGCGCTCGGCCAGATTTGCACGCGTCCTGGCAAGGTCGATGCCGGCATCGGCCAGGATCGTATCCGTGCGGCGCTCCGACAGCCGGCCCTCGGCCGTCATCAGGGCATCCACCGCCTGCCCATAGTGGCCGCTATCGCTGGTGGCGAGCGCCATTTTGGCCGCGTAGCGCGACGCGTCTCCAAAGATCGGCCAGTCCTTCATGACCAGACGGATGCCTGCGTCTTCCGCGAGCAGTTTCTTGAGCTCGATGAAGGCCAGTTTGCAGACCGGGCATTGAAAATCGACATATTCGGCGATGGTGACGTCGCCTTGCGGGTTGCCAAGCGCGGGAATGGCCGGATCGGCAGCCACTTCATCCATGGTCGGCATGGCTGCCGCATTGGCCAGCAGGCAAGGCAGCGCCAGAGCGGCGACCGCACCGGTCAAAAACAAACGACGGTCGATTGGCTGACACAACATCGTCCACTCCGAGATCCGCGCGAATCCTCCCGCCGAAAGCATGTCTGGCGCGCCTTAACCACGGCTTAAAGGCGGAAGGGCCGACAGTGGCGCCGAGATTGACACATCTTCCTTTGACGGCTTCAAAATCGGCATAGTCATGAGAGCCGCCGTCAGAGCGGTTTTGGGGAGGATTTTCATGCGGACATTCTGGCGTTGGGCATTGCGCGTCGTTGTGCTCACTGTCGTCGTTGCGCTCGTCGGTGGCTTCGTCTTCCGCCAGAAGATCAAGGAACTGCATGCGGTCTATATCTATGCGAACCTGTTCAAGCCGGATGTGATCGACGAGAATTTCCGCTCGTTCTACAAGACCTATCCTTCCGTCCGCATCGAGCGTGGCGCCGAGGTGAGCGACCTTCCAAAAGCCGAACGGCCGCTTCCGGAAACATATGTGTCGGGCGGCGAGACCCGTACGATCGCCGACTGGATCGAACAATCCCAGACCACCGGCCTGCTGGTCATCAAGGACGGCGTGATCGTCCATGAGGAATACCGGCGCGGCAACAGCGCACAAACGCAATCGATCGCCATGTCGGTTTCGAAGTCGACCATCTCGTTCCTGATTGGCAACGCGGTTGCCGACGGTCTCATCAAGCTGGACGACCCGGTGGAGAAATACGCGCCGCTGCTGGCCGAGGGCGGCTACAAGGGCGTCAAGGTCAAGAACGTGCTGCAGATGGCGTCCGGCGTTGGATTCAACGAGGATTATGGCGACCTCAACTCCGACGTCGTGCGCTACATCATCCAGATCCTGACCGGCTCGGTGGACGATTTCACCGCCCATCTGAAGAACGAGCGCCCGCAAGGTACGGTCAACCGCTATGTCTCGGCCGATACGCAGGTGCTGGGCATGGTGCTGGAGGGTGCCACCGGAAAGCCCCTGCCCGACTATTTCAAGGAGCGGCTGTGGTCGCGTCTCGGTCCCGAGGCCGATGCCTACTGGCTGGTCGATCAGAAGAAAGAAACGATCGCCGCCGGCGGGCTCAATGCGGTGCTGCGCGACTATGCCCGCTTCGGGCTGCTTTATCTGAACGAGGGGCGCAACTGGAAGGGCGAGCAGATCGTGCCGGCAGTGTGGGTGCATGCCTCGGTGACACCCGACGCGCCCTATCTGATGCCGGGCCGCGAAGACGCAGCCGCCGGCGTGCCGTTCGGCTATGGCTACCAATGGTGGATACCCGGCAAGCCGCAGGGCGACTTCTCGGCCATCGGCATCTATGGCCAGTTCATCTACGTCAACCCGGCGCGCAAGGTCGTCATCGCCAAAACCTCGGCCTATGTCGACTACAACAACAGCGGCAACGCCATGGAGTACGCGACGATCGATGCCTTCCAGGCGATCGCCAACGCGCTGTAATACTTTTGATCCGATGCCTGAGCTTTCCGAAGATCGATCCAGACCCGCAGGATCAAGCGCTACAGAGCCGGTAGATCGCCCCTCGCCCAGCCTTCCGAGATCGCCGCCGTTCGGGTCTCAAACTGGCCGGCCTCGATCGCATTGCGAATGTCCTGCATCAGCTTCTGATAGTAGGACAGGTTGTTCCAGGTCAGCAGCATGGCACCGAGCGCTTCCTGCGAGCGCACAAGGTGGTGCAGATAGGCGCGGGAATAGTCGCGCGCGGCCGGGCAGTCGCTCTCTTCGTCCAACGGGCGTGGATCGTCGGCGTGGCGGGCGTTGCGCAGGTTGATCTTGCCGCGCCGTGTATAGGCAAGCCCGTGGCGCCCCGCCCTTGTCGGCATCACGCAATCGAACATGTCGATGCCGCGCGCCACCGACTTCACGATGTCGTCGGGCGTGCCGACGCCCATCAGGTAGCGCGGCTTTTCCGCCGGCAGTTCCGGACAGGTGATGTCGAGCATCTCCAGCATCACAGCCTGCGGCTCGCCGACCGCGAGACCGCCGACTGCGTAGCCTTTGAGCCCCATGGCGGACAGCGCCTGCGCGGAACGCACGCGCAGCTTTTCATTGTCGCCGCCTTGCACGATGCCGAACATCGCCTTGCCGGGCTGGTCGCCAAAAGCCGTCTTGCAGCGCTCGGCCCAGCGCAGCGACAGCTCCATCGCCCGCTCGATTTCGTTCTCGTCCGCCGGCAGCGCGGTGCATTCGTCGAGCTGCATCTGGATGTCGGAATCGAGCAGGCCCTGGATTTCGATCGAGCGCTCCGGCGACATTTCATAGGGCGAACCGTCGATATGCGAGCGGAAGGTGACGCCCTGCTCGGTCAGCTTCCTGAGCTTCGACAGCGACATCACCTGGAAACCGCCGGAATCGGTCAGGATCGGATGCGGCCAGCGGGCGAATTCGTGCAGGCCGCCCAATCGCGCGACACGCTCGGCGCCCGGGCGCAGCATCAGGTGATAGGTGTTGCCCAGGATGATGTCGGCGCCGACGCCGCGCACCTGGTCCATATACATGGCCTTGACGGTGCCGCCCGTGCCGACCGGCATGAAGGCCGGCGTGCGGATCTTGCCGCGCGGCATGGAGATTTCGCCGCGCCGCGCCTTGCCGTCGGTGGCGAGTACAGAAAAGGAAAAGCTCTCGGTCATGCGCTGCCTTTAGCCGCCGCCGCGCTGCATGACAATCGCCGGACCTACCTTGTTCGATCAAGGCGGCCCTTCTACCCTGTATGACGGCAAACCGGGGTCGACCCGATGACGACGATCGAAGGTGCATGCCATTGCGGCGCGGTCCGCTGGCGCTTCAACGGAACACCGGAAGGCGCGACGGCGTGCAACTGCACGGTCTGCCGCCGCCACGGAACCCTGTGGATCTATGGTCATGAGGGCGAGGAGATCGAGGTGTCGGGCGAGGCGCACGCCTATGCGCGCCACGGCAGCGAAAGCCACCTCACCTTCAACTTCTGCCCGAAATGCGGCTGCGTGGCCTGGTGGCGCGGCACGCGGCTGAACAAGGAAGGCCGCCGGCGCATGGCCGTGAACGTACGGCTGGCCGAGCCGGAGGTCGTCGCCGCCCTGCCCATCGACCATTTCGACGGGCTGGACACTTTTACCGACTTGCCGCGCGATGGCCGCTGCGTGGCGGACTACTGGTTCTGAATACCAGCGAAGTCGCTATTCGCCTAATTCCCTGTCATGCACCGGCGCGCCTCACGCCCTGAACAGCAGACTGCCGTCGCCGTAGGAATAGAAACGATAGCCGCTCTTAATGGCATGGCCATAGGCCAAGCGCATGGTTTCCAATCCGGCAAAGGCCGACACCAGCATGAACAGCGTCGAGCGCGGCAGGTGGAAATTGGTCATCAGCGCATCGGCGGTGCGGAAGCGATAGCCGGGCGTGATGAAGATGTCGGTCGCGCCTGACCAGGCGGCGAGCGTGCCGTCCGGGCGCGCGGCACTCTCCAGAAGCCTGAGCGAGGTGGTGCCGACGCAAACGATGCGGTTGCCGCGCGCCTTGGCGGCATTCAGCGCATCGGCGGTCTCCTGTGACACATAACCGGTCTCGGCATGCATTTTGTGGTCGGCCGTATCGTCGGCTTTGACCGGCAGAAAGGTGCCGGCGCCGACATGCAGCGTCACGAACCGCCGCTCAATGCCTTTGGCATCGAGTGCGGCAAACAGGTCCGGCGTGAAATGCAGGCCGGCGGTGGGGGCCGCCACGGCCCCCTCTTCCCGCGCATAGATCGTCTGGTAGTCGGAAAGATCGCGCGCGTCGTCGTCGCGCTTGGAGGCGATATAGGGCGGCAGCGGAATGTGGCCGACGGCATGCAGCGCTTCATCGAGGAATGCACCCGAGAGGTCAAAGCCGAGCAGGACTTCGCCGCCCTCGCGCTTTTCGAGCACGGTGGCGTCGAGCTGGCCGAGAAAACAGGAATTGCCGTCATGGCCGAAATGGATGCGGTCGCCGGTGGCGATGCGCTTGCCGGGCCGCATGAAGGCCAGCCAGCGGTCGGCCCCGGTGCGCATATGCAGCGTCGCCTCGACCTGAGCGGTCGCGTCGCCACGCCGGCGGATGCCGCGCAGCTGCGCCGGGATGACCTTAGTGTCGTTGAAGACGAGCACATCGCCGGGTTCGAGCAATGACGGCAGGTCGCGCACGACCTTGTCGGCCAGCCCCTCGCCGGGCCTCACCACCAGGAGTCGTGCCGCGTCGCGCGGTTCGGCCGGGCGTAGCGCAATGCGCTCCTCGGGCAGGTCGAAATCGAACAAATCCACTTTCATGGCTGCGGCAATAGCCTGATCTGGACCCGGCCGTCACCTGCTTTTGCGCCACCGCGCCTCGCGGCCGGTCACACAAGGGCAATGCGACGATGGAGTCGCTACTCATAACTGATTGCATTTTGCAATCAGTATACCTATCTTCGCGTACCCTGGAAAAACACTCCCAAAGCAGGACGCGTGTCATGAGTAAGGTTAGAGTATTGGGTTTCTCGGTTTCGCTCGACGGCTACGGCGCCGGGCCGGAACAGAGCCTCGAACACCCGTTCGGCAAGGGCGGCATGGAATTGCCGCAATGGCTGATGGGAACGAAGACATTCAACACGATGATCGGCGAACAAGGCGGTTCGACCGGCGTGGACGACCGCTATGCGGCGGCCTCGCTGCAAGGCTTCGGCGCCTTCATTATCGGCCGCAACATGTTCGGTCCGCTACGTGGTGAATGGCCGGACGAGAACTGGAAAGGCTGGTGGGGCGACAACCCGCCCTATCACACGCCGGTGTTCGTGCTTACGCATCACGCGCGGCCGTCGATCGAGATGGAGGGCGGAACGACCTTCCATTTCGTCACCGAAGGCGCCGACGAGGCGTTGAAGCGGGCAAAGGCGGCGGCGGGCAAGCTCGACGTCAAGATCGGTGGCGGTGTCGAGACGGTGCGGCACTATCTGCGCACCGGGGCGATCGATGACATGCATCTGGCGATTTCGCCGGTGCTGCTCGGCAAGGGCGAAGCGCTTTTCGCCGGTCTTGACCTGCCGGCTCTCGGCTATCAGGTCACGGCCCGCGAGACAACGGACCTAGCCACGCATGTCGTGCTGGAGAAACGTTGAAGCGCCGTCCCCGGTGGGGACGACACGCTTCAATAAAGCCTGATCATCAGGGCGCCGGCGAGCAAGAGCACGGCGCCCACGATGCGGCCGGTGGAGATTTCGCGAACCGCGACGCCAAGAAAGCCAACGCGATCGACCATCATGCCGGCCAGAAGCTGGCCGGCGACCAGGAATGCCATCAGCGCCGCGGCGCCGATCCGCGGCGTCAACAGCACCGAGCTCGTCACATAAACGGCACCAAGGGCACCGCCAGCCACGAACAGCCATGGTGCGGGGGTTCGCCAGTCGATGACGAGCCCCTGCGTTCTGGTGGTGAAGAAGGTGACAACGCCCAGCACGACAGCGCCGGCCAGGAACGAAATCGCGGCGGCAGCCACGGGCACGCCCAATCCGCGTGCGAGTTGGGCATTGATGGGAGCCTGGATCGCGATGAAGGCGCCCGCCAGGACGCCGAGAAGCGACCAGAGAGCGCCGACCATCGAGCTTAGGCCTGCACGTCCGCGGCGACCTTCAGCGACACGATCTTGTCGGGATCCTGCACCGGCTCGCCGCGCTTGATCTTGTCGACATTGTCCATGCCTTCGATGACCTGGCCCCAGACCGTGTACTGGCGGTTGAGGAAGCCGGCATCCTCGAAGCAGATGAAGAACTGCGAATTGGCCGAGTTCGGGTTCTGCGCGCGCGCCATCGAGCAGGTGCCGCGGCCGTGGTTCATGTTGGAGAATTCGGCCTTCAGGTCCGGCCTGTCGGAGCCGCCCATGCCGGCGCGGCCCGGGTTGAAGTCCTTGCCGCCCGACTTGCCGAACTTGACGTCGCCGGTCTGGGCCATGAAGCCGTCGATGACGCGATGGAAGACGACGCCGTCATAAGCGCCTTCGCGGGCCAGTTCCTTGATGCGGCCGACATGGCCAGGGGCCAGATCGGGGAACAGTTCGATGACGACCTTACCCTTGGTCGTTTCCATGATGAGCGCGTTTTCGCGGTCCTTGATTTCAGCCATTTTCTGTATCCTCTTGAAAAATCAGTTCTTGTCAGCGGCGATGCGGACCTTGACCATGCGGTCGGGATCGGTGACCGCGCCGTTGTCGGCGGCATCGCCCTTCTTGATCTTGTCGACGAGTTCCATGCCCTTCTCGACGGTGCCGACAATGGTGTACTGGCCGTTCAGCGACGGCGCCGGGGCGAACATGATGAAGAACTGCGAGTTCGCCGAGTTCGGGTTCTGGGAGCGGGCCATGCCGACGACGCCGCGCACATATTTCTCCTTGGAGAATTCGGCCGGCAGGTCCGGCTCCTTCGAGCCGCCGGTTCCGGCGAGGCTGGCATCATAACCCTTCTTGGCGTTGCCGTACTGCACGTCTCCGGTCTGGGCCATGAAGCCGTCGATCACGCGATGGAAGACGACATTGTCATAGGCGCCTTCGCGCACCAGCTTCTTGATCTGGGCAACATGCTTCGGCGCCAAATCGGGGCGCAGGGCGACGACGACGTCACCGTCCTTCAGCGTGATGACCATGGTGTTCTCGGGGTCTGCCGCGAAAGCCTGCGACGCGCCGCCGAACAGGCCGGCAAGCACGACGAGGAAAGCGGCGAGCTTCTTGAGCTGCATTGGAAAAATCTCCGAAAAGTCTATTTCGCGAATTTGGCTTTAAGCGCACCGGCGACCGCCACCGGCACGAACGGGCGGATATCGCCCCCCATCGAGGCTATCTGGCGGACCAATGTGGCGGTAATCGTGCGCACCGAGGGGCTGGCCGGCAGGAACACGGTCTGCAGTTCGGGCGCCATGGTCTCGTTCATGCCCGCCATCTGCATTTCATAGTCGAGATCGGTACCGTCGCGGAGGCCGCGGATCATGATCGAGGCACCTTGCTTGCGGGCGGCGTCGATCACCAGCCCGGTAAAGGAAACGACGCGGATGCGCCGGCTTTCAGCCCCGAATTCAGTGGCGGCGGCCCTCTCAATCAGTTCGGCCCGTTCCTCGAATGAAAAGAGCGCCGTCTTCGACGCCTGGATGCCGATCGCGGCATACACCGTATCGGCAATCGCCAGCGACGCCTTCAGCACGTCGAGGTGACCGTTGGTCAACGGGTCGAAGGAGCCGGCATAGAGCGCGATGCGTTCGGTCATGTTGCTGCTTCTAGCGGGCGCGCGGCTGGAACGCAAATGGCCTTGCCACGCGGCGCGTGAACCCTTCGTCAACCATGAACAGCAGATGAACGGCGCAGTCAGACACGGTTAAATTCTGTTCACGTACAGATAGATGATGATGCGGAGTGAAACCTTTTCACCCGCCGCTCGTTTAGGTGACAGGAGAACCAGCCATGATGATCCTCATGCTCGCCACTGCAATGACCGTAGCGATGTTGATTGCGACCGTTTTCGGCCTACACCAGGAAGCCGAGCGCGTGCGCCTCGACGATTTCGACCGCCGCAACCGTTTCGGCCGCCGCCGCTAAGGCCCAATCCCGAACCAACCCCTGCCGACAGGCGCTTACGCCTCGTCGGCCAGCCGCTTCTCCATATCCACCACGATCCAGCCCGGCCGTTTCGGATTGGCCCGCCTGCCGGTTTCGCGATAGCCATAGGCCGAATAGAGCGCGATGTTCCGCTCCATTCGCGCGTTGGTGTAGAGCTTGACCAGATCGAACTGAGCGGCCCGCGCTTTTTGCTCGGCCCAGTCAAGCAGCCGGATGCCCAGCTTCCGGCCCTGGAAGGCCGGCGCCACCGCAACGGAAAAGATCAGGATGTGATCGGCGTGCCGTTCCAGCACGATCAGCCCGGCGAGCGCGCCTGAGACTTCCAGCAGCCAGACCTGCCCCGCTTCGATGCGAGGAGCGTAGTCCTCGGTGACAGGGATCGGCGGCGCGCCAAACGCCTGCGTATAAGGCTCATAAGCCTGCTCGGTCAGCGCCGTGACCGCCTCGACATCCGAGGCGGTGGCGAGGCGAAATACCGGCGTTTCGTCCAGCATCGTCCCGGCCGTCAGGCCTGCGCCGGATCAGCGCCGCCTTCGCCGGCACCGTCTTCGGCCGTCTCCTCGCCATCCGCATCGTCGCCTTCCGGCTCGGAAATGCGCTCGACGGACACCACCTTTTCGCCCTCGGCGGTGTTGAAGATGGTGACGCCCTTGGTGGCGCGGCTGGCGAAGCGGATATCGTGCACCGGCACGCGAATGACCTGGCCGCCGTCGGAGACGAGCATGATCTGGTCGTCATTGCCGATCGGGAAGGCCGCTACCAGCGGACCGATTTCACCCACCTTCGACACGTCGGTGGCGCGAATACCCTTGCCGCCGCGGTTGGTCAGGCGGAAGTCATAGGACGAGGAACGCTTGCCGTAACCATATTCGGTGACGGTGAGCACGAACTGCTCGTGCTGCCTCAGCAGTTCATAGCGCTCGTCGGAAAGCTGCGCTTCCTCGGAGACCTCCTCGTTGGTCAGCGCGACATCTTCCTCTTCGCCGGCGCCGGCCAGCCGCCGCTCGGCAACCGAGCGCTTGAGATAGGCTGCGCGTTCCGCCGGATCGGCGTCGACATGTTCGATGATCGCCATCGAGATGACGCGGTCGCCTTCGCCCATCGAGATACCGCGCACGCCGACCGAATTGCGGCTCTGGAACACGCGCACGTCATCGACACGGAAACGGATGCACTGGCCCGAATTGGCGGTCAGAAGCACGTCGTCATTGTCGGTGCAGGTTTCGACGCCGAGGATCTCGTCGCCTTCTTCCTCCAGCTTCATGGCGATCTTGCCGTTGCGATTGACCTGGACGAAATCGCTGAGCTTGTTGCGGCGGACGGTGCCGCGCGTCGTCGCGAACATCACGTCGAGTTCGCCCCAGCTTGCCTCGTCCTCCGGCAGCGGCATGATCGTGGTGATGCGTTCGCCCTGTTCGAGCGGCAGCATGTTGATCAGCGCCTTGCCGCGCGACTGCGGATTGCCGATTGGCAGGCGCCAGACCTTTTCCTTGTAGACGATGCCACGCGAGGAGAAAAACAACACCGGCGTATGGGTGTTGACCACGAATAGCCGGGTGACGAAATCCTCGTCCTTGGTCGACATGCCCGAGCGGCCCTTGCCGCCACGACGCTGCGCCCGGTAGAGCGACAGCGGCACGCGCTTGATGTAGCCGGAATGGCTGACGGTGACGACCATGTCCTCACGCGGGATCAGGTCCTCGTCTTCCATGTCGGCGCCAGCATCGGTGATCTCGGTGCGGCGCGGCGTACCGAACTCATCGCGCACGGCAATCAGTTCGTCCTTGACGATCTGCTGGATACGGGCACGGGAAGCCAGAATATCAAGGAAATCAGCAATTTCGGTGCCGATCTTGTTCAGTTCGTCGGCGATTTCGTCGCGACCGAGCGCGGTCAGGCGCTGCAGGCGCAATTCGAGAATGGCGCGGGCCTGCTCTTCCGACAGATTGTAGGTGCCGTCCTCGTTGATGCGGTGGCGCGGATCGTCGATCAGGCGGATCAGCGCCTCAACATCGGCGGCCGGCCAGCGGCGCGTCATCAGCTGCTCGCGCGCCGTCTGCGGGTCCGGCGCGTTGCGGATCAGCTTGATGACCTCGTCGATGTTGGCGACCGCGATCGCCAGACCGACCAGGACGTGAGCGCGTTCACGCGCCTTGCGCAGCAGGAACTTGGTGCGCCGGCTGATCACTTCCTCACGGAAAGCGACGAAGGCCCTCAGCATGTCGAGCAGGGTCAGCACTTCCGGCTTGCCGCCGTTCAAAGCCACCATATTGGCGCCGAACGACGTCTGCAGCGGCGTGAAGCGGTAGAGCTGGTTGAGGATCACCTCGGCATTGGCGTCGCGCTTCAGCTCGATCACCACGCGGTAGCCCTGACGATCGCTTTCGTCGCGAATGTCGGAAATGCCCTCGATGCGCTTTTCGCGCACCAGTTCGGCCATCTTCTCGATCATCGAGGCCTTGTTCACCTGATAGGGAACCTCGGTGATGACGATGGCCTCGCGCTCGCCGCGCATCTCCTCGACATGCACCTTGCCGCGCATGACGACCGAACCGCGGCCGGTCGAATAGGCGTTGTAGATACCGGAACGCCCAAGGATCAGACCGCCGGTCGGGAAATCCGGACCGGGAATGATCTCCATCATCGCGGCAAGATCGATGGCCGGATTGTCGATGACGGCGATGGCGCCGTTACAGACTTCCACAAGGTTATGCGGCGGGATGTTGGTGGCCATGCCCACCGCGATGCCACCCGCGCCATTGACCAGCAGCGCCGGGAAGCGCGCCGGCAGAACCTTCGGCTCCTGGCCAGACGCGTCATAGGTGTCCTGGAAGTCGACCGTATCCTTGTCGATGTCCTCGAGCAGCTCGTGCGCGACCTTGGTCAGGCGCGATTCCGTGTAGCGCATCGCTGCCGGCGGATCGCCGTCGATCGAACCGAAATTGCCCTGCCCGTCGATGAGCGGCACACGCATCGACCAATCCTGCGCCATGCGCACCAAGGCATCGTAGATCGAGGCGTCGCCGTGCGGGTGATATTTACCCATCACGTCGGCGACCGGGCGCGCCGACTTCACATATTTGCGGTTCCAATGATAGCCGCTCTCATGCGAGGCATAGAGGATGCGCCGGTGCACCGGCTTCATGCCGTCGCGCACATCGGGGAGCGCGCGGCTGACGATCACGCTCATGGCGTAATCGAGATAGGAGCGCTGCATCTCCTCGATAATAGAAATCGGCTCGATGCCTGAAGGGCCGTCCGGCCCGCGCGGTGTCTTCTGGTCGGTCAAAACAGATCGCAATCTTTAGGGAATCGTTCAAATCTTATATAGGAAAGCGGCGCCATTCTCCAATCCCGGAGCGCGGTTTTTCGTCGCCGCACCGATGTTTTCCAGTGCTTATTTCCCCTGTTATTTCAACGAGATAAGAGAAGCCGCCGAAAGGCGCCTCCATACGGGCCGCCACAATGTGGCAAGCTCGTGAATTTGCACCCGAAAATACCGTCACAGCAGCAGCGGAAATCGCATGAAACGCCACCGCCAGGATCCGGAAAAACGAGCAAATCCAAACGGCCGGCGATAGCTGACACTGGAAGCGTTGCCGACCGCAGCCATTGCGCGAACGACCGGTGACAAGGTGATCGCATTCGCGCTACCAATGACGCGGTCACGCGCGGAAGGGGAACGGCATGCCCACTTACGAAAGCCTGTTCAACGCCTTCGTGACGCTGCTCGTGACCATCGACCCGCCAGGCCTGGCGCCGCTCTTCCTGGCGGTGACGCGCGGCATGAACCGCGAACAGCGCCAGCAGGTGTCGGTGCGCGCTTCGATCATCGGCTTCCTGGTGATTGCACTCTTCGCTGTGGCCGGCGCCTCGATCCTTTCGGTGTTCGGCATTACCCTTCCGGCGTTTCGCGTCGCCGGCGGCTTCCTCCTGTTCTTCATCGCCTTCGAAATGGTGTTCGAGCGCCGGCAGGACCGTAAGGAAAAGAGCGCGGACGTGGCAATCACCAAGGACCACATCCACAACATCGCCGCCTTCCCGCTGGCCATACCGCTGATTGCTGGCCCCGGCGCCATCTCCGCGACGGTGCTGCTGTCCAGTTCATACCATGGCGTTGCGGGCCAACTGTCGCTGCTCGCCATCATCCTGGCCTGCCTGCTGATCACCTATGTGGTGTTCATTCTGGCCGAACGCATCGACCGTATCCTCGGCCAGACCGGGCGCTCGATCCTGACCCGGCTGCTCGGCGTCATCCTGGCCGCGCTCGCCGTGCAATTCGTCGCCGACGGCATCAAGGCGCTGGCCGGAAGCTGACAACTCCCACCTTACGCCGATCCGGCCACGGCCGGTCATTCCTTCATGAGCGAGCATCCGGACCGGCCCAGGAAGGCCCGATCTCGATCGGAAAACGGCATATGTGAAGAAGATCACAGATCGGGAACCGACGCGACAGCTACGCTGTCGCCGTCTCGCGCAATCATGACTGTCCAACGAGGGTTGCGCGTTCTCGGGAGCGTCCCGTGTGCCTCCCCGCATGCGGGACGCTCCCGCTTTTTCAACCGAAGCGAGGAGTGTCGGCAGCCTGCCGTGGCCAAGCCACGACTGCTTTGCTTCCGTTCCGGCCGGCAATGCATGGCCTGACGCCAGGCGACGCCATGCCAGTCGCAGCATGAAGACTTCGCGGTTGGAGCGCAAATTTCCCGCTCGACCGCGGTGGGGAGGGTCGGGTTGCCAGGCCCGAACGGATCAGAGCACGTCGGCAGCCGTATCGACCACTTCGAAGTCGTGCGTCACCTTCGCGGTCTTGCCCATCATGATCGAGGCCGAGCAGTATTTTTCGGCCGACAACTGCACCGCCCGCTCGACCTTGTCGCGCGACAGGCCCCTGCCCTTGACGATGAAATGCATGTGGATGCGGGTGAAGACCTTCGGATCGGTTTCGGCGCGATCGGAATCCAGCTCGACGACACAATCCTCGACCGCCTCGCGGCCCTTTTCGAGGATATGCACGACATCGATGGCCGAACAGCCGCCCGTGCCGATCAGAAGCAGTTCCATCGGGCTTGGCCCGGGTGACTTGCCGCCTTCGCCATGCGCCGTGCCCAGAACCAGTTTGTGGCCGCTCTGGGATTCTCCCACGAATGTGCGGCCTTCAACCCATTTGATACGCGCCTTCATGCCATTTCCTCTTTTCAGCGAAAGCCAGCGGCTCAGGGCATCTCGGCCAGAAGCGCCTTGACCACATGAGCCGAGTTTGTCGAGGCGAGCGCCATGAACGTCGCCATCTGATTGGCGCCTTCGCCGCCGCCAGCCAGATCGGAAAGACTGCGGACCGCCAGGAACGGCACGCCGTTGCTGTAGGTGACGTGAGCGACCGCGGCACTTTCCATGTCAAGCACCTTGGCATCGAAGGTCTTGTGCACATAGTCGCGGAATTCGGCGTTGTCGACGAAAGCCTGCCCGGACACGCCATTGCCGCCGACGACGATTTTGGGCGGCTTGGCGAGACAGCTGTTGTCGGACGCGCAGGCCAGAAGGTCGAGTTTCGCCGCCACCTTGCGCGCCGCATCGAGCAGCGCCGGGTCGGAAGGGAACCAGAATTTCGTCTCCTCATCAGCACCGCCCTTGCGGGCAATGCCGACCGAGCGCGGCACGATCATGCCATAGCCGGCGAATTTGTCCTTCGGCAGGAAGGCCGGGATCTCAAAACCGCTGTCGGTCTTGCGGGCAAACACCGCCTCGAGATACTGGCCCCATTGGTCGGCAATGACGACGTCGCCGATGCTCAGCGCCGGATCGACACCACCGGCAATGCCCGAAAAGACCACTGAAGTGACGACGAACTGATCGAGCGCGGATTGCGTGGTCATCGCCGCATTGACCATGCTGACCCCGCTCAGGAACAGAACGACGTCCTTGCCGGCAAGCTTGCCGGTGATGAATTTGCGCCCGTTGATCTCATGTTCGGCGCGGTCGGACAGATCCGCTTGCAACGCCACCCATTCGGGCGGAAAGGCGGAAACGACCGCGATGCGCTGCTTTTCGTCCAGGCGCTCGGCTGCCGAGGCAGCCGGCTCGAACATGGCCAAAAGCAGCAGACCAAGGGCCGCGAGACGGGCGAAAGCGCGCATCACCAGTTCTCCTGCGGGAAGAACCGCCCTACCCGACCGGCGGAGCGGTAAAAGCCGGCCAATAGCAATCAGAACGGGATTTCATCATCCAGTTCGCGGGACGCACCACCGCCGCCGCCACGGTTGCCACCGCTGTCGCGGCCGCCACCGAAACCACCGCCGGAGCCGCCGCGACCACCGCCGTCAGTAGGGCCGGACTGGCCGAAGCTGTCGCGACCGCCGCCGGAGTAACCAACCTGGCCGCCCTCGCCCTGTCCACGCGCGTCGAGCATCTGCAATTCGCCACGGAATTTCTGCAGCACGATCTCGGTCGTGTAGCGATCCTGGCCCTGCTGGTCCTGCCATTTGCGGGTCTGCAGCTGACCCTCGACATAAACCTTCATGCCCTTCTTCAGATATTGCTCGGCGACCTTGGCGAGCTGATCGTTGAAGATGACGACGTTATGCCACTCGGTCTTTTCCTTGCGTTCGCCCGAGTTCTTGTCGCGCCAGGATTCCGAGGTGGCGACGCGGATGTTGACGACCGCATCACCCGAATTCAGCCGACGGACTTCCGGGTCCGCGCCCAAATTACCAACCAGAATGACCTTATTGACGCTGCCCGCCATCACACTTCTCCGCGCTCATCCGAAACCAAATTTCTCGCCGCACCATATAGGCTGAGGGTTTTCAGTGCCTGCCTCCGCAGGCCTTTCCCACAAGGTTTTTGTTCTACTTCCGTTCTAGTCTTTATCGCCAACGCTTGTCAAGGAATGTCAGCAAATGCGGGGCTTGCAAGCCTCTTTCGGCCAACGGAACAGAACAGGCCTTGCCAAATGAATAAGTACTCACTTATGCTTTTAGCATGATCGAATCCGAAATCTTCCGGGCACTCGCCGATCCAACCCGGCGCGCGCTCTTCGAACGCCTCGCCGCAGGCGAGATGACGGTTTCCGAATTGCGGACCGGCACGCCGATTTCGCAGCCGGCGGTCTCGCAGCATCTCTCCGTGCTGCGCGGCGCCGGGCTGGTGAGCGAGCGCCGCGAGGGCCGCAACGCCTATTACCGCGCCGCGCCGGACGGACTGGGTCCGCTGCTCGGCTGGATCGAACGCTACCGCGCCTTCTGGCCCGACCGCATCGAGAAACTGAAAGCCGTGCTCAAGGAGATGGATCAATGACCAGCGACGAACCGCGGGACCATAAGGATATCGTCGTCGAATGCGATCTGCCGGAGCCTCCGGAAAAGGTCTGGCGCGCTATCACGCAACCCGAAATTGTCGCTGCCTGGCTGATGCCGAACGACATCAAGCCGGAAGCCGGCCATCGCTTCAAGCTGGGCGAGGAAGGTCATATCGACTGCGCGGTTATCGAGGCCGAACCGGAACAGCTGTTGCGCTATTCATGGCGCGAACGGCCCGTCTCCGGCGAGGCCGGTTTCGACAGCGTCGTGACCTTCGTGCTCGCCCGCACCACGACTGGCGGTACGCATCTGCGGATTGTCCATGATGGGTTCGCCGCCGTCGCCGGCGCGACCGTCATGAGCGGCGTGGCATCGTGCAGCATGAGGCTCCACGTCGCCACGACATCCCCAACCAAAACCGTCCGTGCGGCCAACGCGCCGCAATGGCGGTTGATCGCCTGAACCCACGAAGGAACAAGACAATGTCCGCCATTGCCAATCTTGTGCCCATGGTCATCGAGCAGTCGAGCCGCGGCGAACGCACATTCGACATCTTCTCGCGGCTGCTGCGCGAGCGCATCATCTTCGTCAACGGCGAGGTCAACGACACCATGTCGGCCCTGGTCTGCGCCCAGTTGCTGTCCCTGGAATCCGACAATCCCGACAAGGAGATATCGCTCTACATCAATTCGCCCGGCGGCGTGGTGACCGCCGGTTTCGCCATCTACGACACCATGCGTTACGTCAGTTGTCCGATTTCGACGGTATGCATGGGCTTTGCCGCCTCGATGGGTTCATTCCTCCTGATGGCCGGCACGCCCGGCCGACGCATCGCGCTGCCCAACAGCAGCATCGTCCTGCACCAGCCGCTGGGCGGCTTCCAGGGCCAGGCATCCGACATCCAGCGTCACGCGGAGAATATCAGTCGCGTCAAAAAGCGCATGATTGGCCTCTATGCGGAACATTGCGGCCGCACGCTCGATGAAGTCGAGCGCACGCTTGACCGCGACCATTTCATGACCGCCGAGGAAGCCAAGGCCTGGGGGCTGGTCGACCACGTCTACGATACGCGCAAACACGCCGCCTGACCGGTATGTCAGCGCGATCGATGACAGCGCGGTCGGATGGCAGGGACTGGTCGCGGCGGCATCATGCGCCTATGTTAGGGGCATGATCCGCATTTCCGCTCCCCTCGCAATCGGGTTTTTGGGCTTGCTGGCAGTGTTGCCGCAGGCGGCGACCGCTGTTGCCGGCGAGCCGGCAAAGCCATCAAAAGGCAGCCTGCCTGGTGTCGATGGCGGCTACCGCATCGTCCAGCCGGCCGCCCCGCAGCCGGAGCCCGACGACACTAGCAACGGTGCGAACCGGCAATTCAAGATCGGCGACATGGACGTGCGCATTTCCGGCTCGGTGATCGTCGATGTCGGCGCCGGCGCGGTGTCGGCACCACGCCGCTAACAACAGCCCGAAAAATCAAAGTCGCGGCTCTGCGCCGCCGGATCAAACCAACGGATCTCTCGGCTGGAGACCAAACGGCAAGCGACCGACACGGCTGCGTCGGCCGCTCGTCAGGACATCGCTGGGCGTCTTACCAGTTGCGGACGCAATAGCCGCGCGGTGTCAGATGGGTGCCGCGCGGGCATGCGCGGTAGGCGGGCCGATTGCGGACGCATTCGCCATAGCGGTTCAAATGGCGGCCCGGGCCGCAATAAGCGCGCATCCTGTTTGGAACGCAGCGGCCCCAACGATCCATGTGACGGCCCGGCCCGCAGCGCCAGCCGACCTGCTCGATTGCGTTCGATGAGAACTGGGAAGATTGCGCGGGCGCGATCGGATAAGAGAAGGCAGGCGCGGCGAACGAGAAAAGACCGCCGAGAAGCACCAGGGCGGCGACAAGTTTTGCAGAATACATCACGTATTCCTCCGAGCGATGCCCCCCTGCACGCACGACGGTATTGACCGCTGGGTGAATGGAACGTGAATGTCTTCACGTTTCACGGCGATGTGAAAGGCACTGCCCGCAGGCACTCGCCGTCGGCCGACCAGTTCATCTGTGCTATCGCGACCAGCGCCGGGCTGCGTTATCAAGGACTGGGGCACAACGATGAGAGGACGCCATGCGGTTTCTTCCATACGTCGCTTCGGCCCTTGCTGCCCTTACCCCTGTTCCTGCGCTCAGCCAGCCGATGTTCGGCTACGGCACCAAGGACACCACTTTCTACATCACCGCCTGGAATCCGGAGAACAGAAGCTGGAACTGCTCGGCCGCCTTCACGCTCTATGATGACAGCCAGGGCGTGGCGCGGGTCGAGTTCAGCTACAATGAGAACTTCGTCGTCACCTCGCACACCAACAACACCATCGTCCATTTCGTCCAGGCACGCTGGGCGACGCGCAATCTGCGCTATTCGATAACCAGCCAGCCATCCTGCTTCTGACCGACGGGAACGGGAGTACCCGGGTAGCGTCCACGCGACGGCTGTTGCCGTCGCGGCTTTCGCGACGGTGGATGTTTCCCGCGGTTTGGAGATTCAATGGCCCCTAAAAACCATTGGCCCCGCCGCTGCCTGTGGCAAAGCGGACGGGGCCTTTTGGGGGTTTACCCGATATTACCGGGAGCGTTTCACCGGCTTTGGGTTTCGGGTGCTTCGCGGCATTCAGCCGTCGACCCGACTAGTGGTCTCTGGTTGTAAAGGGGGTCGGCAGGTCACGGTTTGCGCGAACAGGCGTTCGCCTGCCCTGACACCTATGCCCGCCGCGGCTCCAACGACAGATGGAGCCCGAAGATACTGTCCGGTGGGGTCATACCTCGCTCCTTCTCTTGGTTGCTCTTGCCGTCTTCCCAGAGCACTTATTCGTTCGTCCGCGGCGCCTCGCGGATCACCTGCTGGCACGAAGATCGCCCCTTGGCGATCGGCTCGGTTGACCCTTGGACTGTGCGCCTCCCCTCCCCATGCGTCAACCTTTGCTTAGTCGATTGCGGAAAATGTGATCGGAACGATCCGGAACGTCACGTTCTCCTGACATCGCTCTGTCAGGAGCGCGTTCGATCTTTGTTCTTTTTTGCTTGCCCGCCCGCGCGAAAGACGGTTAAACCCGACACGTTGCGGGGTCCACTCGATCTTGCGGCAACAATACCTACATTAACGGGCGGCCGGGCAGATCCGTCCTGCCCAGACATTGCAAAACCGAGGCGGCGGACCGGCATGGCCGACCATAAGTACATTTCCATTCGCGGCGCACGCGAGCACAATCTCAAAAATGTCGACCTGGACCTGCCGCGGGACAGCCTGGTCGTGATGACGGGCCTGTCGGGCTCCGGCAAATCGTCGCTTGCGTTCGACACGATCTACGCCGAGGGCCAGCGTCGATACGTGGAAAGCCTGTCGGCCTACGCCCGGCAGTTCCTGGAGATGATGCAGAAGCCGGACGTCGACCAGATCGACGGCCTGTCACCCGCCATTTCCATCGAGCAGAAGACGACTTCCAAGAACCCGCGCTCGACGGTCGGAACCGTCACCGAAATCTACGACTACATGCGGCTGTTGTTCGCGCGCGTCGGCGTACCCTATTCGCCGGCCACCGGCCTGCCCATCGAAAGCCAGACGGTGAGCCAGATGGTCGACCGCGTTCTGGCGATCGAGGAAGGCACGCGCCTTTACATCATGGCGCCGATGGTTCGCGGCCGTAAGGGCGAATACAAGAAGGAATTGCTGGAACTCCAGAAGAAGGGTTTTCAGCGCGTCAAGGTCGACGGCGTCTTCTATGAAGTTGGAGACGTGCCGGCGCTGGACAAGAAATACAAACACGACATCGACGTCGTGGTCGATCGCGTCGTCGTGCGCGGCGACCTCGCCACGCGCCTGGCGGATTCGATGGAGACCGCGCTCAAGCTTGCTGAAGGTCTGGTTGTCGCAGAATTCGCCGACCGCCCGCTGCCGGCCAGCGAAACATCCGAAGAATCCGCCTACAAATCCAAGAACGAGACGCATGAGCGCATCCTGTTCTCGGAAAAGTTCGCCTGCCCGGTGTCCGGCTTCACCATTCCAGAGATCGAGCCCCGGCTGTTCTCGTTCAACAATCCGTTCGGCGCCTGCCCGACCTGCGACGGGCTGGGCAGCCAGCGCGCGATCGACGAAAACCTCGTGGTGCCGGACGACAATGCGACACTGCGCGACGGCGCCGTCAGTCCGTGGGCAAAATCCACCTCCCCCTATTATTCGCAGACCCTGGAAGCGCTGGGAAAGGTCTACGGCTTCAAGCTCGGCGACAAGTTCAAGGATCTGAGCGAGGAGGCCCAGCAGGCCATTCTTCGCGGCACCGGCGAACGCGAGATCACCTTCAACTATGATGACGGCCTGCGCTCCTACAAGACGACCAAGACCTTCGAGGGCGTGATCCCCAATCTCGAGCGGCGCTGGAAGGAAACGGAATCGGCCTGGATGCGCGAGGAGATCGAGCGCTTCATGTCGGCCACCCCCTGCCCGGCCTGCAACGGCTACCGACTGAAACCGGAAGCCCTGGCGGTGAAGATCGCCGGCAAGCATATCGGCGAAGTGACGGAACAGTCGATCCGCAAGGCCGACCGCTGGTTCAACGAATTGCCGGAGCAGCTCAACGAAAAGCAGAACGAGATCGCCGTCCGTGTGCTGAAGGAAATCCGCGAAAGACTGCGCTTCCTCAACGATGTCGGCCTCGACTATCTGACGCTGTCGCGCAATTCGGGCACGCTGTCGGGTGGCGAGAGCCAGCGCATCCGCCTCGCATCGCAGATCGGCTCCGGTCTTACCGGCGTGCTCTACGTGCTGGACGAGCCGTCGATCGGCCTGCATCAACGCGACAATGCACGCTTGATCGAGACGCTGAAACATCTGCGCGACATCGGCAACACCGTCATTGTCGTCGAACATGACGAAGACGCCATCCTGACCGCCGACTATGTCGTCGACATCGGCCCGGCGGCGGGCATCCATGGCGGCCACATCATCGCCCAGGGCACACCGCGCGAGGTGATGGCCAACCCGGCTTCGATTACGGGCAAATATCTGTCGGGCGAGCTCGAGATCGCGACACCGGCCGAGCGACGGCCCGGCAAGAAGGGCAAGCGCATCAAGGTCGTCGGCGCGCGTGGCAACAATCTGAAGAATGTCACCGCCGAGTTTCCGCTCGGTACCTTCACCGCCGTCACCGGCGTATCGGGCGGCGGCAAGTCGACCTTCCTGATCGAGACGCTGTTCAAGGCCGCGTCCCGCCGCATCATGGGTTCGCGCGAGCATCCGGCCGAGCATGACCGTATCGAGGGCCTCGAATTCCTCGACAAGGTCATTGACATCGACCAGTCGCCGATCGGCCGCACACCGCGATCGAACCCGGCCACCTATACGGGCGCCTTCACCCCGATCCGGGACTGGTTCGCCGGCTTGCCGGAAGCCAAGGCGCGCGGATATCAGCCGGGCCGTTTCTCGTTCAACGTCAAGGGTGGCCGTTGCGAGGCCTGCCAGGGCGACGGCGTCATCAAGATCGAGATGCACTTCCTGCCCGACGTCTACGTGACCTGCGACGTCTGCCACGGCAAGCGCTACAACCGCGAGACGCTGGACGTCACCTTCAAGGGCAAATCGATCGCCGACGTTCTCGACATGACGGTCGAGGAAGGCGTCGACTTCTTCGCCGCAGTGCCGGGCGTGCGCGACAAGCTCGTCACGCTCAACCAGGTCGGCCTCGGCTACATCCATATCGGCCAGCAGGCGACGACCTTGTCCGGCGGTGAGGCGCAGCGCATCAAGCTGGCCAAGGAACTGTCGCGCAAGGCGACCGGCAAGACGCTCTATATTCTCGACGAGCCGACTACCGGCCTGCATTTCCACGACGTGGCAAAACTGCTCGAAGTGCTGCACGAACTGGTCGACCAGGGCAACACCGTGATCGTCATCGAGCACAATCTGGAAGTCATCAAGACCGCCGACTGGGTGCTCGACCTTGGCCCCGAGGGTGGCGACGGCGGCGGCGAACTCGTGGCGTCGGGCACGCCGGAAGACGTCGTCGCCGAGCCGCGATCCTATACCGGCCAATACCTCAAGGAGCTTCTGGAGCGGCGACCGAAGGGGAAGCGCGAGGCGGCTGAATGACGGGTGGCGATGGCATCGTCACCATCGAAAGCCGCTTGACGGTAACGGAAACCATCGACCGGCTGGTCGAAGTCGTTACCAAGCTTGGCCTCAACGTCTTTGCCCGCATCGATCATGCGGCGGGCGCGCGCGATGTTGGCATGGCGCTTCGCCCAACGGAACTTCTCATCTTCGGCAATCCGAAGGGCGGCACGCCGCTCATGCAGGACAGGCAGATCGCCGGTATCGACCTGCCGGTAAAGGCGCTGGCCTGGGAAGATGAAGCCGGCAAAGTATGGCTCTCCTACAACACCGCCGAATGGATCGCCGTGCGACATCATTTGGGCGACGCCAGCAATGCAGCGGTTCAAGCGATAGCCGGTGGCATGAGCAAGGTTGTGGGCCTGGCAACCGGTCGCGAAGAGTAACGGTCACGGCACTGCTGCGTCCCTGAAACCGACGATCGACTGCAGGGAGTTTCTTAACCGCCGGACAAAAAAAAGCAGACGAATAGGAAATTCGCCTGCTCACCCCCAGCGTTTGGCAGCGACGCGGCCGTTGGCACCACGCGCTACCCCCGAGCCAAAGAACCGGGAGAACGGTCTTAACGGTCTGATTTATTTTAGCGGATCGTGATCCAAGGTACAGAGCCCAGTTTCACCGGAAGCAACCGGGTCGCGTTCCGGGGAACTGGCACAAAACCGCGGTTTCGCGCCGGAATATCGATCAGACGGCTGCCGACCGGACAGGCAGAGCGTCTTATACTTTGGTACATAATGCTCGGCGAACGATCAAGCGGTGGACGTTGATGGCAGGAGCCTGCCCTCGCCCGCCGATTTCGGATGGCGTGGACGGCACCGCCGTGATTTGACTTGATGGCGTTGCACGGGCCGACATCCCGCAACGATACAACGGAGGACGAACGATGAGCGCAGCAGGCAAGATCCGGTCGGGCATGGGCGGCTGGACCTTCGAACCGTGGGACGTGTCGTTCTATCCGGAAAAGCTCGCCAAGACGAAGCAGCTGCATTTCGCTTCGCGCCAGGTGCCGAGCATCGAGGTCAACGGTACCTACTATTCCAGCTTCAAGGAGCCGACCTTTCTCAAATGGGCGGGAGATGCCCCGGACGGTTTCGTCTTCTCCCTGAAGGGCAACCGGTTCGTGACCAACCGACGGGTGCTGGGCGAGGCAGGCGAATCGATGATGAGGTTCATCGAATCCGGCGTGGCGGCGCTCGGCGAAAAACTCGGACCGCTCCTGTGGCAGTTCGCGCCGACCAAGAAATTCGATCCCGCCGATTTCGAGGCCTTCCTGAAATTGCTGCCGGAGAAACAGGATGGCGTCGTCCTGCGGCACGCGCTCGAAGTGCGCAATCCATCCTTCGTCGTTCCGGAATTCGTCGCGCTGGCGCGCAAATACAAGGCGGCAATCGTCTATGCCGACCATGCGACCTACCCGGCCATTGCCGATGTCACGGGCGATTTCGTCTATGCCCGCCTGCAGACCGGCAAGGACGATAACCCTGACTGTTATACGCCCGAAGCGCTCGACCAATGGGCCGAACGGGCCAAGGTTTGGTCGGGCGGCGGCGTACCGAAGGATCTGCCGCGCGCCGACCCCAGCACGGATGCGCCGGTCAAACCGCGCGACGTGTTTGTCTACTTCATCACCGAAGGCAAGGTGCGCGCGCCATTCGGCGCCATGGCGTTGATGCGGCGGGTGTAGGATCGATACCTGACACACAAAAGCCGCCCTTCCGGGGCGGCTTTTGTGTTTTCAGACTCATGAACCGCGCGAAGCGTCCAATCGCCTGCAATTTCCAAGAAGGTCAGGCACCGCGCGCAATGCGCTCGATTTCCTCGCGCACCAGACGTTCGACCAAGATCGGCAGATTGTTATCGAGCCAATCCTGAAGCATGGGCTGCAGCATTTCGGCGGCCATATCGTCGAACGATTTCTTGCCGCGGCTGGCAAAAGCCTCCGACAATTCCTCGAAGGAGGCCGCGACCTGGCGGCTTGCCTGTTCGGAAATCAACGACGGGCGCAGCGGCGCGGTCTCGACCGACGACAGATGCTCAACATGTTGCCGCGCCGCAGCAATACGGGCAGGTTCGCGCGCGACATCATCCTCGCCGCCTCGCACAGCAAACGTCTCGACACGGGCTGGCTCACCAACCGGTTCGTGCTCGACCTCGCGCAGCCAGGACGCCGGTACGGTTTCCGCTACCTCGGCTTCCGCCGCTGGCGATTCGTCGGCTTGCGGACGTTCGGTGATGGTACGCGCGCCGACTTCGGCAAGCGTAATCACCGGCGCGGCAGGACGTTCCGGTTCAGCGACGGCCGTTACCAGCTGCGCCTGTACATCGGCCAATGTAATCGGCTTCGGGGCTTGCGGCTCGGCGCGCAACTCGGAGCGGAACGCGGCCACTTCCGGCGACGTCGTCTCGACAACAGCGACCGGAGAGACGTCCGCTTCGCTCGCCAGCTGGATTTCCGACAGATCCTGCGCCGGCTTGCGGCCGGTATCGCTGTCTTCGATGATCCTGCGGATGGAAGCCAGGATCTCTTCCATCGAAGGTTCGCGCTGCGCGCTGCTTGCCGTGGCCATTGTCACATCCGCCGCCCTTGTGACCGAGTGCGTTCCCATCCGGCGATGACGCCGGACTCGAATCATGACGTAAGCGTAACCGACCGGCCGCCATCGGAGAATCCCCAAACTGGGGACTCGTGCGATTTCAACAGATTAGAAGATGAGCGCGCTCTCGACGCAGATCGCTCGATAGCCAAGCCTCAGCGGCCGTCCGGCGTACGCAAGCCGTACCACTTGTCCTTGACAGCCTTGTAATGCTCTTCAGGCTTGTACTTGGTGACCTGGAGACCAAGGCGTTCGACCGTCAGCCGGCCCATGGCCTGAAGGATGCCGTAGCTGGCGATCACCACGTCACGCTCCGAGCCGGCGAGGTTGATCTGCGCGTTGACGACGGCGTTCTGGGCATTCAACACGTCCAGCGTCGTCTGCTGGCCGACATTGCGCTCTTCGATGACGCCGTTGAGCGCCAGCTGTGCTGCCGCGACCGACTGGCGATTCGCATCGACGTTCTGGCGGGCGGCCGTGTAAGAGGTCCAGGCGGCAACCACATTGTTGCGAACCTGATCGCGTGCGACATCGACCTCGATCCGGGCCTGGCCGAGCTTCTCCTTCTGCTGCCGCACCGTCGCGGCGACGCGACCGCCCTCGTAGATCGGAATGGTGAGCGTCGCACCGACACTGGCGGAGGTCGAATCAGGATCCTCGCCGGCAAAACTCGGAGACGCGCTTCGGTAATTCTGCGAGATGCCGGCGGAAGCGGAAAGCTGCGGCAGCAACTGGCCTTGCGCGGATTTCACCGAAAAGCCGGCGGCGTCGACCAGATGCTGATTGGCAATGATGGCCGGATTTTCGTTGTTCGCCGAGGCGATCGCCGACTCGAGCCCGGAAGGCAGCAGCTTCGCCAGGGCGCCTGGCGCCTTGAGCTTGCCGGGCTCCTCGCCCACGATCTGATGGTAGATGCCGGCGCTGGCCAGCGCCTGCGCCTTGGCGGCGCTGACCTGAGCCTGCGCGGTGGCACGCGACGCATCGGCCTGGGCAACATCCGTCCGGGTGCCCTCGCCGACCTCGAAGCGAGAGCGGGCGGCACGCAACTGCTCGGTGATGGCCTTCAGGTTCTGCTCGGTCAGCTTGGCGACCTGCCGATCGTGAATCACGTTCATATAGGCCTGGGCAGCGGTGAACAGGATGCCCTGCTCGGTGTTGCTGAGGCCAGCCACGGAGGCACGCACCTGTGCTTCGGCGGCAGCGACGTTGTTCTTGGTCTGGAAACCGTCAAACAGGGTCTGGTTGATCTGCACGCCGAAATTGCCGGTGGTCAGGCGCCCAGGCTGGGTGCCGCCGCGCGTGTTCGAATAGTTGATGCCCGCGGAACCGTTGATGGTGGGGCGATAGCCGGACTTGGCGATGGCCACGCCTTCGTCGGTGGCGCGGGTGCCGGCGCGGCCGGCGTTCAGGGTCGAGTTGTTCTGATAAGCCTTGGACAAGGCTCCCAGGATCGTCTCGGCGGACGCCTGAAAGGGGGTCAGCGCGGTTGCGCTGACGAGCAATGCGGCGAGGAGACTCTTGGTTACAGACGGCACGGTAAATCCTCATTCTTCATCGGAAACCACGCCATGACGCCTGCCCCTTATTCGGCACCCGTCATCGCGTGTCTACGTTCCATGCCACTGATCCATCTCCCCAAATCAGGATTGGCGGCAACGATCTGTTAACACAAGCCACCATGACCGGACGCCTGCCGCAAGAGCAAAACCGTTAGAATTCGAAAACTTGCACACGTTCGAATCCGGGTAGTGGCTTAATTGCCGCATTAAATGCACGCCGCCCAGTCGCAATTCCAGTAGTCTTCAAAAACAGACGCGCCACGCCGGCATTGCCGTGGCCCTGGACGGCAACAAGGCGCCCGCCTTCCGCAAGCTGGTCGAGCAGCCCCTGGGGCACGTCGTCGACGCTGCCGCCGATAAGAATCACATTGTATGGCGCTTTCTGCGCATGACCGTCGCGCATTGCGCCCGTGGTGACGGTGACATTGTCGTAGCCCAGCGATGCCAGCGTCGAACGTGCCGCATCGGCAAGGCTCGAATCGCTTTCCAGGGCAATGACGGATTTGGCGACGCGCGACAGGATGGCGGAGGAATAACCGGTGGCGCAGCCGATATCGAGCACGGTGTCGCCGGCATCGATCTCGGCCAGTTGCAGCAGCTTGGCCAGCGGCGACGCTTCCATCAGGTAGCGCGGCTCGCCGGAAACGCCTGAGATGCGGATATCCCCATCAATATAAGCGAGATCGCTCTGGCTCGCGGGCAGGAACGCCTCGCGCGGCACGGTGAGGAAAGCCTCGAGCAGCGGCGCGCTGGTCACGTCGGTGGTGCGAATCTGGCCATCGACCATCTTTACGCGGCGTTCGGAGAAATCAGCGCTCATGTCCCAGCCGTCCCGCTTCCGGCGCCAGTTTAGCGCCTACAGTCAACGGGAACGCCCTCCGGCACGAACAGCCGGCTATCGGGTGCTGGAGGCCTCGCCCGGAATCGAACCGGGGTGCAAGGATTTGCAGTCCTCTGCGTAACCACTCCGCCACGAGGCCTCATCGCTCCCGGCGTTCCACGGCGCTTCAATAGGTTGCGGGTTATTTTGCGTCAAGCGTGGAACGGCCATTCTGAATAATATCCTCGCTTCATTCTGAATGAGAATTAGCGAGACGCTCCTCTGAAATCGCATCGAACCACCCAACGACCCCGCATTGAACCTTGGGCCTTCTCCCCGTTGGCGAGAGCTCTCTCTCTACCTCACGACGGGCGACGGCGGCGTTCCCACCAGATCACGAAGCGGCGGCGGTGGCGGCGAATCATCGCGAATTCGTAAGACAGCACGAGCAAGCCGACCGGGATCATCCAGAAGCCGAGAATCGGCAAGAACCCCAACAGGCCGAACACAATGAAGACGACACCGATGGCGATGCGCAGCGCGCGCGATTGCGGCAGCGCGAACTCGCGCCCGAAGGCGGATATCTTGTGCTTCTTGCGGCGCGTCCCGGCCGCACCGTTCACGCTTTGCAGCGATTGACCCACTTTTGCTCCTCTGACCGGCCTCTCGCGGCCGTTTTGCAGCACTTTTGCCGATGTCGCCGCCTGATATGATGGTGCAGGACCGGGATTGCGAGAAAGCGTCGCACAAAAACCTTCGAAAAAATGCGAATTGCCGCTTTGCAAAGCCGGAAAGGGCGGCTATAGCCTCCCCCGTTCACACGAGAGCCCTGTTCCCCGGTAGCTCAGTGGTAGAGCAACCGGCTGTTAACCGGTTGGTCGCTGGTTCGAATCCGGCCCGGGGAGCCATTTTTCCAAAGATGGTAGCGTAGTCCGCCAGCGCAGAGCGTGTGGCGATTTCATGCGTCACCGGGGCGGACTGCCGGCGTCAACAGTCGGCGGGCGCGGAGGCTCAACTCCTCCCCGCAAAGGCTCTGAAGTGCTCTGAGTCTCTAAGCTGTTCTGAAAATTATCCGGCCGAAACGATATCGGCCGAGAAGCGCAATTCGCGCATCGGGCGCACCGTGCGCGTCGTTTCGGCGTAGATCGGATGCGCCTTGAAGGCGCTAAGCGCGGCGTTGTCCTCGAACTCGGCATAGACGACGATGTCGATTTCGTCCGACAGCGGATCGACCTTGGTGTTGAGCCCTACCTCGAACCGTTTCGAATGCGGGATGCCACTCAGCGCCAACAGGCCGTCGCGAACCTTCTCGACATCCTCGCCGGGCCGCGCGCTGAAGAAAACGATGTGCCGGATCAATCCAGTCTCCTTGGCGCGACGCGGAAATATCGGCGATGCGCCGATACCCTTATATGCCTGGGAGCAAGCTTCTGGGCCAGCCGCCGACTGGCGTCAACCGGCAGGTTGTCGCGGCGAACCGGCGCGGGCGCTGCCCTTCAACCGGTCACATAAGCGACCGCGTGTTTCGCGCTTCTTACCCCTGCATCGATGAAACGGCCCTGATTGTAGAGGCCGTCCCAGATCAGGAAGAACGCGATCGCGGTTATGGCGATGACGAGGCGCATGAGCCAAAGCTAAAATATTTGGATTACCACAGTTCTAACATGCAGCTTCCATTGGCCGAAAAGCTTCGCCGGCATATCGCTCGTCGCGTCTGGCTTATCGCTTGCCTCTTGCCAGCCAAGGCTGGTGCATGGAAAATCACCCGAGGATTCATTGGCAGGCGGGCGAGCGATTGCGCTGACCGCCGAATCGTTTCGAGGCGAATACGCCGCGCCACCCAATGAAAGAGGCGGCCGAACGACCGATGGACCCGGTCGGAAGCGGGAGAGAGGCCCGCTTGCAGACAGCCAGGGGGATGAGATGGTTCAAAAGGAACAGAGCGGAGGTGCGTTGCCGGAAGCCATCCGCCTCGACGAGCGCAATTTCGCCGATATCGTCAGAGGACTTCCGGCCAAGGCGCGCATGGTGCTCAATGCCGCGATGAGTTTGCCGCGCGGTTCGCTCAAGGTGCGCTTGCCGGACGGCCGCGCGTTGCTGGTTGGCGGCAAGGCACCCGGCCCGGACGCGGAATTGGTGCTGAAGAACTGGCGCCTGCCCGGCCGCGCTTTCGCCGGCGGCACCATCGGCGTGGCCGAATCCTACATGGATGGCGACTGGGAAAGCCCGGACGTCACCTCCTTCCTCGAACTGTTCGTGGTCAACACCGAGGCGGGCGAAAAAGTCGCCGGCGGCGCCAGCTGGTTCATCAACACCGTGCAGCGCATTCGCCATTGGTTGAACGAGAACACACGCACCGGCTCCAAGCGCAACATCTCGGCGCATTACGATCTCGGCAACGCCTTCTACCAGAAATGGCTCGACCCGAGCATGACCTATTCCTCGGCGCTCTATTCCACCGGCGCCAACGATCTTGAGAGCGCGCAGGCCGCCAAGTACCGCGCGCTGGCCAAGGATACCGGTATCGGCGCCAAGGATCATGTGCTCGAAATCGGTTGCGGCTGGGGCGGTTTCGCCGAATTCGTGGCGCGCGAGATCGGCTGCCGGGTCACCGGCCTGACGATCAGCCGCGAGCAGCACGATTTCGCCAAGGCCCGCATCCAGAAAGCCGGCCTCGCCGAAAAGGTCGATATCAAACTGCAGGATTATCGCGACGAGACCGGCAAATATGACCGCATCGCCTCGATCGAAATGTTCGAGGCGGTCGGCGAAAAATACTGGGCGACCTTCTTCGGCAAAGTGAAGGAGTGCCTGAAACCCGGCGGTACGGCGGGGTTCCAGATCATCACCATCAACGAAGCGGCTTATTCGACCTACCGGCAACGGCCGGACTTCATCCAGCGCTATGTGTTTCCCGGCGGCATGCTGCCGACGCCGACCATCCTGAAGTCGCTGGGTGCGGATCACGGTCTCGCTTATCTGCGCGAACGCGTCTTCGCGCAGGACTATGCCCGCACGCTGGCGGAATGGCGCCAGCGCTTCTGGGGTTCATGGGAACGGATCGTGCCGCTGGGCTTCGACGACCGCTTCAAGAAGCTCTGGGAGTTCTATCTCCACTATTGCGAAGCGGGTTTCCGCGCCAGCTACATCGACGTGCGCCAGGTCGTCTACAAGGCCTGACCGGCGGCCATCCGGCCTCTGGTCGTCCCTTCAAGGCCGATGGACAGCCGGCCTCACAGCAGAATGCGGTATCTGGCGAAGCCGCCTTCGCCGTCACCTGCCGGCTCGATCTTCAGGGTCTTCACCTGGGCAATGAAGTCCTTGGCCTTTTGCCCCGTCTCGAAGATGACGCTGGTGCCCGGCAGCGGCGCAAACGACCAGTTGCCGTCGGCGGACGGGTTAATGGTGCCCTCGGCCACAATGTAGCGCACGATCACGTCGCGGTTGGTATCAGGCGCCTGGTAGATGATCTTGCTTTCGTTGATGCCGGGGAAATTGCCGCCGCCGCCCGCCCGATAGTTGTTGGTGGCAACCACGAATTTCCCGGCCGGATCAATAGGCTTTCCTCCGAACATCAAGTCGACGATGCGGCTGGAGCCGGCATTGATGACATTGCCCTTGGCATCGTATTTCGGCGGCTTGGACAGATCAATCCTGTAGGCCACCCCGTCGATGACGTCGAAATTGTATGACGGGAAATCGGTGTTGATCAGCGGCTGGTCGGCCTTGCCCGGTTCGACCTCTTTGAAGATGCCGGCCGACATTTCCAGCCATTCCTTCACCTCGGCACCTGTGATCTCCACCGCGCGCACCGTGTTCGGATAGAGGTAGAGGTCGGCGACATTCCTGATGGCGATATCGCCGGCCGGCACGTCGGTATAGTAGTCGGCGCCGCCACGGCCGCCCGCCTTGAACGGTGCCGCCGCCGACAGCAGCGGCACATCCTTCCATTTCGTGTTCTTGAGGATGTCCTTCAGATACCAGCTCTGCGCCTGGCTGACGATCTGCACCGACGGGTCATCGGCGACCAGCGAAAAATAGGAATAGAGCGGCGCCGAGGTCTTGCCGACCGGGCGGCGGACATAGGCAAGGGTCGCCTCGTGGTCGGCCTTCAGCGCCTCGGTGATGCGCTGATCGTCGCCGACGGTCGCCTTGTTCTTGTTGTCGACGCGTTCGTAGATCGGCCGCGCCTCGGAGGTTGCCGACACGACACGCCATTTATTGCCGTCGCGCTCCAACAAAAGGTCGACCAGGCCCATATGCGAGCCCCAGAACCCGGCCATCACCGCCGGCTTGCCCTGCAAGGTGCCTTTGTCGGCATCGACGCCGGCGAGTTTCTGGAAATCCTTCTTGCCCGGGAAGACAAGGTGCTGATGGCCGGTGAAAACGGCGTCGATGCCCTCAACCCCGGCGACGAAGAAGGAGGCGTTCTCCATCATGTCGCCTTGCTTGATGTCGATGCCGGAATGGGAGAGCGCGATGACGATATCGGCCCCCTCCTCCTTCATCTGCGGCACCCAGGCCTTGGCCGCCTCGACGATGTCGCGTGTTCTGACATTGCCTTCGAGGTTCTTGGCGTCCCAGACCATGATCTGCGGTGGCACGAAGCCGATGATGCCGATGCGGATTGGATGCTCCGCGCCGGACCCGTCCTTTATCTTGCGGTCGAGGATGACATACGGTTCGAGATAGAGCTTGTCGGCACGCGGGCTGGAGCCGAGTTCGGTGCCGCGGATGAGATTGGCGCAGACGAACGGAAAATTGGCGCCGGCCAGAACCTTGTCCAGGAAGGACAGACCGTAGTTGAACTCGTGATTGCCGAGCGTCGAGCAAGCGTAGTCGAGCAGGTTCATGCCCTTCATCATGGGATGAACATCGCCCTCCTTCATGCCACGCTCATAGGCCGCGTAGTCGCCCATCGGGCTGCCCTGCAGCAGGTCGCCATTGTCCAAGAGCAGCGAGTTGACCGCCTCCTTGCGCACCGCGTCGATGATCGAGGCCGTGCGTGCCAGCCCCATCGTGTCGTTGGGCTTGTCGGCGTAGTAATCGTAAGGCAGCACGTTCACATGGATGTCCGTGGTCTCCATGATCCTGAGATGAGCCTGGTTGGCGGCAGCACGCGCCGAGAAGGGATGAAGCACAGACAGCACTCCAGTTGCGGCGACGCCCGCCAAAAGGGCGCGGCGGGAAATCGGTGGAAGCAACTCGGGCATGGTCGGTGATCTCATCGCTTGCGTGTTTCCTGCCCCTGACGCCCGATCAAATCTCGCGCCAAAAGCCATGCAAGTCCAGCAGGGGTACGTGACATCCACGCGACCGGCTTAAAACATCCGGTCCAGATCGGCGATTGCGACCTCTTCGAGTAGCGATATGTCGTGATACGATAAACTTCGGCGTATGAATTGGCGTAGGCTGTACAGTGTCGATCCACGCAAGGGAGATCGGGATGAGCAACGATGACGAGGCCGGGCCAGCGCAATATTCCTCGCCGCCCTGTTTCATGCATGAACTCGATCCGGCCTATCGGCCACCGCTTTCGGAATGGGCCGATGTTCGGCGCTGGCGCAAGGCCGAGCGCGAACGGCTGATCGCGGCACGACTTGCCACATCGGCGGACGCGCGCACGGCAATGGCCGCCAACATCGCCGAAGGACTCGATGCCGCTATCGGTGATGTTTCAGGCAAGATGGTCAGCCTGTACTGGCCCTTCCGGGGCGAACCTGATCTGCGCGGCTGGATGGAAACGGTCAACGAGCGCGGCGGACGAACGGCGCTGCCCATCGTCGTCGACAAAGGCCAGCCGCTGATCTTCCGCGCCTACCGGCACGGCGACAGGCTGGACCGTGGCGTCTGGAACATCCCGATCCCGGCCGAAGGCGATCCCGTGCTGCCCGACGTCGTCATCTCGCCGATCGTGGGCATCGATCCTGATAACTACCGGCTTGGCTACGGTGGCGGTTTCTTCGACCGCACGCTGGCCTCACTGCCCCGCAAGCCGCTGGTCATCGGCGTCGGCTACGAGTTGCAACGCATCGTCACGATCTATCCGCAACCGCATGATATCCCGATGGATATGGTCGTTACGGAGACGAAGGCTGCCGGCCCTGCGTGATCAGCCGCGCGCTGCGCTGGCCGGTTGCGTAAATCCATAGCCAGTTCATCGCGACCGCGAGCCGGTTGCGAAGGCCGATCAGGAAGAAGATGTGGGCGATGCCCCACAGCCACCAGGCGGGCCAACCGGTGAAGGAAATCCGGCCGAAATCGATCACGGCGGCTCGTTTACCGATCGTGGCGAGATCGCCCTGGTGCTTGTAGACGAAGGGCCGCTTTGCATCATTGCCCGCCAGACGGGCCTTCAGCGTGGCGGCGACATGGCGACCGGCCTGCTTGGCGGCCGGGGCGATGCCGGGCACGGGACGGCCGTCGGCGCGCTTGACCTGCGCCGTGTCGCCGATGACGAAGATGTCGGGATGGCCCGCCACGGTCAGATCATCCTCGACGATCGCCCTGCCTGCCCGGTCGGCTTCCGCCCCCAGCCACTGCGCTGCCGGGGAAGCTGCTACACCGGCCGCCCAGATGATGTTGCGCGCGGCCAGATGTCGCCCACCGAAGACGACGCCGTCGGCGTTGCAGGACGACACGGCATGGCCAAGCTCGACGGTGACGCCGAGGCGCTCCAGCGCCCGTTTGGCGTAGGCTGAGAGATCGGGCCGAAACGCGGCCAGGATGCGGTCACCGGCCTCGACGAGAACGACCTTGGTGTCGCGCGTGTCGATGTTGCGAAAATCGGCGCGGAGCGTGGCGTGCGCCAGTTCCGCGATGGTGCCGGCGAGTTCCACGCCGGTCGGCCCGCCGCCGATGATGACGAAGGTGAGCAAGGCATTGCGGGCTTCCGCATCGGTCTCGCGCTCGGCCTGTTCGAAGGCGCGCAGCACATGGCGCCGGATCGTCGTCGCATCCTCCAGCGTCTTCAATCCCGGTGCGAACTGTTCCCACTCGTCGCGGCCGAAATAGGAATGGCGCGCGCCGGTGGCCAGCACCAGCGTGTCGTAGGCGATGGTATCGCCGTCATCCAGCACCACACATTTGTTCGCCTTGTCGACGCCGGTCACGGTGGCGAGCAGCGTGGTCACCGCCTTCTCGTGACGCACCAGGTGGCGGATCGGCCAGGCGATCTCGGAGGTCGCGAGTGAGGTGGTAGCGACCTGATAGAGCAGCGGCTGGAAAAGATGGTGGTTTCGCTGATCGATCAGCGTGACGCGCACCGGCGCCTTGCCGAGGGCCCGCACCAGTTCAAGACCGCCAAATCCGGCGCCGACCACGACGACATGATGCAATTCACTGTTCATGAAACACCTGTTGCGCAATGCAACAGAAATGCGGGCGCGCAAGGCCGATTTCAAGCAGCCCGGCGACTATGCCCACAAGCAACTGGCGTAACGTCACGCCATCTCGGGTTTCAGCCCCATCGCCGTGCGGTCGACGATCTCGCGCAGGGCGAAGGACGAGTTGATCTTCGTCACATGCGGCATGGCCGAAAGCCATTCCTTGTGGATGCGCTCATAGTCAGCAAGATCGCGCGCGGCGATACGCAGGATATAGTCGTATTCGCCCGACATCAGGTGGCAGGACAAGACGTTCGGGCATCGCTTGATCGCCGTTTCGAAATCCGACAGCGTCTTTTCGAACTGCCCCGACAGCGATATATGCACGATCGCCGTCATCTGGTGGCCAAGTGCTGCGTTGGAAAGACGCGCATGATAGCCACGAATAGCACCGGATTTTTCCAAATTGTCGAGCCGGCGCGAGCAGGCCGACTGAGACAGGCCCACCCGCTCCGCAAGGGCCGCATTGGGGATCCGGCCATCCTTCTGCAAAGTGTCGAGTATGGCGATATCGATCTTGTCGAGCGGCATTGTTCGCGATTCCTGCGAAGAAGTGTTATATTTGCGCAAGGATTATCGATAATCACGTTTGCCGACAAGCGTATTCGCAAACACATGCGTGTCGATTGGTGGTTCACTGTTTCCCTTACAGGGAACAGGCCTGCAAAGGCCGAGAGGAGATCACTGAAATGCGCGTCGGTTGCCCCAAGGAAATCAAGAACCACGAATATCGCGTCGGACTGACGCCGGGCTCGGTTCGCGAATATGTCGCCCATGGCCACGAAGTGCTGGTTGAGACCGGCGCTGGTGCCGGTATTGGCGCCGACGACAATGCCTACCGCGCCGCCGGCGCCACCATTGCAAAGACCGCCAGCGACGTGTTCGCCAAGTCGGACATGATCGTGAAGGTCAAGGAACCGCAGCCGAACGAATGGGCGCAGCTGCGCGAAGGCCAGATCCTCTACACCTATCTCCACCTCGCTCCCGATCCGGAACAGACCAAGGGCCTGCTGGCTTCCGGCGTGACGGCCGTGGCCTATGAGACGGTGACCGACGACCGTGGTGGCCTGCCGCTGCTGGCGCCGATGTCGGAAGTTGCCGGCCGCCTGTCTATCCAGGCCGGCGCCACCGCTCTGCAGAAGGCCAATGGCGGCCGCGGCGTGCTGCTTGGCGGCGTGCCGGGCGTGCTGCCGGGCAAGGTCACCGTTCTCGGCGGCGGCGTCGTCGGCCTGCATGCCGCCAAGATGGCGGCCGGCCTCGGCGCCGACGTCACCATCATCGACCGTTCGATCCCGCGCCTGCGCCAGCTCGACGACATTTTCGGCGGCCGCGTCCACACGCGCTACTCCACCGTCGAGGCGCTGGAGGAAGAGTGCTTCTCGGCCGACATCGTCGTCGGCGCCGTGCTGATCCCCGGTGCCGCCGCTCCGAAGCTGGTGACGCGCGAAATGCTGTCGGGCATGAAGAAGGGCTCGGTGCTGGTCGACGTCGCCATCGACCAGGGCGGCTGCTTCGAGACCTCGCATGCCACCACCCATGCAGACCCGACTTATGAGGTTGACGGCGTTATCCACTATTGCGTCGCCAACATGCCAGGTGCCGTCCCGGTCACCTCGGCGCATGCGTTGAACAACGCCACGCTGCATTACGGCCTGCAGCTTGCCGACAAGGGCCTCAAGGCCATCATCGACGACCATCACCTGCGCAACGGCCTCAACGTGCACAGGGGCAAGATCACCAACCGCGCCGTTGCCGAAGCGCTCGGCTACGAGATGGTCGAGCCGAAGGCCGTGCTGGCCGCCTGACGATCACGGGCGGCAACCGCCGCCCGGTCATGTTTTCCTCCCAGCCGCCGAGGCGCAGTTCCGTCTCGGCGGTTTTTTGTTCCAGGTGGATGACGGTGCGCCGCAATCACTTTCCGGTGCGAAGCGTGCTCGCAGGCTCGTCTCCCTCGACAAAAGACGTCGCACACAGGTGACATTCCGTCGCGGTAGGGCTAAGGATGAGTCGTCTGGGGCTTCGCAAGAGGCCTCACCTGTTTGCGGGAGAGAGCAGCATCCGCTGCCGCCGAAGGGGAAATCGCCCGAAATCTCTCAGGCAAAAGAACCGTAAACAGGAAAGACACTCTGGAAAGTCGGGGGCAGCCAAAGCCCTCGCGCCGAAGGTGTAAGCGCTTCCGACAGAGTTCCGGGGCGCGAGTCTCTCAGGCTTCAGACAGAGGGGCACGGAGCGGTCGCATCCTGCGGCCGGTCATTGTGCTGCTCTGGAGAAGATATGACGGGCGATACCACCAAGACCCTTCCACTCGAGGATTTGCATAGAGCCGCGGGCGCCAAATTCGGTGCCTTTGCCGGCTGGTCCATGCCGCTGACCTATCCGGCCGGCGTCATGAAGGAACATCTGCACACGCGCGAACATGTCGGCTTGTTCGACATCTCGCATATGAAGCTGCTTGAGGTGGCGGGACCAAGCGCCATAGCCGTGCTCAACCGGGCTTGCCCGATCGACGCCGGCAAACTGGAAATTGAGCATTCCAAATATACGTTTTTCCTGAACGAAAATGCGGGCATCATCGATGACCTGATTATCACCCGCATCGCAGCCGATCGTTTCATGGTCGTCGCCAATGCAGGTAATGCCGCCACCGACGAGACGCATTTGCGCGCCGTCGCGAGTAATCACGATGTCCAGATCACGCCGTGGGACGTTGTCTTCCTCGCGATCCAGGGACCCGAGGCAGCCGCAGTGCTGTCGAAGGCGGGAATAGGCACTGAATCCCTCGCCTTCATGACCGGCCAGCAACGCCAGGTTCGCGGTTTCATCAGCCGTTCCGGCTACACTGGCGAGGACGGCTTCGAGATCGGCTTGCCCGAGCACGGTGCCCGCGAGCTTGTCACCAAGCTTCTCAACGATGATCGGGTCATGTGGATCGGCCTTGCCGCCCGCGACAGCCTGCGCCTCGAAGCCGGCCTTTGCCTGCACGGCAACGACATCAGCCCGGATATCAACCCCGCCAGCGCGGGCCTGATGTGGGCGGTGCCGAAGGAAATTCGCGCCGACGGCACCTTTATCGGCGCCGAAGCCCTGCGCGGCATCGTGGCGACCGGCCCGGCGCAGAAGCGCGTTGGCCTGAAGCCCGAAGGCCGCCAGCCGGTACGCGGCGGCGCTGCCCTGTTCGACGCCGACGGCAATCCGGCCGGCACCGTCACTTCCGGTGGCTTCGGTCCCTCGGCCGGCCATCCGGTCGCCATGGGCTACGTCTCCACCCCGCTGGCCAAGGCCGGCACCAAACTCTTCGCCGACGTTCGCGGAACCAAAATTCCGGTCGAAGTCAGCGCCCTTCCCTTCACGCCTCATCGCTACCGCAAAGGATGATTTGAAAATGGCCAAGACCTATTTCACCGAAGACCATGAATGGCTGAGCGTCGACGGCAACGTCGTGACTGTCGGCATTACCGACTACGCACAGGAACAGCTTGGCGACCTGGTGTTCGTCGACCTTCCGGAAATCGGCCGCAAGCTGACCAAAGGCGAGACCGCTGTCGTGGTCGAGTCGGTCAAGGCGGCATCGGACGTCTACGCGCCGCTCGATGGCGAAATCACCGAAGTGAACGGCGCGCTGTCCGGCGATCCCGCGCTGGTCAATTCCGCCGCCACCGGCGACGGCTGGCTCTGGAAGATGAAGCTCGCCGACGAAGGCCAGCTTGCCGGGCTCCTCGACGAGGCCGGCTACAAAGCCCATATCGGCTAAGGCAGGACACGATATCATGACTGCATCACCCTACCCCTTCTCAACCCGGCATATCGGGCCGAGCGTGACCGATACCCGGACCATGCTGGCGACGATCGGCGTGCCATCGGTGGAAACGCTGATCTCGCAGGCCGTGCCGAAATCGATCCGGCTGAACCGTCCGCTCGACCTGCCGGCACCCGCTTCCGAAGCGGAAGCGCTGGCCGAGCTCGCCGCGAAAATGTCGACCAACGTCGTGCTGAAAAGCTTCGTCGGCCTCGGCTACCACGGCACGCACACGCCGCCCGTCATCCTGCGCAACCTGTTCGAGAACCCGGCTTGGTACACGGCTTACACGCCCTATCAGGCCGAGATCAGCCAGGGTCGCCTGGAGATGCTGTTCAACTTCCAGACGCTGGTGACGGAACTCACCGGCCTGCCGGTGGCGTCCGCCTCGCTGCTGGACGAGGCCACTGCGCTGGCCGAAGCCGTCGGCATGGCCTTCCGCCATCACCGCGACAAGCGCAACAAGGTCGCTTTCGCCAACAAGCTGCATCCGCAGACCCGCGACGTCGTCGTTACCCGCGCCGAACCGCTCGGCATCGAGGTCGACGGCGACACGATCGATGAAGACACCGCCGCTCTCGTGGTTGCCTGGCCGGACACCTATGGTGTCTATGGCGACCATTCGGCCAAGATCGCCGAAGCCAAGGCCGCCGGCGCGGTCGTCATCTTCGTCGCCGATCCGCTGGCACTTGTTGTCAGCGAGACCCCGGCGACCCTTGGCGCCGACATCGCGGTCGGCTCCATGCAGCGCTTTGGCGTGCCGATCGGCTTTGGCGGCCCGCACGCCGCATATTGCGCGGTCTCCGACAAGCTGACGCGCCTGATGCCCGGTCGTCTGGTCGGCCAGTCGGTCGACTCCAAGGGCCGGCCCGGCTTCCGCCTCGCCTTGCAGACGCGCGAGCAGCACATCCGCCGCGACAAGGCGACCTCCAACATCTGCACGGCGCAGGCGCTGCTCGCCAATATGGCGACCGCCTATGCCATCTGGCACGGCCCGGAAGGACTGCAGGCGATCGCCGACCATGTCCACGGCCTGACTGCCCGGCTGGCCGCTGCCTTGAAAGCCAAGGGGCACACAGTTCTGGGCGAAAACCGCTTCGACACAGTGACGGTCGAGGTGAAGGGACAGGCCAAGGCGAAGGCCAAGGAGGCCCAGACGGACGGACGCCTGCTGCGCATGGTCAACGACGATCTCGTCGGCATCTGCTTCGACGAGACCTCGACCGAGGCCGATCTGCAGGCCGTGGCCGCGCTGTTCGGCGCGACCGTTCCCGAGAAGGCGGATCGCCGGTTGCCCGGCAAGCCGCGTGCGATAAAGGGCTTCCTGTCGCAACCGGTCTTCCACCAGAACCGCTCCGAGACCGACATGATGCGCTTCCTGCGCAAGCTGGCGGACAAGGACCTGGCGCTCGACCGCACCATGATCCCGCTCGGCTCCTGCACCATGAAGCTCAACGCAGCGGCCGAGATGATCCCGGTCAGCTGGCCGAGTGTCGCCAACATGCATCCCTTCGCGCCGAAGGCCCATTCGAAGGGCTACAAGGCAATGACGGACGACCTCGAGCGTTGGCTGGCGGAGATCACCGGCTTCCAGGCGGTGTCGCTGCAGCCCAACGCCGGCAGCCAGGGCGAATATGCCGGTCTCCTGGCAATCCGCCACTATCATCTGTCGCGTGGCGATACGCATCGTAACATCTGCCTCATCCCCTCCTCCGCGCATGGCACCAATCCGGCAAGTGCCGCGATGGCCGGAATGGAAGTGGTGGTGGTGCGCTGCACCGAGAGCGGCGATATCGACATGGAGGACATGCGGGCGAAGGTTGCCGCCCACGCCACCAATCTGGCGGCGCTGATGATCACCTATCCCTCGACGCACGGTGTGTTCGAGGAGGGTGTGAAGGAACTCTGCCAGCTCATCCATGACAATGGCGGGCAGGTCTACCTTGATGGGGCCAACCTCAACGCCCTGGTCGGCCTCGCCCGCCCGGGCGACATCGGCGGCGACGTCTGCCATATGAACCTGCACAAGACCTTCTGCATCCCGCATGGCGGCGGCGGTCCGGGCGTTGGCCCGATCGGCGTCAAGTCGCATCTGGCGCCGTTCCTGCCCGGTCACATCGATCACGGTACGGACCACCCGGTTTCGGCGGCGCCTTACGGCAGCGCGTCGATCCTGCCGATCACCTGGATGTATATCCGCATGATGGGCGCGCAGGGTCTCAAGCAGGCGACCGAGGCGGCCATCCTGTCGGCCAACTACATCGCGAGAAAGCTGGAGGCGCACTATCCGGTGCTCTACAAGGGCGCCAACGGGCGGGTCGCGCATGAGTGCATCCTCGACACCCGCGTGTTGAAGGACAATGCCGGCATCACCGTCGACGACGTCGCCAAGCGGCTGATCGACTACGGCTTCCACGCACCGACCATGTCGTGGCCAGTGGCTGGAACGCTGATGGTGGAGCCGACCGAGTCCGAACCCAAGCCCGAACTCGACCGTTTCTGCGAAGCGATGATCTCGATCGCCAACGAAGCGGCAAAGGTCGCCAAGGGCGAATGGCCGAAGGACGACAATCCGCTGGTCAACGCCCCGCACACCGCGACCGAAACGCTGGCAGGCGACTGGACCCATCCCTATTCGCGGATGGAAGCCGCCTATCCGGCTTCGGACCCCGACACCGCCGCCAAATACTGGCCGCCGGTGTCGCGCATCGACAACGTCGCCGGCGACCGTAACCTGGTCTGTTCCTGCCCGCCGGTGTCGGAATATCTCGGCGCCGCCGAATAAGGCGCCGTTCAGGCACGCCGGGCGGGGCGATGAACCGGCCCGGCGATCCACCCGTCGACAGCGACGCGGTTGCGGCCCGCGCGCTTTGCCTCATAGAGCGCGCGGTCGGCCCTTGTCAGCATGTCACTGAGCGTCACGCCGCCCGGTTTGCCAAAGGCGACACCGGCGCTGACGGTGCAGCGCAACGGCCCTGCGGGGGTAACGATTTCCTCCGCGGCGAAATCCACAAGGATGCGGCGCGCCGTCGCTTCGACGTAATTGCCCTCGACACGAGCGATCACCAGCGCGAACTCCTCGCCGCCCAGCCGGAACGCGCTGTCGCCGGCGCGCAGGCTCCCGCTCATCACTTCAGCGAAGCGCCGCAACACATCGTCGCCCGTCGAATGCCCATGGACATCGTTGGTGTTCTTGAAATGGTCGAGATCGAACATGACGACGGCCATCTGCTCGCCGAAGGCCTTTTTCGGATAGTCCTCGACCAGGGCGCGACGGTTCCGCAATCCGGTCAAAGCGTCGGTCAAGGCTTCCGAGCGGTGGCGGGCCGCGGCACGCAGATTGTGCATGGTCATCGGCAGCGCGCCGAGGGCTGTCAGGCACGCCACGGAAATGATGATGTTGATGCGCTCCGCCCAATTGTCGGGCGCTCCGCCGAGCACCCAGCGGCCGTCGACGAGCAACACGATGCCGCACAAGGCGAACGAGACGGAGCAAATGCCGAACAGCGTCGACATCAGCACGATCAGCGCCGGGAACTCGGCGCGGTTCTGCCAGAAGATCCAGCCGATCCACACAAGCAGGATGGTCGACCACAGATATTCCGCCATGAAGGCGGCGCCATCCAGCCCGACGACCATCAAGAAAGTGGTAGAGAGGATCGACAGCCCGACCGCCAGCGGGGCCTGGCGTGTGACCTCCGAACGTCCGTAGAACTGCGCCGCGGCGATCAGGATGAGCGAGAAGCCGGTCGGAAGGAGCGCAAGCGTCAACGCACCGAGCCAGGGCCTCGGCTCAATGCCGTAGCGCCAGAACGCCACCACATGCATGGCAAGCAGTGCCAATCCCATCGAGGCCGTCAGGAAATACCGGCTCTGGCGCGTTGCTGTCCAGATGACCAGCATGGTTACGCTGAGACATGCTCCCGACAATGCTGCCGCAAGCAGCAAGGACTGAAAGTCCAGCATGGCCCCGCTTCCCCGATATTCAACGCCGTCGGCGTCATACCCTATGATCGCCGATCTTGGGCCAAGCTAGCATGAACCGACACGAGAAACTTACGAGATGGTTTACGAGACCTCTCTGTTCAGGGTAGACGGTCGGCCGCCATGAACGGAACACGAACCGCCGTGATCCGGCCGGCAAAGCGTGCCAATATTGTTTCCTGATTCGTTTTCCAATATTCCCGGCCTTCCATGGACGAAATGAACGACCTATTCGGCAATCCGGACAAGCAGCCCCAGCAGCAGCCGCGCGCGACATCGCGACCGGCCGATCCGCTCGTGCAGGCAGCCAAGCGCGCCCAGCCAGCAACCAAGGATGGCAGCGAGGGCTATAGCGCCGCCGACATCGAGGTGCTGGAAGGCCTTGAGCCGGTGCGCCGCCGGCCCGGCATGTATATCGGCGGCACCGACGAGAAGGCGCTGCACCACCTCTTCGCCGAAGTCATCGACAACTCGATGGACGAAGCGGTGGCAGGCCACGCCACCTTCATCGAGGTGGAACTGGATGCCGAAGGTTTCCTCACCGTCACCGACAACGGTCGCGGCATCCCGGTCGACCCGCATCCGAAGTTCAAGGACAAGTCGGCGCTCGAAGTGATCATGACGACGCTGCACGCCGGCGGTAAGTTCGACTCGAAAGTCTACGAAACCTCGGGCGGTCTGCACGGCGTCGGCGTGTCGGTCGTCAACGCACTGTCGGACGTTTGCGAGGTCGAGGTGGCGCGCGGTCGCAAGCTCTACCGGCAGCGTTTTTCGCGCGGCATACCGCAAGGCGGCCTGGAGTTCCTGGGCGACGTGCAGAACCGGCGCGGCACCAGGACACGCTTCCATCCCGATCCCGACATCTTCGGCAAGGGCGCGCATTTCGAACCAGCGCGCATCTATCGCATGGCCCGCTCGAAGGCCTATCTGTTCGGCGGCGTCAACATCCGCTGGTCGTGCGACCCCGCCCTGATCAAGGACAAGGACCCGACGCCGGCCAAGGCCGAATTCCATTTCCCCGGCGGTCTCGGCGATTATCTGAAAGCCTCGCTCGGCGACGAGATGCAGGTCACCCGCGAAATCTTTGCCGGGAAGAGCGACAAGCAAAGCGGCCACGGCTCGGTCGAATGGGCGGTCACCTGGTTTGGCGGCGACGGCTTCGTCAACTCCTACTGCAACACCATCCCGACCGGCGATGGCGGCACTCATGAGATGGGCTTCCGCAACGTGCTGACGCGCGGCCTGCGCGCCTATGCCGATCTCGTCGGCAACAAGCGCGCCTCGATCGTCACCAGCGAAGACGTGATGATCTCGGCCGCCGGCATGCTCTCGGTCTTCATCCGCGAGCCCGAATTCGTTGGCCAGACCAAGGACAAGCTGGCGACGGTCGAAGCGATACGTATCGTGGAATCGGCGCTCCGCGATCCGTTCGACCACTGGCTGGCCGACAATCCGCAGGAAGCCTCCAAGCTGCTCGACTGGGTGATCGCCCGCGCCGACGAGCGCGTGCGGCGGCGTCAGGAAAAGGAAGTTTCGCGCAAGAGCGCGGTGCGCAAACTGCGGCTGCCCGGCAAGCTGGCCGACTGCACGCAGAACGCAGCCGCGGGCGCGGAACTGTTCATCGTCGAGGGCGATTCGGCCGGCGGCTCAGCCAAGCAGGCGCGGGATCGCGCGATGCAGGCGGTGCTGCCGCTGCGCGGCAAGATCCTCAACGTCGCCAGCGCCGGCAATGACAAAATGGCCGCCAACCAGCAGATTTCCGATCTGGTCCAGGCACTCGGCTGCGGAACCCGCTCCAAATACCGCGACGAGGACCTGCGCTACGACCGCGTCGTCATCATGACCGACGCCGACGTCGACGGCGCCCATATCGCCTCGCTGCTCATCACCTTCTTCTACCAGGAGATGCCGCAGCTGATCCGTGGCGGTCATCTCTTCATGGCGGTGCCGCCGCTCTACTCGATCCGCCAGGGCGGCAAGATCGCTTATGCCCGCGACGACGCCCATAAGGACGAATTGCTGCGCACCGAGTTCACCGGCCGCGGCAAGGTCGAGATCGGCCGCTTCAAGGGCCTTGGCGAGATGATGGCCAGCCAGCTCAAGGAAACGACCATGGACCCGAGGAAGCGCACGCTGCTCCGGGTCGACGTGCTGGACGAGGAAACGGCGACCAAGGATGCGGTTGACGCGCTGATGGGCACCAAACCCGAGGCACGCTTCCGCTTCATCCAGGAGCGGGCGGAGTTCGCCGCGGCGGATGCGCTGGACATCTGAGGTTTTCGCCCTGGCCCGGAGATGAAGCCGTGAATTGGGCGACGCTTAAGGAACGGGTCGATGCGACCTTCGCCGGATCGCTTCAGCCGACCCGTTCCGACTGGATCTTCGCGCTGCGGACGACAACGGCCGCACTGATCGCACTGTTCGCCGCCTACGCACTCAAGCTCGAACATCCGCAATGGGCGATGATGACGGTGTTCATCGTCGCCCAGCCCGTTGCCGGCATGGTGCTGGCAAAAGGGTTCTACCGGCTGGTCGGCACGATCGTCGGCGCGGCTGCCGCCATCGGCGTCACCTGGCTGTTCGGCGGCAGTCCCTGGCTGTTCGTGGCCGTGCTGTCGCTGTGGATCGGGCTCTGCACGCTCGTCTCGTCGCTGCTGCGCAATCCTGAGGCCTATGGAGCCGCACTTGCCGGCTATACGGCGATGATCATCGGCCTGCCTGCCTTCGGCCAGCCGCATCTCGTCACCGAACTCGCCTCCGCTCGCTGCATCGAAATCGTGCTAGGCATCGTCTGCGCCGCCATAACAAGCCGGCTCATCCTGCCCAAGCTCGCCGGCTCCGCGATCAACGCCCGGCTACAGCGCAGCATCCTTGATCTCGCGGCCTATACCGAGGGCGCCTTTTCCGGCGCCGATCCGGCCAAACTCGACGCCACCTACCGCAAGCTGATCGCCGACACCCAGACATTGGGAGAGATGCGGGCCTATGCGCGGCTGGAAGCGCCGAGCCTCGCCACGCGCGCTCATCCGGTGCGCCGCACCATTGGCCATCTTCTGTCGGCGCTGTCGGCCGCGCGCATGCTGCACAGCCACGCCGCGCCGCAAAATGCCGCCCTTCTGCCCGTGCGCAGCCAGCTGAAGGCACTGGTTTCCGAACTGTCCAGCACGCCGCATGCGCTTGGCGATACGAAGCCCTGGATCGAAAGGCTCGATGCGATCGCCAGCGAAGCGCGTCGCATTCCCGACGGTCTCGCCGGCGAAGGCGAGGACCCGGTCGGCACCGTCACGCGCCTGACCGTCGCCGGTGAATTCGCGCAGTCGTTGCGGGAGACACTGCGCGGACTGGACGCACTGCGCCGTCCGAAAACCGAAAGGGCGATGCGCGAGCGCCGACAGCCGGCGCTGGTGGTGCATCGCGACCACCACGCAGCCTGGCGCAACGCCATCCGCGCAACGGTCGCCACTATGCTCGTCGCCGCCTTTTGGCTGGCGACGCGATGGTCGGAGGCGGCGGGCACGGTCATCCTCGTCGCCGTCGTCTCCAGCCTGTTCGCGTCCCGGCCCGCCCCCGCGCAGGTCGCCTGGGGTTTCTTCAAGGGCTCGCTGCTCGCCTTGCCCTTCGCCTTCCTCATCGGCCAGCTTGCCTTGCCGCTTCTGCCCGGTTTCGGCTGGTTCGCGCTGTTCGTCGTACCGGTTCTGGTTCCTGCCGCCCTAGCCATGGCCAATCCGCGCCTTGTCGGCGTCGCCACGGCCTTCGCGATCAACTTCCTCGCCTTTCTCAGCCCGCATCAGGGCATGGCCTATGATCCGGCCGGCTTCTTCATCGGTCCGGTCGCGGCGCTGGTCGGCATGCTGATCGCCATCGGCGTCTTTCTGGTCGTGCTGCCGGTCGACCCCAGGGTCACCGTCAATCGCATCGCTGGTGCCATGCGCGAGGATCTGGTGCGTCTCTGCCTGCATGAGCGCGTTCCGCGCCGCTCGGCTTTCGAAAGCCTTGCTTATGACCGCGTCAACCAGCTGATGCCGTTGGCGCAGCAGGCAGGCCGCAAATATGAAGGGCTGTTCGAAGGCAGCATCGCCTCGGTGACGGTCGGGCTGGAAGTGCTGCGCCTGCGCGCAGAACAGGCGGCCGGCACGCTTCCACCGGCGCTGACGGTTTCCATCGCCGAGTCGCTGCGACAGTTGGCGCGCGACCTTCTGGTGCGCGCGCCACGCGAATCCTGGAAGACCGGCATAGCCGCGATGCGCAAGGATGCCGCCGATATCGCAGCCGCCGGCGGCGCGGAGGCGCTGCGGATTGCGGCATCGCTGCGGGTGATCGCGGCGGCCGTCGAGGATTATCCCGACTTCTTCCGCAAGGACTAGGATCAGGACCTGTTCCGCACGAGCCACGTTCTAGCGAGCGTGTTACCAGGCCGGAGCGATTTCCAGCACCGGCTATTGCCGGGCAGGCCGATGCTTGACGCAGTGATCGTAACGGTAACCCTTGCGCTGTGCGGGTTTGAGTTCGCGATCGCGAAGAACGGTATCGCGTGGCGTGGTCGGGGCCGCGCAGATGTCGGCAAAACGCCCGCGAAGATCATCGACATATTCAATGTTGATGACCTGCTCGCCGTAATATCGTGTGTACCCGGCGCATTCGTCGTAGCGGTGGCATTCCTCGGAAACCGAGAAATCGAACCCTATCTGCTTCCGCTCCCGGTCGGAAAGCTGTGGTGCATTCTTTTGTCCAGCCGCCAGTCCGTGCCCATGAGCGGCACTCACCAGCAATGTTGCGAATGCGACCGCATCTTCGTGTTTGAGCGCACCGTTCGACCTTGTGAAGGAATCCAGATTGTCGAACTCGACGGCATTGAACCCTGCGCGCGCGCAACCGGAAATGGTGACGGCAAGGCGCTCCAGGATAGCGGCTCGGCGCTTCTCCGAAGAGATGTCGAGAAGATGTTCATCCGGCCATTCCGGATCGACAAGCGGTTTACCCTTGCTGTTCTTGACCAGAAGGTCGAGCGGCCACGCGACACCGGGCTGTGTCTGGAAACCATTGACATAGCATATGTTGTACAGACCTCGGGCCGGCGTAGCGGTGCTGTCGCGCACGACGACATTTGTCCCGGCGGGAGGGTCATAGGCTCCGCCAAGCTGGTAGTCTGCCATGGCGTCGGAGGGAAGCGGCTTGAATGCCTGAGCGGCTCCGGACAGTTCTTCCGCCGAGCTTGCCGTTCCAGAGCACAGGATCAGCGTTGCAGTGACAAAAATCCAATTCGGTCGATGCATGGTCCCGCGTCATCCATAGCCGATGCCTGTCAGCCAAGATTAGGCGGCGGCGATGGCCAATGCATGACCGCGCGCGTTCTGACGCAGCGCATCGAGGTGGATCGACTTCACCAGCGCGGCCAAGTCGCCCTCGGCGCCCTGCCCACCCAACTCCTTCAGCATCAGCCAGCTGACTTCCTGTACGCCGGCGACGCGCTTGCCATTGGCAACCTCGCGCCAGATCTTGAGTGCCTGCAGGATGATGCCATGCGTTGCCTTGGAAAGACCGGCGGACGCAAACAGCGCTAGCAGCGCAACGTCGTTGCCGCCGGCCAGAAGCGCGCTCACCCGCTGCTCCGATTGTCCGGTGAGCGCCACCAGCGCGGCGCCGAAGAAGTCGACCTTGCCGTGAGCGACGGTGCGAATGATGAATGAGGCCGTCAAATCGCCTCGCAGCCGCAGATGCTCGACCAATGCGCGGTGTTCGACTGCCTGGGTGCCGTCAATAAGGGTGACGGAGGCCTTGATGCAGGCATCGCGCATGACGCGTTCGGCCCGCGCCGTTCCCATCAAGGCAAGCACCAGCGGAGCCCCCCGGAGCGCCTCGCCCAGCTTGACGAGCAGCATGTGGCGGCAGTCCGCGGGCAAGGTCTCGTGGGCGATCAGCGCCTCGCGAAGCGCCGGCAGATGGCCGTGCCGCTCGGCGATGCGCCTGTAGCTCATCGAGGCGATAACGGCGCCGTGGTTCGCAAGAAGCGTCAAGCACGCCTCGGCTTCGCCGATCTCGGCGATCGCGGCAGCAACGGTCATGGAGACGGAGGGCCGGTCGGCAATGAGCTTCTGCGTCGCCTTCTGGCCGGCGGCGACACGATCGATCAGGTCGGCGTCGGTCAGCAATGGCGAGCGGGCCAGAACCACCGCGGCCACTTCGGGCTGGTCGGAGGCCAGTGCCGCGATGATCTGGATCGGCGCATGATGGCTCATCGACAGCGCCTCGGCCATCGCGGCCCGCACCTTGGACGAGGCATCGTCGAGCAGGAATGTCAGTGCCGCCTCGGCGGCGCAACGATCCTCGAACGGCAGGTCGCGGTTGACATAGGCACGGGCCAGCGCACTCGCGGCCGCGGCGCGCTCGGAGACCTTCGCCGTGGCAACCCATTTGAGGAAATGAGAAACAACCATATCCACCCACTTGCACTCGCACCGGACCCCATCCGGCAACCCTGAAAAGACGTTAGGCAGAAATGGTTTACGAAGCGTTCACCATAATTCTTAACCAGCTTGCGGGGGCTGTTGGCTAAGCCTATCAAGCAGGAAACGGAGGATCGACATGGCCGGGCTCTATCTGGAGGAATTCACCGTCGACCGGGTTTTCCAGCACACGCTGCGCAAGACCGTGACCGAAAGCGACAACATGCTGTTTTCGGTGATGACGCTCAATCCGCAGCCGTTGCACATCGACTTCGACTTCGCGTCCAAGACCGAATGGGGCCGGCCGCTGGTCAACTCGCTGTTCACGCTCGGCCTGATGATCGGGATTGCCGTCAACGACCTTACCGTCGGCACCACGGTGGCCAATCTCGGCATGAAGGAAACCATCTTTCCGCATCCCGTCTTTCACGGCGACACGATCCGCGTCGAAACGACGGTGGTCTCGGTTCGCGAATCGAAATCGAAGCCCGATCGCGGCATCGTCGAGTTCGAGCACCGCGCCTACAACCAGAGCAATGTGCTGGTCGCCAAATGCATCCGGCAGGCGATGATGCTGAAAAGGCCGGCCTGAATGCGCTCCCTGCTGTTCGTTCCAGGCGATTCCGAGCGCAAGCTGGAGAAGGGATTCGCATCTCAAGCGGACGTCGTCATCGTCGATCTCGAGGATTCGGTGGCGCCGCAGAACAAGGCCGCGGCGCGCGCGGTAGCCTCAAGCTTCATCGCCGAGCATCGCGCTGCTACGAAAGCGGCCATCTATGTACGGGTCAACGATCTGACGTCGGGACTGATCGACGACGACCTGGCGGCGCTGGTCGGCGCGCAGCCCGACGGCATTATGTTGCCGAAATCGAATAGCGGGCAGGATGTCCAGCACTTGTCGGCCAAGCTGCGCGTCCATGAAGCGCGCTTCGGCCTGCCCGACGGGGCCATCCGCATCCTGCCAATCATCACCGAGACGGCCGCGGGCGTGCTTGCCGCGTCGACCTATGCCGGCACCGGCAGCCGGCTGTCCGGGCTGACCTGGGGCGCGGAAGACCTTTCGGCGGCGATCGGCGCCCGCCAGGCGCGCGACGGCAACGGCCACTACACCGATGTCTTCCGGCTGGCGCGCGCGCTGACGCTTTTGGCGGCATCCTCAGCCGAAGTGGCCGCCGTGGACACGGTGTTTCCCAATTTCAGCGACATGGCCGCGTTCGAGGCCGAATGCGTGGAAGCCGAACGTGACGGCTTCACAGCCAAGATGGCCATCCATCCCGCCCAGGTGCCGGTCATCAACAAGGCCTTCACCCCGTCGCGCGAGGCGGTCGAACGGTCCGCGGCGATCGTCGCCGCCTTTGCCGCGGCCGGCGATCCAGGCGTGGTCGGCATCGACGGCAAGATGTACGACCGGCCGCATCTGCGGCTGGCCGAACGCCTGCTGGCGCGGGCCAAAGCCGCTGGCGTCGCGGTCTAGCGACGCCCCTCCCCGGCATCAGCCGGCGGTCGGCTTCCACGGACCGGCGTAATCCGCATAGAGCTTGGCCGGATCGGGTCGCGGGCGCTCCGGCGCGGTGCCGGCGAAGGTACCGATATGCACGAAGCCGATGACCCGCTCGTCGGGCGCCAGACCGAGCAGCGCCCGGCCCTCGGGGACATCGGAATACCAGTTGCTGATCATGTTGGTGCCGTAGCCGAGCGCATTGGCGGCCATCATCAGGTTCATCGCGGCCATGCCGCCGGACAGGAATTTTTCCCATTCCGGGATCTTGGGGTGCGCCTTGGGCACGGAGACGATGCCGATCACCAGCGGCGCGCGCGAGAACCGCGCGAGCTCCTGATCGCGCCGCACATCGCTCAATGGCCCTTCCCGGCTTTCCGCCAGCGCGGCAAGCTGCTTGCCAACCTCGACCCTGGTTTCACCGCGATAGAGGATGAAGCGCCACGGCTCCAGTTTGCCATGGTCCGGGACGCGAGAGGCGGCGGCGATGATGGTGGCGATTTCGGCATCCGAGGGCGCCGGCGCCTTCAGTTCAGGGATGGGAGCGGAGTTTCTGGTCAACAGGTAGTCGAGGATCGGCTGCTTCACGGGCGCTGTGCTCCTGGATTCGGTTGTGGGCTGAAGCGCGCGATCGGCATATCGGCAGCTTTGGCGACGGCGCCGGCGGCGCCGCAAAAGAGCGATATCCGGTCGACCGGAGACTCTTCAGCCTTGAAATTGCCACCGCCTTGGGCTTCAACGCAAGGCATGTTCTTCGGGCTTCGTCGTCTTTTGCCGACCGCGCTGGGGGCCACGCTTTGCGTGGCGCTGGCGGCGACCGCCCATGCCAAGGACGCCGACGCGCTCGACAAGCTCAAATTGCCCGGCATGTCGACCTATGCGGCACCGCGTGGCGAGGGCCAACTTGCGCGCGGCGAAGGCGATATCCAGCTCAGCGCGCAACTGACCGACAAGGGCGAAGACATCACGCGCGGCCTGGTCTGGCGCGTCTTCAAGCCCGAGCCCGGCACTGACGGCAAGCTGCCGCTGGTCGCCTCTGCGCGTGGTGGGACGGCGGCCTTCCAACTGGAACCCGGCAGCTATCTGGTGCACGCTTCCTACGGCCGCGCCGGCGCCACCAAGCGCATCACGGTCGGGCGCGAACCCAAACGCGAAAACCTCGTGCTCGATGCCGGCGGGCTCAAACTCGATGCCACGCTTGCCGGCGGCATCCGTATCCCTTCCGACAAGCTGCGCTTCTCGATCTATGAGAGCCGCTCGGGCAAGGACGACGAGAAGGCGCTGATCATCCGCAACGTGCAGCCGAATTCGGTGGTGCGGCTCAATGCCGGCGTCTACCACGTCGTTTCCAACTATGGTTCGATCAATGCCGTCATCCGCTCCGACATCCGGGTCGAGGCGGGCAAGCTGACGGAAGCCACGGTCGAACACCGGGCGGCCGAGATCACCTTGAAGCTGGTGCGTGAGCCCGGCGGCGAGGCGCTGGCCGACACGTCATGGTCGGTGCTCAACGAATCGGGCGATTCGATCAAGGAAGCCGTCGGCGCCTTCGCACCCATGGTGCTGGCCGAAGGCAACTACACCATCATCGCCAAGAACCGCGACCGCATCTACCAGAAAGACCTCACCGTCGACGCCGGCAAGAACGGCGAAGTCGAGGTCGTGGCGTCGGAGGCGTCGGCCGTCGACCCTGCCGAAGGCGCCGACTGATCCCGGCAATCGTGATTTCAGCGTGACCTCAGGCTGCCGCGCGACGGAACCGGCGCGGCAGGAACTTGGCGCGTCGCTCCGGCTGCGAAGGTGCCAGATCGAAGACCGCGCGATGGAGCCTGGCCAGCAGGATCTTGCGATCGCGCAGCGGCTCGAATTCCTCGGGCGGCAACGTCTTGCCGATACGAACCTCGATCGCGCGACCCGACAGGCGCGCGAATTCGCGGATCAGCAGCGATATCCTGAGCGTCAGAGAAGCCTTTCCGACGAGACGCGCCAACCGCCCCTCGCGCTCGGCCAGGTTCATCGGCCGGCTGACGAGATGAAAAAGCCGCCCGTTCTGCCCGGAAAAATGCATCGGAATGACCGCCGCCTTGGCTTCTTGCACGAGCCGTGCCGGAAACATCTTCCACGGCAGGTCCTGAGCGCGGCCAAATCCTTTGGGAGCAGTCGCGACGCCGCCAGCCGGGAAGATGACGATGGTCACCCCTTCCTTCAGGAGCCGCATCGCTTCGTGGCGCACGGCCATGTTGGCTTTCACCGCCTCCTTGGTCTCCGAAAAATCGACGGGGAGCGAATAAGGCTCCATTTCGCGGATCCGCAACAGATCCTTGTGGATCATGACGCGAAATGGCCGTCCGAGCTTCTCGGCCAGCGACAGGACAGCAATGCCGTCGCCGATGCCGTAGGGGTGGTTGGCGACGATAACCAATGGAGCATCGGGAAGGTCGACCGGTGGCCATTGGTCGGCGCAGCGCATGCCCACGTCGATCAGGTCGAGCATTCGGCCGAAGACGCGGTCTCCGGTCGGCACGATGTTGCGGCGCCAAAGATCGTAGAGTGCTGCGAAACGATCGCGCCCCGACAGGCCTTCGACCGAGCGGATGAACCAGCGCGTGAAAACCGGCTGTCCGGCATTGGCGTAAGACAGTTCCGGAAAGGGTCTTTCGCGCGATCTGAACTTCATCATAGGCCTGTCATTTAATCGTCTTGCGTGACGCCGATGTGAAAACGGCGGTGGATCCCCACCGCCGTTCGCTGGAAGCTATTGAGTCAGGCGAGCTTCTTGCGTTTCAGGTCGGGAGGCGTCGCCTCGTCCGCTAGCGCGGTCACCGCCTCGGCCAGCGTCAGCGACTGCTGGTCGCGTGAGCCCAGGCGGCGCACGTTGACGGTCTCTTCTTCCGCCTCGCGCTTGCCGCAGACGAGAATGACCGGAACCTTGGCCAGCGAATGCTCGCGAACCTTGTAGTTGATCTTCTCGTTGCGCAGATCGGCCTCGGCCGACAGCCCGGCCGCCTTGAGCCGTTCCACCACCTTTTCGGCATAGGCATCGGCTTCGGAGGTGATCGTCGCCACCACCACCTGCAACGGCGCGAACCAGAGCGGGAAATGGCCCGAATAGTTCTCGATCAGGATGCCGAGGAAGCGTTCCATCGAGCCGCAGATGGCGCGATGCACCATGACCGGCTGCTTCTTCTCGGAGTCCGAGCCGATGTAGAAAGCGCCGAAGCGCTCCGGCAGGTTGAAGTCGACCTGCGTGGTGCCGCACTGCCATTCGCGGCCGATCGCGTCCTTCAACACATATTCGAACTTCGGCCCGTAGAACGCGCCCTCGCCCGGATTGATCGACGTCTTGATGCGATTGCCGGATCGCTGCTGGATCGTCGCCAGCACCTTCGACATGATCTCCTCGGCGTGATCCCACGCCTCGTCGGAACCGACCCGCTTGTCGGGACGGGTCGACAGCTTCACGCTGATCTCATCGAAGCCGAAATCGGCATAGGTCGACAGGATCAGGTCGTTGATGCGCAGGCACTCGGCGGCGAGTTGCTCCTCGGTGCAGAAGATATGGGCGTCGTCCTGCGTGAAGCCGCGCACGCGCATCAGCCCGTGCAGTGCGCCCGACGGCTCGTAGCGATGCACATTGCCGAATTCAGCAAGCTTTACAGGCAGATCGCGGTAGGATTTCAGCCCGTGCTTGAAAATCTGCACGTGACCCGGGCAGTTCATCGGCTTCAGCGCGAAAACACGGTCGTCGTCGGTGTCGTCGCCGGCCACCGTCACCTTGAACATGGCATCGCGATACCAACCCCAGTGCCCGGAAGTCTCCCACAGGCTCTTGTCGAGCACCTGCGGAGCGTTGACTTCCTGATAGCCCTGTTCGCCCAGCCGACGGCGCATGTAAGAAACCAGGTTCTGGAACATCTTCCAGCCCTTGGCGTGCCAGAAGACGACGCCGGGGCCTTCCTCCTGGAAATGGAACAGGTCCATCTCGCGACCGAGCTTGCGATGGTCGCGCTTTTCCGCCTCCTCCAGCATGTGGATGTAGGCGTCGAGCTGCGCCTGGTCTGCCCAGGCGGTGCCGTAGATGCGCGTCAGCATCGGGTTGTTGGCGTCGCCGCGCCAATAAGCGCCGGCAACCTTCATCAGCTTGAAGGCGCTGCCGATCTGGCCGGTCGAGGCCATATGTGGACCGCGGCACAGGTCAAACCACTCGCCCTGGGCATAAATCTTGAGGTCCTGGTCCTCGGGGATCGCATCGATCAGCTCGAGCTTGTAGCTCTCGCCCTTGTCGCGGAATACCTTCTTGGCACGGTCGCGCGACCAGACTTCCTTGGTGAAGGGCCTGTTGCGCGCGATGATCTCGCGCATCTTCTTCTCGATCGTCGGAAAGTCCTCAGGCGTGAAGGGCTCGTTGCGCGCGAAATCGTAGTAGAAGCCGTTGTCGATGACGGGACCGATGGTGACCTGGGTGCCCGGCCACAATTCCTGCACGGCCTCTGCCAGCACATGGGCGGTGTCGTGGCGGATCAATTCCAGCGCGCGCGGGTCGTCGCGGGTGACGATCTCGACCTTGCCGGACTTGCCGAGCGGATCGGAAAGATCACACAACTGGCCATCGACGCTGTAGGCCACGGCCTTCTTGGCGAGCGACTTCGAGATCGACTCGGCCAGGCCTGCACCGGTCATCGCCGCGTCGTATTCGCGGACGGAACCATCAGGAAATGTCAGGGAAACGGAATTCAGCAACGTTCTTCTCCTATCCAGTCCCGCAAACGAACGCGGGTGGTTGATTGCCGGAAACGTCCGGCGGCGAGCGGTCTTTTAGGGGCAGATAGCGGCGTCGTAAAGCCGGAGTGTTGGCGATTGGCGCTTGCGGCAATGAAATGGCCCCTGCTGTCGCAGGGACGCTTCAGCCCTGCTCGCCGGCGTGCCGCTTGCCGACACGCCAAAAGCGCCAGAACGCCCACCAGTGGAGATCCGGCGCGAGCTTGACCGGCACGTTGTCGATGCCATGCGTGCCGCCGGGGCCGCAGCGCATGACCCTGAACAGCCCCATCCAGCCGCCGGCCCACAGGCCATGGCGGGCGATCGCCTCATAGGCGTATTCCGAACAGGTCGGCATGTGCCGGCATGAATTGCCGACGAAACCGGACAAGGTCAGTTGGTAGAACCGCACCAGGGCGGTGCCCGCCAGCCTGCCCGGCGTCCGGCGCCAGGGCCCGGCCCAGTTGCGGCCGCGTGGTGTGGACGCACCAACCTCGCCGTGCTGATGCCCGCATTCGCGGCCATGCCCGTCAGCGTCGTTGTTCATCGCCGGTATCGCGCTCGCCCAATCATCCGCTGTAGATGGCCCGACGCAGCGCGTTTCGCAACGGCTACACCGGTATCAACCGCGCCGGAACCCGACAAAACCTGGCGTGATGGTGACCGGCACGCCTTGTTCGATCAAGGACAGCAGGCCGAGTATCACCTCCTCGCTCGGCTGGCCATAGACGTCGAGCCGGCGCATGACGCAGCTTTCCATGACATCGCGGATGTGCGGATCGGCTATGCGCCAATGCTCCAGGATGGCTTCCGAACTCGGCATGATCTGCAAGCTGTGGGCGCGCATGGCCTCGTCATCGACAAAGGTCTCGACGACGAGTTGCGGTCCGTTCGCCTCGGCGAAGGCGACCGCCTTGCGAATAGCGTCCTTGAACTGCTCGAGCTTGCCCGGCAGGATATCGAAGGACGAGATCTGCACGATGCGTCGCGACATGGCTAACTCCGCACTCACTGAGCAGCCTCGGGTCGAGCCGCCTCGAGCAGCACCGCCTTGATGGCCGATTGACCTCGCCATAGGGTGACGAGGCGACATAGACCAGTTCCACATCCTCGATGGCGTTGAACGAGCCGGGCGTGCCGGCGGGCAGATAAAGCACTTCGCCCGGGCCTGCAGTCTGCCATTCGCCGCGGCTGGCGACGGTGCAGCGGCCTCTGGTGACGATCAGCACCTCGTCATATGCGAACTCGAAGTCGCTGGTTGCGCCCTTGGGTGCCCGCACGAAGCCGATCGCGCCAAGCTTGGAGAGCGGCACATCGTCCTCGTTGAGCACGTCGACCAGCTTCGTGCCGGACCATTCCATCCAGTCCCGCGCCCGATCGGCGACGAATTTCTGGATGTCGGGCGTGTTGGGAACCTGCTTGTCCACGGGAGTTTTCCTTCTTGCGGCGCCGTTAAATCGATCATTTGCGGCTCGATCGACGTGCTACAAGTTCAAGTCAACTTGAGGTCAAGCGAAAAATGTGGGACAAAGTTGGGATGGAACCGACACTCACCATCAACCAGTTGTCGCGCCGCAGCGGCGTGGCGGCATCGGCGCTTCGTTATTACGAGGAGCGCGGCCTGATCGCCTCCGAACGCATCGGCAAGGGCCACCGCCGCTTCACGCGCGCCACCTTGCGCCGCCTCGCCTTCATCGTCTTCGCGCAGCGGCTCGGTATGTCGCTGGCGGAAATCCATGACGAACTGGACAAGCTGCCGACCGACCATGTGCCGAAGGGAGGCGACTGGTCACTGTTATCCGGCCCGTGGTCGGCGCGGATCGACGAGCGCATCGCCGAGTTGCAGCGGCTGAAGACCGGTCTCGCCGAATGCATCAGTTGCGGCTGTCTCTCACTCGAACGATGCCGGCTGGTGAACCCGCATGACAAGGCCGGAGCCCTCGGCCCCGGCCCCAGATACTGGATCGGCGATCGGTCGTCGGACAACGGATAGCTCTATCGCCGCCATGCCGGCCAATCATGCGCCTACAGCCTGTCGTGGCGCTGCGGACGCCTGCGCACATAGGTGTCCTTGTCGTCCGGCCGGTGCTTCAAGTTCTGAAAAGTGGCGAGCGTCAGCGCATCGAGAAGCGCCTGGATGATCTGTGACATCACAATCACTCCGGTCTGGCAAATCGGTTTCATGACCGGAATCAACGCCTGCTGGCGCTTATGTTCAAACGAGTATATTTCTGCCTTCGAATAACCTGAGGTTATGCGAATGAAGCGCAGCCGCCTGCCCCTCACCGCCCTGCGATCCTTCGAGGTCGCCGGCCGTCACACGAGCTTCAGCCGCGCCGCCGAGGAACTGCACGTTTCGCAGGCGGCAATCAGCCGCCAAATCCGCGAACTGGAAACCACGCTGTCGACCCCGCTGTTCGAGCGCCTGCACCGCAAGGTGGTGCTGACCGAGACGGGCAAGGCCCTGCTCACGCAGTTGACCGCCAGTTTCGACGGCATCGAGAGAATGCTGGCCGATATCGCCGCACGCTGCCAGACCAAGACGGCCAGGGTGAGCTCCGACGCCTCGCTGGCCTCCTGCTGGCTGATCCCGCGGCTGGACCGCTTCCGGCGCGCCAATCCGGACATCGATGTGGTGCTGGACGTCGACCCTCGGCTGATCGAATTCCGCGCCGAGCAGGCCGAGCTGGCGTTGCGGTTCTCCTTCCACAACACCAGTTGGGCAAACAGCGAAGCGGAACGCCTCGCCTACGCCTATGAGACGCCGGTGGTGGCGCCGGTTCTGCTGGCAAACGGTGCGCCGATCGAAAAGCCGGGCGACCTGCGCCGCTTCACGCTTTTGCACGAGGAAAGCCGCGAACACTGGAAGAACTGGTTTCGCCTGGCCGGCGAAGAGGAGGCAGACGTGCGGGCTCCGGGTCCGATGTATGCCGACATGGCGCTGTCCAAGCAGGCGGCCTTGCTCGGCCATGGCGTCGCTTTGGTCGACCTTCTCTACATGCAGGACGAACTGGCCGCCGGCACGCTGATCAGGCCATTCGCCACCGAACTCAATTCCGGCGGTTATTTCCTCGTCGCCCGCAATCTGTCGAAGCTCAGCGAACCGGCCCGCATCTTCGCGGACTGGATACGGGCGGAGTTCGCGGCAAGCGTGGCGGCGCTGTCGTCAACCAAGGGTGAACGGTCCGTACTCGGCGCCGCAAGTGGGCATATTCCCTCCACTCGCCTATCTGAACCTTTGAATTGATCGTTCGCCGCTCCGCGCCGATGGTGCGTCTTGCCGAAGCGAACATCACCCGCCCTCCACCGGATCCCCTATCCGGCAACCAGAAATAGAGGTTTCCATGTCGAACACCGTCGAATTCGGGCTGGATACGTTTGGCGACGTCACCGCTGACGACGACGGCGCTCTGCTGCCGCAGGCCGAGGTCATCCGCAATGTCGTCGATGAGGCCGTGCTGGCCGATCAGCTCGGCATCGATTTCATCGGCGTCGGCGAGCACCACCGCAACGACTTCGCCGTTTCCACGCCCGAGACCGTATTGGCCGGCATCGCCACGCGCACGAACCGCATCAAGCTGGGCTCGGCGGTGACGGTGCTGAGTTCCGATGATCCGATCCGGGTCTTCCAGCGGTTTTCCACCGTGGATGCGCTGTCCAACGGCCGCGCCGAAGTCATCCTCGGGCGTGGCTCCTTCACCGAATCCTTCCCGCTGTTCGGTTTCCAGCTCAGCGACTATGAAACGCTGTTCACCGAAAAGCTCGACCTGTTCGCGGCGCTCCTGAAGGGCGAGCCGGTCAGCTGGCAGGGTTCGATCCGGCCGCCGCTCAAGGACCAGTCCGTCTATCCGCCGATCGAGACCGGCACGCTGAAGACATGGATCGGCGTCGGCGGCAGCCCGGAATCCGTCGTGCGTGCAGCGCGTTACAACCTGCCCTTGATGCTGGCCATCATCGGCGGCAACCCGCAGCGCTTCCGGCCTTATGTCGATCTCTATCACCAGGCGCTCGACCAGCTTGGCGGCGCAAAGCAGCCAATCGGCGTGCATTCGCCGGGCTATGTCGCCGATACCGACGAACAGGCGCGCGAGGAGCTTTGGCCGCATTACAAGAAGATGCACGACCGCATCGGCGGCGAACGCGGCTGGCCGCCGACCTCACGGGCCTCCTTCAATTCGGAGGCCGATCTCGGTTCGCTTTATGTCGGCTCGCCCGAAACGGTGGCGCGCAAGATAGCGGCGACCGTGAAGGGACTGGGGGCTTCGCGCTTCCAGATGAAATATTCGTCCGGCCCGCTGCCGCACGAGAAGATGATGCACTCCATCGAACTTTACGGCTCGAAGGTCATACCGATGGTGCGCGATCTCATCGCGTAAGAAGTCCGTGATTTCAGCCTCATAGGCAAGCAGGCTGACAGTCCGATTCAAGCAGAAAGCCCGGCGCGGTTTCCCGCGCCGGGCTTTCTTTTGACGAAGCGAATGCTCAATCCTTGGCGTTCAGATCGGTGCCCAGCGTATCCTTGACGAAGAGCGTGCCGATGATGAGCGACATGGCCGCGAACACGATCGGGTACCAGAGGCCGTAATAGATATCGCCCTTGGCCGCACTGAGCGCGAACACGGTTGCCGGAAGCAGACCGCCGAACCAGCCATTGCCGATGTGATAAGGCAGCGACATGCCGGTGTAGCGGATGCGGGTCGGGAACATCTCGACCAGGATCGCCGCGATCGGCCCGTACACCATCGTCACATAGAGGACGAGGATGAACAGGATGCCGATGACCATCGGCCAGTTCACGGCTGCGGGGTCAGCCACCATCGAGAAGGCGCCGGCGGCAGGAACGCTGTAGACGGTGACGTCAGCGGCACTGCCGGCCTCTTCCTGCGTGATCAGCTTGTCCTTCACCGCCTGGGCGGCCGGAACGGCGGTCTTCTCGCCGCCGCGAATGGCGGCAGCGTCGAGCTTCAGCTCCGGATTGGCCGTCACGAAGGCGTCCAGCTTCTGGTCCGCCACCTTGGCGGCGGCACGCACCAGCGGATAGCCGCCGTCGTGCAGGGCGATGTTCACCGCCTTCGAGAAGGCGCCGTCCTTGGCCTTGGCCTGATCGCCGGCGGCGACGGCGTCGTAGGATTCGACCGTCTCCTTGCCGATCTTGACCGTGGCCGCGGTGCCCGGTGCGGCCGTGGTCACGACGTCATACGGAACCGAGTTCTTGGTAAGGAACGAGGTTGCGATGTCGCAGGATGTCGTGAACTTTGCCGTGCCCACCGGGTTGAACTGGAACTTGCAGTCGCCCGGAGCGGCGGTCACCGTCGCCCGTGTGTTCTGCTGTGCGGTGGCCAGCGCCGGATTGGCGGCCCAGGTCAACGCCTTGAACAGCGGGAAGTAGGTGACGATGGCGAGCGCCAGGCCAGCCATGATGATCGGCTTGCGGCCGATCTTGTCGGACAGCCAGCCGAACACGACGAAGAAGATGGAGCCCAGCGCCAGCGCGATAGCGATCATGATGTTGACCGAGTAGGCGTCGACCTTGAGCACGTTCTGCAGGAAGAACAGTGCGTAGAACTGGCCGGAATACCAGACAACGGCCTGGCCGGCGGTGAGGCCGAACAAAGCGAGAAGCGCGATCTTGGCGTTCTTCCACTGGCCGAAGGCTTCCGACAGCGGCGCCTTGGAGCCCTTGCCCTCTTCCTTCATGCGCTGGAAGGTCGGCGATTCCGACAGCGAAAGCCGGATCCACACCGAAATGCCGAGCAGGACGAAGGACAGGATGAACGGAACGCGCCAGCCCCAAGCGGCGAAGGCTTCCTTGCCGAGCCAGCTCTGCACGATCAGGATGACGATCAGCGACAGGAACAGGCCAAGCGTCGCCGTGGTCTGGATCCACGAGGTGTAGTAGCCACGACGATCGTCGGGCGCGTGCTCGGCGACATAAGTCGCGGCACCGCCATATTCACCGCCGAGCGCCAGGCCTTGCAGCATGCGCAGTGCGATCAGGATGACAGGCGCCGCGATGCCCCATGTTGCCGCTCCAGGGAGAATACCGACCAGGAAAGTCGACAGGCCCATGATGAGGATGGTGACCAGGAAGGTGTATTTGCGGCCGACGAGGTCGCCGATGCGGCCGAAGACCAGCGCGCCGAACGGGCGCACCAGGAAGCCGGCGGCAAACGCCAGCAGCGCGAAGATGTTGCGGGTCGCTTCCGGATATTGCGTGAAGAAGGTGGCGCCGATGAAGGCGGCCAGCGATCCGTAGAGATAGAAATCGTACCATTCGAAGACGGTGCCGAGCGACGAGGCGAAGATGACCTTCTTCTCCTCCCGCGTCATGCCGCGGCCTGTCCTGCCGGCGGTCTGTGCCATTGCCATGAGTGTTCCTCCCAAATGCCCTCGATGCCGGGGGATCGACGCCCGCACCCTCCTCCGGATACGGACTCAAACCGGCTATCGGCACGGAATCTGACAGAAAGCGCCTGTCCTGAGGACCGAGCAATTGGGATTATGACTTTGGTCTAATATGCGCGGCTGGCGCTGCCCTGCCCCGCAAGGAACAGGCGGAACGTGCTATCCGCCCAGCGCTTCAAGCAAGGCCACCGCCGCCATCATGTCGCGATGGCGGAAGGCGCGGCGCGCGACCGCTTCCGAATCCTGGCCCCAATGCTCGATCTGCCAGTCCTCGTCGACGTGGCCTGCCGTCCATGCCGTCTCGCCGGTCAATTCGCCGGCATCGACCGCCAGCGCCAGCAGCGCCGATCCGGTGATCGAGGTCATGACGTGGATAGCTGCCAGCCGGAACGGGTCGTTGCGGCGGGCAAGATGGGCACCGAGGACAGCGATCGATTCCCGCGGCTGTTCGACATGGATGACGCCTTCGGCCAGTTCGAAGCGGGCGCCGAGCGATGAACGCGCCCAGTCGATCACCGGGTCCCAATGCACGTTCTGGCGGTCGACCAGGCCCTGCGGGCTGTCGGCGCGGTAGCACAGCAGATCGGACGAGGCGAAGCGCAGAACATCTTCCAGCACCGCCTGCGGGTCGGAGGCAACGCCGTCGATGGCGGTGTTGACCAGCCGCAGCACCGGCATCGTCACCGGATCGATCGTCTCGGCCTGTGCCTCGAACTCCGCCGCAACGAGTGCCGCCGCCTTTTCGGTCGGCAGCGCCAGCAATGCCTTGCCTGGCGTGCGCACCGACTTGCCGTCGAGATGGACGGCGAATGCATTCTCGACCGGCACGACCGAGGCGGCGGTGTAGAAGCGCTTCGGCAGCGGCGTCTTCATCTGGATCTGGGCGCGGCGCACCGGGTCCGGGTCGGAAAGCTGTTTGCCAGCCTCGAGATCGCTCAGAATGTCGCGCATTGCCTATCCATCTTCTACGTCGTCTTCAGCCGCCTTGGCCGGTTGACGATGCTCAGTCCCGCGCCGATCAGGCCGAGCGCCAGAAAGATCTTCCAGGTCAGCGGTTCGCCGAGGATCAGCCAGCCGCATATGACACTGAATGCAGGCGACAGGAAGGTGAAACTCGACAGCCCCGCCGCTGGATAACGCCGCATCAGCCAGAACCAGACGATATAGGTGATGGCAACGACATAAACGGCCTGGAACAGCAGCGCGCCGGTGGCCAGCGGCGTCACGTCGCGCAGCGCCGGGCCGGCCAGCGGCACCAGCGGGATCGCCATCAACGCGGAAACCACGAGCTGATAGAGCAGAACCTTCTCGGCGCCGGCCGTCTGCAGCTTCGAGCGCTTGATAACCAGCGTGGTCAGTGCCCAGAACAGCCCCGCCGCGAGGCTGAGCAGATCGCCGGTCATGGTCGAAGGGCCGGCGGCGCCCAGCCGGTCGGAAAAGATCACCACCACCCCGCAGAAGGCCAGCGCGAGGCCGAGCAATTTCTGCAGGGTCATGCGCTCGCCCAGCCAGAAATGCGCGCCGACCAGCACCCAGAACGGCATTGTGTTGACCAGCAAGGAGTTCCGCGCCACCGTCGTGTATTCCAGCGCCACGAAAACGAGGCAGAACTCGGCGCCGAACAGCAGGCCGGCCAGGATGCCGCCCCACAACGTGCCGTCCTTCTCGAACAGCCGGATGCCACGGAAGCGGCACCACAGGAAAACCAGCACGCAGGCAATCGCCGAGCGCGCCACGTTCAGGAAGATCGGGTTGTAGCCGGTGTTGGTGAGCTTGGCAGCGACGCCGTTCAGCCCCCAGGAGAAGGTCAGCGCCAGCATGAAAACCACCGCGGCGGTGTCGATGGCGTCGCGGCGGTCCAGACTATGGCTCGCAGTGCTCATTCCCATCCTCCGCGCCGGCTTCAATCAGCCAGTTCCCTACAGGACGTGGGTGCTCGCGGCATGATCCAAGGCAAGCGGAGCGGTGGTTCACCGCCCTACGGTTAGTCCTCGGCGCTTGCCTCGTCAAAGCCGAGCAGGTTCCAGCTCTGGCGCATATGCGGCGGCATCGGCGCGGTCACGTCGACGAAGCCCTTGTCGGGATGCGGGATGACGATGCGGCGGGCGTGCAGATGCAGGCGGTTTTGCATGCCGCCTGGGAAATCCCAATTGGTATCGGCTTCGAAATATTTCGGATCGCCGATGATGGGACAGCCGATATGGGCGGCGTGCACGCGCAGCTGATGGGTGCGGCCGGTGTAAGGCTCCATCTCAAGCCAGGACAATGATTGCGCCGCCTGCTCGACCACCCGGTAATAAGAGACCGCGTGGTCGGCGCCCTTCTCGCCATGCTTGGCGACGCGGACACGGTCGCCGTCGGGTGTCGGTTCCTTGACCAGCCAGGTCGAGATCTTGTCCTCGCGCTTCGGCGGCACGCCCTTCACCAGCGCCCAATAGGTCTTCTTGGTCTCGCGGGCGCGAAAAGCTTCCGACAGCTTCATGGCAGCGAGCCGCGTGCGCGCAATGACCAGTACGCCGGACGTATCACGGTCCAGCCGATGCACCAGGCGCGGCTTCTCGCCCTTCTTGTTGCGCCAGGCCTCCAGCATGTCGTCGACATTGCGGGTCACGCCGGAACCGCCCTGCACGGCAAGACCCGCCGGCTTGTTGAAGACGAAGACCTTGTCGTCTTCGTGCAGCAGCATTTTCTTGAGTACGTCCGCATCGTCCTGATTGCGGATCGAGTAGCCGGTGAGCTGGTCGGCGCCACCCTTCTTGTCGACATCCAGCGGCGGAATGCGGATCACCTGCCCCGGCTCGACGCGGGTGTCGGTCTTGGCGCGGGCGCCGTTGACGCGCACCTGGCCGGAGCGCAGCAGCTTTTGCAACTGCACAAAGCTCAATCCGGGATAGTGGCTCTTGAACCAGCGATCGAGGCGCATGCCTGTTTCGCCGGCTTCCACCGTGATCTGTTCGACGCCTGCCATGGGTCCGCCTTTATTCTTCGAAGCGCGCCAATAGCACTACTGCATCGGCCCGAAAATCGGAATCGATTTTCGGGCCGATGCAGCAGATTCAACATGTTAGAGCGTCCTTTGCGCGTCCAATTGGACGCGCGGCGCTCTAAGGCAGCGTTCTTACGAGCCAAAGCCCGAGGAACAGCGCCAGAATCGCGCCAACGACACTGGCCAGCGCATAACCCAGCGCCGTCAACGCCGCACCGCGCTCCCACAGCGTGGCGAAATCCAGCGAAAAGGCGGAGAAGGTGGTGAAGCCGCCGAGGATGCCGGTGGCGACGAACAGGCGCAATTCCGAGGAAGCGCCGCCGTAGCGGCGCGACAGCGTGGCGATGAAGGCCCCCATGACGAAGGAGCCGATGATGTTGATGACCATCGTGCCCCAGGGAAAATTGGGGCCGACAAGCCTGAGCGCGCCAAGATTGAAGAGATGGCGGATGCCGGCGCCGATCGCGCCGCCAACCGCCACGAGGAGAAGATGAAGCATCGCCCTCTTCCGTGTCGCCGGTCGCGATTTACGCCTCGGCCTTCTTGCCCTTGTTGGACGAGATCATCTTCCAGTTCTTGTAGAACATGGAGTTGATGCGCTCGACGCTCATCGAAACAATCTTCAGCAGCGCCGCAACCACGCCCGGCACCGGGGACGGGCGGATGACGTCCATGAACACGCAGTAGCGGCGGCCGTCATACTCGTTGACCGAGCGGTGCAGCAGCGTGTCGTCGAAGATGTACATCGGATTGTCGTGCCAGTAGTTCCTGGCATCCTGGCATTCGACGAAGATCTCGGCGTTGACCGGGATCAGGTTGTACAGCACGCGCAAGGAGAGCCGCAGCGGCCCGAAATGCCAGGAGGTCGATTCCCGTCCCGAGAACACCGAAACGGCGATGGTCTTCACATATTTGAAGTCCTTGTTGAACTCCGGAACGTTGTCGATCTTGTGCTTGCCGTACCACTGGTAGACATACATGCCGCGCCGGCCGGTGCCGAAATTGGCGTCGATGTCAGCGATGATCTCGTTGCGGCGCTCCTTGAAAACGTCGAGCACCTCGTTGACTTCGCGCTGATAATCGGCCGGAAACTGCTCCAGCTTCCACACGCCCCAGTTCTTGTAGGAAATCAGGTCGACCAGCAGGTTGAACGGCGACAGCAGCCAGGTGAACATGCCGTTGCCGGTGAAATAGAGGCTGAACAGCCGCTGGTCTTTCTTCTTGTTGCGCAGCACGTCGATAAGGCCGCAGACGAGCCAGATCAGCGTGATGATGGGAATGAAATAGAAGCCGACCCCCAAAATCACCACGGCGATGGCGGCTTTGCGGATTGCCTTGCGTTGATCTTTGGTCATATCGAGCCTGGCGCCGGGCGCCACCCTTTTTGAGAGTTCGCCGCGCCCTCGGCAGCGACGCATTTACCCCAGTGTCGGCTGCATAAGCTTATTCACGATTGCGCACAAGACGGACGCCGGGTCAGTTCCTGTGAACGAGGACATAAAGCGGAGTAAAAAGGTCATTATTTTGGAAGACACCAGCAATATGGGCTGATGCCGAGAAACCGGCCCTAGCCGCCGCGCTCCTTCCTCAGCTTCGACCAGTATTCCAGCCGTTTCCTGATCTCGCGCTCGAAGCCGCGTTCGGGCGGGTCGTAGAAGGTCTGGCGGCCCATCTTTTCGGGGAAATAATCCTGGCCGGAAAAGGCGTCCGGCTCGTCGTGGTCGTAACGATAGCCGGCGCCGTAACTCTCTTCCTTCATCAGCTTGGTCGGCGCGTTGAGGATATGCTTAGGCGGTAACAGCGAGCCGTTCTCCTTGGCGGCGCGGGTCGCCGCCTTGAAGGCGTTGTAGACGGCGTTCGATTTCGGCGCGGTGGCCAGATAGACGCAGGCCTGCGCAAACGCCAGTTCACCCTCGGGCGAGCCGAGATAATCGTAGGCATCCTTGGCGGCATTGGCGACGACCAGCGCCTGCGGGTCGGCCAGGCCGATGTCTTCCACCGCCATGCGCACCAGCCGACGGCCGAGATAGAGCGGGTCCTCGCCGGCGTCGAACATGCGCGCCAGATAATAGAGCGCGGCGTCGGGATCGGAGCCGCGCACGGATTTGTGCAGGGCAGAGATCAGATTGTAGTGGCCGTCCTGTCCCTTGTCGTAGATGGGCGCGCGGCGCTGCACCACCTCCTGCAGGCCGGTGGGATCGAAGATTTCGCCCGGCTTCGCGGCCCGCCAGACTTCCTCGGCGAGCGTCAGCGCGGCGCGGCCGTCACCGTCGGCCATGCGCACCAGGGTCGCCCTCGCCTCCTCATCCAGCGGCAGCGGCTTGCCTTCCGTCTGCTCGGCGCGGTCGAGCAGCCTGGCGATGCTGTCTTCGCCAAGTGACTGGAACACCAGCACGCGCGAACGCGACAACAGAGCGGCGTTGAGCTCGAAGGACGGGTTTTCCGTGGTGGCGCCGACCAGAATGACGGTGCCGTCTTCCATCACCGGCAGGAAACTGTCCTGCTGGGCGCGGTTGAAACGATGGATCTCGTCGACGAACAGCAAAGTCTGGCGGCCATTGGTGCGGCGCAGGCGCGCCGTCTCGAACACCTTCTTCAGGTCGGCTACGCCGGAGAAGATCGCCGATATCTGTTCGAAGGCAAGGCTGGTCTCGCCGGCCAGGAGCCTCGCCACCGTGGTCTTGCCGGTGCCGGGCGGGCCCCAGAAGATCATCGAGCCCAGCGTGCCGGAGGCGATCATGCGCGAGAGGGCGCCGTCGGGCCCGGTCAGCTGTTCCTGACCGACGACTTCGGCAAGCGATCGCGGCCGCAGCCGGTCGGCCAATGGCCGGCCCGGCGGCGCCTTTTGCGGTTCAGCGGTTCCGAACAGATCGGCCATGGGGCCATTTCACAGTGCTGGGGTCAGGAACGCAACACTCAGTAACGCAACACCTGGCGCAGCGTCTGGCCGCCGCGCTCGACGGTGAAACGCCACCAGCGCGTGTTCTGCAGCGCTGCTTCTTCCAGCTTCTTGGCGCTGTCGATGGTGACGCCGTTGACCTCGCGCACGATGTCGCCCGGCTGGAAGCCGAAATCCGCCGCCGGCGAGGTGCGCTCGATATCGACCACAGCTACGCCCTTGACGTCGGTGCGGATGCCGAGACGCTGCGCCAGCCGCGGCGACAGATCGGCCACCCGCGCGCCGGCGAAGGGGCTGCGGCCACGCAACATCAGCTCGGCGGTCTTCAGGCCTTCGGGCGCGCGTTCGAGCGCGATGGCGATCTGCTGCTGCTGGCCCTTGGTGAGCACGCCGAAGGTGGCGTTCGAGCCGATCGACAGCGTCGCCATGCGGTAATCCAGCGCCTCGATGCCTTCGACCACGGTGCCGTTCAGCGTCTGCACGACATCGCCCGGCTTCAGGCCGGCCTTGGCGGCCGGGCCGCCGTCGGCGACGGAGGAAACCAGAGCGCCGGTCGCCTTCTGCATGCCGAGCGATTCGGCGATCTGCGGCGTCACCGCCTCGAACTCGGCGCCGATATAGGGCCGCTCGAAGAAATCGCTGCCGGACTTGGCGGCCTCGGCGAAGGCGCGCACCATGTTGGCGGGAATGGCGAAGCCGATGCCGATCGAGCCGCCGCTGCGGCTGTAGATGGCGGTGTTGATGCCGACCAGCTGGCCGCCCATGTTGATCAACGCGCCGCCGGAATTGCCGGGATTGATGGCGGCGTCCGTCTGGATGAAATAGCCGGAATCCGAAATGCCGATATGGCTGCGGGCAAGCGCGGAGACGATGCCGGAGGTGGTGGTCTGGCCAACGCCGAACGGGTTGCCGATGGCCAGCACCAGATCGCCGACCTCGAGCGCGTCGGAATCGCCGATGGCGATGACCGGGAACGGCTTGTCGCCCTCGATCTTGAGCACGGCGAGATCGAGCGATTCGTCCTTGAGCATCACCTTGGAGGTGAATTCGCGCCCGTCGGCCAGCGCCACCTTGACCTCGTCGGCGCCCTTGATGACGTGGTAGTTGGTGACGATGACGCCGGTCGGGTCGACCAGCACGCCGGAGCCCAGCGACGACTGCGCGCGCGGCATCGAGCGGCCGAAGAACTCCTCGAAGAAGGGATCGCCGTCGAACGGCGACGTCACCTTGGCGGTCTGCGAGGCATAGACATTGACCACGGCGGGCGCGGTCTGCTTGACCAGCGGCGCGAAGGACAGCTGCACTTCCTCGCGGCCGAACGGCACGCGCTTGTCCGGGCCAGCGGTGTTGTTGCCCTCGACGCCATGGAGAAGGTCGGTCAGCACGTCGGACAGGCCGGGCTCGTTCTTGGTGGCCGGCGGCGTGGCTTCCTGCGCCACCGCGCGACCGGCGACAAAATTGGCCGTCAGCGCCACAAAGGCGCAAAACAGAATGAGAGACAGCCGCTTAGAACGCATACCGAATCCTCCGAACAAGTTCCGCGCCATTGTCGCGAGGAATGTGCAATTTGAAAGGCCGTAGCGACAATTGCCAAATTTGTCGATGGTTGGCGCGACGCGCTGTTTTTTGACGGCGCCATTTCAGCGCGTCAGTCCAGGCAATACGGACTGTTCAGGACGAGGACCGGGCCGTGCTCGACGACGGTGCGGCCAATGGGTTCCGGCTCTCGCTATGCTCGGCCGGAATGACGGCGTGGTTGCCGCCTTCATCCTGTTTCAGGCCTTCAGAGGGATGTGACGGGGCGGCTTCTCAAGCGTTCGTCATTCCGGGCCAGCGAGGCGAAGCCGAGCGCCGACCCGGAACCCATTGAGCAGCGCGGCCGGGACCTGGGTTCGCGCGGACAGCCGTGAAACACGCGGCGCCGGTCCGGCTGCGTGAACGGTTCAGGACGAGGACCGGGCCGTGCTCGACGATGAAGCGGCCAATGGGTTCCGGCTCTCGCTGCGCTCGGCCGGAATGACGGCGGCGGTACAGTCGCGTCGACGCATAGTAGCGTTGATACACTTCTTCATCGCCACGCTGCGGAAATCCGCCCTGGCCATTGTCAAAAAACACTCCCTTGCGGGAGGTGGGAAGCGGGGCGCCGGGTCGGTGCCTCTCTGTAATAGTACGTGGCGCCTTCCGGGCGCCCCGCCAGTGTTCTTGCCCCGGACCGACCTCGCCGTCCTTCGCGACGGCAGACTTCGGGCCTCAAAGCCGCCATTTGCGGCGGCCGGGTTTTTCCAGGGCCCGGACTTAGGGCTCGTCACCAGACAGCGCCACCGTTAGCGCTGCCAGTCCGGCACCGGCGCCCTCCCTGATACCCGGTGCGCACCAGGTTCCCGTGAGGGCGATGGGCTGATTGTGGCGTGTGCCTCGATCATGTGGGCAAATCCGCGCGCGGTTTTCGTGCGGTTTGCGACAAGGGATTGAAAGGACAACGTACTTTCTTTGAGCTTGCGCCTTCCTCCACGCATTCAATCCACATCTTGCACCGCGCCGAGGCGTCAGCGTTCCGGTATGGATTCCCGACACGCTCCGCTCGTGCCTCGCTCACGCGGTCGGGAATGACGAGGCTTCACGGTCCTGCCCTGCGAGAAAGCTTCGCTGCCCTGCCCTGTGCCGAAGCTTCGCTGTCCTGCCCCGTATCCACATGAACGGGCACTAGACGGCGACGCCCCGCCCTTCCGGATCGGGAAGGACGGGGCGCCGGGGGTCGAGGATCGTCAGTTGCCGAGCTTCAGCGCATCGCGGATGGTGAAGAACATGTCGGTCTGGTCGGTAAGGCCGGCGAAATTGGCGGCGCGCGGACCGAAGGCGGCGACGCGCAGCTGCGCGCCGGTGTGTTCCTGCGAATCGCCTTCTGAATTGCCGTAGCTGACCGACATCACCGAGCCGTCCTTGGTCTTCAGCGCCTGGGTGAGGCCGGGCGCCTTGGTGTCGTTCGGGATGATCTGGCTGGCATGGGCGTGGTCGGCGGTGACGATCACCAGCGTCTTGCCGTCGGTCTTGGCGAAGTCGAGCGCGGCCTGGACGGCCTCGTCGAGATCGACCGTCTCGCCGATCTGGCCGCAGGGGTTGGCCTCATGATCCTGCTTGTCGATCGACGCACCCTCCACTTGCAGGAAAAAACCCTTTTCGTTGGTCTTGAGCAGGTCGATGGCCTTCTTGGTCATGGCGGCGAGCGTCGGCACGGCGGCGGTGCGGTCGGCGTTCGGCTCGCAGGTCACCGCTTCCTTTTCGATGTTGCCGTAGCGGCTGGCCTTCGGCCCCTTCCAGCGCACCGGCATGTTGCCTTCCGAGAACAGGCCGAGCACCGGCTTGTCGTTGCCGGCGGCGCTAAGGGCGTTGAGCTCGTCGGCCGTCCTGACGATTTGGAAGCCGCGTTCCTTGGCCTGGTCGAACAGCGTCTTGTCCTTCCAGTCGCCGGCGCGGGCGGTTTCGCCAAAGCTCTTGGCGCCGCCGCCCAGAACGACATCGGCACGGGTGTTCAAAAGCTGTTCGGAAATCGAGCCGAGGCCGCCATTCTCGAGCGCGTTGGTCGGGCACTTCTCGGCGGTCGCCGACGGGCCGTAGCACTTGCGCTGGGTGACATGCGCCACCTGCACGGCCGGCGTGGCATCCTGGATCTCGGCGGTCGAGACGTTGCCGGTGCCGATGCCGGCAGCCTTGGCCAGCTCGATCAGCGTCTTGTGCGGCTTCTCGTGGATGTCGACGCCGACGGCGTTGTTATAGGTCTTCACGCCGCTGGCCCAGGCGGTGCCGGAAGCGGCCGAGTCGGTCACATAGTCCGGCTTGCCGGTCTTCTTGTCCAGCGCATAGTGGGTGTACTGGCCGGTGACGGGCAGCGCGTCGATGCCCTTGAAGAAGCCGCTGGCGCCTTCGGCATAGTTGCGCGCCACGGTGATCTCGGAATCGCCCATGCCGTCGCCGATCAGCAGGATGACGTTCTTCACCTCGCCATTGTTGATGAACTTCTGCAGCTCGGCGGTGACTTCGCCGGTCAGGCGGCGCGCGCCGCCATGCAGGGTAATGTCGCCCTTGGCCCCGCGTTCGAGGAAGGCATCGGCGGCGCCCTGCCCGTAGACGGCGCCGGAAACAAGCAGCGTGGACAGTGCCGCGGTGGCCAAAAGCGAGTGCCGAACGAGTTTGGTCATATCCCTGATCCCTCAAAACGATGATAGCGGAGCCGCGGACCGGCCCTGAAGTCGTTTTGTTGGAAAGCCATGACCCTGGCATGACAGGTGTACGATTTGTCGGTGACGTTCCCCACTTGCCTCTGCAGAGGCGGCCACCCGGATTTTCAGAGCGGGCGCCGGCCTTCGGTGATGCGCTCGACGATCGCCGCGTAGCCGCGCTTCCTGGCGTGCTGGAGCGCGCTGATGCCATCATGGTCGGGAATATCCCTGGCCCCTGCATCGACCAGGAGCGCGACGATCTCCTGCTGCACCGGGCCGCCGTCCCCCAGGATCACCGCCTCCATCAAGGCCGTCCAGCCAAGATTGTTGACGTGGTCGATGTTGATGCCAGTGCCAAGCAGGATGCGCACCGTCTCCGGAAAACCGTGGTCGGCGGCGGGGATCAGGGCAGTGCCGCCGAAGCGGTTGGTGTCCTTGAGATTTGCCTTGCCGGTGGCGAGGATGGCTTTCAGGATGTCGTCGCGCCCTTCCGCGCCGGCGTAGAGGAAAGGCGTGTCGAGGATATCGTCCTTGGCGTTGACGTCCGCGCCGGCAGCGATCAACAGCTTCGCCGCCTCTGGGTTGTCGGCATGGGTGGCGATGAGCAGCGCCGTGCGGCCCTTGGCATCGCGCTGTTCGAGATCGGCGCCGGAAGCGATCGCCGCCTTGATCTGCGCGATGTCGCCAGCGATTGTCGCTTCGATCAGCATGGGTGCCGTCCCCTTGGCTTCGGCGGCGAGCGTGCCGCCTGTCATCAGACCTACCAGGAATAGGAAGACGCGGAAAACTCGTGCGGACATGTCAGCGACCTTTCTTGCAGCCGTCGCTCATGTGGTGTTCCAGAAACAAAAAGGGACCCCAAGGGCCCCTTAATGTCTTTCAAGAAAGTCCGAAAGGCTTAGGCGGCCTCGGTCTCGCTCGCTTCTGCCTCGACGCGGGCGCGGTCAGCGGCGCCCTTGGCCGAGGTGTCGCGATCGACGAACTCGATGACCGCCATCGCGGCGTTGTCGCCCTTGCGGAAGCCGGCCTTCATGATGCGCAGGTAGCCGCCGTTGCGGTTGGCGTAGCGCGGGGCCAGCGTGTCGAACAGGCGCTTGACGACGCCTTCATTGCCGATCTGGGCGATGACCTGACGACGGGCGTGCAGGTCGCCGCGCTTGCCGAGCGTCACCAGCTTCTCGACGATCGGACGCAGGTCCTTCGCCTTCGGCAGGGTGGTGACGATCTGCTCGTGCTCGATCAGAGACACGGCGAGGTTGGCGAACATCGACTTGCGGTGGCTTACACTGCGGGCGAAACGACGGCCTTTGAAACCGTGGCGCATGGCTCTTTTCCTTCTTTATCTGTTCAAGAGGCCACGGCCTCTGATGGTTTTCCGCATGACCGTCGGACGGGACGGCTTATGCCGCCCGCCCTTGGAAATTCATGCTCAATATTGGTCTTCGTAGCGCTTTGCGAGGTCTTCGATGTTTTCCGGCGGCCAGTCCGGCACTTCCATGCCGAGATGCAGGCCCATAGCAGCCAGAACTTCCTTGATCTCGTTCAGAGACTTGCGGCCGAAATTCGGAGTGCGAAGCATTTCGGCTTCGGTCTTCTGAATGAGGTCGCCGATATAGACGATGTTGTCGTTCTTCAGGCAGTTCGCCGAACGCACCGAAAGCTCCAGCTCGTCGACCTTCTTCAGCAGCGACGGGTTGAAAGCGAGTTCGGTAACGGCCTCGGCCGCGACTTCCTTCTGCGGCTCGTCGAAGTTGACGAACAGAGCGAGTTGGTCCTGCAGGATGCGGGCGGCGAAAGCCACCGCGTCCTCACCCGTGACCGAACCGTCGGTCTCAAGCGTCATGGTCAGCTTGTCCTTGTCGAGTTCTTCGCCGTGGCGGGTGTTCTCGACGCGGTAGGAGACCTTCTTGACCGGCGAATAGAGCGAGTCGACCGGGATCAGGCCGATCGGCGCGTCTTCGGCCCGGTTGCGCTCGGCAGGCACGTAGCCCTTGCCGGTGTCGACGGTGAATTCCATGCGGATTTCCGCGCCCTCGTCGAGGGTGCAGATGACATGGTCGGGGTTCAGGATCTCGACGTCGCCGACGGTCTGGATGTCGCCAGCCAGAACGGCGCCCGGACCCTGCTTGCGCACGACCATGCGCTTGGGACCATCGCCTTCCATCTTGATGGCGATTTCCTTGATGTTGAGCACGATGTCGGTCACGTCCTCGCGCACGCCGGCGATGGACGAGAACTCATGCAGCACGCCGTCGATCTGCACGGCGGTGACGGCCGCGCCACGCAGCGACGACAAGAGCACGCGGCGCAGCGCGTTGCCCAAGGTCAGACCGAAGCCGCGCTCGAGCGGCTCGGCGACCAGCGTCGTCAGCGTCTTGCCCTTCGACGAGAAGTCGATCTTGTTGGGCTTGATCAGTTCCTGCCAGTTTTTCTGGATCATTGTCTGTCCTTCCGTTTCCCCACCACCATCCAATCGTGGTGGGCGACCTGGAAACCATTCGGGAACGCACGAAGCGTTCCCGTCGGTATTCTAAAAATGTTAGACGCGGCGCTTCTTGCGCGGGCGGCAACCATTGTGCGGGATCGGCGTCACGTCGCGGATCGAGGTGATGGTGAAGCCGGCGGCCTGCAGAGCGCGCAGCGCCGATTCACGACCCGAACCCGGACCGCAAACCTCGACCTCGAGCATGCGCATGCCATGTTCCTGCGCCTTCTTGGCGACGTCCTCGGCAGCCATCTGGGCGGCGAACGGGGTCGACTTACGCGAACCCTTGAAGCCCTGGGCACCGGCCGACGACCAGGCAATCGCGTTGCCCTGCGCGTCGGAGATGGTGATCATGGTGTTGTTGAAGGTCGAGTTGACGTGAGCGACACCCGACGAAATGTTCTTGCGTTCGCGACGACGGACGCGTGCGGCTTCCTTGGCCATGGTAGTCCTTTCAGTTGATCTCTACACCGCCGTAATGCCAGCGGCTCCACCTGGAAGGCAGTCGGACTTCGGCAGTCGGCAGTCGGTTTTTCCGACTGCCCGTTGCCTACTGGCGACTGCCGCCAATTACTTCTTCTTACCGGCGATCGCCTTCGCCGGCCCCTTGCGGGTGCGGGCGTTGGTGTGGGTACGCTGACCGCGCACCGGCAGCGAACGACGGTGACGCAGGCCGCGGTAGCAGCCGAGGTCCATCAGACGCTTGATGTTCATCGAGACTTCGCGACGCAGGTCGCCTTCGACCTGGTAGTCACGGTCGATCGTCTCGCGGATCTGCAGCACTTCGGCGTCGGTCAGCTGGTTGACGCGGCGCTCGGCCGGGATGCCGACCTTGTCGACGATCTCCTGGGCGAACTTCTTGCCAATGCCGTGAATGTACTGCAGCGCGATGACGACGCGCTTGTTGGTCGGAATGTTGACGCCGGCTATACGGGCCATGTCTTCTCTTTCTCCATCTGGGCCGGCCGACAGGGTCGAAACGGCGCTTTACGTTATCCCGCGTCCGGTGGAGGCCGGCCCTTGCGGGGAGTTCCTGTTCAAAGCAGATGCCTTGTCCTCACGGACAAGCAAAGCTCATGCCTGATAGGGAGACGGGCCGCCATACTCCAGCAGCCCGGCCTAGTCAAGCCGATTTGTTCACTTCTGGACAGAAGTGGCCAGAATAGCCTCGATCTGCCTGGTCACGGCGTCGATATCGGCCATGCCGTCGACGCCCTTCAACAGGCCCTTGGCATGATAGTAGCCGATGAGCGGCGCGGTCTTCTTGTAGTATTCGCGCAGGCGCTCTTCGAAGATTTCCGGATTGTCGTCCTTGCGCACCGGCTGCCCGGCGGCGGCGGCCTCTTCGGCGCGCTTGACGATTCGGCCAACCAGAACCTTGTCGTCGACGACGAGTTCGATGACGGCATCAAGCTTCAGCTTGCGCTCGGACAGCATCGCCTCGACCGCGTCGGCCTGCGCCAGGGTGCGGGGATAGCCGTCGAGGATAAAACCGCCGGCGCAGTCCGGCTGATCGATCCGCTCGGCGACGATGGCGTTGACGATGGCGTCGGAGACGAGCTCGCCCGCATCCATCACTGCCTTGGCGCGCTTGCCAACTTCGGTGCCGTTCTTGACCGCGGCGCGCAACATGTCTCCGGTGGAGAGTTGCGGTATGCCGTGTTTTTCGACCAGTCGCTGCGCTTGCGTCCCCTTGCCCGCACCAGGCGGGCCAAGCAATATCAACTTCATCTGCCTCTCTTACCCCCGCGCAGCTTCGACTTCTTGATCAGTCCCTCGTACTGATGCGCGATCAGGTGACCCTGAATCTGCGCAACGGTGTCGAGCGTTACACTGACCACGATCAGAAGCGAAGTGCCACCAAGGTAGAACGGTACGCCAGTGGCCGAAATCAGGAATTCCGGCAGAAGGCAGATAACGACCAGGTAGATAGCGCCGATCACGGTGATGCGGGTAAGCACGTAGTCGATATAGTCAGCGGTGCGTTCGCCGGGGCGATAGCCCGGGATGAAGCCCGAATGCTTCTTCAGCTGGTCGGCCGTATCCTTCGGATTGAAGACGATGGCCGTATAGAAGAAGGCGAAGAACACGATCATCGAGGCATAGAACGCCATGTAGAGCGGCTGGCCGTGGCCGAGCGAGGCAAGCACGGCGCTTGCCCAGGACGGCAGATTGCTCGCGTTCGAGAAGCCCGCGACGGTTGCCGGCAGAAGCAGCAGCGACGACGCGAAGATCGGCGGAATGACGCCCGACGTGTTGAGCTTCAGCGGCAGGTGCGAGGTGTCGCCCTGGAACATACGGTTGCCGACCTGGCGCTTCGGATACTGGATCAGCAGGCGGCGCTGGGCGCGCTCGAAGAAGACGATGAGCGCGATGACGACGATGGCCAGAACGATGATGGCCAGGATCAGCGGCGTCGAGAGCGCGCCGGTGCGGCCGAGTTCCAGCGTGCCGGAAATGGCGTGCGGAAGGCCCGCGACGATGCCGGCGAAGATGATCAGCGAAATGCCGTTACCGATGCCGCGCGCGGTGATCTGCTCGCCCAGCCACATCAGGAACATGGTGCCGCCGACCAGCGTGATGACGGTGGAAATGCGGAAGAACATGCCGGGATCGGTGACGATGCCGTTGCCGTTCTCCAGTCCCGCCGAAATGCCGTAGGCCTGCACGATGGCAAGCAGCACGGTGCCGTAGCGGGTGTACTGGTTGATGACCTTGCGGCCCTGCTCGCCTTCCTTCTTCAGCGCTTCCAGCGAGGGGATGACCGAGGTCATCAGCTGCATGATGATGGAGGCGGAGATGTAGGGCATGATGCCCAGCGCGAAGATCGCCATGCGCTGCACGGCGCCGCCGGCGAACATGTTGAACATGCCCAGCACGCCCTTGGACTGCGACTGGAATGCCTGAGCGAAAGCTTCGGGATTGATGCCGGGAAGCGGAATATAGGTGCCGAGGCGATAGACGAGGAGAGCGCCGATCGTGAACCAGATGCGCTTCTTGAGATCCTCGGCCTTGGCGAAAGCCGCGAAATTGAGATTGGATGCTAGTTGTTCAGCAGCCGAAGCCATTCAATATCTCCGCTAGATGACGCGGGAAAGGCCCGCTTCGGGCAGCGCGTGTCACCGAGCAAGGGACATAGGCTCGGCGGTGCCAAGATGCAAGCGGCCGCGTCGAGACGCGGCCGCTTGTCAAAACATGTTTACTCGGCGGCGGCCTGTTCAGGCAGCTTCACGGAACCGCCGGCCTTCTCGATCTTCTCGATGGCGGCCTTGGAGGCGCCAGCGACGTCAAACGAGAGCTTGGCCTTGAGTTCGCCGTCAGAAAGGACGCGCACGCCGTCCTTGAGGCGGCGCAGAACGCCGGCCTTGACGAGCGCTTCGCCGGTCACGACTTCCTTGCCGTCAAGCTTCTTGGCATCGATCGCCGCCTGGATGCGGGCGAGCGACACGGTGACGAAGCTCTTGGCGAAGATGTTGGTGAAGCCGCGCTTGGGCAGACGGCGGTAGAGCGGCATCTGGCCACCCTCGAAGCCGTTGATGGCAACGCCGGAACGGGCCTTCTGACCCTTCACGCCGCGGCCAGCGGTCTTGCCCGAGCCCGAGCCGATACCACGGCCAAGACGCTTCTTGGAGTGGGTGGCGCCGTCCTTGTCACGCAGATCGGTGAGTTTCATTGGTCTTCTCCTGCGGCTTACTTCTCGTCCACAACGCGGACGAGATGCTGGACGGCCGCGATCATACCGCGCACGGAAGGCGTATCTTCCAGGGTGCGCTTGCGGTGCATCTTGTTGAGGCCGAGGCCGACCAGCGTTGCGCGCTGTTCCTTCGGCCGACGGATCGGCGAGCCGATCTGCTCGACGGTGATGGTCTTGGTAGCTTGCTTGGCCATGTTCGTGGTCCTCTCAGCTATCGACTATTCATCAGCCGCTACGGCATTGCCGCGGCGGGCCTGAAGGGTCGAATACTTGATACCGCGAGCGGCAGCCACATCCTTGGGATGCATCTGGCTCTTCAGCGCGTCGAAGGTGGCGCGAACCATGTTGTACGGGTTCGACGAGCCCATCGACTTGGCGACGACGTCATGCATGCCGAGCGTCTCGAAGACGGCGCGCATCGGGCCGCCGGCGATGATGCCGGTACCCTGCTTGGCGGCACGCAGCAGAACCTTGCCAGCGCCCCAACGGCCTTCGACGTCGTGGTGCAGCGTACGGCCTGAGCGCAGCGGCACGAAGATCATGTCGCGCTTGGCCGATTCAGTCGCCTTGCGGATGGCTTCCGGCACTTCGCGTGCCTTGCCATGACCGAAGCCGACGCGGCCCTTCTGGTCGCCGACGACGACGAGAGCAGCGAAGCCGAAGCGACGGCCGCCCTTCACCACCTTGGCGACGCGGTTGATGTGTACGAGCTTGTCGACGATGCCGTCGTCGCGCTCTTCGCGGTCGCGACCGCGCTCGCGGCCGCCTTCCCTACGTTCCTGTGCCATATCCTAATCCTTGTTCTTTTCCGGAAGCACGGGTTGCTGAAATGCCGGCGCCCCTTTTCGAGGTCGCCGGCGGCGAAAAACTTGCGCCTTCTGCACGATCCGTTCCGAAATGTCAGCCCCTTTTTCGAAGCCGACTTCCGGAATGGTTCGAACTTAGAAGCTGAGGCCAGCCTCGCGGGCGGCTTCGGCCAGCGCCTTGACGCGGCCGTGATAGATGTAGGCGCCGCGATCGAAGACGACTTCCTTGACGCCGGCCTTGACGGCGCGCTCGGCGACCAGCTTGCCAACGGCAGCGGCGGCGGCGGTGTCGGCACCGGTCTTCTTGCCGGCCTTGAAGTCCTTCTCAAGCGTCGAGGCGGCGGCGATGGTGTGACCCTTCGCGTCGTCGATCACCTGGACGTAGATGTTCTTGGAGGTGCGGTGCACCGAAAGACGCGGACGGCCGTTCGAAACCGCCTTGATCTGGCGGCGAATGCGCGACGAGCGGCGCTGCGTGGCTTCCTTGGTTGCCATAGTCGTATTCCTTGCCTTGTAAAACGGGGGTTGCCTTGTGCGGTAGGTTCTGGCCTCCCGCAGCAACACCCCGTGGCGTTGCGATAATCCAGCCTTGCCTGAAACGTCCGCGACGTTTCGGGAGCCAAGCCTGTTACTTCTTCTTGCCTTCCTTACGGACGATCTTCTCGCCCGCATAACGGACGCCCTTGCCCTTGTAGGGCTCGGGGCCGCGGTATTCGCGGATCTCGGCCGCGACCTGGCCGACCTGCTGCTTGTCGATGCCCGAAACGGTGATTTCGGTCGGCTTCGGCACGGTGATCGTGATGCCCTGCGGGGTCTCATAGACCACGTCGTGCGAGAAACCGAGCGCCAGCTGCAGGTTCTTGCCCTGCATGGCAGCGCGATAACCAACGCCGGTGATCTCGAGCTTCTTCTCGAAGCCGTCCTTCACGCCGGTCAGGATGTTGACGATCTGGGTACGCGACATGCCCCACTTGGAGCGTGCGTCCTTCGACTGATCGCGCGGTTCAACGGCGATCTGGCCGTTGTCCAGCTTGACCAGCACTTCGTCGTTGACGACGAACTTCAGCTCGCCCTTCGGGCCCTTCGCCGTGACAGTCTTGCCGTCGACCGCAGCGGTCACACCGGCAGGCACCGAGACGGGCTTCTTACCAATACGAGACATTTTCGCTCGTCCTTCCTATCTCAATTCGCCGATCAGAAGATCTGGCAGAGAACTTCGCCGCCGACGTTCTGCTCGCGCGCTTCGTGGTCGGCCATCACGCCCTTCGGGGTCGAAAGGATGGCGATGCCGAGGCCGTTGGCGACCTGCGGGATCGACCTGGCCGAAACGTAGACGCGGCGGCCCGGCTTCGAAACACGCGAGATTTCGCGCACGACCGGATTGCCGTCGAAGTACTTCAACTCAATCTCGATTTCCGACTTGCCGTTCTCGAAATCGGTCTGGCTGTAGTCGCGGATGTAACCTTCCGACTTCAGCACGTCGAGAACACGGGCGCGCAGACGCGAAGCCGGCGTCGACACGGTCGACTTCTTACGGCCATAGGCGTTGCGGATGCGGGTCAGCATATCGCCGAGAGGATCGCTCAATGACATAGTATGTCCTCCTTACCAGCTCGACTTGACCAGGCCCGGGATCTGGCCGGTATTGCCGAGATCGCGAAGCGCGATGCGCGAGACCTTGAGCTTGCGATAGAAGGCGCGCGGACGGCCCGTGACTTCGCAGCGGTTACGGATGCGGATCTTGGCCGAATTGCGCGGCAGGGCCGCGAGCTTCAGCTGGGCGCGGAAGCGCTCGTCCATCGGCTTGGACTGGTCCATGACGATGTCCTTGAGGGCCTTACGCTTGGCAGCGTACTGGTCCACAAGCTTGCGGCGCCGGTTGTTCTTTTCGACTGAGCTGGTCTTTGCCATTTCAGATTTTTCCTTTGCTCGCTGCCGTTACTGGCGGAAGGGGAAGTTGAAGGCCTTGAGCAATGCCCTGGCCTCGTCGTCCGTCTTCGCAGTCGTACAAACGATGATGTCCATGCCCCAGATCTGATCGACCTTGTCGTAGTTGATCTCCGGGAACACGATGTGCTCCTTGATGCCCATGGCGTAGTTGCCGCGGCCATCGAAGCTCTTCGGGTTCAGGCCGCGGAAGTCGCGAACGCGCGGCAGCGCGATGTTGACCAGGCGGTCCAGGAACTCATACATGCGCTCCTTGCGAAGCGTCACCTTGGTGCCGATCGGCATGTTCTCGCGAACCTTGAAGCCGGCGATCGACTTGCGGGCGCGGGTGATGACCGGCTTCTGACCAGCGATCAGCGCCAAGTCCTCGGCGGCGACCGAAGGCTTCTTGGAATCGCCCGTGGCTTCGCCGACACCCATGTTCAGCACGATCTTGTCGAGACGCGGGATCTGCATCTCGTTGTCGTACTTGAACTGCTCCAGCAGCGCCTTCTTGATGGTCTCGTTGTAGACCTGCTTCAAGCGCGGCGTGTTCTGCGCGGTTTGTGCTGCCTTAGCCATTGATGACTTCTCCCGAGCGCTTGGCGACTCGTACCTTCTTGCCGTCCTTCTCGAGCTTGAAGCCGACGCGGGTCGGCTTGCCGTCCTTGGGGTCGGCGATCGCGAGGTTCGAGAGGTGGATCGGTGCCTCTTTCCTGATCAGGCCGCCTTCCTGCGCCTGGGTCTGGCGCTGGTGGCGAACCACGATGTTGATGCCGCGCACAATGGCCGTGTCTTCCTTCGGCTGCACGGACAGGACTTCGCCGGAGCGGCCCTTGTCCTTGCCGGAAAGCACGACGACCTTGTCGCCTTTGCGGATCTTCTGCATTGTTCCGGCTCCTTACAGCACTTCAGGCGCGAGCGAGATGATCTTCATGTGGTTCTTGGCGCGAAGCTCGCGCGGAACCGGCCCGAAGATACGCGTGCCCACAGGCTCTTTCTTGTTGTCGACGAGAACGGCCGCGTTCTTGTCGAAACGGATCACGCTGCCGTCGGGGCGACGGATGTCCTTGGCGGTGCGTACGACGACCGCCTTCATCACATCACCCTTCTTCACGCGGCCGCGCGGAATGGCTTCCTTGATCGACACCACGATGATGTCGCCGACGGAAGCGTATTTCCGCTTCGAGCCGCCCAGCACCTTGATGCACATGACACGACGGGCGCCGGAATTATCCGCGACGTCGAGGTTTGTTTGCATCTGAATCATGACTGGCCGCCTTCTTCTTCTCTAACGGGACAGGCTGAAAAGCCCCTCCCCGGTCTGTCCAAAATTCGTTCGATTACGCCTGCTCAGGGGTAATGACGACCCAGCGCTTATCCTTGGAAATCGGCTTCGATTCCTGGATGGACACCTGGTCGCCCACCTTGTGGGCGTTGTTTTCGTCATGCGCCTTGTACTTCTTCGACATGCGCACGGTCTTCTTCATCACCGGATGGGTGAAGCGACGCTCGACCTTGACGACGACCGTCTTCTCGTTCTTGTCGCTGACGACGGTGCCCTGCAAAATGCGCTTCGGCATGATTTTCGTCCTTAAGCCTTCTTGCCGGCCGATTTCTCGGCGGCGATGGTCTTGATGCGGGCGATGTCCTTGCGGACTTCCTTCACACGCGCGGTCTTTTCGAGCTGGCCCGTCGCCTTCTGGAAGCGCAGGTTGAACTGCTCCTTCTTCAGCGCGGCAAGATCGGTGTCGAGTTCATCGACGGTCTTCATTCTGATATCGGCGGCTTTCATCGCAACAGCCCTTTCTTATTCAGCGATGCGCTGTACGAAGCGCGTCTTGACCGAGAGCTTGGCTGCACCGAGGCGCAGGGCCTCGCGAGCGATTTCTTCCGACACGCCGTCGATCTCAAACATGACGCGACCCGGCTTGACGCGGCAAGCCCAGTAGTCGACCGCGCCCTTACCCTTACCCATGCGGACTTCGGTCGGCTTCGAGGTGACCGGAACGTCCGGGAACACGCGGATCCACACCCGGCCGGCGCGCTTCATCTCGCGGGTGATCGCGCGGCGGGCCGCCTCGATCTCACGCGCGGTGACGCGGTTCGGCTCCAGCGCCTTCAGACCGAAGCCGCCGAAATCCAGGTTGGTGCCGCCCTTCGCGGTGCCGTGGATGCGGCCCTTGAACTGCTTACGGAACTTTGTGCGCTTTGGCTGCAGCATCGTTCTAACTCCAAATTCCTATGCCAATCAGGCGTTTTCGCGACGACGGCTGCGCTCGGAGCGCTCACCGCCCTGCGAATGATCGCCTTCGGTGGCACGACGTTCCGAGGCCATCGGGTCGTGCTCGAGAATCTCGCCCTTGAACACCCACACCTTGACGCCGCAGATGCCATAGGCGGTCTGGGCTTCGGCGGTGCCGTAGTCGACATCGGCGCGCAGCGTATGCAGCGGCACGCGGCCTTCACGGTACCATTCCATGCGAGCGATTTCGGCGCCGCCGAGACGGCCCGAGCAGTTGATGCGGATGCCTTCGGCACCGAGACGCATGGCCGACTGCACGGCGCGCTTCATGGCGCGACGGAAGGCGATGCGGCGCTCGAGCTGCTGGGCGATCGACTGCGCGACCAGCGTCGCGTCGATTTCCGGCTTGCGCACTTCAACGATGTTGAGGTGCGTTTCGGACTGCGTCATCTCGGTCAGCTTCTTGCGGAGCTTCTCGATGTCGGCGCCCTTCTTGCCGATGATCAGGCCAGGGCGCGCGGCGTGGATGGTGACGCGGCACTTCTTGTGCGGACGCTCGATGACGATCTTCGAGATCGCGGCCTGCTTGAGTTCCTTCTCAAGATACTCGCGGATCTTGAGGTCCTCGTGCAGCAGCTTGCCGTATTCGCCGGTGTTCGCGTACCAACGCGAGTCCCAGGTGCGGTTGATGCCGAGACGGAGACCGATCGGATTGATTTTCTGGCCCATTATGCGGCCTCCCCTTTCTCTTCAACCTCACGAACGACGATCGTGAGATGCGAAAACGGCTTCTCGATGCGGCTGGCGCGACCACGGCCACGAGCGTGGAAACGCTTCATGACGATCGACTTGCCGACATAGGCCTCGGCCACGATCAGGGCGTCGACGTCGAGGTCGTGGTTGTTTTCCGCATTGGCGATCGCCGATTCCAGCGTCTTCTTGACGGTTCCCGAAATGCGCTTGCGCGAGAATTCCAGGTCGTTGAGCGCTGTAGCAACCTTCTTGCCGCGGATCATCGCAGCAACCAGGTTCAGCTTCTGCGGGCTGACGCGGATCGTGCGCAGAACGGCACGTGCCTCGTTGTCAGCAAGCCTGCGCGGAGCTTTGGCCTTGCCCATCGTTATTTCCTCTTCGCCTTCTTATCCGCGCCGTGACCGTAATAGGTCCGGGTCGGAGCGAATTCACCGAACTTGTGGCCGACCATGTCCTCGTTCACCGAGACCGGGACGTGCTTCTGGCCGTTGTAGACACCGAAGGTGAGGCCGACAAACTGCGGCAGGATGGTGGAGCGGCGGCTCCACATCTTGATCACCTCACTGCGACCACCTTCACGAACCTTGTCCACCTTCTTGAGAAGGTAGCCGTCGATGAAGGGGCCTTTCCAAACCGAACGAGTCACTTGGCGTTACCTCTTCTTAGCTCTTGCGCTGATGGCGCGAGCGCACGATGAATTTATCGGTCGCCTTGTTGGACCGCGTCTTCTTGCCCTTGGTGGGCTTGCCCCACGGGGTAACCGGATGACGGCCACCCGAGGTGCGGCCTTCACCACCGCCGTGCGGATGGTCGACCGGGTTCATGGCAACGCCGCGGTTGTGCGGGCGCTTGCCACGCCACACGGTGCGGCCGGCCTTGCCGTCGTTGATGTTGCCGTGGTCGGGGTTCGACACGGCGCCGACGGTGGCAAGGCACGAGCCATGCACGATGCGCTGCTCGCCCGAGTTGAGGCGCAGGATCGCCATGCCCTGGTCACGACCGACGAGCTGGGCATAGGCGCCAGCCGAACGGGCGACCTGGCCGCCCTTGCCGGGCTTCAGCTCGATGTTGTGGACGATGGTGCCCACCGGCATCGACGAAAGCGGCATCGCATTGCCGGGCTTCACATCGACCGCTTCGCCGGCCACGATCTTGTCTCCGGCCTGCAGACGCTGCGGGGCGATGATGTAGTTCAGCTCGCCGTCCTCATACTTGATGAGAGCGATGAAGGCGGTGCGGTTCGGGTCGTATTCCAGACGCTCGACCGTGCCGACCACGTCGAACTTGCGACGCTTGAAGTCGATGATGCGGTACGAACGCTTGTGACCGCCGCCGATGAAGCGGGCCGTGATGCGACCGTAGTTGTTGCGGCCGCCCGACTTGGTCAGACCTTCGGTCAGGCCCTTGACGGGCTTGCCCTTGTAGAGGCCCGAGCGGTCGACGATGACCAGCTGGCGGGTGCTCGGCGTTACCGGGTTAAATTTCTTCAGTGCCATTGTCGTTGTCCTCGCGGCCTAGCTCAGAGACCCGTCGCGACGTCGATCGACTGGCCATCGGCCAGCGTCACAACTGCTCGCTTGACGTCGCCCTGGCGGCCGATCGTGCCGCGGAAGCGCTTCACCTTGCCCTTGCGGACGAGCGTGTTCACAGCCATCACCTTCACGCCGAACAGCGCTTCGACGGCTGCCTTGATCTCCGGCTTCGACGCCTTCTTGGCGACGTTGAAGACCACCTGGTTCTGCTCGGACGCCATGGTCGACTTTTCGGTGATCGCCGGCGAGACGATCACATCGTAATGACGAAGGTCGGTCATTTGAAGCGCTCCTCGAGAGCCTCGACGGCGGCCTTGGAAAGGACCAGCGTGCCGCGGCGCAGAATGTCGTAGACGTTGATGCCCTGGATCGGCAGTACGTCGATGTTCGGAATGTTGGCAGCGGCCCGCTTGAAGCCCTGGTCGAGCTCGGCACCGCCGATGAACAGGGCATTGGTCAGGCCGAGCGTCGCGAAATTCGCGACCAGCGCCTTGGTCTTGGCTTCAGCCAGCTTCAGCTCGTCGACCACGATGATCGAGGAAGCCTTGGCCTTGGCCGACAGCGCATGCTTGAGGCCGAGCGCACGGACCTTCTTGGGAAGGTCATGCTCATGGCTGCGGGCAACCGGGCCGTGGGCCTTGCCGCCGCCGCGGAACTGCGGAGCGCGAGCCGAATGGTGACGGGCGCGGCCCGTACCCTTCTGCTTGTACATCTTGGCGCCGGTGCGGGCGATGTCCGCGCGGCCCTTCGCCTGATGCGTGCCCTGCTGCTTCTTGGCGAGCTGCCAGCGCACGACGCGCTGCAGGATGTCTTCGCGCGGCTCCAGGCCGAAGATCTCTTCCGAGAGCTTCACCTTGCCGGCGTCCTTGCCGCCGAGGGTGGTGATCTTGAGGTCCATTATTCCGCTCCCTCAGTGGCCGGAGCCTGTTTGGTGGCCGCCCGGATCGCTGCCGGCTTCGGCGCGTTGGCAGGCAGCGCCGACTTGACGGCGTCGCGAACCAGGATCCAGGCACCCTTGGTGCCGGGAACCGCGCCGCGGATCAGGATCAGACCGCGATCGGCGTCGGTCGAAACGACCTCGACGTTCTGGGTGGTGACGCGCGTGTCGCCCAGGTGGCCGGCCATCTTCTTGCCCTTGAACACCTTGCCGGGGTCCTGGCGCTGACCGGTCGAACCGTGCACGCGGTGCGACAGCGAGTTACCGTGGGTGGCACGGCCGCCGCCGAAATGGTGACGCTTGATAACGCCCTGGAAGCCCTTACCGGTCGAAGTGCCCGTCACGTCGACCTTCTGGCCGGCGACGAAATGCTCGACCGTGATCTCGGCGCCGACGTCGAGCATGTTGTCGGCGGAGACGCGGAATTCCGCGACCTTCGACTTCGGCTCCACGGAGGCGGCAGCGAAGTGGCCGCGCAGGGCCTTCGACGTGTTCTTCACCTTGGCAAGGCCAACGCCGAGCTGGACGGCGGTGTAGCCGTTCTTCTCCTGCGTGCGCTGAGCCACGACCTGGCAGCTCTCCATGCGGAGAACGGTAACGGGGACATGCTCGCCGGCATCGTTGTAGATGCGGGTCATTCCCACCTTCTGTGCAATTACACCTGAACGCATAGGTTCATCTTCCTTCAGAGGAGCTGGCCGGGTTTCCCCACCGGCTCATGTTTCAGCTCTTAGAGCTTGATTTCGACGTCCACGCCGGCGGCCAGATCGAGCTTCATCAGCGCATCGACCGTCTGCGGGGTCGGGTCCACGATGTCGAGAAGGCGCTTGTGAGTGCGCATTTCGAACTGCTCGCGGCTCTTCTTGTCGACGTGCGGCGAGCGGTTGACCGTGAACTTCTCGATCCTGGTCGGCAGCGGGATCGGGCCGCGGACATTGGCGCCGGTGCGCTTGGCCGTGGAAACGATTTCCCGCGTCGAGGCGTCGAGCACGCGGTGATCGAACGCTTTAAGTCGGATGCGGATATTCTGTCCGTTCATGCGTCTATTCCTTGTTCTGGCGCGGCGCGGGCGTATCCGCGCCCGCGACAGATCTCTTGTTCTTCTTACTCGACGATGGAAGCGACGATGCCGGCGCCGACGGTGCGGCCGCCTTCACGGATAGCGAAGCGCAGCTTCTCTTCCATGGCGATCGGCACGATCAGCTCGACGTCAACGGTGATGTTGTCGCCAGGCATAACCATCTCCGTACCAGCCGGCAGCGTCACGATGCCGGTCACGTCCGTCGTGCGGAAGTAGAACTGCGGACGGTAGTTGGTGAAGAACGGCGTATGACGGCCGCCCTCTTCCTTGGTCAGGATGTAGGCTTCTGCCTTGAACTTCTTGTGCGGCTTCACGGTGCCGGGCTTGGCCAGAACCTGGCCGCGCTCGACGCCTTCACGGTCAACGCCGCGCAGCAGCGCGCCGATGTTGTCGCCGGCCTGGCCCTGGTCGAGCAGCTTGCGGAACATCTCGACGCCCGTGCAGGTCGTCTTCGAGGTCGGACGGATGCCGACGATTTCCAGCTCCTCGCCAACCTTGACGATGCCGCGCTCGACGCGACCGGTCACGACCGTGCCGCGGCCCGAGATCGAGAACACGTCCTCGATCGGCATCAGGAACGGCTTGTCGATCGGACGCTCAGGCGTCGGGATGTAGGCGTCGACCTCTTCCATCAGCTTGCGAACCGCGTTCTCGCCGATCTCCTTGTTGCTGTCCTCGAGAGCAGCCAGAGCCGAACCCTTGACGATCGGAATGTCGTCGCCCGGGAACTCGTACTTCGACAGAAGCTCGCGCACTTCCAGCTCGACCAGCTCGAGAAGCTCGGCGTCGTCGACCTGGTCGACCTTGTTCAGGAACACAACGATCGCCGGAACGCCGACCTGACGGGCGAGCAGGATGTGCTCGCGGGTCTGCGGCATCGGGCCGTCGGCGGCCGAAACGACCAGGATCGCGCCGTCCATCTGGGCAGCGCCGGTGATCATGTTCTTCACATAGTCGGCGTGGCCGGGGCAGTCGACGTGGGCGTAGTGGCGGGCCGGCGTCTCGTATTCGACGTGCGCCGTCGAGATCGTGATGCCGCGCGCCTTCTCTTCCGGAGCCGCGTCAATCTGGTCGTACGGGCGGTATTCGCCAAAATACTTCGTGATCGCCGCCGTCAGCGACGTCTTGCCATGGTCAACGTGACCAATCGTGCCAATGTTCACATGAGGCTTCGTACGCTCGAATTTACCTTTTGCCATGTGAGGTCTCCATTTCCTGCCTGCCCGTGAGGGCGTTGAACCTAGTTACGGACGCAATTCCAAGGAATTACGCGTACTTCTTCTGAACTTCCTGGGCGACCGCGGTCGGCACCGGCTCGTAGTGGTCGAACTGCATCGTGTACTGGGCGCGGCCCTGCGACATCGAACGCAGCGAGTCGACGTACTTGAACATGTTGGCCAGCGGCACCATGGCGTTGACGACGACGGCGACACCACGGGTCTCCTGACCCTGGATCTGGCCGCGGCGGCTGTTCAGGTCGCCGATGACGTTGCCGACGTAGTCTTCCGGCGTGACGACCTCGACCTTCATGATCGGCTCGAGCAGCTGGACGCCGAGCTTCGGAGCAGCTTCCCTGAAAGCGGCGCGCGAGGCGATTTCGAAGGCCAGGACCGAGGAGTCGACGTCGTGGAAGGCGCCGTCGATGAGCGTCGCCTTGACGCCGATCATCGGGAAGCCAGCGAACGGGCCGGACGACATGACCGAACCGATGCCCTTCTCGACGCCGGGGATGTATTCCTTCGGAACCGAACCGCCGACGATCTTGGACTCGAATACGTATTCTTCGCCTTCCGGGTTCGGCTCGAACACCAGCTTGACGCGGGCGAACTGGCCGGTACCACCGGTCTGCTTCTTGTGGGTGTAGTCCTGCTCGTGAGTACGGGTGATCGTCTCGCGATAGGCAACCTGCGGAGCGCCGACATTGGCCTCGACCTTGAACTCGCGGCGCATGCGGTCGACGATGATGTCGAGGTGAAGTTCACCCATGCCGGCGATGATGGTCTGGCCGCTTTCCTCGTCGGTCTTGACGCGGAAGGACGGATCTTCAGCAGCCAGACGATGCAGCGCGAGGCCCATCTTTTCCTGGTCGCCCTTGGTCTTCGGCTCGATGGCGATCTGGATGACCGGATCCGGGAACTCCATGCGCTCAAGGATCACCGGGTGCAGCGGGTCGCACAGCGTGTCGCCGGTGGTGGTTTCCTTGAGGCCAGCCAGAGCGACGATGTCGCCGGCGAAAGCCTCGTCGATGTCGGCGCGCGAGTTTGCGTGCATCTGCAGCATGCGACCGATGCGCTCCTTCTTGCCCTTCACGGTGTTGTCGAGCGACACACCCTTGGAGAGCTTGCCCGAATAGATGCGGGCGAAGGTGAGCGAACCGACGAACGGATCGTTCATGATCTTGAAGGCGAGCATGGACAGCGGCTCGTTGTCGTCCGCGTGACGCTCAATTTCCTTCTCGGTCTTGGCGTCGATGCCCTTGATGGCCGGCACGTCGATCGGCGACGGCAGGTATTCGACAACGGCGTCGAGCAGCGGCTGCACACCCTTGTTCTTGAAGGCCGAGCCACAGAACATCGGGAAGAACTTGACGGCGATGGTGCCCTTGCGGATGAGCGCGCGGATCTCGTCGTTGGTCGGCTGCTTGCCTTCGAGATAGTTGTTCATCGCGTCGTCGTCCATTTCGACGGCGGCTTCGATCATCTTCTCGCGGAACTGCTCAGCCTTCTCCTTAAGGTCGGCCGGGATCTCGACGACATCCCAGGCAGCGCCCAGGGATTCATCGCGCCAGACCAATGCGTTCATCTCGACCAGGTCGACGACGCCCTTGAACTCGGTCTCCGCGCCGATCGGCAGCTGCATGACGACAGCCTGCGCGCCGAGGCGCGAGCCGATCATCTCGTAGGAGCGGTAGAAGTCGGCGCCGATCTTGTCCATCTTGTTACAGAAGATCATGCGCGGCACGTGGTACTTGTCGGCCTGGCGCCAGACCGTCTCGGTCTGCGGCTCGACACCGGCGTTGGCGTCGAGCAGCGCGATGGCGCCGTCGAGCACGCGCAGCGAACGCTCGACTTCGATGGTGAAGTCGACGTGGCCGGGGGTGTCGATGATGTTGAAGCGGCGCAGCTTGCCGTCACGGCCCTTCCAGAAGGTCGTGGTCGCGGCCGACGTGATGGTGATGCCGCGTTCCTGCTCCTGCTCCATCCAGTCCATGGTGGCAGCGCCGTCGTGGACTTCGCCGATCTTGTGCGACTTGCCCGTGTAATACAGGACGCGCTCAGTCGTCGTCGTCTTGCCGGCGTCGATGTGCGCCATGATACCGAAATTACGGTAGTCTTCGATTTTATATTCGCGGGCCATGATAGATGCCTCTCAGTCTCTCGCCACGCCTTACCAGCGGTAGTGCGCGAAGGCGCGGTTGGCTTCAGCCATCTTGTGGGTGTCTTCACGCTTCTTGACGGCGGTGCCGCGATTGTTCGCAGCATCCATCAACTCGCCCGACAGGCGGTCGACCATGGTCGTCTCGTTGCGGTTGCGGGCAGCGGTGATCAGCCAGCGGATGGCGAGCGCCTGACGGCGCTCCGGACGAACGTCGACCGGAACCTGGTAGGTAGCACCACCGACGCGGCGCGAACGCACTTCGACGTGCGGAGCGACGTTGTCGAGCGCCTGATGGAAGACGCCGATCGGCTCCTGCTTGGTCTTGGCCTGCACCTGGTCGAGCGCGCTGTAGACGATGGTCTCGGCGATCGACTTCTTGCCGTCATACATGACGGCGTTCATGAACTTGGTGACGACCAGATCGCCGAACTTCGGGTCCGGATTGATCTCACGCTTATCTGCACTGTGACGACGGGACATGGTTCTTGTCTCTCAATCTCGCAGGCCCGACGCACAAACAAAAAGCGCCGAAGCCGGAAAACCTTACTTCGGACGCTTGGCGCCGTACTTCGAACGGCGCTGCTTGCGGTTCTTGACGCCCTGGGTGTCGAGCACGCCACGAATGACGTGGTAGCGCACACCCGGCAGATCCTTGACGCGACCGCCGCGGATCATGACCACGGAGTGCTCCTGAAGGTTATGGCCTTCACCCGGGATGTAGCCGATCACCTCGAAACCGTTGGTCAGGCGAATCTTCGCAACCTTACGCAGAGCCGAGTTCGGCTTCTTCGGCGTGGTGGTGTAGACGCGCGTGCAGACGCCCCGCTTCTGCGGGTTCTGCTGCATTGCAGGGACCTTGTTTCGCGTTGCCGGCACCTGGCGCGGCTTGCGGATCAGCTGGTTTACGGTAGGCATTAAACCTTCCTTCTAGTTCTCAATCTCGTGTCGCAAACCCGTTCAGGGCCGTTTCAAGCGGTTTCCATACGCAAATTCGGGCCGAAACCGCACGCTTACGGTCTTGCCCGAACAATAAGCAGAGGAAGCGGAAGCCGCTTCATGCACGCCGGAAATGTCGTTTCGCTCGTAAAACGAACCCTGTTTGAGGCAAACTCCAAGGCGCGACGCCTCGGAAAAGCTGACCTCACATCGGTTCAGACTGGGCGGCTTCTACTCGCAACACGGCAAACCGTCAACCCCGCAGCCCTACAAATTCCGCCTTTGCCGGGGCGCGGCAGCCATGCATGCAGCGCATGTAATATTCTTGCGCCTTTTTGGGCGCGCGAGGAAGAAAGTGACCCACTTGCGACTGTCGCCTTGACCGGCTTCGTGCAAAAACAGGCAAAAGCGCCGCTTGAGACGCCTATCCCAAAGGAATCAGCCCTTGCAAGACCCGATAAACGACAATGACGAACCGCGTCCGGTCATCATCATCACCGGCAGGGTCTGGAAAAAGAAAGGCGGCAAGTCGGAAGGCGTCCACGTCATGCTGATCGCGCCCGACGATGATTCTGCCGTGCGGCGTGCATTGGAATCACTCGCCGCCGAAGGTTATGCCGAAGCGGAGCTCGACCAGATCGGCGAGATGCAGGGCGAGCCCGACGACGAACCGCATATCTCCGCCTATCAGGGCGCGCTCGAAGGCGAAGTCTCGATCGTCACCTTCGACGAGCCGATCTGAGCGGACGCCGGCGATGGGAGGCAAGCAGGGTCACAAGACGATGTCACGGGATTGGGCGGATCGCGCCATCGCGGCGATCGAGGCGGACCAGCATCGCTCGGCCGATACCCATCTGTGGAAGCTCGACGTACCCGCCCTGCCCGGCATCGACCTTTATCTGAAGGATGAATCCACGCATCCGACCGGCAGCCTGAAGCACCGGCTGGCGCGCTCGCTTTTTCTCTATGCCCTGTGCAACGGCCTGATCCGCGAAGGCACCGCCGTGGTCGAGGCCTCTTCCGGCTCCACCGCCGTTTCGGAAGCCTATTTCGCGCGCATGATCGGCACGCCCTTCTACGCGGTGATGCCGCGCTCGACCTCGCGCGAGAAGATCGCCGCCATCGAGCATTATGGCGGTAACTGCCACTTCATCGACGACGGCCGGCGCATCTACGCCGAATCGGCGGAACTCGCCGAACGGCTCGGCGGCTACTTCATGGACCAGTTCACCCATGCCGAACGCGCCACGGACTGGCGCGGCAACAACAACATCGCCGAATCGATCTTCCAGCAGATGCGCGAGGAGCGCTTCCCGGTGCCTTCCTGGGTGGTGATGGGCGCCGGCACCGGCGGCACATCTGCCACCATCGGCCGCTACATCCGCTATAAGCGCCATGCGACGAGGCTGTCGGTCGCCGACGTCGAATATTCCGCCTTCTTCGAAGGCTACTCGACACACGATACCGCCTGTTCCTGCGAGCGACCGTCGCGCATCGAGGGCATCGGCCGGCCGCGCGTCGAGCCGTCCTTCGTGCCGGGTGTCATCGACCATATGCTGCGCATACCCGACGCGGTGTCGATCGCGGCCAAGCGTGTTTTGTCGCGCCGGCTTGGACGCCGCGTCGGCGGCTCGACCGGCACCAATTTCGCGGCCATGTGCTTTCACGCCGCCCGCATGATCGCGGCGAAGCAAAGCGGTTCGGTGGTGACGCTGATCTGCGATTCGGGCGAGCGTTACGCCAACACCTATTATTCCGACGACTGGCTGATGGCGAACGCCATCGACCCCTCGCCTTTCGAGCCGGCGATCGAGCGTTTCCTGGCCGGCGGCCCATTCGAACTCAAACTGGAAGAAAGCTGGCGATGACCAAAGCGCAGCCCATCAACATCGCCATTGTCGGCGTCGGCAAGATCGCCCGGGATCAGCATCTGCCGGCCCTGGCAAAAGACGGCGACTACAAGCTCGTCGCCGCTGCCAGCCGGCATGGGAAGGTGGACGGCGTTCCCAATTTCGAGAGCATCGAGGCGCTTCTGGCGGCCTCGCCCGAGGTCGAGGCGGTGTCGCTGTGCATGCCGCCGCAGGTTCGCCACGACGCCGCGCGCGCGGCGATCCTGGCCGGCAAGCACGTCTTCCTCGAAAAGCCGCCCGGCGCGACGGTGAGCGAGGTGGAACATCTGAAGGCGCTGGCCGCGGAAAAGGGCGTGACGCTGTTCGCCTCCTGGCATTCGCGTTATGCGCCGGCAGTCGAGGCCGCACGAAGCTTCCTTGCGTCGGCGAGGATCAAATCAGCCGCCATCAACTGGAAGGAAGACGTGCGGCGCTGGCACCCGAACCAGGAATGGATATGGCAGGCCGGCGGCTTCGGCGTCTTCGATCCCGGCATCAACGCGCTTTCCATCGCCACCCATATCCTGCCGCCGATGTTCATCACCGAGGCGACGCTCGATTTCCCCGAGAACCGAGACGCGCCGATCGCCGCCCAGGTTTCGTTCCGGACCAGCGAAGGCACCCCGGTAGCCGTCGATTTCGACTGGCGCCAGACCGGACCGCAAAGCTGGGACATCCTGGCGGAGACCGACAAGGGTTTTATGGTGCTGTCCGGCGGCGGCACCAGGCTCGAGGTTGAGGGCAAGGTTCTCAAGGACGAGAAGGAAACCGAATATCCGATGCTCTACCGCCGCTTCGCCAAACTGGTGCACGACCGGACCTCGGATGTCGACCTCGCGCCGCTGCAGCACGTGGCCGACGCCTTCATGCTGGGCAAGCGCAACGTCGTCGAACCGTTCTTCGACTAAGCCTACGAGGCGGGCCTTGGCCGCAAACTCGCCCGAATCCATTGCTTGATGGCTGCGCCCCGATTTTTCGGGGCTGCGATTTTCAGCAGGCTACCGGAACGGCGACCTTCGCCGCGGTGTGCGCTGGCAAGGGGGGACTGGCATGGACCAGGCTATTACGGGATGGATCAACGGACCGGCGGGCGAAAACGCCATGCTGGACGCGGTGATGCTGGCGCTGACCGAATTCGGCGTGCCGGCGCTGATCCTATTGGTCGTGTTGCAATGGTGGCGCAGCGGCGAGCGGCAACATGCCCGCCATACCGCCGTCGTCGCCGGCCTCGCCTTCCTGATCGGGCTCGGCGTCAACCAGCTCATCCTGCTCTTCCTGCACCGCATGCGCCCCTATGATGCCGGCGTCAGCCACCTGATCATCAGCCCGAGCGCCGACTGGTCCTTCCCCTCGGACCATGCAACCGCATCCTTCGCCATCGCGGCGAGCTTCCTGATGAGCCGGCTGAAGCGGCTGGGCGCCGTCTTCCTCGCCATCGCTACCGCAGTCTGCATTTCGCGGGTCTATGTCGGCACCCACTATATCAGCGATGTCGCGGGCGGTGCCGTGACCGGCATTGCCGCAGCCGTTGTCGTCGGCCTGCTCTATCGGGAAGGTACGAGGCTCGACCGCGCGGTAACGAGCATTCTGTAGCCAAGCGGCCATTCGCTCGAACCTGTTTCAATCTACGATGCAGCGTGGCGCGCCTCATGGTCGATGAGCCAGCGTTTGCGCTCCAGGCCGCCGCCATAGTTGGTAAGGTCGCCATTCGCGCCAACCAGGCGATGACAGGGAACGACGATCGACATCGGGTTCGAACCGTTGGCATGGCCGACGGCGCGGGCCGCCTGCGGGCGGCCAAGCCGCAGCGCGAAAGCGCCATAGGCCAGCGTTTCCCCCGGCCGGATGTCGCGCAAGGCCGTCCACATCGCGTTCTGGAACGGCGTGCCGTCGAGCCGAACGGGCAAGTCCCGAAGCGAGCCGACCCCACCGTCGAAATAGGCCGCGAAGGCCTCGCGCGTGCGTCTGGAGACGGTGCCTGCCCTCAGCGCAAAACGGCCCGACGCCAGCCGGTGATGCAGCCAGCGCTCCATGCGGTCGTCGCAATCGGCGAATTCGACCATGAACAGTGCGTCCGTCTCGTCCTCGATCACGACGAGCGCTCCGATCGGCGTGGCGACCGATGCCGAGGTCAGCGTGCTTTGAACCTTGTTCCCGCGCGTCATCGCACGATCTCCCCAATGGCTGGTCCGAACCGGCGGCAGCTTAATGGCTCCGTGCTCGTATTGATGTCAGGAGCGTCGGGAAGATCACAGGAAAAGAAGCCCGTCATGTCGTTCAGCGGGCATCATGGAAGATGATGCCGACCGTGTGGCGATGCCCTGAACGGACGCGGCTGACGCCGTGGCGCAGGTTGACGCGATAGTTGCCTTTCGTACCCTGCACCGGCCGGTTGTGTACGGCAAACGCCACGGCATCGCCGCGCCTGAGCGGCACCACTTCGGCGCGGCTTTGCATGCGCGGGCGCTGTTCGGTCAGCACGAACTCGCCGCCGGTGAAATCTCGGCCGGGCTCCGACAGAAGGACCGCCACCTGGATGGGAAAAGCCAGATCGCCATAGAGGTCCTGATGCAGGCAATTGAAGTCGCCGGGCTGATATTGCAGCAGAAGCGGCGTCGGCCGCGTCTGTCCGGCGCCGCGGCAAAGATCGAGATAGTCGGCATGCGCGGCGGGATAATGCTGGTCGATGCCCATGCGTGCATTCCAGGCATTGGCGACCACCGACAGGCGCGGGTAGAGCGCCGAACGCAGGCCGCCGATCAGATCCGGCAGCGGATATCTGAAATAGCGGTATTCGCCCTTGCCGAAGCCGTGGCGAGCCATGACGACGTGGCTGCGGAAATGCTCTTCGTACGGGTAAAGCCGAGCGATCTCGGCGCATTCGTCGCCCAACAACAGCCCTTCGAGCACGGCGCAGCCATAGCTGTCGAGCTCGGCGCCGATGGCTGTCCAGTCGTAACCGGCGACACGGTTTTCGGCGGAAATCCTGGGCATGTGTTCAGGCATTTTGACGGTGGCCTCCATGGCGGGTTCCTCGGGCGGCGCCGACGGCTCACCGAGCCGAAACGCGCATCATGGGGCCGAGGCTACCCAGTGCCTGTCGCCACCGCATTCCGTTTCTTGCGTTGTTTCAGCAATCGCCGGCGCGCAGCGATTTCGACAGGCGGGCGACGATGGGATCGAACGCCTTCTGCGCGGCCTTGTCGTATTCGAGACGGAAATAGGCCGCCGCGCCGTCGCAGACCGGGATCGCCCGTTCGAAGAAGATGCGGCCGTCCTTTGAGCCCGACCAGACCGCCCATTTGGCTTTGTGCCGTTCATAGGTGACGGACCAGCCGTCCGCCTGCTCCTGCCCGACGCGCCACTTCACCTCGTTCGGGAAATCGCGGTCGCTCAGATAGCCACCCCAGACCGCAAGTTCCGCTTGCCCATCCGGCGATTTCGCGGTGCCGCCATCGCCGTTTTCGGCCTCCTCGATCGCGGAGAAGCCCGGCGGCACGTCGATCCAGTAATTGTAGCGGGCATTGCCGTAGGGCGTCCAAGCAGCCGCCAAAGCCGGCAATATCGCGGCAAAAACAGCGCAGATCATGCTGAACGCGAATGCGGTGCATCTCATGGCGGCCCCACACGACTGTTGACCGCCGATCAATAACCAAGATGAGGCTTGAACACCACGGTCTGGCGCACTGGCCAGCCGCACACCGCCAAAAAAGAAAAAGGGGCCGAAAGGCCCCTTTTCCGTGTCGTTTTACCGTCGCTTACTGCGCGGCGGTGACCATTTCGGTCAGCATCGGTTCTGCCACTTCCGCGCCGGACGTCTTGCGACGCTCGTCGAGGATAAGCTCGTCGCGATGCGTCGCAATGCGACGGATCTGGCTCATCTGGCCACCGGTACCGGCCGGGATCAGACGGCCGACGATGACGTTTTCCTTCAGGCCCTGCAGCATGTCGGTCTTGCCGGCAACGGCAGCTTCCGTCAGCACGCGGGTCGTCTCCTGGAAGGAGGCGGCCGAGATGAAGGACGGCGTCTGCAGCGAGGCCTTGGTGATGCCGAGCAGCACCGGCTGGCCGGCCGCAGGCTTCTTGCCTTCCTCAATCAAACGCTCGTTGATCTCGTCCAGCTCGATCACGTCGACATGGTCACCCGGGATGTAGGTCGAGTCGCCCTGCTCGGTGATTTCCACCTTCTGCAGCATCTGACGAACGATCACCTCGATGTGCTTGTCGTTGATCGTCACGCCCTGCAACCGGTAGACTTCCTGGATCTCGTTGACGAGGTAGGAAGCCAGAGCCTCCACGCCCTTGATCGCCAGAATGTCGTGCGGCGCCGGATTGCCGTCGAGGATGTAGTCGCCCTTCTCGATGACGTCGCCGTCCTGGAGATGGAACGGCTTGCCCTTCGGGATCAGGTATTCGACCGGCTCCAGCGTCGAGTCATGCGGCTCGATGATGATGCGGCGCTTGTTCTTGTAGTCGCGGCCGAAGCGGACCGTACCATCGATCTCGGCGATGATGGCGTGATCCTTCGGACGACGAGCCTCGAACAGTTCGGCCACGCGCGGCAGACCACCGGTGATGTCCTTGGTCTTGGCGCTTTCCATCGGAATACGGGCAAGCACGTCGCCCGGCTTCACATGTGCACCCGGCTCGACCGAGAGGATCGCCTCGACCGAGAGCAGGAAGCGGGCGTCGCCGCCCTTCGACAGCTTGCCGACCTTGCCCTTGGCGTCCTGAACGACCATCGCCGGCTTGAGGTCCGAACCGCGCGGCGTCGACCGCCAGTCGATGACCTCGCGCTTGGTGATGCCGGTCGACTCGTCGGCGGTTTCCTGAACGGAAATGCCGTCGACCAGATCCTCGAACGCCACGCGACCCTCGATTTCGGTGAGGATCGGACGGGTGTAGGGGTCCCACTCGGCGATGCGCTGGCCGCGCTTCACCTTGTCGCCATCGTCCACGAAGATACGCGAACCATAGGTGACGCGGTGCGTGGCGCGTTCCTTGCCGGTCTCGTCGAGGATCAGGATCGCCATGTTGCGGCCCATCACGACGAGGTTGCCGTCGGAGTTGCGAACCACGGCGCGGTTGCGCACCGACACCGTGCCTTCATAGGACGCCTCGAGATAGGAGGAGTCCACCACCTGGGCGGTACCGCCCATGTGGAAGGTACGCATGGTGAGCTGCGTGCCCGGCTCGCCGATCGACTGCGCGGCGATGACGCCGACAGCTTCGCCCTGGTTGACCGGAGTACCGCGTGCCAGATCGCGACCATAGCAGACCGCGCAGACGCCGGTGCGGACGTCGCAGGTCAGCGCCGAGCGGATGCGGACCGACTGCACGCCGGCCTTTTCGATCAGCTCGACATCGCGTTCGTCCATCAGCGTGCCGGCCTTGACCAGCGTATCGCCGGTGACCGGGTGGTTGATGTCGTCCAGGGCCGTACGGCCGAGAACGCGCTGGCCGATCGAGGCGACGATCTGGCCGGCATCGACGATCGGCTGCATGGTGAGGCCCTTGTCGGTGCCGCAATCAACCGAGTTGACGATGCAGTCCTGCGCCACGTCGACCAGACGACGGGTCAGATAACCCGAGTTCGCGGTCTTCAGAGCGGTGTCGGCCAGACCCTTACGGGCGCCGTGCGTGGAGTTGAAGTACTCCAGAACGGTGAGGCCTTCCTTGAAGTTCGAGATGATCGGCGTCTCGATGATTTCACCCGACGGCTTCGCCATCAGGCCGCGCATGCCGGCGAGCTGACGCATCTGGGTGGGCGAACCACGCGCACCCGAATGCGACATCATGTAGATCGAGTTCATCGGCTTTTGACGGCCGTTGGCGTCGAACTCGACCGCCTTGATGCGGCCCATCATTTCGTCGGCGACCTTTTCCGAGCACTTGGCCCAGGCGTCGACGACCTTGTTGTACTTCTCGCCCTGGGTGATCAGGCCGTCATTGTACTGCTGCTCGTATTCCTTGGCCAAAGCCTCGGTCTCGGCGACCAGCTTCTCCTTGGTGTCCGGGATCAGCATGTCGTCCTTGCCGAACGAGATGCCGGCGCGGCAGGCATGGGCGAAACCGAGCGCCATGATGCGATCGCAGAAGATGACCGTCTCTTTCTGACCGCAGTGGCGGTAGACGGTGTCGATCATCTTGGAGATGTTCTTCTTGGTCATCTCCTGGTTGGCGGTCTCGAACGGCACGTTGACGTTCTTCGGCAGAAGTTCGCCGAGGATCATGCGGCCGGGCGTGGTGTCATAGATCTTCGACACGACATTGCCTGCCGCATCGACGGTCCTGAAACGGCCCTTGATCTTGGCGTGCAGGGTGACGGCCTTGGTCTCCAGCGCATGCTGCAATTCGCCCATGTCGGCGAACGCCATGCCCTGCCCCGGATCGTTCTCGTTGACGATCGAGAGGTAATACAGACCCAGAACCATGTCCTGCGACGGCACGATGATCGGCGCGCCGGAGGCCGGGTGCAGGATGTTATTGGTCGACATCATCAGCACGCGGGCTTCGAGCTGCGCTTCCAGCGACAGCGGAACGTGGACCGCCATCTGGTCGCCGTCGAAGTCGGCGTTGAAGGCCGTGCAGACCAGCGGATGCAGCTGGATCGCCTTGCCTTCGATCAGGGTCGGCTCGAACGCCTGGATGCCCAAGCGGTGCAGCGTCGGTGCGCGGTTGAGCAGCACCGGATGCTCGCGGATGACCTCGTCCAGGATATCCCAGACTTCCGGACGCTCCTTCTCGACCAGCTTCTTCGCCTGCTTGACGGTCGAGGAGTAACCCTTGGCGTCGAGGCGGGCGTAGATGAAGGGCTTGAACAGCTCCAGCGCCATCTTCTTCGGCAGGCCGCACTGGTGCAGCTTCAGCTCCGGACCGGTCACGATGACCGAACGGCCGGAATAGTCGACGCGCTTGCCGAGCAGGTTCTGGCGGAAGCGGCCCTGCTTGCCCTTCAGCATGTCGGACAGCGACTTCAGCGGACGCTTGTTGGCGCCGGTGATGACGCGGCCGCGGCGGCCGTTGTCGAACAGTGCGTCGACGGCTTCCTGCAGCATGCGCTTTTCGTTGCGCACGATGATGCCGGGCGCGCGCAGCTCGATCAGGCGCTTCAGACGGTTGTTACGGTTGATGACGCGGCGATAGAGATCGTTCAGATCCGACGTCGCGAAGCGGCCGCCATCCAGCGGAACCAGCGGGCGCAGATCCGGCGGAATGACCGGGACGACCTTCATGATCATCCATTCCGGACGATTGCCGGATTCCATGAAGTTCTCGACCACCTTGAGGCGCTTGAGATACTTCTTCTGCTTCAGTTCCGACGTGGTCGAAGCAAGCTCGGAGCGCAGGTCGCCCGCGATCTTTTCCAGGTCCATGCCGGCCAGAAGGTCATGAATGGCCTCGGCGCCGATCATGGCGGTGAACGAGTCCTCGCCATATTCGTCGACGGCCATCATGTACTCTTCCTCGCTGAGCAGCTGGTGCTCCTTCAGCGCGGTGAGGCCGGGTTCGGTGACGATGTAGTTCTCGAAGTAGAGAACGCGCTCGATGTCCTTAAGGGTCATGTCGAGCAGCGTGCCGATGCGCGACGGCAGCGACTTCAGGAACCAGATGTGGGCAACCGGAGCGGCGAGCTCGATGTGACCCATGCGCTCGCGGCGCACGCGCGACAGCGTGACTTCGACGCCGCACTTTTCGCAGATGACGCCCTTGTACTTCATGCGCTTGTACTTGCCGCACAGGCACTCGTAGTCCTTGATCGGACCGAAGATGCGCGCGCAGAACAGACCGTCGCGCTCGGGCTTGAAGGTACGGTAGTTGATCGTCTCCGGCTTCTTGATCTCGCCGAACGACCAGGACAGAATCTTGTCAGGCGACGCCAGCGAAATCCGGATGGAATCGAACACCTGCGCAGGCGCCTGCGGGTTGAAGAGATTCATGACCTCTTGGTTCATGCCATTCTCCTTTTCGGGGTCCTCGAAAACCCCTTTGCATGTGACTGCGAGCCACCGCTCGCGAAGGCCGGCGTGAGCCGGAAAATCCGTGGCAGGCGCCGATGAACTCCGCGCCTGCTTTGTGCCGTGTTACTCGGCCGCGTCCGGCAGGCTCTGCGGGCCGGCGTCGACCTTGGTATTTTCAAGCTCGACGTTGAGGCCCAGCGAGCGCATTTCCTTGACGAGAACGTTGAAGCTCTCCGGAATACCCGCCTCGAACGTGTCGTCGCCGCGCACGATCGCTTCGTAGACCTTGGTGCGGCCGGCGACGTCGTCCGACTTCACCGTCAGCATTTCCTGCAGGGTGTAGGCGGCGCCGTAGGCTTCCAGCGCCCAGACCTCCATTTCGCCGAAGCGCTGACCGCCGAACTGCGCCTTACCGCCCAGCGGCTGCTGGGTGACGAGCGAGTACGGGCCGATCGAACGGGCGTGGATCTTGTCGTCGACCAGGTGGTGAAGCTTGAGCATGTAGATGTAGCCCATGGTCACCTTGCGGTCGAACGGCTCACCGGTACGGCCATCATACAACTGAGACTGACCGGAAGTGTGCAGGCCAGCCTGCTCCAGCATCTCGTTGATGTTGACCTCATGCGCGCCGTCGAACACCGGGGTCGCGATGGAGACGCCGCGCTTCATCTGCTCGCCGAGGCGAACGATGGACTCGTCGTCATACTCGCGGACCGGCTCGTTGCGGTCGTTGGCCGGGATGATCTGCTCGATCGTCTGGCGCAGCGGCTTGATGTCGCCACCACCCTTATAGGCTTCGATCAGCTCGCCGATCTTCCTGCCCATGCCGGCGCAAGCCCAGCCCAGATGCGTTTCAAGGATCTGGCCGACGTTCATGCGCGAAGGCACGCCCAGCGGGTTGAGCACGATATCGGCATGCGTGCCGTCCTCGAGGAACGGCATGTCCTCGACCGGAACGATGCGCGACACGACACCCTTGTTGCCGTGACGGCCGGCCATCTTGTCGCCCGGCTGCATCTTGCGCTTCACCGCCACGAAGACCTTGACCATCTTCATGACGCCCGGAGGCATTTCGTCGCCGCGCTGCACCTTCTCGACCTTGTCCATGAAGCGCTGCTCGAGCGCCTTCTTGGAATCGTCGTACTGGCCGCGCAGAGCTTCGAGCTCGCCCTGGAGCTTCTCGTTCTCGACGGCGAACTGCCACCACTGCGAACGCGGATAGTCGTCCAGCGTCTCCTTGGCCAGCGTCGTGCCCTTCTTGAAGCCCTTCGGCCCGGCGATAGCCTCCTTGCCGATCAGCACGTCGGAGAGACGGGCATAGACGTTGCGGTCGAGGATGGCCTGCTCGTCGTCGCGGTCCTTGGCGAGGCGTTCGATCTCCTCGCGCTCGATCGCCATGGCGCGCTCGTCCTTCTCGACGCCGTGGCGATTGAAGACGCGCACTTCGACCACCGTGCCGAAGGTGCCCGGAGGCATGCGCATGGAGGTGTCGCGGACGTCGGAAGCCTTTTCACCAAAGATGGCGCGCAGAAGCTTCTCTTCCGGCGTCATCGGGCTTTCGCCCTTCGGCGTGATCTTGCCGACTAGGATGTCGCCCGGCTGCACTTCCGCGCCGATATAGACGATGCCGGCTTCGTCGAGGTTCTTCAGCGCTTCTTCCGAGACGTTCGGAATGTCGCGCGTGATTTCTTCCGGCCCGAGCTTGGTATCGCGCGCCATGACCTCGAACTCCTCGATGTGGATCGAGGTGAAGACGTCGTCGGCGACGATGCGTTCGGACAGGAGGATGGAATCCTCGTAGTTGTAGCCGTTCCACGGCATGAACGCGACGAGCACGTTGCGGCCGAGCGCCAGATCGCCGAGATCGGTCGACGGACCGTCGGCGATGATGTCGCCCTTCTCGATGCGGTCGCCCACCTTCACCAGCGGACGTTGGTTGATGCAGGTCGACTGGTTCGAGCGCTGGAACTTCATCAGGCGGTAGATGTCGACGCCGGACTTGCCCGGATCGAGATCCTCGGTAGCGCGGATAACGATACGGGTCGCGTCCACCTGGTCGACGATGCCGGTGCGGCGGGCGCCGATGGCGGCGCCCGAGTCACGGGCGACGATCGGCTCCATGCCGGTGCCGACGAACGGAGCCTCGGCGCGCACCAGCGGCACGGCCTGACGCTGCATGTTCGAGCCCATCAGAGCGCGGTTGGCGTCGTCGTTTTCCAGGAACGGGATCAGCGCTGCTGCGACCGACACCATCTGCTTGGGCGAAACGTCCATCAGGTCGACGTTTTCGCGCGGCGCCATCATCACTTCGCCGGCGTTACGGCAGATGACGAATTCGTCGACGAAACCACCGTCCTTGTCGAGCTCGGCGTTGGCCTGGGCAACGTAGTGCTTGGCCTCTTCCATAGCCGACAGATAGACAACCTCGTCGGTCAGCTTGCCGTCGACGATCTTGCGGTACGGGCTCTCGATGAAACCGTACTTGTTGACGCGCGCGAAGGTGGCCAGCGAGTTGATCAGACCGATATTCGGGCCTTCCGGCGTTTCGATCGGGCAGATGCGGCCGTAATGCGTCGGGTGCACGTCGCGCACCTCGAAGCCGGCGCGCTCGCGGGTCAGACCGCCCGGTCCAAGCGCCGACAGGCGACGCTTGTGGGTGATCTCCGACAGCGGGTTGGTCTGGTCCATGAACTGCGAGAGCTGCGAGGAACCGAAGAACTCGCGCACGGCGGCAGCCGCCGGCTTGGCGTTGATCAGATCCTGCGGCATCACCGTGTCGATCTCGATCGAGGACATGCGTTCCTTGATCGCGCGCTCCATGCGGAGCAGACCGACGCGGTACTGGTTCTCCATCAATTCACCGACCGAACGGACGCGGCGGTTGCCGAGATTGTCGATGTCGTCGATCTCGCCCTTGCCGTCGCGCAGTTCGACCAGCGTCTTGACCACGGCCAGAATGTCAGCCTTGCGCAGCACGCGCACGGTATCCTCGGCGTCGAGTTCCAGACGCATGTTCATCTTGACGCGGCCGACGGCCGACAGGTCGTAACGCTCGCTGTCGAAGAACAGCGAGTTGAACATGGCTTCAGCCGTTTCCAGCGTCGGCGGCTCGCCCGGACGCATGACGCGGTAGATATCGAACAGCGCGTCCTGCCGGCTTTCGTTCTTGTCGACGGCCAGCGTGTTGCGGATGTAACCACCGACATTGATATGGTCGATGTCGAGGATCTGAATTTCCTGCTCGCCGGTGCCCAGAAGCACCTTCAGCGTCTTCTCGTCCAGCTCGTCGCCGGCTTCGAGGAAGATTTCGCCGGTGCCGTAGTTGACGATGTCCTCGGCCAGATAGCTGCCGAGCAGATCCTCGTCGGTCGCCTTGATCGCCTTCAGGCCCTTGTCGGCCAGCTGGCGCGCCTGACGGGCGGTGATCTTCTTGCCCTGCTCAACAACAATCTCACCGGTATCGGCGTCAACCAGATCGTTGACGGCCTTCAGGCCGCGGAAACGGTCCACGCTGAAGGGGATGCGCCAATGGTCGCCGGTCCGCTTGTAGGTGATCTTGTTGTAGAAGGTCGACAGGATCTCCTCGCCGTCCATGCCGAGCGCCATCAACAGCGACGACACGGGGATCTTGCGGCGACGGTCGATACGGGCGTGCACGACGTCCTTGGAATCGAACTCGATGTCGAGCCACGAACCGCGATAGGGGATGACGCGCGCGGCAAACAGAAGCTTGCCCGACGAGTGCGACTTGCCCTTGTCGTGGTCGAAGAAGACGCCCGGCGAGCGGTGCATCTGCGAGACGATGACGCGCTCGGTGCCGTTGACGATGAAGGTGCCGTTCATGGTCATGAGCGGCATGTCGCCCATATAAACGTCCTGCTCCTTGATGTCCTTGATGGACTTGGAGCCGGTATCCTCGTCGATATCGAACACGATCAGGCGCAGCGTCACCTTCAGCGGCGCGGCATAGGTCAGGTCGCGCTGACGGCATTCGTCAACGTCGAACTTCGGTGCCTCGAACTCGTATTTGACGAATTCCAGCATCGAAGAGCCGGAAAAGTCGGAAATCGGGAAGACCGACTTGAAAACGGCCTGCAGCCCCTCGTCCGGACGGCCGCCTTCGGGCTCGTCCACCATCAGGAACTGGTCATAAGATGCCTTCTGAACCTCGATCAGGTTCGGCATCTCCGCAACTTCCGGGATCTTTCCGAAGAACTTGCGTACGCGTCTGCGGCCATTGAAAGTCTGGGTCTGGGCCATCGTCGCTCCTTGGCTAGCTCTCTTGGGGCAGGCTTTCGCCTCGACCTGCCTTGCAATTCTCGACCGCTTCCGCCAGCGGCCCATCGGGTTGCCCCTCGCCTTGCGGCGCCGGGCCAGAACGGTTGAAAACCCGTTTCCTGAGAGCCGTCATCCGGCCCTCAGGAAAGAGGTTTTCACAGCGTCCTTTCAAGGACCGGCGGACGGCTGATGCCGTCCGCCGAAACCCTGAATTACTTCAGCTCGACCTTGGCGCCGGCTGCTTCCAGCTGGGCCTTGATCTTCTCGGCGTCAGCCTTGTTGGCGCCTTCCTTGACCGGCTTCGGAGCGGCCTCGACCAGGTCCTTGGCTTCCTTGAGGCCCAGGCCGGTGATGGCGCGCACTTCCTTGATGACTTCGATCTTCTTGTCGCCAGCGGCGGCCAGAATGACGTCGAATTCGGTCTTTTCCTCAGCCGGAGCAGCAGCAGCAGCACCGCCGCCAGCAGCAGCAACAGCCACCGGAGCGGCGGCCGAAACGCCCCACTTCTCTTCGAGGAGCTTCGACAGCTCAGCCGCCTCGAGGACGGTCAGCTTCGACAGGTCGTCTACGATCTTTGCCAGATCAGCCATTTTGATATTCCTTTATAAGGTTCGAACGTGTTGTTGTGATGAGGAACGGCCTCACGCCGCCTCGTCCTTCCGGGCATAGGCGCCAATGACGCGCGCGACCGAAGCCGCCGGTGCATTGACGATCTGAGCGATCCGGGTTGCCGGGGTGGCGATCATGCCAACCAGGCGGGCGCGCAGCTCGTCGAGCGACGGCAGCGAGGCAAGAGCCTTCACACCGTCGGCGTTGAGCGAGGTCGTGCCCATCGAGCCACCGAGAATGACGAGCTTGTCATTCCCCTTGGCGAAATCGGACGCGACCTTCGGCGCCGCAATCGGATCGTCCGAATAGGCAACCAGCGTCTGTCCCTTGAACAGATCGATGATGCTTTCGGATTCCGTGCCCTGAAGAGCGATCTTGGCGAGGCGGTTCTTCGCGACTTTGACGGTGCCGCCGGCCTGACGCATCTTCGTGCGAAGATCGTTCATTTGCGCGACGGTGATACCGGCATAGTGGGCCACGACGACTGAACCGGCGCCCTTGAAGGCGTCGTTCAGGCCCGTGACGAGTTCGCGTTTTTCCGCTCTGTCCACTGCCTATCTCCAGTTGACCACCTCCCCATTTGCGGGAAAGCAGTCGGGTTGCCTTTTGCCGGGCGGGCTATCCAGAAATTCCAGATCTCCCGAACGGCGCTCGAGGATCCTGCCCCCTTTCGCCACACCCGACAGGTTTCCCCGGCGCGATGCGCAGACAAAAGGCAAACACGGTTCGAACCTTCCATTGGAGCAGAGGCTCCGTTGTCTGGTCCTACCCCGTCTCATGCAGGCCGTATGATTAAGGTCCGCCCTTTCGGGACTAGGCCGCCTGCAATCTCGGACAGGATGCCGGATCTCTTTCGATTTCCGGCATCCGGGACCCGCTTGCGCGGAGCCCGGAATTCTTCAGGAGGATCAGCCCGCTAAAGGCCGATCCTCGATCAATCGTCTCAGGAAGCCGCGAGCGTCGCGACGTCCAGCTTGAGGCCCGGGCCCATCGTCGAGGTGACCGACACCTTCTTGACGTAGTTGCCCTTGGCGCCCGTCGGCTTGGCCTTGGTGACCGCATCGGCGAAGGCGCGGATGTTCTCTTCCAGAGCCTTGACCTCGAACGAGACCTTGCCGATGCCGGCGTGGATGATGCCAGCCTTCTCGACGCGGAACTCGACCGCGCCGCCCTTCGACGCCTTGACGGCGGCGGCGACATCGGTGGTCACGGTGCCGACCTTCGGGTTCGGCATCATGCCGCGCGGGCCGAGCACCTTACCCAGACGGCCGACGAGCGGCATCATGTCCGGGGTGGCGATGCAGCGATCGAAATCGATCGTGCCCTTCTGGACGATGTCGACCAGTTCTTCGGCGCCAACCAGATCGGCGCCGGCGGCCTTGGCTTCGTCAGCCTTGTCGCCACGCGCGAACACGGCGACGCGGACGTTCTTGCCGGTGCCGTTCGGCAGGTTGACCACGCCGCGGACCATCTGGTCGGCATGGCGCGGGTCGACGCCGAGGTTCATGGCGATCTCGACGGTCTCGTCGAACTTCACCTTCGAACGATCCTTGAGGATCTTGAGGGCCTCGCCCAGGGCATAGGCCTTGTTCGGGTCGATGCCTTCGCGGGTCTTGGCTACACGCTTTGCAATCTTTGCCATCGTCTTAGCCCACCACTTCCAGGCCCATCGAACGGGCGGAACCTTCGACCATGCGCATTGCTGCTTCCACGTCGTTGGCGTTCAGGTCCTTCATCTTCTTCTCGGCGATCTCGCGCACCTTGTCGCGGGCGATCGTGCCGGCCTTGACCTTGCCCGGCTCCTTCGAGCCCGACTTCAGGTTGGCGGCCTTCTTCAGGAAGTAGCTCACCGGCGGCGTCTTCATGACGAAGGTGAACGACTTGTCCTGGTAATAGGTGATGACGACCGGGATCGGAGATCCCTTCTCGAGTTCCTGGGTCTGCGCGTTGAACGCCTTGCAGAATTCCATGATGTTGATGCCACGCTGACCAAGCGCCGGGCCGATCGGGGGCGACGGAGTCGCAGAACCCGCGGCAACCTGGAGCTTGAGCTGGCCCGCTACTTTCTTAGCCATACTCTTTCCTGCCTTCAGTCATGCCGGCCTCTTCAGAACAAGAGAACACCGGCGGTTGCAGCCTGGTGGTTCGGTTCACGCGACCGGCTAAGCCGCGCTTGCCTCCCACCGCTCATGGCGACGCCAATGGCACCGCCCTCCGCCCCTCTTATCGAGGAGCGGAAATCCGGATCAGCCCTTTTCGACCTGACCGAATTCCAGATCGACAGGCACAGCGCGCCCGAAGATCGAAACTTCCACCTTGAGGCGGGCGCGCTCTTCGTCCACTTCCTGGACGAAACCGTTGAACGAGGCGAATGGCCCGTCCGAAACGCGCACCTGCTCGCCGATCTCGAAGGTAACCGACTGCTTCGGCCTTTCGACGCCTTCCTGCACCTGGTGCAGAATGCGCTCGGCTTCCTTGTCGGTGATGTGCATCGGCTTGGCCGTATGCTTGTCTTCACCGAGGAAACCCGTGACGCGCGGCGTGTTCTTCACCAGCGAGATGACCGCGTCGTTGAGCTCGGCCTTCATCAGCACGTAGCCCGGGAAGAACTTGCGCTCGGCGTCCACCTTCTTGCCGCGTCGAACCTCGACGACCTTCTCGGTCGGCACGACGATCTGCTCGATCCTCTCCGACAGGCCCTTCTGCTTGGCCTTGTTTTCGATGTCTTCAGCGACCTTCTTTTCGAAGTTCGAATAAGCGTGAACGATGTACCACCGCGCAGTCATCTATGAATTCCCTGTCCTGGTGGTCTTATTTGCCGATGCCGAGGATCATCTCGACCGCCAGACCCATGATCTGATCGGCAGCAAAGAAGAAGATCATGGCGATCGCAGCGAAGGCCAGAACCATGACCGTCGAAATCACCGTTTCGCGCCTGGAAGGCCAAGTGACCTTGGCGGTTTCCGCCCGCACCTGCTGAAGGAAGACGAAAGGATTGGATGTCTTCGACGCCATGTCCGCTCTGCTTTCAAGACCCGTTGACCGGATCTCCTGGATGATCCCGCCGGCCGGGACGTACCGCCGGATCGAATTCCAAGCCGAATCAGCAGGCCTTCGATCCATGCAAATCAGACGCGCAAAGCCGGCTTCCCAGCTCCACGCGTCGCGTGTCTGTCATGTCTACATAAAACCGATTCTTGATCCACGCAAGTGGCAAGCTTCCGCTTTATGACCAAACGCCGCATCGGAACCATCCAGTCGTTCCGTCCCGGCTATGGGGCCCTTATGCCCGAGAAACGCTCATATGGCAAGGCTTACGCCTGTTTCAAGGCCTGCGCTTCCGGGAATTTCGGGAGACTGGCAGGGGCAGCAGGGCTCGAACCCGCGACCTGCGGTTTTGGAGACCGCCGCTCTACCAACTGAGCTATACCCCTACAAATTGCTGCGCATCATCTGCGCGGCAGGCGCTTCCTAGAAGCTTCCGCGCCGTCTGTAAAGAGCCGTTTGCGCGTTGATGCCAGCCTATTGCGCGTCGATGCCGGCGCAGCAATTGCTGCGGGCACGAAGGCTCCCGGCTTCGCCTCGCTCTCAACTTTTGGCGGGCGGCGTGTAGGGCCCACCCGGCACGCCCCAACCCCATTGCGGCATCGGTTCCTGCTCGGGATCGCAGGTGGCGCCGAGCGTGGAGTTCATCCTGGCGAGGCGCGAGCCCCACTCGATATAGGCGGCGAAGGCGGAGCGGAATTCCGGATCGTCGGGCAGACCGACCTCGTCGGCGGCGTCCATCAACAGGCTGATCCAGCGGCGGCGCTGCTCCTCGGTCAGATGCCTGTCGAGATGGTGCATCACCATTTCACGATGGCCGCCATGCTGTTCGGAATAGGTCTTCGGCCCGCCGAACACCTCGCCGATGAAGGCCGCGACATGGGCGGGGTGATCCGACGACATCGCCTTGAACACCGGGCCGACGACAGGGTCCTTCGCCACCTTGGCATAAAAGGTGGCAGTCAGGCGGTTGAGGTTTTCGGACCCGCCGGCCCAATCGTAAAGTGTGGGTACATCCGCGGCCATGTCCGTCGTTTCCCTCGATTGTTCGAGCGACGACTGTCCCGGAATGGAGACAAGGACGCAAGCTGGCCGGACGGGCAGCAAAGCCCTCCATTCCCAATTGAACAATCGCCATCCCAAAACAAAAGGGCGACCCGAAGGCCGCCCTTTCGATTGGTCAATTGAAACGCCGATTACTCGACGATCGAAGCAACAATTCCTGCACCAACCGTGCGGCCGCCTTCACGGATAGCGAAGCGCAGCTTCTCTTCCATGGCGATCGGCACGATCAGCTCGACGTCAACGGTGATGTTGTCGCCAGGCATAACCATCTCCGTACCAGCCGGCAGCGTCACGATGCCGGTCACGTCCGTCGTGCGGAAGTAGAACTGCGGACGGTAGTTGGTGAAGAACGGCGTATGACGGCCGCCCTCTTCCTTGGTCAGGATGTAGGCTTCTGCCTTGAACTTCTTGTGCGGCTTCACGGTGCCGGGCTTGGCCAGAACCTGGCCGCGCTCGACGCCTTCACGGTCAACGCCGCGCAGCAGCGCGCCGATGTTGTCGCCGGCCTGGCCCTGGTCGAGCAGCTTGCGGAACATCTCGACGCCCGTGCAGGTCGTCTTCGAGGTCGGACGGATGCCGACGATTTCCAGCTCCTCGCCAACCTTGACGATGCCGCGCTCGACGCGACCGGTCACGACCGTGCCGCGGCCCGAGATCGAGAACACGTCCTCGATCGGCATCAGGAACGGCTTGTCGATCGGACGCTCAGGCGTCGGGATGTAGGCGTCGACCTCTTCCATCAGCTTGCGAACCGCGTTCTCGCCGATCTCCTTGTTGCTGTCCTCGAGAGCAGCCAGAGCCGAACCCTTGACGATCGGAATGTCGTCGCCCGGGAACTCGTACTTCGACAGAAGCTCGCGCACTTCCAGCTCGACCAGCTCGAGAAGCTCGGCGTCGTCGACCTGGTCGACCTTGTTCAGGAACACAACGATCGCCGGAACGCCGACCTGACGGGCGAGCAGGATGTGCTCGCGGGTCTGCGGCATCGGGCCGTCGGCGGCCGAAACGACCAGGATCGCGCCGTCCATCTGGGCAGCGCCGGTGATCATGTTCTTCACATAGTCGGCGTGGCCGGGGCAGTCGACGTGGGCGTAGTGGCGGGCCGGCGTCTCGTATTCGACGTGCGCCGTCGAGATCGTGATGCCGCGCGCCTTCTCTTCCGGAGCCGCGTCAATCTGGTCGTACGGGCGGTATTCGCCAAAATACTTCGTGATCGCCGCCGTCAGCGACGTCTTGCCGTGGTCAACGTGACCAATCGTGCCAATGTTCACATGAGGCTTCGTACGCTCGAATTTACCTTTTGCCATAGTCTCTTTCCTTGGACGGCCTGGACCTACGTTCAGTCGGATGCGCGGCGATTAGCGACAAAGGTCCAAAAACACAAGCCTCTTGTGGCCGGCGTCCGGACCCCGTCTGGATGCCGCCAGCGACGTGGGCAGGTTCAGTGCTGTGGATTTCCGTACATGTAGGAATTTTCACCTAGCGCGCAAGGGTATGTCGTCCCCTTGCGAAACCTGCCGAAACGCTCACAGCCAACCAACGATCTCGTGACCGGGCGCGAGGTTCTTGTGATTGGAAGCGCTGCCGACCCCGCCCCATCTCCGTCTTACCGAACGGTGCGATCCATCCGGGTGCAGCCGTTGTCTGGCAAAAAGGAGTATCCCATGAAGAAGATCGTCCTCATCGCCGCTGCCCTTGTCGTTGCGGCCTCCGGCAGCGCCTTCGCCGCGAACCAGAAGCCGCGTCCGCACAAACAGCAGGCCGTCGAGCAGGTCGACACCTCGACGACCGCGTCCACCAGCCAGATGTATGCCACGCCGCGCGTTTCGCCGACCGACAGGGATCCGTTTAAGATACCGGATGCCGGTTACGGACAGGGCATCTGGGGCAACTGACGATTGCCCAAAAACGCTCGGTGCAAATCGAGAAAGCGCGCCGCGGACCATGCCCGCGGCGCCCGAAACGCTTCGGAATTGACGGCGGCTACAGCGTCAGGCGCTGCGGCCACTGATGGCGTGATATGCCCACAACACAACGACAGCGCCGATCACGGCCACGATCAGGCTGTAGATATTGAGGCCGGTGACCCCCGCCGCGCCGAACGCGCTGAAGATGACGCCGCCGACGACCGCGCCGACAACGCCGAGCACGATATCCATCAGGAAGCCCTGACCACTCTTATTGACGATCTTGCTGCCGATGAAACCGGCGACCACGCCGAGGATAATCCAGCTGATGATTCCCATTGCGTTGCTCCATTCGCCCCCAGGCACCGAGACATTTCCATAGGACGCGGCAAAGCTCAAGCTGGCCTTGAATTTCGGCGGCGGACGGGCAATTGTCAGGGCGGGCCGGGTAACGTTCACAACGGAGATCCACGATGGGACTGTTCGACAACGCCGTTCCGGGCGGCAATATCACCAAGCCCCTGATGATCGCATTGGGCGCCCTGCTGGTCGGGAAAATGCTCAGCGGCGGCGGCTCTTCCTCACAGCAACAGGCTGCCCCCGCCCCGGCGGGCGGCGCCTCCGACGGCGGGCTGCTCGGCGGGCTTGGCGGCTTGCTCGACAAGCTGAAGGACGCCGGGCACGGCCAGACCGCCGATTCCTGGGTCGGCACCGGGCAGAACCAGTCGATCAACGCCAATGATCTCGGCCAGGCGCTGGGGCCGCAGGTCATCAAAGAGATCGCCGCCCGCACCGGCATGGACGAGCAGGAATTGCTGAAACAATTGTCCACCGCCCTGCCGGGCGTCGTCGACAAGCTCACCCCGAACGGTCAGGTGCCGTCGCGCAACCAGCTGGAATCTCTGTTCGGCAACTGAGGCCGGACAATTCTTGACCATTGAAACGGGCGCTACGGCGCCCGTATTTCGTCCGGATCGCGAAGCCGGCATTCCGCCGGTGCTTCTCGCTAACTATCGCTTTGACGTTCCGGGCACCTGGAAACTGGCGGGAAAATCATGCGCAGGCAGGCTCCCTTCGCCAGAGCGTCGGCTACCATCACGCGCCCGCCATGCAGTTCGACGATCGCCTTGACGAGGTTGAGGCCCAGGCCGGTCCCCTGACCGTGTGGCTGCAATCTGTGGAACGGCTCGAATACCCGCTCGCGATCGTTTGACGGAATGCCGGCGCCTTGATCACGCACTTCGATTGTCGCTGGAGCCGATATCTGCACTGTAATGGTGCCGCGTCTGCCGCCATAGTCGATGGCGTTTTGCAGCAAGTTGGTCAGCGCCCGTTCCAATGCAAGCTGGTCGCCCGAAACGACGGCGTGTTCGATATCGGTGTGGAACTCCATCTCATAGCCCGCCGAAAAGCCGAGCGGGCCCATGTCGAGCAGGACCTGCCGACCGATAGCGACGAGATCGACAGGCGCGAAACGGTCGGCCTGCTTGTCGAGGCGCTGCAGGTCGAGGAGTTGTTCGGTCAGGGTCGCCAATCGCGCAACATCTTCGCCCAGCCGCGCCTTTTCCGAACCGGTCGGCAGGGCCGCGACGCGCATGCTCAAAATGGCGACCGGCGTGCGCAGTTCATGTGCGGCATCCGCCAGGAAACGCTGGTGGCGTTCATAGCCCTCGTCGAGCCTGCCCAGCGCATCGTTGATGGCCTTGATCAGGGCGAGCACCTCCGAGGGGGCGTTGTCCACTGAAAGGCGCGTGGCGTGGCGGTCGATATCGATGCTTGCAGCCTGTTTTGCCGCATCGCTCAGCCCGGCAAGCGCACCACGCACCACAATCGGGGTGGCAACAAGAACGCCGACCGCGATGATGATCATGATCGGCACGACGAGCTTCAGAAACACCAGCGAAATGCCTAAGACGATTATGTGCGCAGGCGCCGCCGCTGCCGAGCCGGTCATGATCTGGACCTCGCCGGCGGCCGTGTCGATCCAGCGAACCCGTGCCGTCGGCAGATCGGCCGGGTCCCATATGTTCCAGCCAAGCCTTGCCTGGCCGATATCGTCGAGCGCATCGCCGATGGCGCTGAATTGCGGCGGAACGACGCCTTCGACAAGGCGATCACCCCGCCGGTCGTGAATGACAAACCACAAATCGGGTATCGCGGTTCGCAGAGCGATGATGTCGGCCGTTTGCCGCAGTTTCAGCGCGCCGCCGGGCGCGCGTTCCACAGCGGGGCCGAGAATTTCGATGGTGTTGTCGGGGGATTTGAAGTCGAAGAGATTGCCCGACCAGAAAAGCACGGCCATGACCGCAAGCAAGATGGTTGCCTGCAGTGTCAGCAAGCGCACGATCAATTGTCGCTTCAGCGTGCGGACCGGTCTCGCGGATCGGCCGCTTTGCCGCCTGATCTGCCGCCCGATATGACCGGAGATGTTTTCCTTAATGCCTTGTATGGCGCTTGGAATTCGCTCGGCAGTGATCATGGAACTTCTCGCAGCACATAACCGACGCCGCGGATGCCATTGACGACAACGCCCGCCTCGGCGTCGAGCAGCTTGCGGCGCAGACGGGAGATGTGGGTGTCCAGAGTGTTGGCCTGGATATCGTCGTCCAGGCCGAATACCGCCTCCATCAATGCCGGGCGGGGCACCATGCGCCCCATGCGGCGCATCAGGGCCTCCAGCACCAAAAGCTCACGGCGCGGCAAATCCAGCGGCATGCCGTCGACGCGCACGTCGCGCTGGTCGACGTCGAGCGTCAGCCGCCCAAGCCCGAGCGTGTCGGGCTGAACGTGACCCGGTCGCCTGAGGACGGCGCGCAACCGGGCCAGCAATTCCTCCAGGGCGAAGGGCTTGGCCAGGTAGTCGTCGGCGCCGCCGTCCAGGCCGGCGATGCGTTCGGCGAGGTTGCCGCGCGCCGTCAGCACGATAACCGGCATGGTCTTGCCATGCCCCCTGAGCAACGGAATGAGGGAGAGGCCGTCGCCGTCGGGCAGGCGCCTGTCGAGCAGGACGGCGCCGTGAACGCCTGCCATGGCTATGTCCATCGCCTGTGCGACGGTCAGTGCACGGTCGACGATCATGTCGTGTTTCTTCAGCGCCGCGCAAAGGGCCGAGGCGAATTCCGGCTCATCCTCCACCAAAAGCAGCCGCATGATTGTCCTTCTCAAAGCCGCTTGGTGGACCCGATCGCCAAGGCGCGGCCCCAACAATCATGGATCGACTGCTTGCCGGCAGCGCGCTTGTGACCGCGGCGCAAGATGGTGCCTGGAGCGTCGGCTCGCTCGGGCAAACCGCCAAAACATCCCGAGAAGCTCCTGGCCCGTAAGCCCTGAACCTTGCGGCAACATGACGTCGCCGTGCAATGCAGATGCCAGAGCGGCTTGCGACGAGGGTCTGGAACCCCCTCAGACCCGCAGAGCCGATCACCATGTTTCAGTCCGACATCATCACCTTTCTTCGCGCCTGGCTTACCGCACCCTTGCGCGTCGCCGCCGTCGCGCCATCCAGCCCGGCCTTGGCCAGGCTGATGACCAAGGAACTCACCTCAGGGAGCGGACCGGTTATCGAATTAGGGCCGGGCACCGGCGCTTTCACCCGCGCCCTCATTGCCTGCGGGTTGCAGCAGCGCGATCTGACGCTCATCGAATATGGCGCGGAGTTCGCCACGCTGCTCCAGCACCGTTTCCCCGACGCGCGCGTCGTGAACATGGATGCCGCCGATCTCGGCAGGGCCGGCCTGTTCTCGCGGCCCGACGTCGGCGCCGTCATCAGCGGCCTGCCGCTTCTGTCGATGCCCACCCACAAGGTCATCGCCATCCTTTCCGGCGCCTTTACCTATCTGAAGCCTGGCGGTGCCTTTTATCAATTCACCTACGGTCCGCGCTGCCCCGTACCCGACCGCATCCTCAAACCGCTCAATCTAAGGGCGGTGCATATCGGCCGCACCCTCCGCAACATCCCACCGGCGGCCGTCTACCGGATTGAACGCTGCGCCCAGGCAAATGACCTTGGACAGAAGGTGTTGCGGGCCGTTGCGGATAGCCGCGGCTGACATTTCCGCCAGACCGATCCGAACCGTTCCGTCGCCTGGCAAAAACAGAGCCAGGCGCCACGCGCCGAGACATATCCTCCCGCTCAGCATTTGTTCAAAACACCGTCATTGCGCAGCGATATCTCCACGACAACAGCCTAAAGGAAATCGCGCCGCAGCGGCTGCAAGGTCGAATCTCAGGCAGTGGTACGTCCGTGAAACGGCAGTGACCAGCTCAGCGAGCCAAATCGCAAAATAGCGCTGATTTCCATGGGAGATTTGGAGCGGGTGAAGGGAATCGAACCCTCGTATTCAGCTTGGAAGGCTGCTGCTCTACCATTGAGCTACACCCGCGCCGCGTCCGCATCCATAGATGAGATGGCGGCGTTCTAAAAGCCCGTTCCGCGAGAAATTTCGTCGCTGCGCCGCAGTCGGGCGCGGCGTGGTCGTCAAGCGAAATTCCTTAAAGGAAAGAGTGGTGGGAGAAGTAGGACTCGAACCTACGAAGGCGTAGCCAGCGGATTTACAGTCCGCCCCCTTTGCCGCTCGGGACATTCTCCCGTAACCGTTGCCATGCTCCGTTGAAGGAGCCGGCCTGCCCGATACCGGGCCGGAAACCGGGTGCCTTATGGCGGCTGGTACCTTATGTGTCAACCGCACTGTGATTGTTTTTCATGGCAAGTTTTGGCTTGCGCATCTGTCTTGTGCAGTTAGCCGGCCGAACACCATCGAAATATGGGCAAAGGCCGCCACTACCGCTATAGAGGCCCCATGACAGACGATAAGAAAACCGGCACCGCCAAAGACACGCACTACGCCAAGCTGCGGCGCGCGCATCGCGACGAAAAGAGCGGCGGCGCGCCCGCCTTCCGGCCGCGTCCTAAGGTCGGGCCCGGTGAAGCCGCGGCCAACGGGCTGGTCAGGCTCTACGGGCTGCACACGGTGCGCGCCGCGCTCGACAATCCCGGCCGCCGCATCCGCTCCATGCTGGTGACACGCAACGCGCTGGAGCGGCTGGGCATCGCCGACATCGCCGCCCTGCCCTTCAAGGCCGAACTGGTCGAGCCGCGCGAGATCGACAAGGTGACCGGCTCCGACGCCGTGCACCAGGGCGTGCTGATCGAGGCCGAGCCGCTCAAGCCGAAGCGGCTCGATGCGCTTGGCGACACCAGGCTGGTGCTGGTGCTCGACCAGGTGACCGACCCGCACAATGTCGGCGCTATACTGCGCTCGGCCGTGGCCTTCGGCGCCGGCGCGCTGATCACCACCGCGCGCCACAGCCCGCAGGAAAGCGGCGTTTTGGCCAAATCCGCCTCCGGCGCGCTGGAGCATATCGACCATATCGAGGTGAAGAACCTGGCCGACGCCATCGGCGAACTGCACGCGGCCGGTTTCCAGACGATCGGCCTCGATTCGGACGGAGCGGCGGAGCTCGAAAAAACTTTCTCGGGCGAGAAGATCGCGCTGGTGCTGGGCGCGGAAGGAAAAGGCCTGCGCCAGAAGACCCGCGAGACGGTGACGGCGCTGGCCAGGCTCGACATGCCGGGCGTCATCCGCTCGCTCAATGTCTCCAACGCGGCGGCGGTTGCGCTCTACGCGGTGCGGCGCTTTCTCGGCTGAGCAAACATCGCCTCGCCAAAAAGAATGCCCTCGCGTTGGGAAACGAGGGCAAGGGCTTGCGCCTGAACGGAAATCGGCTGCGAGCATCTGGCGGCCTGATTGGCGGCACGCCGATACCGCATCGAGATCGGTTTGATCCACCTCGCCCGCCGCAAGGCAAAACGAGGTGGATCAAGAGGCGGTCCGCCACTCCCAAGGTGAACCGCAATCGGGAACCCTGCTCTCCTGCACCGCCGGGGGCACCGTCTCCCCCAGGCACGACCCAAGGCAGGGAGACGTATTGCGGCGGACCTCAAAACGGAGCGCACCCGAGAAGGATGCGCTCAGGGGAGAGGTTCCCTTAGTCCTAAGCCACCTCGTGGCCGGCCATGCGCTCCAGCGCCTTGACGAGGCCGGAGTGGTCGTCCCTGGCGTCGCCATTGGCCGCGCAGGAATTGAACAGCTGCTGCGTGGTCGATGTGTTCGGAAGCGCGACGCCGAGCGACTTCGCGCCCTCCAGCGCCAAGTTCAGGTCCTTCTGGTGCAGTTCGATGCGGAAGCCCGGCGCGAAGGTGCGCTTGACCATGCGATCGCCATGCACTTCGAGGATGCGCGAATTGGCGAGCCCGCCCATCAGCGCCTGCCGCACCCTGGCCGGATCGGCACCGGCCTTGGAGGCGAACACCAGCGCTTCGGCGACGGCCTCGATGGTCAGCGCGACGATGATCTGGTTGGCCACCTTGGCGGTCTGACCGGAGCCGTTCGGGCCGACCAGCGTGATGTTTTTGCCCAGCCGCTCGAAGATCGGCTTGGCGCGCTCGAACGAGGCTTCCTCCCCGCCAACCATGATGGCAAGCGAAGCAGCCTTGGCGCCGACTTCGCCACCCGACACCGGCGCATCGAGATAATCGGCACCCGTCGTCTTGACCTTGGCGGCGAATTCCTTGGTGAAGATCGGCGAGATCGAGCTCATGTCGACAACGAGCTTGCCCTTCGACAAGCCTTCGGCGACGCCCTTGGCGCTGAACAGAACCTCCTCGACCTGCGGCGTGTCGGGAACCATCACGATGATGATGTCGGCCGCGCGCGCCACCGCGTCATTGCCGGTGACGACCTTGATGCCCTTGGCCGAAAGCTCGGCCGACGGCTTGGCGAAGTGATCGGTCGTGACCACTTCGTAGCCCGCGTCGAGCAGGTGTCCCGCCATCGGCGCGCCCATGATGCCGAGGCCGATGAAACCGATCTTTTCCATTGTCATTTTCCTTTCGATGTCGGTCGTTCTCGCGGCTGTCAGGCTCGCGCCGTGCCAGCGAGGGGAATATCCGTGAACCCGGTCAGGCCGCTGCGCTGCCCTTGCCGGCGAATGGCTTGAACCAGCCGAGGCCTGCCTCGGTGCCGGCCTTCGGCTTGTATTCAGCGCCGATCCAGCCCGAATAGCCGATGCGGTCGATGTGGTCGTAGAGGAAGGGATAGTTGATCTCGCCCGTCCCCGGCTCGTTGCGTCCGGGATTGTCCGCCAGCTGGATATGCGCGATGCGGCCGAGATTGGCCTCGATGGTCCGGGCGAGATCCCCCTCCATGACCTGCATGTGGTAGATGTCGTATTGCAGATAGAGGTTCTTCGAATTGACGCGCGCGATGATGTCGAGCGCCTGTCTGGTGTTGGTCAGGAAGAAGCCCGGAATGTCGTGCGTGTTGATCGGTTCGATCAAAAGCTTGATGCCGGCCTGCTCCAGCTTCTCGGCGGCGAAGCCGAGGTTTTCGACAAAAACGTTCTCCAGTGCCTGGGAAGCGACGCCAGCCGGGGCGATGCCGGCCAGGCAGTTTATCTGCTCGCAGCCCAGCGCATGGGCGTAGGTGATGGCCTTGGCCACGCCCTGGCGGAATTCGTGGATGCGCTCGGGGAGAACGGCGATGCCGCGCTCGCCCTTGGCCCAGTCGCCCGGCGGCAGGTTGAACAGGACCTGGGTCAGGCCGTTCTTCTTCAGGCGCGCGGCGACCGCCTCCGGCGCATGGTCATAAGGGGCGATGTATTCGACACCCTTGAAGCCGGCGCGAGCCGCCGCATCGAAGCGATCGAGGAATTCGTGCTCGTTGAAGAGCATCGAAAGATTGGCTGAAAACCGTGGCATAGCGGAACTTCCTTGGAATTTGAGTCAACGCGTTGAGAAACTGATTCAATCGAGCAGCACGATCGCGGTGGGGGCGTCTTCGTTCTTCTCGGCGAGGTCCTCGAACTCGGTGATGTTGTTGATCTCGGTGCCCATGGAGATGTTGGTGACACGCTCCAGGATGAATTCCAGCACGACCGGAACCTGATGTTCCTGCATCAGCCGCTCCGCCTCCTTGAAGGCGCCGGCGAATTCTTCCGGTTTCGAGACACGAACCGCCTTGCAGCCCATCGCCTCTGCAACCGCGACATGGTCGACGCCGTAGCCCGCCTGCGGATCATCCTTCCTGTTCTGGTTTTCGAAGGCAAGCGAGACCTCGAAGTCCATCTGGAAGCCGCGCTGTGCCTGGCGAATAAGGCCGAGATAGGCGTTGTTCACGACGACGTGGATGTAGGGCAGCTTGTGCTGGGCACCGGCGGCCAGCTCCTCGATCATGAACTGGAAGTCGTAGTCGCCCGACAGCGCGACGATATAGGCGTCGGGGTTGGCAGCGCGGACGCCAAGGGCCGCGGGCAAAGTCCAGCCGAGCGGGCCGGCCTGGCCGCAATTGATCCAGTTGCGCGGCTTGTAGACATGCAAGAACTGCGCGCCAGCGATCTGGCTGAGCCCGATCGTGGTGACGTAGGTGGTGTCGCGCGGGAACGCCTTGTTCATCTCCTCGTAGACGCGCTGCGGCTTCAGCGGCACCTGGTCGAAATGCGTCTTGCGCTTCATGGTCTTCTTGCGAGCCTGGCATTCCTTCGCCCAGCCCGACCAGTCGCGCAGCTTGCCGGCCGTCTTCCACTCGGTGGCGACGTCGAGCAGCGCTTTCAGCGCCGCGCCCGCATCGGAGACCAGGCCAAGGTCCGGCGCGAAGACGCGGCCGATCTGGGTCGGTTCGATGTCGATGTGGATGAACTTCTTGCCCTTGGTGTAGACATCGACCGAGCCGGTGTGGCGATTGGCCCAGCGATTGCCGATGCCGAAGACGAAATCGGCCTCCAGCATGGTCGCGTTGCCGTAGCGGCGCGAGGTCTGCAGGCCGCACATGCCGGCCATCAGGCGGTGATCGTCCGGGATCGCGCCCCAGCCCATCAGCGTGGGTACGACCGGAACGCCGGTGATCTCGGCGAATTCGATGAGCAGGTCGGAAGCGTCGGCGTTGATGATGCCGCCACCGGCGACGATCAGCGGCTTCTCGGCCTTGTTCAGCATGGCCAGCGCCTTTTCGGCCTGGCCGCGGGTCAGGGCCGGCTTGGCGACCGTCATCGGTTCATAGGCGTCGATGTCGAACTCGATCTCTGCAAGCTGAACGTCGATCGGCAAGTCGACCAGGACCGGGCCCGGACGGCCCGTACGCATCAAATAAAACGCCTTCTGCAGCGTCATCGGAACCAGATAAGGCTCCATGACGGTGACCGCCCATTTGGCGACGGGTGCTGCGATCGCCGCGATGTCGACGGCCTGGAAATCTTCCTTGGTGAGGCGGGCACGCGGCGCCTGGCCGGTGATGCAAAGGATCGGAATGGAATCCGCCGAAGCCGAATAGAGGCCGGTGATCATGTCGGTGCCGGCCGGGCCGGAGGTGCCGATGCACAGGCCGATATTGCCTGATTTGGCGCGGGTGTAGCCTTCCGCCATATGCGAGGCGGCCTCGACGTGGCGGGCCAGCACATGGCGAATGGTGCCCCTCGCTTTCAGCGCCGAATAGAACGGATTGATGGCGGCGCCGGGCACGCCGAAACCGCAGGAGATCCCCTCCTTCTCGAGAACGAGAACAGCCGCATCGACGGCGCGCATCCTGGCCATGTGTAAGCCCTCCAAACCGAGTGATGTTCGAATGACCGGAGTCTGCCAGCGCCGAGGCTATTTTTCAATTTTTCCAGAATATTTTTTCATTTTTCAATTTCTTCGACTACTAATTGTTTCTAAACGATTATTCGTTTTCCAGATAATTGTCCTCGCCACGATATGAAAAACTTTTTTATTGAAGTTCGGCCGATAACGGTGACAATGCCGGCATGGAACCGACCGAAAAACGCCAGCGCGGCCGTCCGCGCGCCTTCAATGCCCCGTCGGATGCGGCGCAGGTGCAATCCCTGGACCGCGCGCTGCGCATCCTCGCCATCGTCGCGGAAGGCAGCGGCCTGTCGCTCTCCGAGATCGCCAATGCGTCGGGTATCGCCGCCTCCACCGCCTATCGCATGCTGACCACGCTGGAGGCGCATGGCATGGTCGAGTTCGACAAGAGCGACCAGCTCTGGTCGATCGGGGTCGAGACCTATCGCATGGGCGCCGCCTTCCTGCGTCGCCGCAAGCTGGTCGACCGCGCCCGCATCGTCATGCAGGAATTGATGGAAAGGACCGGCGAAACCGCCAATCTCGGTCTTGCCGAGGATGATTGCGTGGTTTTCGTCAGCCAGGTCGAGACGCATCAGGCGATCCGCGCCTTCTTCAGGCCGGGCACGCGCAGCCCGTTCCATGCGTCGGGTATCGGCAAGGCGGTGCTGGCCTATCTCGACGGCGACCGCGTCGCCGCCATCAGCCGCAAGGCCGGGCTCGAGGCCTTCACCGGCAAGACCTTGTCCACCCTGCCCGCGCTGGCGCTCGACCTGAAGACGATCCGCGAACGCGGCTGGTCGGTCGACGACGAAGAGCGCAACCTCGGCATGCGTTGCGTCGCGGCCGCCATTTTCAACGAGTTCGGCGAGCCGGTCGGCGGTGTTTCAGTGTCGGGACCGACCGCTCGGGTCACGCCGGACCGCCTGGCCGAGATCGGCCCCCTGGTGCGCGACGCGGCGGCGGAGGTGACCAAGATGATCGGCGGCAGCGCGCCGGACTGACCGTCGTCCTCAGCCAATGCCGGTGACGTGGCGCAGCCAGAATGCCAGGACGATGAAACCGATGACGAAGCTGACGCCGGTCCAGTCGACATTCGCCCCCTTGACGGCGTTGTACAGCTTCATGACCAGCACCCACACGGCCAGCACGATCAGGACGACAAAGACGATCCGGAGCATCACCAATCCCCGCGCAACGACGCCCACGAGGAGCGCCAGCAAAGGATATAGGCATGGAGCCCGCCGATTTCATGCCGGTGGCGGCAAATGCCCAAATCTCGACACGCGCGGCGTCGACAAATATCTTTACTGGAACGGCAAATATGCTAACCGGAGCGCCGTGCCCTTGTAGCTCAGCTGGTAGAGCAGCGGTTTTGTAAACCGAAGGTCGGCGGTTCGATCCCGTCCGGGGGCACCATTTTCTCTATCTCACGCGAGTTCGCTTCGCTCACCGCTCCGATGGGGCGGCCTGTTGGGCCGACGGACAGTCGTCCTTGCGAATCCCGCGGGTTCGATCCTGCGCCGGAGAGGTGCGCCATTCCCGATCCCACTTCAGCTTGTTTCGCTTGCCGCTCCGATGGAGCGACGGGCTACCGCCCTCGCGAATCCCGTGGTTTCGACCCTTCCCGACTGCCTTTTCAGCGCTTGTTCAGGCACGGCATCAGGATGCCGCTGCATTTCGAGACGACGGGTTCATTCATCTGGTCCGAAGCCCTGACGACGATTGAGAACATGACGGCAAACGAGCCGAGCATCAGGAACAGGATCATCAGGCGTGACAAGGGCAAAGCGCAGCTCTCGAAAATGTGGCCCCCGCCTCCCGATTGCTGTCCTTAGCATGACCAAAGCAAATTTCCGAAAAATTAAGACAGGTTTTAACCATGTTTTCGGCAGGGTCGCGATGCCGCGGTTCTGGTCCGGGAGCGGCAACATCGTCACCACCGCCCGCGTCACACCCTTTGCAGGCACGCATCACGCATGCTACCCCGCGACGGGCGATGCCGAGGATCACCAATCGCCAGCCGGGGACCATGACGAACACCGCAAGCCGCCTCGCCTTCGTTTCCTCCGACACCGACGACGCCAAGGCAGCGCTCGAGCGGCTGTCAGCCCGTTATGGCCAGGCTCCGGTGGACGAAGCCGATACGATCGTGGCGCTGGGCGGCGACGGCTTCCTGTTGCAGACGCTGCGCGACACGATGAGCACGGGTAAGCGCGTCTTCGGCATGAACCGCGGCACGATCGGCTTCCTGATGAACGAGTTCCGTGAGAAGAACTTGCCCGAACGCATCGCGAAGGCCGTGCCCGAAACCATCCGCCCGCTCGAAATGGTGGCGACCGGCGCCGATGGCGAGACCGTCTCGGCGCTTGCCATCAACGAGGTGGCGCTGTGGCGCCAGTCCTATCAGACCGCCAAGATCCGGATCGCGGTGGACGACCATGTCAGGCTGGAGGAATTGAGCTGCGACGGCGTCATGATCGCCACGCCGGCCGGCTCGACCGCCTATAATCTCTCCGCCCACGGCCCCATCCTGCCGCTCGACGCGCCGCTGCTCGCGCTGACGCCGGTGAGCCCGTTCCGGCCGCGGCGCTGGCGCGGCGCGCTGCTCTCCAACCGGGCGACGGTGCGCTTCGACATCCTCGAGGCGGAAAAACGTCCGGTGAACGCCGCCGCCGACCACACGGAAGTGAAGGCGGTGACCTCGGTGACGGTGCGGGAATCGCTGACCGCGACCGCCACTTTGCTGTTCGATCCCAACCATTCCTGGGACGAGCGCATTCTCGCCGAACAATTCCGCTATTGAGCGTCCCGCCCGCCTTGACGGCGTGCTTCGCGGCCCCACATTAAGGTTGACCCACGCAATCGCGCGGTTTCCGGCCCGTTTGTGTTGACAAAACGCGGACTTGCGCCTATCGCCGTGCAGCATATCGCAGACGCGGGGCGTCTGCCGCGACGGAAGCCGCCGCGCTCCCAATACAAGCCAAAGACAGCAAAACTTGTCCTCAGACACCCAGACCGCTCAAGAAGCGTTGCTTTTTTCCGACCTCGGCCTCTCGCCAAAGGTCCTCTCTGCCGTCACCGATGCCGGATACACACAGCCGACGCCAATCCAGGCCGGCGCGATCCCGCACGCGCTGACCGGCAAGGACGTGCTCGGCATCGCCCAGACCGGTACCGGCAAGACCGCTTCCTTCGTGTTGCCGATGCTGACGCGCCTGGAAAAGGGCCGCGCCCGGGCCCGCATGCCGCGCACGCTCATCCTGGAGCCGACGCGCGAACTCGCCGCGCAGGTCGAAGAGAATTTCGTCAAATACGGCAAGAACCATAAACTCAACATCGCGCTTCTCATCGGCGGCGTCTCGTTCGACGAGCAGGACAAGAAGCTGGAGCGCGGTGCCGACGTTCTCATCGCCACGCCTGGCCGCCTGCTTGACCATCGTGAGCGCGGGAAGCTGCTTCTGAATGGTGTCGAGATCCTCGTCATCGACGAGGCCGACCGCATGCTCGACATGGGCTTCATCCCCGACATCGAGCGCATCTGCGAGATGATCCCGTTCACCCGCCAGACGCTGTTCTTCTCGGCGACGATGCCGCCCGAGATCACAAAGCTGACGGAAAAGTTCCTGCACGCGCCGGTCCGCGTCGAGGTTGCCAAGGCCGCCACGACCGCCGACACCGTGACCCAGCGCCTGGTCAAGTCCGGCTCGAAGCCGTGGGACAAACGCGAGGTGCTGCGCGATCTGATCCGGCAGGAAGAAGACGGCTTGAAGAACGCCATCATCTTCTGCAACCGCAAGGTCGAGGTTTCGGAGCTGTTCCGCTCGCTGGTGAAATACGATTTCAATGCCGGTGCGCTGCATGGCGACATGGACCAGCGCGCCCGCATGACCATGCTGTCCAACTTCCGCGACGGCAAGCTGAAGCTGCTGGTCGCCTCGGACGTCGCGGCGCGCGGTCTCGACATCCCCGATGTCAGCCACGTCTTCAACTACGATGTGCCGATCCATGCCGAGGACTACGTCCACCGCATCGGCCGCACCGGCCGTGCCGGCCGTTCCGGCAAGTCCTTCACCATCGTGACCAAGTCGGACGGGAAATATGTCGACGCGATCGAGAAGCTGATCGGCAAACAGATCGAATGGCATGACGGCGACATGTCGACCCTCGTCGTCAAGGAAGACGATAGCGAAACGCCGCGCCGCGGCCGTGGCGCGCCGCGCCGCGCCGGCCGCAAGGATGGCGACGACCGCCGCAAGGGCAAGCGCGACGACAAGCGCGCCGCCAACGAGAACACCGAAGAACAGGCCGTGGCGGATGCGCCGGCTGTCGAAAATGACGAGCGCCGCGCGCGCAAGGATGCGATCCGCACCGAGAACGCCGGCCGCAAGGAACAGCGGCCCGACCCCCGGCCGCAGCGCGACCAGCGTCCGCATCGCCGCCGCGAGGAAGAGAACGACGCCACCGTTGGTTTCGGCGACGACATGCCGGCTTTCATGAAGATCGTGGCGAAGGTCTGATCGCGCCGCTACGAAAACCGGCTCAAGCCCCACCATCGAGACAGACAAAAACGGCCCCGAAACGGGGCCGTTTTTGTATGCGTGAATCGCCCTGCCTCAGGTGAGCGGCGAGAGCTGGATTTCGACGCGGCGGTTCTGCGCGCGGCCGGCAGGGGTGTTGTTGGGCGCAACCGGGCGCGTCGCACCGAAACCGGTGACGGCGAAGCGCCGGGAATCGACACCCTGCGCCGACAGGTAGTTCGCGACCGAAAGCGCGCGACGCTGCGACAGGTCGAAATTGTGCTGGGCGCCACCGGTGGAATCGGTGTGGCCGAACACGTCGACTGTCGTCTGGTTGTACTTCTTGAGCACCAGGGCCACCGAATTCAGCACCGGATAGAAGGTCGCCTTCACCGCGTCCTGGTCGGTGTTGAACGTCACGTCGGACGGCATGTTGAGGATGATCTGGTTGCCGGCGCGGGTGACGGAGACGCCGGTGCCCTCCAGCTGCTGGCGCAGCGCATTCTCGTTCTGATCCATCACCGAGCCGATGGCACCGCCGGCCAGCGCGCCGATGCCGGCGCCGATCAAGGCATTGCGACGGTCGTTACCGCCGGCCAAGGTGCCAAGTGCTGCACCCGCGAGACCGCCGAGAACGGCGCCGCCCGCGGTGTTGGAAACCTTCTGCTCGCCCGTATACGGATCGGTGGTGCAGGCGCTGGCCAGCACGGCAACGGCCACCAGGCTGAGCACTGTCTTCTTCATGGGATACCCCTCTCCAAGCTGCGGCCGCGACTCGCCGGCCGGGCCACTGATTAGACGCGCTTCTAGCACGAATTGCGGCGAAAACCGGAACACCAAATGGCAAGCACCGGGGATTTGCCCGGCGCTTCGGCCAATTTTTCGATGAGGGGAAAAAACGATCTTCGGCCCGTCACCAGAGATTTTTGCCATCGATCACGACCACCTCGACCTCGTCGAGGTCGAAATCGTCGAACAGGCGTGCGTTGACGCTGATCTTGGGGTTGTCGAAGTCAGGCTCTCCGGTCGACCAGTCCGGCGTCTGGGTGAAGGTGCCGCAACCGCAGACGGCGCAGAAGCCGTGTTTGATGGTCTTGGAACCCCAGCGATAGAAGCTCACGTTCTGCGGCGCGCTGGTCAGCTTGAACTGGTCCGGGGTGTAGTAGGCCCAGAGCGCGCCGCGCTTGGAACAGAAGGAACAGGTGCACTGCGTCACCGTCCCGGGCGCATCCGACACTTCGAATGTCGTGGCCTTGCAGTGACAGCTTCCCTTGACGATCATCATGTCTCTCCTTCCGTGGCGCGGCAACCAGGCCGCAACACACCATAGAGGGGCCCTCCTGACAACTTAACGTCAGGAGGCCGCCCGGGCGTCCTCGTAGTCGGCGTCGCGCGTCTCGTCCGGCGCGTCGTTGGGCAGGATCAGCGAGAACACCGCGCTGACCGCGATGTTGACCAGCACCGCCAGCAGCCCGGTATAGACCGCGAAACCCGACCAGAGCGGGGTGAGCGGAGTCAGCGCGTAGGAGAACGCTATCCAGGTGCCGAGCACCATTCCGGCGATCCAGCCCATCAAAAGGGCCCAGCCGCCGAACCAGCGCGTGTAGAGACCGAAGATCAGCGCCGGGAAAATCTGGATCATCCAGACGCCGCCGAGCAATTGCAGGTCGATGGCGAATTTGGTCGGCATGAAAATGATCACCGCCAGCGCGCCGATCTTGACGATGAGCGACACCAGCTTGGCAAGGAAGGCTTCGCGGCGCGCCGACAGGTCCGGCTCGACAAAGGGCTTCCAGACATTGCGGGTGAAGGTGTTGGCGGCGCCGATCGACATCACCGCAGCCGGCACCAGCGCACCGATGGCGATGGCAGCGAAAACGAAGCCGGCGAACCAGGCCGGGAATTGCTTGAGGAACAGCTGGGGCACGACCTGCTGGGCATTGTCGACCTTGATGCCTGCCGCATGGCCCATCAGCCCGAGCAGCGCGATGAGGCCGAGGATCAGCGAATAGGCCGGCAGGGCGATGGCGTTGCGGCGGATCGCCTTCGGGCCGGAGGCCGAGAGCACGCCGGTCATCGAATGCGGATACATGAACAGCGCCATCGCCGAACCCAGCGCAAGGGTGATGAACGGCCAGATCTGTTGCGGCTGCAGGATAAGGCCTGTCGCGGCCGGTTTGCCTGCGGCAATGGCGGCGTCGTTTTTCGCCTGGAAGACGGTCGCGGCCGCGTCGAAGATCGCGCCATAGCCGCCAAGCTGTATCGGGATGATGATCACGGCTGCGATGACGAAGACGTAGATCATCACGTCCTTGACGACGGCGATCATCGCCGGCGCCCGCAACCCGCTCTTGTAGGTGTAGAGGGCGAGGATGACGAAGGCGATGGTGAGCGGCAGGTGCGACAATATCCCCTGCCCGGAGAAGCCGAGCGCCTGGATGACGATCTCCATGCCGACGAGTTGCAGCGCGATATAGGGCATGGTGGCGAGCAGGCCGGTGAAAGCGACGGCCAGCTCAAGCCATTTGTTGCCGTAGCGGCCGAGTATGTAGTCGGCGCCAGTCAGATAACCGCGCCGGTGGGTGACATTCCACAAGCGCGGCATGGTGAGGAAGATGAACGGATAGATGAGGATCGTGTAGGGCACGGCGAAGAAGCCGTAGGCACCGACGGCGTAGACGAGGGCCGGCACCGCGATCACCGTATAGGCGGTGTAGAGGTCGCCGCCGAGCAGGAACCAGGTGATCCAGGAACCGAAGCGGCGCCCGCCCAGACCCCATTCGTGCAACTGGTCGAGGTCGCCGGCTTTCCAGCGCGAGGCGACAAAGCCGAGGATGGTGACCAGGGCGAAGAAGAAGACGAAAACGATGGTCGCCGGCCAGTTGAGATTGTCGATCATCACCGGCCCACCCTGGATGCGAGGTAGATGAACAGTGATGAGACCGGGATCAGGACCAGCAGGAACCAGTAGAAGAACGGGAACCCGAACAGTCTCGGATCGACCGCGTTATAAAACGGCGCAATGACCGCCAATATGCAGGGAATGAGAAGCAAGACGTAACGCACTGGCGCCTCCTCGGTGCCCATTGGGCACGCTCGCCGTAAGCGACAGTGCTGTCGGAACCAGGATCGGTCCGACAGATTTCGCTCCCAATTTCGCCGAGTCCCCCATCGCGCGAATTGCAGTGGAGCTTCTGCGGACACAGGCGAAATGTCCAGCGTGCTTTGCGCCGGACGCCAGCTCCTCAACAGTCCTCTGCGAAGCCTGTTTGGGTCATCGGCAGGCGGTTCAAGAACGGTTCTGCCAAATAATGAAAAGCGCCGGCCTTTCGACCGGCGCCTGATATCGTTTGTCCCGCGACTAAACTCTAATCGAGGTCGGCGACAGCCTGGCCGACGCCACCCTCGATGCGCTGCGACAGCGACGCTTCCATGAAGTCGTCGAGGTCGCCGTCGAGCACGTCGGACGGGCTGGTCGATTCGACCCCGGTGCGCAGGTCCTTCACCAGCTGGTAGGGCTGAAGAACATAGGAGCGAATCTGGTGGCCCCAGCCGATCTCGGTCTTCGCCGCCTCGGTGGCGTTGGCAGCCGCCTCGCGCTTCTTCAGCTCTTCCTCGTAAAGGCGCGAACGCAGCATCTCCCACGCCTTGGCGCGGTTCTGGTGCTGGGACCGGCCGGCCTGGCAGGCAACCGCGATACCGGTCGCGATGTGCGTGATACGCACGGCCGAGTCTGTCGTATTGACGTGCTGGCCGCCGGCGCCGGACGAACGATAGGTGTCGATGCGCACGTCGGATTCGCTCACATCGATCTGGATGTTGTCGTCGATGACCGGATAGACCCAGATCGACGAGAACGAGGTGTGGCGACGCGCGTTGGAATCGTAGGGCGAGATACGCACCAGGCGGTGCACGCCCGATTCCGTCTTCAGCCAGCCATAGGCGTTGTGGCCCTTGATCAGCACGGTGGCCGACTTGATGCCGGCTTCTTCGCCGTCATGGACTTCGAGCACCTCGACCTTGAACTTCCGCCGTTCGGCCCAGCGCGTGTACATGCGCAGCAGCATGTTCGCCCAGTCCTGGCTTTCGGTGCCGCCGGCGCCGGCGTGGACTTCCAGATAGGTGTCGTTGCCGTCGGCTTCGCCCGACAGCATCGTCTCGATCTGGCGCGCCCTGACCTCTCCGGCCAGCGAACGGATTGCCGTCTCGGCTTCCTGGACGACGCTCTCGTCGCCCTCTTCCTCGCCGAGTTCGATGAGGCCGATATTGTCCTCGAGCGCCTGGGTGACGCCCTTGACCGTGCCGATGCCTTCTTCCAGGCTCTGCCGCTCGCGCATCAGCTTCTGCGCTTCCTGCGGGTCGTTCCAGAGGCTGGCGTCCTCGGCGCGGATGTTCAGGTATTCAAGCCGTTTTACCGCTTGATCCCAGTCAAAGATGCCTCCTCAGCAGGCTTACGGCCTGCCTGATCTCGTCGACGATGTTCTGCGTTTCCGCGCGCATGGTGCTTTTCTTTTCCGGTTTTCTTGAGCCGATGGCCGGCTGTTTCGGGGCCTGTTGAGATCAGAGCGATGTCGGACCGCAGATGGCGGCTCGCCATGGCATGAATCCCGACACGCCCAAGTCGGCGCGATACATAGGCATCGCCCTGCTCCCTGTAAAGCGAAATGGGCCGGCGCGAGGCCGGCCCAAAGCCATTGTCCAGGATACTAGTAGAGGCCGCCGCCACCCGACTGGATGGCTTGCGAAGCCTGCGGCGACAATCCCGTGCCGGGGCCGTTCGAGCCGTCGGTGCCCATGCCGATGACCCAGTAGCTGTCGGCCGGACCGGTGCCGGGCTTGAAGGCTTCCATGATCGTGGCAGGATCGCCTTCGGCGGCACGCATGCCGGTCTTGCGGTTGATAGCGACCTGGGTCATGCCGTCCGGCATCTTGAACTCGATCTTCGGCTGGCCGACCAGCGCTTCGCGCATGACGTCCTTGAAGACAGGCGCGGCCAGACCGCCGCCGGTGACACCCTTGCCCAGCTGCCTGGGCGTGTCGTAGCCAAGGTAGAGACCGACAACGAGGTTCGGCGTGAAGCCGATGAACCAGGCGTCCTTCTCGTCATTGGTGGTGCCGGTCTTGCCGGCGATCGGATAGCCGAGCTGCGAAATGGTAACAGCCGTACCGCGCTGGACGACGCCTTCCATCATCGAGGTGATCTGGTAGGCAGTCATCGGGTCGAGCACCTGCTCGGAATTGTCGACCAGATCAGGCTCGGGCTGGTTCTTCCACTCGGTGGCGTTGCAGTTTTCGCAGGTCCGTTCGTCCTGGCGGAAAACGGTCTTGCCGTAGCGGTCCTGGATACGGTCGATGACCGACGGTTTGATCGACTTGCCGCCATTGGCCATGATCGAATAGGCCGAGACCATGCGCATGACGGTGGTTTCGCCAGAACCCAGCGCCATAGGCAGATAAGGCGCCAGGTGATCGTAGACGCCGAAACGCTCGGCATATTCAGCCACCAGCTTCATGCCCATGTCGTTGGCAAGCCGCACCGTCATCAGGTTGCGCGACCGCTCGATGCCGGAGCGCAGCGTCGCCGGGCCGGCCGAGCCACCGTCATAGTTTTTCGGCGTCCAGGTGGTGTTGCCGGTCTGGATGGTGATCGGCCCGTCCATGATGACGGAGGCCGGCGTATAACCGTTGTCGAGCGCCGCCGAATAGACGATCGGCTTGAACGACGAACCCGGCTGGCGCATCGCCTGGGTGGCGCGGTTGAATTCCGACGCCGCATAAGAGAAGCCGCCGACCATGGCGAGCACGCGGCCGGTATGCGGGTCCATGGCGATCAGACCGCCCTCGACCTCGGGAACCTGACGCAACAGGTAGTCGGAACCGCTGTCGTCCTTCTTCTGCACGAAGATGACGTCGCCCGGCTTCAGCACTTCCGAAGGCGACTTTGCCTTCAGCGTCTTGTCGCCCTGCTTGTAGCGCATGGCCCAGCTCATGTCGTCACGGGTGATCGTTCCCTCGACCCGCTCCTTGACCAGATCGCCGGAGGCGGCGCGGTCCGGCTGCAGGCCGATGCTGAGACCCTTGTCGGAACTGTCGAGCACGACGGCCAGCGACCATTCCGGCACGTCGCTCAGGCCCTTGACGGCACCGAGCGGCACGCCCCACTCGCCGGACACGTCGATCTTCGTCACCGGGCCGCGATAGCCGCGCAGCGTGTCGAACTTCATCAGGCCGTTCTGCATCGACTTGCGGGCGATGAGCTGCAGCTTGGGATCGAGCGTCGTGCGGATGGAAAGGCCGCCCTCATAGAGCGCGTTCTCGCCATAGCGGGAGATGATCTGGCGGCGCACTTCCTCGGTGAAGTATTCGCCGGCGAACAAATAGGTGCCGTTGCGGCGCGGCTTGACGCCGAGCGGCTCGGCCTTGGCCTTGGCGCCCTCTTCCTTGGTGACGTAGCCATTCTCGACCATCTGGTCGATCACCCAGTTGCGGCGCTCGATGGCGCGCTCAGTGTGACGGAACGGATGGTAGTTGGACGGGCCGCGCGGCAATGCGGCGAGATAAGCGGCCTCGGACACGGTCAGCTCGTTCACCGACTTGTCGAAATAGGTCAGCGCGGCGCCGGCGACGCCGTAGGCGCCCAGGCCGAAGAAAATTTCGTTCAGATAGAGCTCGAGGATGCGGTCCTTGGAATAGGCCTGCTCGATGCGGAAGGCGAGAAGCGCTTCCTTGATCTTGCGGTCCATCGTCTGGTCGGCGGTCAACAGGAAGTTCTTCGCCACCTGCTGCGTGATGGTCGAGGCGCCGACCGGGCGGCGCGAGCCCCAGTTCTGGACGTTGACGATGATGGCGCGGCCGAGACCGGTGATATCGATGCCGGGGTGGCTGTAGAAATTCTTGTCTTCCGCCGAAAGGAACGCGGCCTTGACGCGGTCCGGCACGGCCTGGATCGGCAGATAGAGGCGGCGTTCGCGCGCATATTCCGCCATCAGCGCGCCGTCGGAGGCGTGGATACGGGTGGTCACCGGCGGCTCGTATTTGGCCAAGACCTCGTAGTCCGGCAGCTGCTTGGCCAGATTGCCGACATACATCGCGACAACCGCCGCGGCCACCAATGCCAGCATCGTGCCGATGCCGAAGAAATAGCCGATAAGACGAATCATGCCCGCTCCAGTCCGTGGCTCAGGATTTCCCTAGCGCATGGTCCCGGAAATCGGAATCGATTTCCCGAACAAACCCACGCATCACCTATGCACCACGGCAATCTCGGCGACGGTTCCTGCCCGAGACGCCATAAACGATACCGTTTGCCACGCAAGTCCCGGGAACAGTCCCGGCTCGCTCGCCACCCTTTGTCGCGGCGATGTGGGCAAATTGCGGCAATAGCCAACTTACTGGTCAATTGGCCAAAGAATATCATCCGGTGTTGTCTTGACGCAACGCCGAGGAAAAGAGCGCGCGCCCTTCGCATCTTCAATTGCCGCGCCGTTGTGCCCTCGCGGTCAAAAACGGCGCGAAGCAAACAGTTCCGTGCTAGTCTCGCGCATCATCGGACAGACGGTGGGTGATCGTCATGTTGGAAGCAGACAAGCTATTTGCTGGCTCCATCCCGGAAAACTACGACCGCTACATGGTGCCATTGATTTTCGCGCCGTATGCCGCGGATCTTGCTCAACGTGCAGCGTCGTTGTCGCCCGTCGCCGTCCTGGAAGTCGCCGCAGGCACCGGAGCCGTCACCCGCGCATTGGCGCCGAAACTCTCCACCGACGCGCGCTATGTCGTCACCGACCTCAACCAGCCAATGCTTGACTACGCCGCATCGCGACAGGCCGCCGACAGCCGCATCACATGGCGCCAGGCGGATGCATTGGCGCTGCCGTTCGAGGATGCGACCTTCGACCTCGTCTGCTGTCAGTTCGGCGCGATGTTCTTTCCCGATCGCCCTGCCGCCTATCGCGAGGCAAGGCGGGTGCTGAGACCGGGAGGGCATTTTCTGTTCAATGTATGGGATCGCATCGAGGAGAATGCCTTCGGGAACGACGTGACCAACGCGCTCGCAAGGTTTTTTCCGGATGATCCGCCGCGCTTCCTGGCGCGCACGCCGCACGGCTACCACGACACGGCCTTGATACGCCGCGAATTGGAGAGCGTGGGTTTTTCCCACGTCGCGACCGAGACGAAAGCCGAGCAGAGCCGTGCCCCCTCGCCCCGCCTTCTGGCCGTAGCTTATTGCCAGGGAACTGTTCTTCGCAGCGAAATCGAAGCCAGGGATGCGGGAAAGCTGGAAGCGGCGACCGATTACGTTGCAACCGCGATCGCGGAGAAATATGGCAGCGGCGAACTTACCGCCAAGATCCAGGCACACATCATCACGGCTGCGATCTAGGCGGCATCAGCCGCCGGCGTTCACACGGGAAGCAGCGAAGGACGACACCGCCTTGGCGATGCTGTCGGCGGCCTTGCCGCGCCATTCCGGGTCGGTGAGCTGGGCCTCGTCCTTGGCGTTTGACAGGTAGCCAAGCTCTACCAGCACGGAAGGCACGTCAGGCGCCTTCAACACGCGGAAACCGGCGAAGCGATGCGGGTTGTTGATCAGGCCGACGCTCGTCGACAATTGCCCAACCAGTGTCTGGGCAAAGCCCATCGAGAAGGAATGCGTCTCGCGGCGGATCAGGTCGATCAGAATGTCGGTGACTTCCTGGCTCTCTTCCTTGATCTCCATGCCGGCGAACTGGTCGGACAGGTTTTCGCGGGCGGCGAGCGCCTGGGCTTCCGGGTCGGACGCCTTGTCGGAAACCGTGTAGACGGTGGCGCCGCGGATGCCCTTCAGGCGGATCGTGTCGGCGTGGATGGAAATGAACAGGTTGGCGCCGCGCTGGCGGGCGATGCGCACGCGATCGTCGAGGCGCAGATAGGTGTCGTCGTCGCGCGTCAGCGAGACATCGTACTTGCCTTCGGCGACCAGCTTGTCGCGCAATTCCTTGGCGAAAGCGAGCGTGACATCCTTTTCGATTGTGCCGTTCAGCCCCTCGGCGCCGCCGTCGACGCCGCCATGGCCGGGGTCGAGCACCACCGTGAAGCGGTGGCTCGCCGCCACCGGGACAGGTTTCGCCAGGCGCTCGCGCTTGTCGGGCGCGACGGTCGAGGCGGTGGTCAAGGCCTGGTCCGCCAGCGCAGCGTCAAATTCCTTGTCGGAAACCGCGGAAATGTCGAGCGCCATGCGATAGCCCGAGCCGTCCTCGTTCTTGAGCACGTCCAGCTTGTCGACGTGGAACGGCCCCTTGGTGATCAGGATCAGCCGCGAGGTGTTTGCGTCGTGCAGACCGTAGCGCACGCCTTTGACGAGGCCGCGGGCCTTCAAATCCTTGGCGCTGAAGGAAAGCTTGGTGTTGGGAAGATCGACGACAAGGCGGTGCGGTCCGCGCAGCAGGAACCATTTCGGGTTCGGCTCGCGATCGAAGTTGATGACGATGCGCATCTTGGTGGCATCGCCGGCCATCTTATAGCCGTTGGCCGCGATAGACGCCTCGGCGGCATGCGAAACGGAAGGGGTGGCAAGGCAGGTGACAGCGAGGAAAAGCGCGCACAACAAGGCAGCCAGGCGGTCGAGACCCTTGTGTATGATTGGCTGCAGCCCCATTTCAATTCCAGTCGCTTCCGGGTCGACGTGCTCGCCGGCGGTTGTTCACACACGCAGGTAGGCCGCGAACTCGATTAACGATTGGTATCCAGAGAAGGTTAACCAAGCCTTTTCGCGGGCGTTTTCCGTTCCGCCCCGGCTTTTTGCCGGCATGGAAATCGGGGTTGCCTTCGACCGCTCCAAATCATAAAAGCGACAGTGGGTCTCTGCAATCCCGGAGCCTCCTCGCCGCGCAGCATTCCGCTGCAATCCACAGGCAGGATGGCTCTTTCGCTCAAAGCGACAGGATGGCAGTCGATCGCGACGATTTTCGCAGGTGCCCACCCAAGGCGGGGGAAGCAGCTGCGGCAGGAAAACGGCATGGGTTGTCCCGCGCCGGCTCGACATGAGCAAACAAGCTGGTCCGGTTTTCCGGGCTTTGGTTCAAAAAGGTCCGTTCGGTTTTGACGGTTTCAGGCACTATATTGGAAAGGTCCGCATTCAACCGCGCCATCATGGCTGCGGGCGGCACCGCCATCACCCTGAAGCGGCCCACTGCGGACGATCAAATATCCGGCACGCACGCAAACGCAGCATCACGGCAGTGGACATCGTTCCGCTCGCCGCCGCTGGCGGCTGCCGGGAGGAAACACAATAATGCCCAACAAGATGCTAATCGATGCCTCCCACCCGGAGGAAACACGCGTCGTCGTCATTCGCGGTAACCGCATTGAAGAATTTGACTTCGAATCGCAAGACAAGAAGCAGCTCAAAGGAAACATCTACCTCGCCCGCGTAACGCGTGTAGAGCCATCGCTTCAGGCGGCTTTCGTCGAATATGGCGGCAACCGCCACGGCTTCCTCGCCTTCTCCGAAATCCATCCCGACTATTACCAGATCCCGGTCGCCGACCGTCAGGCGCTGCTGCGCGCCGAGGCCGAGCAGGCCGAGGACGAGGAAGACGACGAGAATGGCGACGGCGACGAGCGCCAGGACCGCAACCGCGGACGTCGCGGCAGACGTCGCGGCCGCAACCGCGAGCGCGGCGAACGCAAGCGCGACGCCTCGACCGGCGAAAACGGTGAAAACGGCGACGACAGCGTCGCCGAGGCCTCTGATGACGCCCATGAAGGCGTCGAGACCAATGGCGACGGCGAGAACGAGAGCGCCAAGGGCGGCTCGATCGCGGCCAGCGTCGAAGTCGACGTGATTTCGGAAACCGTCGAGGTGGTGGAAACCATCGGCGACGAGGCCCATCACAGCGAAGAACACGCGACCGAAGACCACGCGCCCGCCGCCGATTCGGATCGCGGCATGCTGGAAGAGGTTCCGGTCGCCCATTCCGACGAACACGAGATCGAATCGGTTGGTGCCGAGGATGCACTCGAGGAAATCCGCAACCGCCGCAAGCCGGTGCGCAAGCAGTACAAGATCCAGGAAGTCATCAAGCGCCGCCAGATCCTGCTGGTGCAGGTCGTCAAGGAAGAGCGCGGCAACAAGGGCGCGGCGCTGACCACCTATCTGTCGCTCGCCGGCCGCTACTCGGTGCTGATGCCGAATACGGCGCGTGGCGGCGGTATCTCGCGCAAGATCACCAACGCCCAGGACCGCAAGCGGCTGAAGGAAGTCGTCACCGACCTCGAAGTGCCGCAGGGCATGGGCGTCATCCTGCGCACCGCCGGCGAAAGCCGCACCAAGGCGGAGATCAAGCGCGACTACGAATATCTGATGCGGCTGTGGGAAAACGTCCGCAACCTGACCCTGCAGTCGACGGCCCCTGCCCTCGTCTATGAGGAAGGCTCGCTGATCAAGCGCTCGGTGCGCGACCTCTACAACAAGGAGATCGACGAGATCCTTGTGGCCGGCGAGGACGGCTATCGCGAGGCCAAGGACTTCATGCGCATGCTGATGCCCAGCCATGCCAAGATGGTCCAGCCCTATCGCGACACATCGCCGATTTTCGCCCGCAACGGCATCGAGGCGCAACTCGACAAGATGCTGCAGCCACAGGTGACGCTGAAGAGCGGCGGCTACATCATCATCAACCAGACCGAAGCTCTCGTCTCCATCGACGTGAACTCCGGCCGCTCGACGCGCGAACATTCCATCGAGGATACCGCGCTCCAGACCAATCTGGAGGCGGCCGATGAAGTGGCGCGCCAGCTCAGGCTGCGCGATCTCGCCGGCCTGATCGTCATCGACTTCATCGACATGGAAGAGAACCGGAACAACCGGGCCGTCGAAAAGAAGATCAAGGATTGCCTGAAGAACGACCGCGCGCGCATCCAGGTCGGACGCATCTCGCATTTCGGCCTTCTGGAAATGAGCCGCCAGCGCATTCGCGCCTCGGTTCTGGAATCGACCATGAAGCCGTGCCCGCATTGCGGCGGCACCGGCCATGTGCGGTCCGATTCGTCGGTGGCACTGCTGGTCGTGCGTGCGATCGAGGAATTCCTGCTCAAGGATTCGCGCAGCCACATTACCGTGCGCACCCCGGCGGCCACCGCGCTCTATGTTCTCAACCATAAACGCGCGACGCTGGTGGAGCTGGAAAGCCGCTTCGGCCTGACCATCACCGTCGAGGCCGACGAGACGGTCGGCTCACAGCATTACCAGATCACGCGCGGCGCGCTGGCCGAGAAGCCGGAAGGTTTCGTCGAAGTGCGCCAACAGCCGATCCCGATCGAGATCGAGGAGCCGGAAGACGACATCGTCGTCGAGGAAGAGGACGAAGCCGAGGCCGAGAGCGAACAGCCGCAGGCGAGCCAGCAGGCCCGCGACGGCGACAGCCAGCGCGACCGCAAGCGTCGTCGTCGCCGCCGGCGTCGTGGCGGCAAGGATCGCGATCACGCCGCACCGGCTTCGGCTGACGACGGAAACGCCGTCTCGGCTGATGGCGAAGACGAAGCCGACGACGAGGTTGAGGTCGTTGCGGCCGAGGCTGCGAGCGCCGATGCCGAGGCAAGCGCTGCTGCCGAGGCCGACGACGATGGCGCGGCTAAGAAGCGCCGGCGCGGCAAGCGCGGCGGCAAGCGCAACCGCAAGGAAGACGGCGAGGCCGGCGACGAGACGGCTGAAGCCGTAGCGGCCGACGAAAAGGCCGAGGCTGTCGCCGAGGCACCCGTGGCCGAGGTGGTCGCCGAACCAGCGCCCGTGGTCGAGGAAGCACCAGCCGAAAAGCCGAAGAAACCGCGCCGTACCGCGAAGTCGAAGAAGGCCGAGGCGGAAGCCGCAGCAGCTGAGGCGGCCGCCGCTGCCGAAGCGCCCGCCGCGATCGTCGTCGAGCCGGCGCCGGCAGCACCGGAAGCTCCGGCCGAAAAGAAGCCACGCGCGACGCGCCGCAAGGCGGCCGCCACCGAGGCTCCCGCCGCGCCGGTGGTTTCCTCGGTCGTCACGACCGAGACCGAAGGCGCGGGCGAGGAAAAGCCGAAGCGCGGCGGCTGGTGGCAGCGCAAGGGTTTCTTCTAGCCCCGGGCAAGGCTAGCGTGACGGAAGCCAGCCGCTTCCGTCGATCGCGGCTTTGAGACATGAACAGCAAAAGGGCGACGGCACGAATGCCGTCGCCCTTTTTCGTCGTCGCACACTGTCAGTGATGGCGGATATGGCGCTCCGCCGAAACCTCGCCCTCGCTGAAGGCCTGCACGAACGGCATCAGCTGCCACACGGCCGACAGGCCTACGATCACGTAAGCCAGACGGGCCGCAGCGCCGCCGCTACCTCCGAACAGCGTACCGAGAACGTCGTAGCCAACGACGCCCACGGCCAGCCAGTTCAGGCCGCCGAGAATGACCAGGATGAGGGTTATAAGGTTCATGGCGCGCATTTGTGCCTCCATGAGTTGTTGCCTGCATAACAACGCGCAAGTGCACCGGCCGTTCCCGCCCAGTCGCGAAATCGTGAACGAAGACGGCGAAGAGCCCCCTTGCCTATTTCAACCAGCGCTCTAGCCGACTGACCGCCTCGACGATCTCGTCATGGCTTCCCGCATAGGAAAAGCGCATGGTGCGGTGTCCCTGCAAGAGGTCGAAATCGCGGCCAGGCGTTGCGGCGACATGGGCCTCTCCCAGCATGCGCCCGGCGAACGCCATGCTGTCGTTGGTCAGCCGCGAGACATCGCAGAAGGCATAGAAGGCACCGTCCATGGGCGCCGCCAGCGCAAAGCCGAGTTCCGGCAGCCGCTTCATCAGCAATTCGCGGTTCCAGGCATAGCGGGCCTTGACCGCCTCCAGATCCGCCGTCGCCTTGAACGCCTCGATGGCGGCAACCTGCGACAGTTCGGGCGCCGAGATGTAGAGGCTCTGGGCGATGCGCTCGACCGGCCTGACCAGTGGCTGCGGCAGCACCATCCAGCCGATGCGCCAGCCGGTCATGCAATAATATTTGGAAAAGGAGTTGATCACGGTGACGTCGCGGCCGAATGCCAGCGCCGTGGTGTCGGGCGCATTATAGGCAAGCCGATGATAGATCTCGTCGGAAATTACCGCGATGCCGAGCGTGTCGGCCGTCTCGACCAGCTCCTTCAGCGCGTCGGCCGGGATGACGGCGCCGGTCGGGTTGGCCGGACTGGCGAACAGCACGCCTTTCAAGGGCTTGTCGGCGTGCGCGGCGCGCAGATGCTCGGCGTGCAGATAAGCGGCGCCCTCCAGCTCGATCTCCACCACCTCGATGCCGAGTGCCGCCATGATGTTGCGATAAGCCGGATAGCCAGGCGCGGCGATGGCGACGCGGTCGCCGGCATCGAACATCGCCAGGAATGCCAGGTTGAAGGCGGCCGAGGAACCGGTGGTGACGGCAATGCGTTCCGGCGCCACGTCGAGCCCGTAATGCTCACCATAATGCGCTGCGATCGCACGGCGCAGCGCGGCGAGGCCAAGCGCGTCGGTATAGCCGATGCGACCCGCTTTAAGGGCCGCGGCCGCCGCTTCGCGCACGATTGCCGGGGCGGGATCGGACGGTTGGCCGACAGCCATCGAGATGACATCCTTGCCCTGCGCGATCAGCCGATTGGCACCGGCGAGGACGTCCATGGCGTGGAAAGGCTCGACGTCACCGCGCCGCGAAAGCGAAACTACCATTGTTAACGACAACTCCCGGCGGCAGTCGCTGCAGTACACGTCGGACTGGCCGAGCGTACGCCGCACAATTGCCCGATTGATGGGGATCACAAGTTCGGTAAGTTTTCGCCCGCCGCCTTTTCATCGTCAACTGCCTCGTCTACCAGTGTACACATCATGCTGAGCCTTTCACGACCGGGACCGAGGATCGCCAGGACTGCGCGTGCCCTGATGACGCTGGCGCTCGGCACGGCGGTGGCCTTGACCGGCACCGTCTCCGCCTTCGCCCAGAACGTGCCGGTGGTGCGCGACGCCGAGATCGAAGCGCTGGTTCGCGACTATGCCAAGCCGATCTTCAAGGCGGCGGGGCTCTCCAATGCCGGCCTGCAGATCGTGCTGGTCAACGATCCGAGCTTCAACGCCTTCGTCGCCGGCCGCCGCGTCTTCATCAACACCGGCACGCTGATGCAGGCGGAGACGCCGAACGAGGTGATCGGCGTTCTGGCGCACGAAACTGGACACATCGCGGGCGGCCACCAGCAGCGGCTGCGCGACCAGCTCGAACGCGCCAAGACCATGGCGATTGTCGCCGGCCTGCTCGGCGCCGGCGCGCTGGTTGCCGGTGCCGCCACCGACAGCCGCGGCCTGGCGGGCGCCGGCATGGGCCTCGCCACCGGCGGCACCGAGATGGCGCAGCGTTCGCTGCTTGCCTATCAGCGCAGCGAGGAGATAACCGCCGACCGCTCCGCCATCACCTACCTCAACGCCACCGGCCAGTCCGGCGCCGGCATGCTGAAGACCTTCAAGCGCTTCCAGAGCGCGCTGTCGCTCTCCGGCGCGCGCGTCGACCCTTACCGCATCAGCCACCCGATGCCGCAGGAACGCATCGCCAACCTGCAGGAACTGGTCGCCAAGAGCCCCTATCTGGACAAGAAGGACGCGCCGGGCCTGCAGCAGCGTCATGACATGATGCGGGTCAAGATCGCCGCCTTCACCCAGGGCCAGGCAGCAACGTCGCGGCTTCTGCGCAAGAACCCGGACACGGTCGCCATCCAGTATGGCGACGCCATTACCACCTATCTGACCGGCAATCCGAATTCGGCTCTGTCGAAGACCGACGCCCTGCTCAAGGGCCAGCCGAAGAACCCGTATCTCTACGAATTGCGCGGCGACATATTGATGAAGGCCAACCGGGCGAAGGAAGCGGCGGCGGCCTATTCCAAGGCGGTCAGCCTCGACCCGGCTAAATCGGGCCTGCTGTCGGTCTCCTACGGCCAGGCGCTGCTTGCGCAACGCACGCCCGAAACCCTGAAACAGGCCGTCGCGCAGATTTCCAGCGGCCTCGAACGCGACCGCGAGAACGCCGCCGGCTACCGCTTCCTGGCGCAGGCCTATGGCGAGCTCGGCGAAGTGGGCCGGGCCGAACTGGCGACCGCCGAAGGCTATTATTACCAAGGCGCCAGCAAGGACGCCAAGATCTTCGCCATGCGAGCACAGAAGCTGCTCAAGCCCGGCGAACCGGCCTGGGTGCGTGCCCAGGACATCATCGGCGCCAAGGCGCTGCCAAAGGATTCCAACTGAAGCGCCCACCATATCCTGAACAGGACCGGCGCAAGCCAAGACAGGCGAGAGGAAAGACGACCATGAACAAGACCCATTTGCTCGGCACCGTCGGGGCGGTTGCCGCCTTCGCCGCCCTTGCCGTCGGCTTCACCGCCAGCGCCACCCGCCCGGCCCTTGCCGACACCAAACTCGACAAGGCTCAGGTCGAGGAGATCGTGCGCGACTACCTCCTGAAGAACCCGGAAATCCTGCTCGAAGTGCAGGACGCGCTGGAGGCCAAGCAGAAGGACGAGCAGAAGCTCGCGGCGCTCGGCGTCATCAAGGAAAACAAGGACGCGATCTTCAATTCGGCCTTCGACACCGTCGTCGGCAATCCGAAGGGCAAGGTGACGATCGTCGAGTTCTACGACTACAATTGCGGCTTCTGCAAACGCGCCATGTCCGACATGGCTGCGCTCACCAAGACCAATCCGGACCTGCGTTTCGTGCTCAAGGAATTCCCGATCCTCGGCCCGGATTCGCAGAAGGCGCACGTCGTTTCGCAGGCTTTCCAGAAGCTGATGCCGCAAAAGGCCGGCGAATTCCATTTGGAGCTGCTCGGCGGCCAGACCCGCGCCACCGAGGACGTCGCCATCAAGGTCGCGGTTTCGCTGGGCGCCGACGAGGCCAAGCTGCGCGAAGCGATGAAGGACCCGGCGATCATCGAGCGCTTCGCCAAGACCTATGATCTCGCCAACAAGCTGGCGATCACCGGCACGCCTTCCTATGTCATCGGCAACGAGGTCGTGTTCGGCGCGCTCGGTGCCGATGTTCTGGAGCAGAAGATCAAGACGGCCAAGCCGACGCTGTAGAGCGTCTCCGCGCCGTAGCCGGGCGGGCCAGTCCGTCCGGAAGCGGCGCGTTCGCGCTGTGGACAGGGCAAGAACGCACTTGCGCTCTTTTCGCGGCCGGTTATGCCCATTATAGAGGTCCGGCGCGCCGGCTACGTTCGGCGCGGGGAAAGGTGCCATTTTTTTGAAAACGGTTTTCGTCCTCAACGGTCCCAACCTCAACATGCTCGGCAAACGCGAGCCGTCCATCTATGGCGACAAGACACTGGACGACATCGCCGCCGATTGCGTGAAGGTAGGAACCGAACTCGGGCTGACCGTCGACTTCCGCCAGTCGAATCATGAAGGCCATCTGGTCGACTGGATCCAGGAAGCGGGCGAGCTTGCGGCCGGCGTCGTCATCAATGCCGGCGCCTACACTCACACCTCGATCGCCATCCACGACGCCATCAGGGGCGTTGCCCCGTTGCCCGTCGTGGAAGTGCATCTCTCGAACATCCACGCGCGCGAGCCGTTCCGGCATGTGTCCAGGATCGCCCCGCACGCCGTGGGCATGATCTGCGGCTTCGGGCCGCTTGGCTACACGCTGGCGCTGCAGGCGCTTGCCGCTCGCATATGAGCGGAAAGACAAAAGAAGGGTCGGACATGACGACGAAGAAAACCGGTGTTGATCAGCAACTGATCCGCGATCTCGCGGGCATCCTGAACGACACCAATCTAACCGAGATCGAAGTCGAGCTCGGCGATCTGAAGCTGCGCGTCTCGCGCCATGCACCGGCGGTTCACGCCATCGCGGCGCCGGCGCCCATGATTGCCCAGCAGGCCGCGGCAACCGCCGCTGCGCCGGCGGCAGCGGCAAGCCCGGCCGATGTTTCCAAGAACGCGGTCCCCTCGCCCATGGTCGGCACCGCCTATCTCGCCCCCTCGCCCGACGCCAAGCCCTTCGTCGAGATCGGCCAGAAGGTGAAGGAAGGCCAGACGCTGTTGATCATCGAAGCCATGAAGACCATGAACCAGATCCCGTCGCCGCGCGGCGGCACGGTGACGGCGATCCTGATCGAGGACGCGCAGCCGGTCGAATACGGAATGCCGCTCGTCGTGATCGAGTAAGGCGCGGGGACGGACGGAATGATCCAGAAGATCCTGATCGCCAATCGCGGCGAAATCGCACTGAGGGTCCTGCGCGCCTGCAAGGAACTCGGCATCCAGACCGTTGTCGTGCACTCCACTGCCGACGCCGACGCCATGCATGTGCGCCTTGCCGACGAGAGCGTGTGCATCGGCCCGCCGCCGTCGCGCGACAGCTACCTCAACATCCATCAGATCGTCGCCGCCTGCGAGATCACCGGTGCGGATGCCGTGCATCCGGGCTATGGCTTCCTGTCGGAGAACGCCAAGTTCGCCGACATCCTGGCGGCGCACAACATCACCTTCATCGGCCCCTCGGGCGACCATATCCGCATCATGGGCGACAAGATCGAGGCCAAGCGCACTGCCAAGCGCCTCGGCATCCCGGTCGTTCCAGGTTCGGAAGGCGCGGTCACCGACGAAAAGGAAGCCAAGCGCGTGGCCGCCGAGATCGGCTACCCGGTCATCATCAAGGCCTCAGCCGGCGGTGGTGGACGCGGCATGAAGGTGGCGCGCACGGAAGACGATCTGGAAGTGGCGCTTGCCACGGCCCGGTCGGAAGCGGGCGCGGCCTTCGGCGACGACGCGGTCTATATCGAGAAATATCTCGAGAAGCCGCGCCATATCGAATTGCAGGTGTTCGGCGACGGTTTTGGCAATGGCGTGCATTTCGGCGAGCGCGACTGTTCGCTGCAGCGCCGTCACCAGAAGGTCTGGGAAGAAGCGAACTCGCCTGCCCTCAACGAGGAAGCCCGCGCCCGCATCGGCGGCATCTGCGCCAAGGCGGTCGCCGATCTCGGCTATTCGGGTGCCGGCACCATCGAATTCCTCTACGAAAACGGCGAATTCTACTTCATCGAGATGAACACCCGCCTGCAGGTGGAGCATCCGGTAACGGAAGCGATCACCGGCATCGACCTGGTGCACGAGCAGATCCGCGTCGCTTCCGGCGGCGGGCTTTCGGTGCGGCAGGAGGACATCAAGTTCAACGGCCACGCCATCGAGTGCCGCATCAACGCCGAGGACCCGCGCACCTTCACGCCATCGCCCGGCACGATCACGCATTTCCATACACCCGGCGGCCTGGGCATTCGCGTCGATTCCGGCGTCTATTCGGGCTACAAGATCCCGCCCTACTATGACAGCCTGATCGGCAAGCTGATCGTGCACGGCCGCAACCGCGTCGAATGCATGATGCGGCTGCGCCGCGCGCTCGACGAATTCGTGGTCGACGGCATCAAGACGACGCTGCCGCTGTTCCGCGACCTGGTCGGCAATGCCGATATCGCCAATGGCGACTACGACATCCACTGGCTGGAAAAGTACCTGGCAGCCACGGCCGAGTAAAAAATGGCAGGCCCTTCTCTTTTACGGGAGAAGGGCATCTTCCTCCCGGCGAGACTGGCGGCATCGCACTTTTCGACATCTCGAAGGCCATGCACCAGGCGCGCTATAAAGGCCCAATGACTCGCCCCTTCGCGCCCGGCTATCGCATCCCGACCGACCTTTTGCTCAAGGCGTATGCCTCGGGTGTCTTCCCGATGGCCGAGAGCGCCGACGATCCGGAGGTGTTCTGGGTGCGGCCGGAAACGCGCGGCATCATTCCGCTCGACGATTTCCATGTGCCGAAAAGCCTTGCCAAGACGATACGCAAGGCACCCTTCGACATCCGCTTCGACCACGACCTTGCCGCGACCATCGATGCCTGCGCCGAACAGCGCCAAGTGCGCCAGTCGACCTGGATCAATGCGCCGATCCGCGAAGCCTATGTGAAACTGCACGAGATGGGGCATTGCCATTCGGTCGAGGCCTGGCAGGAAGGCCGAATGGTCGGCGGGCTCTATGGCGTGTCGCTGGGGCGCGTCTTCTTCGGCGAGAGCATGTTTTCGCGCGAGACCGACGCCTCGAAAATCTGCCTTGTCCATCTGGTGCAAAGGCTGAACGCGCGCGGTTTTGCCCTGCTCGACACCCAGTTCACCACCGAGCACCTGAAGCGCTTCGGCGCCGTCGACGTGCCACGCGCCCGCTACGAGAAGATGCTGGCCGCCGCCTTGCAGGGTCGCGCCGACTTCTAGCACCTGGCATTTCGGCTGGTTCGATTGATGCCCCGATGTTGGACCAAATCAAAAAAGCCGGGCATTTCAAGCAGATGGGCTATCTTTTTAGCGCACGCTTACCTATGGTCACGGGACTGGGTGGGTTTCAAACAACAATCGGAATTCGGGCGTCGGTGGATTGAATACACCGGCTGGTGACCCGTAAATTCCGGCAGGGGGCATTTTGCAGTACAAAGCATTTGGGCGATCAGGCGTGATCGCAACGGCGTCCGTTGTCGCCATTTCCACCGCCATGTGGGCTTCCCAAGCAGCGGCACAATTCACGCTTTCAGTGCCGCGGACGGTGCCCATTCTGTTGTCCGGCCCGATCGGAACCCTCCACGTTACAAACAGCGGTTCCATCACTCTCAACAACAACAACGCCATCTGGACAGGCAGTGTCGCTCCGTTCGGCACATGGACAATCAATGTCGATGGCAGCCTCAAGGTTCTCCCCGGCGCAGACACGTACAACGCCATTCAGCTTCTCGGTGGCGGAACGGTCAACGTCTCGTCCACCGGCCAGGTCGAAGGCACGCAAACCGGAATAGAAATCCGGAGCAGCCTCGGCAATGTCCAGAATGACGGCATAATCCGTGGACAGAAAGGCGCCGCCATCTACATCGATGCGGGAGGTGTCGCCGAAAATCGAGGCACAATCGTAGGCGGCGTGGCCTTCGGCAACGCGCCCGGCACTTTTATCAACAAGAGCTCGATCTCAGGCAATGGTAACGACTACGGCTACCCGTACGGCATCACCATGAGCAAAGGCGGTTCCGTCAACAATTCCGGAACCATCGAATTCACCAATGTAGGCCAGACATTCTATAGCGCCGGAGATATCAACTTCATAAACTCCGGCACCTATAGCGCTGTCGGCGCCACGAGCCAGACTTCCTCCGTGATGATGGTGAACGGCGCAGTCGTCGCCGACAATTCGGGCCTCATCAAGGGGCGAGATCTCGGCATGTTCGTTTCCGGCGGAACCGCCGATGTCACCAACTCCGGCACGATACAAGGCACCACGCTTCACGCGGTTGCGTTGCATACGGGGACAGGCGTCGCGTCCTTCAAGCAAACTGCTGGCAAGCTCGAAGGTGGACGGCACGGCCTTTCGGTCCTGACCAAGGGCGATACCACCGTGGCCGTGAGCGGCGGCTCGATCACCGGCGGCATGACCGACGCCACCGGCGTCGGCGTGATATTCCGAGACAGTGGCAAGACCACCATGACGGTCAGCAACGCCACGATTTCGGGCCGGGCGGCCGCCATCCAGGGCGGCTCGGGAACATTCGACCTCAAGCTTGGCCAGGGCAGCAACATTCAGGGCGATATCAAGCTCGGCTCTGGCGATTCCAAACTCGAGATCGCGACGGGTGTGATCGTCAACGGCAAGATAGACGGCGAAGCGGGCATCAATACCTTGCGGCTCACCGGTGCAGGCAGCAGCACGCTTTCCAGCGACATCCTCAACATTGCCGCGCTTGAGGTCGATTCCAGCGGTGGTGTCTGGAAATTGACGGGCAGCGGAACGTTTGCCAATGGCATAAAGATCGTCGCGGGCGAGCTTTCCGTGAATGGCAATTTCAACGCGGCGACGACCGTCGGCGCCGGCGCCTTGCTGGAAGGCAACGGCACGCTAGGCACCACCATCGTCACCAGCGGCGCGACCGTGGCACCCGGCAATTCCATCGGAACGCTACACGTAGCCGGCGATCTCACGCTGGGAAGCGGGTCGGTCTATGCCGTCGAAATCGGCGGGGGCGGCACAGCGGACCTGTTGAGCATTACCGGCAAGGCGATATTGCAGGGCGGCACCGTTTCCGTGACCGCGCTCGATCCCGAGGCCAGCTACCGGAATGGCCAAAGCTACACGATCCTGACCGCGGCAGGCGGCGTAGTCGGAACATTCGACCCGACAGTTCTGTCGAAATCCGCGTTTCTCCAGGCTGATCTCAACCACACGGCCAACGCCGTGGCCCTGGTGATCGCGACGAAAACACCTCCTGTGGTGGTAGTGCCGCCAATCGTCAAACCCAAGCCCGAAGCGCCGCCGCTTTTCACTACGGTGACGCAGACGCAGAACCAGTACGCCACGGCAGGCGCCCTGGACAGGCTTGAGCAGAAGGGAGCCTCACTGGCGCTCTACAACCGCCTGCTGGTGCTGGATGCGGCTTCGGCCCGCGGCGCATTCGATCTCTTGTCCGGCGAGATGCATGCCTCGATCAAAAGCATGCTCCTGGAGGACAGCCACGCCATGCGTGACGCGGTGTTGGCCCGGCTGCGCGCAACATCCCGCGATACAGGCCCGACCGCCTTGCCGATCATGTCCTTCGGCCCCGGTGGCACGGACATTGCCATTGAGGATCCCGACAAGCTCGCCCTCTGGGCGGACGCCTTCGGTTCCTGGGGACGATGGGACGGCGGCGCCAATACAGCAAGGTTCGATCGCTCCACCGGAGGGCTGCTGATGGGCGGCGATGCCGCGATCGGCGATCATTGGCGCGCCGGCCTGGTTGCCGGTTACAGCCACACCAGCTTCGACTTGGATGCCCGCGCATCGTCCGGTAATAGCGACAACTACCATCTCGGCGTCTTTGGCGGCGGCCAGTGGGGGGCGTTTGGCCTACGCGCCGGCGGCGCCTACACCAGGCATAAGCTGGAAACAGCCCGCACCGTCGACTTTAGCGGGTTCTCGGACGCCCTTGCCGCCGACTACGATGCCGGAACCGCGCAGGTCTTCGGCGAGGCCGGCTACCGCTTCGATACGGATGCGCTCCATTTCGAACCTTTTGTCGGCCTCGCTTATGTCAGCGTCCGGAACGACGGCTTTACCGAAAAAGGCAATGCCGCGGCACTCACCGCCAGCTCAGCCGCGTCAGATGCGACGTTCACCACCATTGGTTTGCGCGCCGAGACCGATTTCACGCTGGGCGATGTCAAGGCATCGGCACGCGGCATGATCGGCTGGCGTCATGCCTTTGGCGATGTCGTTCCGCAGTCGGGGCTTGCTTTTGCCAATGGCGGCGCCTTCACGGTAACGGGCACGCCGATCGCCGAAAATGCCGCGGTGATCGACGCCGGCGTTGATTTTGCGGTATCGCCCGTTGCCACGCTCGGTGTCTCCTATAGCGGCCAGTTCGCCGGCAAGGCGCGCGACAATGGGTTCAGGTCGCAGCTGAAGATTTCATTCTAAGGAATGGACCGCTGAAGATCGGCCGCGGGGACGCGGCCGATCTTCCCCTGGTTACCTGCGCCCTGCTCCTGCCACAGGCGGCGTATTGGCTCAACGAACCGTCACGAACCGGCCGCCAGTTCGAAACCTTCATACCGCCAGCCGCTGATGCCGCCGCTCATGATCTTGACCGGCCTTCCGAGCTCGGCAAGGCGCAAGGCGCCGCGCGCAGCGCCGTTGCAATGCGGCCCTGAGCAATAGGCGACGAAGATGGTCTCCTCGTCCCACGCCTCCATCTTCGACCTTACGATCTTGCCGTGCGGCAGGTTGATCGCGCCGGGAACGTGCCCCTTCGCAAACATGGCCGGGCTGCGCACATCGAGCAGTACGAAATCAGCACCTTTCGACAGCGATTCGTGAACATCCCAGCAGTCGGTTTCAAACTCGAATTCGGCGACGAAATGCGCGCGGGCGCGGTCGCTTGGCGCCGGCTTCACGGCGGTTACATAGCTCGGCATGGCGTCTCTCCTTTGGTCCGCCCCTTGTCATCTCCTGCGCGCCGGCTTGCAAATGGCGTGAATGACAATATACGTAAAGATCATGCCAAACCCTTCCGAACCGCTCGTCGTTGCGCTGTTGTATGACGGCCTGTGCACGTTCGAATTCGGCATCGTCGCCGAAATCTTCGGCCTGGCACGGCCCGAAATGGGCCCGAACTGGTATCGCTTCGCGAGTTGCCCGGTCGATGAGGGCCCGATGCGCGCCCATGGCGGCCTCAGGCTGGTGGCCGACGGCGCGCCCGAACTGATCGAGCAGGCGGACATCATTGTCGTTCCGGGCTGGCGCGGCGCCGATGCTCCGGTGCCCGAGGAGTTGTGCCGGCGACTTCGCGATGCCCATTCCAGGGGCGCACGCCTAGCGTCGATCTGTTCGGGCGCCTTCGTGCTGGCGGCGACAGGATTGCTGGATGGCGGCACGGCCACAACGCATTGGCGTTATGCCGAACCGTTTCGGCGCCGTTTTCCCGGCATTACCGTCGACGAAACCTCGCTCTACCGCGAGCACGACCGCATCCTGACTTCCGCCGGCAGCGCGGCGGGCATAGACCTGATGATCGAGATCGTGCGGCAGGATTTTGGCGCCGTCGCCGCGAACTCGGTTGCGCGGCGGCTGGTAATGCCCGCGCACCGCGCCGGCGGACAGGCGCAGTTTCTGGAACGACCGGTGCCTCACCGCAAGGGCTCGGAGATCGCCCCGCTGCTCGACACGCTTCGCGCCAATCTGCAGTCGCGCTGGACCGTCGAGGCCATGGCCGCCGAATGCCGGATGAGCGCCCGAACCTTCGTGCGCCGATTCGCCGACGCGACCGGAACCTCGCCCGGCGATTGGCTCGTCGAAGAACGCATCGCATGGGCAAAGCAGTTGTTGTGCCGGCGGCCCCTCAGCATCGACGACGTCGCCGAAGCCGTCGGCTTTGGCAGCGCCTACACGCTTCGGCACCATTTCCGCAGGCATGTCGGCATCAGCCCGACCGAATACCGCGCGCGCTTCATGGCGGAGCTGACCTGATCATGCGACGCGTCGGTAGCGGCAGGCCGCCGCCAGCTACTTCTTGGCGTTGACCTTGGCCGGAGCGCCGGACGACGGCGTGTTGGGCGCCTGCGGCGCAGGCACGTCGGACTTCTGCTTGCAGCCCTTCAGCCAGACGTCATAAACGGCGTGCTCGACGGCATTCAAGCCGGGGCTTTCGGCGAACATCCAGCCGGTGAAGATGCGGCGGATCTTGCGGTCCAGCGTGATCTCATCCACCTCGACGAAGGAATCGGTCTTCGGCGCATCGGCGCCCGGGCGCGAATAGCAAACGCGCGGGGTGACCTGCAGCGCGCCGAACTGCACCGTCTCGTCGATATAGACGTCGAACGAAATGATGCGGCCGGTGATCTTGTCGATGCCGGAGAATTCAGCGACCGGATTGGCGACGCGCTCGACCGCCGGCGTGTGGGAAGGTTGTTCCTTGGCCGCCTTGTTCTGGGCAGGCTTGCTTTGGGCGGGTTGGTTTTGGCCGGGCTGGTTCTGGGCAGGTTGCGGCTTGACTGTCTGACCCGGAGCGGCTTGTTCAGCCGGCTGGCCTTGGTCAGGCTGCTCCTGCATGGGCTGACCGAGATTCGGGTCCGGCTGGACCTGGAACGGCACATTGGACGGCGTTTCGTTCGCCGGCGGGTCCCAGGGCATCTGCTGCGAATTCGCATGAAGCGGGTGAGCAACCGCCAGCATCGCTGCCAAGGCACCGGTCGAAAGGCGGCTGAAAGATTTCATACGGACGACCCGTCTTTGGGCAATTGATTCTCGACGCCCAAAGGTAGAGCGTTCCGGCGAAGCGAACCAGCTAAACGGCAAATGTGGCGAGAACCCGAATATAGCGAGAGCCCAAACCGGCTCAGGAACCCGGCGTCCAGGCGTCGTAGTCGCCCGTCACCTGGGGACGATGCTGCGTGCCGAGAATGGAACCCTTCGGCCGGTAGGCGGCGGGGCTGCCGGTCAAGTTCGGTTGATACGGCTTCTGCCATTCGCGCGGCTTGTAGGTCTCGTTGACCGGCGCAACGTCGACGCGGTGATGGATCCAGCCGTGCCAGCCGGGCGGGATCGCCGAAGCTTCCGACTTTCCGGCATAGATCACCCAACGACGGGTCAGGCCGTCCGAATTGATGCCGCCTTCGTAATAGACGTTGCCGAACTCGTCCTGGCCGACCTTCTTGCCGTGGCGCCAGGTGTGGAAACGCGTGCCCAGCGTCTGGCCGTTCCACCAGGTGAAAAACTGCGTCAGAAAGCCTGCCATGCTGGTCCTCGCGGGCGTATGCGGTTGCCTGCTTATGGCGCTCCACTCGGCGGAAGGCAAGGGTTTAGATGGTTGCTGCTTCTCCTTCTCCCCTTGCGGGAGAAGGCAAGCGTCTATCTTTTCGCAATTGCTCAATAATTATCTCGCACTTGCAAAAAACTTAGCCGCTCCGTATCCCTAGCAGGTCCGGTCCGCCGGGCTCTCGGACAGGCCCCGCCCGTCCGTCGAGGGAGGAGAAAGATGGCTTCCGACGCGACTGCGGCCACGCCCCGCATCACGCCTGCCGAGCTTATGGCCCGCAAGGGCGGCACGCCCATCGTTTGCCTGACCGCCTACACCTATCCGATCGCCCGGCTGCTCGATCCGCATGTCGATCTTCTCCTGGTCGGCGACAGCGTCGCCATGGTGTTGCACGGCCACAAGACGACGCTCGGTGCCACCATGGAGATGATGATCCTGCACGGCCAGGCGGTGATGCGTGGTTCGTCCCATGCCTGCGTGGTGCTCGACATGCCGGCCGGCAGTTACGAGCACTCCTCCGCCGAAGCGCTGGCCTCCGCCCGGCGGCTGATCGCCGAAACCGGCTGCGACGCGGTCAAGCTGGAAGGCGGCGTCGACATGGAGGCGCAGATTGCCGCGATCACCAGCGCCGGCATCCCGGTGATGGGCCATATCGGGCTGCAGCCGCAGTCGGTGGAGAAGGACGGCGGCTACAAGATCAAGGGCGGCACCGACGACGCCATTGCCGCGCTGCTTGCCGATGCACAGGCGGTCGAGCGCGCCGGTGCCTTCTCAATGGTCATCGAAGGCACGATGGAACCGGTGGCCGCCGAAATCACCCGCCGGTCCGCCATTCCCACCATCGGCATCGGCGCGAGTGCGGTCTGCAACGGGCAGATCCTGGTCATAGATGACGCCATCGGGCTGACCGTCGACCGCGTGCCGAAATTCGTCAAGGAATATGCCGTGCTGCGCGACATCGTGGCCGAGGCGGCCGCACGCTATGGCTCGGAGGTGCGCGCCCGCAGCTTCCCCGGCCCCGAACATGTCTTCCAGCCCAAGGGCAAGGCAGAATCATGAAACAGCCACAAGTCATTGAAACTGTTTCCGATCTTCGCGCCGTGGTGCGGGATTGGCGCAGCCAGGGCCTGAGCGTCGCTATGGTGCCGACCATGGGCGCCCTGCATGACGGCCATGTCTCGCTGATGCGCATCGCGCTGGAACGTGCCGATCGCTGCGTGGTGTCGATCTTCGTCAATCCGACGCAGTTCGCGCCGACCGAAGACCTCGACAAATATCCGCGCCAGCTTGCCGCCGACCTCGAGCGGCTGGCGCACGCCGGCGTGCAACTCGCCTTCACGCCGACGGCGGCGGAAATGTATCCGCACGGTTTTGCCGCCAAAATTGCCATTGGCGGCCCCTCGGCCGGGCTCGAGACGGACTTCCGCCCGACCTTTTTCGACGGCGTCGCCACCGTTGTGGCCAAGCTCTTCCTGCAGGCGCTGCCAGACTGCGCGATCTTCGGCGAGAAGGACTACCAGCAGCTCTGCGTGGTGAAGAAGCTCTGCCGCGACCTCGATATCCCTGTCGAAGTGATCGGCGCGCCGACCGTGCGCGATGCGCAGGGGTTGGCCATGTCCTCGCGCAACGCCTACCTCTCGCCGGCGGAACTGGCGGTTGGCCGGCAGCTCAACACCATCCTGCGCCACGCCGCATCGGCGCTTCAGCTGGGCGCCGATCCTGGAGAAACGCTCGAAACCGCCCGGCTGCATATCCTGGAGGCCGGTTTCGGCCGCGTCGACTATGTCGAAGCGCGCGAGAGCGACACGCTTGCGCCTTGGCGCCGCGACCGCGCCGGGCGCATCTTAGCCGCGGCTTGGCTCGGCACGACACGGCTCATCGACAATATCGAGGTGACGGGGATTTGAGGGCTCTGCCCAATCCGGAGCGTCAGGACGCCAACCCTCCGGCGATGATCTCAGCCGTCTTGGGCTGCGGCCGGGCCAGCAGATAGAATGCCAGCACGTGGGTGATCATCAAGGCCGGTACATAGAGGATCGGAACCCAATAGGCAGCAGCCAGTGCGCCAGCCCGATCCGGAAGCCCCAGCTGCACGCCGTGATAATAGTTGATGATGAGATCGGCCGTTCCCACCACGTTGAAGGCGACGACGAACAGCCAGAACAGCGGCCGCACCCGGACCGCCTGCAGCGCAACCATGGCCAGCACCCCGGTGATGAAATCGCCATAGGCAGCGGATGGCGCAAATCCTGCGGGCAAATCCGGACCGACGACGCCGGGAAGGATGAAGACCAGCCCGAAAAAGCGGAAACTATGCAGCGTGGCGATGGCGCGCTGCACCTGGAAATGGTCCATCGACTTCAGTTTCGGCAACACATAGGTGCCTAATATCAGCAACCATGGCACATAGCCGAGGACGAGTTGGATTGTGAAAATAGTCGCCGGCGACATAAACATCTCCCGTCGGGACCGCCCGATCAGCATGAGTGATGGAATGCGACAACATCGGCCGCTATGATGGTACCCATCGGTACCAAAGTCAAGGAGGACGCCGTGGCAACAGCATCCGAGACCTCGCCGCCGGATGATGCGGACCGGAAGCCGGCGCGGGCGCGCATCATCGACGCCGCCTTCGCGGCCTTTGGCGTGCACGGCTATGCTCAGACAAGCATGCTGGAGATCGCAACCCGCGCCAAAGTCTCCAAGCGCGAGCTCTACGCGCTGGTCGGCAACAAGCACGACATGCTGGTCGCCTGCATATCGGAGCGCGCCGGCCGCATGCGCCCTTTGGCCGGCACGCCTGAGCTTGATGATCGCGAAAGTCTCGCCGACGTTTTGTCGGCATTCGGCGAGCGACTGCTTCGCGAGATCAGTGACCCGGTTGTGCTGGGCGTCTTTCGCCTGGCGATCGCCGAGGCCGAACGGGCACCGGAGATCGCGCGGGCGTTGGATTCGATTGGCCGGGCGGCGGCGCGCAATGAGTTGACGGCGATCCTGGAACAGGCGCGGTCGCGCGGCCTGCTGGTCGGAGACACTGTCGATTTGACGGAGCTGTTCCTGGCGTTGCTGTGGGGCGACCTGTTGATGAAGCTGCTGCTCGGCCTTGCCGAACCGCCTGAGCCGGGAAAGATCAGGCAGCGCGCCCGCGGCGCCGCGTCGGCCTTCCTGCACCTGTAGCTGACAGGTCCACAGGCGCGCCGCGCTCCCGCGAGAAAAACGCAGGGCGCGCCTTCACCCCAACCGCTTTTCCATACTCACAATCATGGCGTCGACCCATTGAGTGGCGGGGCGCCTGCCAAATTCGACGAAGCCGTTTGCCCGGTAGAAGTCCCGCGCGCGCTGGTTCTTTTCCTCGACCTCCAGCCGCATCAGCCTGCATTCAGGAAAAGAATCTTCCAGTTCGGCCAGCAGCAGGCCACCAACGCCCCTGCCCTGCATTGACGGGCGCACGTCGAGTTCCGTCACTTCGACCAGTTCGTCTTCCTTCATCACCGCATGAGCCACGCCGGCAAGCTCGGCACCGGTGTCAGCAACGATGAATTCCGAACGCGGTTGCCTCAAAAGCTGTTTGAGCCAAGTCACGGAGTGCCAGTGTTCGGAAATCGCCGTCACGCCCTCCACGCCATAAATGGCGTCGTAGGTGGCATGCCATGTCTCGGCGAGCAGCGCCCTGATCGTCTCAAGGTCGCGCTCGCCCGCCGTGCGCACGAACATGGCGACTATTCCGTGATGCCGAGCTTGGCCTTGACCAGGTCGTTCACCGCCTGCGGGTTGGCCTTGCCGCCGGTCGCCTTCATGACCTGTCCGACGAACCAGCCCGCCATGGTCGGCTTGGCGCGCGCCTGCTCGACCTTGTCGGGGTTGGCCGCGATCACATCGTCCACTGCCTTTTCGATGGCGCCGGTGTCGGTGACCTGCTTCATGCCACGCTTCTCGACGATCTCCTTCGGGTCGCCGCCCTCGGCCCAGACGATCTCGAACAGGTCCTTGGCGATCTTGCCGGAAATGGTGCCTTCCTTGATGAGGTCGATGACACCGCCGAGTTGAGCCGGCGAAACCGGAGTCTCTTCAATGGCTTTGCCAGACTTGTTCAAGGCGCCCAGCAGGTCGTTGATGACCCAGTTCGCCACCGTCTTGCCGTCGCGGCCCGCCGCCACCTGCTCGAAATAGTCGGCAATCGCCTTTTCCGAGACCAGGATCGAGGCGTCATAGGCGGAGAGGCCGAGCTTCTCGACCAGCCGCGTCTTCTTGTCGTCCGGCAGTTCTGGCAGGTCCTTGGCCAAGGCATCGACATAGGCCTGGTCGAATTCCAGCGGCAAAAGGTCCGGGTCGGGGAAATAGCGGTAGTCATGCGCTTCTTCCTTGGAGCGCATGGAGCGGGTCTCGCCCTTCACCGCGTCGAACAGGCGGGTTTCCTGATCGATCTTGCCGCCGTCCTCCAGAATGGCGATCTGGCGGCGCGCCTCATATTCGATGGCCTGGCCGATGAAGCGGATGGAGTTCATGTTCTTGATCTCGCAGCGCGTGCCGAAACCCTCGCCCGGCCGGCGCACCGAGACGTTGACGTCGGCGCGCAGCGAACCCTCGTCCATGTTGCCGTCGCAGGTGCCGAGATAACGCACGATGGTGCGCAGCTTGGTGATGTAGGCCTTGGCCTCTTCGGAGGAACGAATGTCGGGCTTCGACACGATCTCCATCAGCGCCACGCCGGAGCGGTTCAGATCGACATAGGACATGGTCGGATGCTGGTCGTGCATCGACTTGCCGGCGTCCTGTTCGAGATGCAGGCGCTCGATGCCGACCTCGATATCCTCGAACTCGCCCTTCTTGTCCGGGCCTACGGAGACGATGACCGTGCCCTCGCCGACGATCGGCTGCTTGAACTGCGAGATCTGGTAGCCCTGCGGCAGGTCCGGGTAGAAGTAGTTCTTCCGGTCGAACACCGACTTGTGGTTGATCTCGGCCTTCAGCCCGAGGCCGGTGCGAATGGCCTGGCGCACGCATTCTTCGTTGATGACCGGCAGCATGCCGGGCATGGCGGCATCGACCAGCGACACATTGGCATTGGGCGCGGCACCGAAGGCGGTCGAGGCGCCGGAGAACAGTTTCGCTTCCGAAGTCACCTGGGCATGGACCTCCATGCCGATGATCACTTCCCAATCGCCGGTGGCGCCGGGGATCAGGCGTTTCGCGTCGGGCGTGCGGGTGTCGATGAGGGCCATGGGAACCTGTATTCGGGAAGCTGAGAAAATCGTCGGTTTGGGCTAGCGCAACCAGCCGCATGAGGCAAGACGCCGAAAGCTCCGCCTCGCTTCACCTCTTGTAGGAAAAACTTTGCACCTCGTCATCTCGCAACTGCGAAGGCGAGGTTCGTTCTGCTCCGATCGCCGGAATCTTTGAGACGATATTCCGCACATACCATGCGCCGGGCAAAGCGGTCCTTTGAACGGAAAGCCGGCTTTGTGAACGATAAAGACAGGCTTCGCATTCCGCGCCGCCACCCTTTTCGCCTCCCAAGGCTTTTTCGATTGAGGACCGCCATGACCATCACTTTGAAAAACCAATCCGGCCCGCTGTCTGCCAGGATCACCCGCCGCGCCGGCCTTGCGGCGCTGCTTGCCTCGGCTGTCGCCCTCGTCACTTTCGCGGCACCTTCATCCGCCTATGCGGAAGACAAGAAGGCGGTGAAGGTCGGCATCATTTCCGGCGAGGACGAGGATGTCTGGCGCGTCGTCACCGCCGAGGCGGCGAAGTCCGGCCTCATCATCCAGACCGTTGTCTTCAACGACTACACCCAGCCGAACGAGGCGCTGGAGCGCGGCGAGATCGACGCCAACGCCTTCCAGCACCAGCCTTATCTCGACAACCAGATCAAGACGCAGGGCTATCACATTGTGCGGGTGGGCTATACCGGCGTCTGGCCGATCGGCCTATATTCGAAGAAACACGCCAAGGTGGCCGATCTGGCCAAGGGCGCGGTGATCGGCGTGCCGAACGATCCTTCCAATGAAGGCCGGGCCCTGCGCGTGCTTGAAGGCGCCAAGCTGATCAAGCTGAAGGATGGCACCGGCATTCTGGCCACCACAGCCGACATCGCCGAAAACCCCGGCGGCATCACCATCAAGGAACTCGACGCCGGCATCGTCGGCCGCTCGGTGGAGGATCTCGACGCCGCTGTCGTCAACACCGACTGGGCACTGAAAAGCGGGCTGACGCCGGAAAACCGCATCGCCCAGGAGCCGATCGCCGACAACCCCTACCGCAACTTCATCGCGGTCAAGCAGGGCAATGAAACCGCGCCATGGGTGAAGACGCTGGTCGCCGCCTACCAGAACCCGACCGTGAAGGCCGAGTTCGACCGCGTCTACAAGGGCACCGGCATCAGCGCCTACTAAGCGCGATGCACCCCTATCTGGAACGGCATGCAGCCCGCGGCCCCTGGGGTGGCGGGCTGTCCGACATGGAGCCGCTCGATGCGGCGCCGCGGGAAGTCGTGGAGCTGAAAGGATATCCCGTGAACCAGCACGTCCTGGCGGAAATACCCGATCCGGCTGAGCTGTCGGACGACGACGTCCGGCCGGCCCAGCCCGCCCCTGCAGCCGGCGAAGAGGTCGTGCGCCTGGTCGACCTCAAGCGCCGCTTCGGCGAGACGCCGGCGCTGGAAGGCGTTTCGCTGACCGTGCGCAAGGGCGAAATCCTCGGCATCATCGGCCGCAGCGGCGCCGGCAAGTCGACGCTGATCCGCTGCCTCAACGGGCTGGAGCGGCCGGATTCCGGCGAGGTCCATGTCGAGGGCCGCGAGATCAGCCGCCTCTCCGAGGGCGAACTGCAGCCGCTCAGGCGGCGCATCGGCATGATCTTCCAGCATTTCAACCTCCTGTCGGCCAAGACAGTGGAAGACAATGTCGCCCTGCCGCTGAAGATCGAGGGCCGGCCGAAAGCGGAGCGCCGGGCGCGCGCTGCAGAACTGCTCGAGCTCGTCGGCCTTTCCGCCAAGGCCAAAGCCTATCCTTCGTCACTGTCGGGCGGCCAGAAACAGCGCGTCGGCATTGCCCGAGCGCTCGCTGCCGGGCCGGCGCTGCTGTTGTCGGACGAGGCCACCTCGGCGCTTGACCCCGAGACGACGCGCTCCATCCTGGCCCTGCTCAAGGACATCAACCAGCGCTTCGGCCTGACCATCCTGCTGATCACCCACGAGATGGAAGTGATCCGCTCCATCGCCGACCGCGTCGCGGTGATCGACGCCGGTCGCATTGTCGAGGAAGGGCCGGTCTGGTCGGTCTTTTCCGATCCGCAATCCGAGATCACCCAGAGCCTGCTTGGCGGCATCCGCCCGCAGCTTCCCGCCGCGATCGCCGAAAGGCTTTCGCCCGTTCCCGGCAGGGAGGCGATCCTGCGCGTCGACGTAGCCGGCGATGCCGCGCGGCGTCCGCTGCTGGCCGAGCTAGGTGCGGCCGTTCCCGGCCGCTTCCGCCTCATCCATGGCGGCATCGACCATGTCCAGGGCGAGCCCATCGGCAGCCTGTTCCTCGGCATTGCCGCCAAAGACGGCCAGGTCGCCAAATCACTCGATTTCCTGACCGCCCGGGGCGCCCGGGCAAAGGTGCTCGGTTATGTCTGAAATCATGTTTCAGCTTCTGCTGCGCTCGCTTTGGGAGACGATTGTGATGACGGCCGCCTCCGGCCTCATCTCGCTCGTCGCCGGCCTGCCGCTCGGATTGGCGCTGATCGCCACCGAGCGCGGCGGCATCGCCGAGAACCTTGCCCTGAACCGCGTTCTCGGTGCCATCATCAACGGCTTCCGTTCGGTACCGTTCATCATCCTGCTGGTCGCGCTGATCCCGGTGACGCGGCTGATCGTCGGCACCTCGATCGGCACATGGGCGGCGATCGTGCCGCTGTCGATCGCGGCGACGCCCTATTATGCCCGCATCGCTGAAGTGTCGCTGCGTGAGGTCGACCGCGGTCTGATCGAGGCGGCGCGCGCCATGGGCGGCAACCGCTGGACCATCATCCGCGAAGTGCTGGTGCCAGAGGCCCTGCCCGGTATCGTCGCCGGCTTCACGGTGACGCTGGTGACGCTGGTCGGCGCATCCGCCATGGCAGGCGCCATCGGTGCCGGCGGGCTCGGCGACCTTGCCATCCGCTATGGCTACCAGCGCTTCGAGACCAGCGTCATGATCGCGGTGGTAGCGGTGCTGATCGTGCTGGTCTGCGGCATTCAGTGGCTGGGCGACCGGCTGGTGGCGCGGCTCGATCATCGGGGCTGATTTCGTCCGCGTTTGATAGGCTCGCTCCGGCCAGCTTGGTTTTTTGCCGGACTTCGCCTATATGCCCTCCATCCCATGGAGTGTGGATGTTTACTTCGTCTGAGTCCCGCTAAGGCCCCGACCTTCCTCTGAAGGCGGGGCGTGAAAACCTGAAACCCCGTGCCGCGTTCGCGTGGCTGCGGTTTTTGTTGTTGGCCGTCCAGAGTTTGCGCATCGCGCTTGCCGAAACCGGTTCCGGTTTCGGGCCGACGCGCCGGCCAGGTTTTCCGGGAATTTTCCAAATGAACGTATCGCGCTTGGAACAGCGCATCCTGCACCTGCTCGCGCGGGGCGGACGCATCGACGTCGAAAAAGACGACAACGGCAAGATCGAGCTCGCACATTGCATCACCCGCGAAGGGTGGCGCTATCCGGACTTCGATCTCACCCTGTTCAAGAAACTGAAAAGCAAACGTGCCGTCGCATCCAGCAATGGCGGGCCTTATCGCATCACGCGTGAGGGTCTGAGGCTGGTTCGCGCGCAGCTCGACAATCGTTGATATCCAACGAAAACGCCTCCCCACGCGGCCTGTCGCCGGCGTGGGGAGGCGCCAGTCGCCAAGTCCCTCTTGGGGAGGGACAGAAATCAGGCCGTCGCGATATAGGCCTTGATCTGCTCGGCCTCGCGTTCCACCGTCTCGATGCGCCGCTTGACCACGTCGCCGATCGAGATGATGCCGTCGAGCAAGCCGTCCTTTTCCACCGGCAGATGGCGGAAGCGGCCATTGGTCATGATTTCCATGACCTCGTTGACGGTGTGGTTGGCGTTGCAGATCTTGACCTTCGGCGTCATCACGGCGCGCACCGGAAGTTCCAGCGCCGCCGCGCCTTCCTTGGCCACGACCCGCACCACATCGCGCTCGGAGAGAATGCCAACGATCTTGCGATCGCCATTGGTGATCACCAGAGCGCCGATGCGGCGGTCGGCCAAAAGTTGGATCGCTTCGGCCAGTTTCGCGTTGGGGCCGAGCGTGACGACCGCATGGCCCTTTGCCTCAAGAATTGCCTTAACAGTCATGGCGTCCTCCTCTGCATGATCCGCCTGCCCCTCACAGTCGGGCGGACAACGACGTCAAGCAGAGACATGGTGCGCCGTGATCGGTCGCTTTTCAAGTATTCCGATCAAGCCTGCCGGGCTTGCCGGCGATCGAACAAGCGCAGGCAGAGGAAGCCAGCGAGAAACCCGCCAATATGCGCTTCCCAGGCGATCTGGCTGTCGTTGCCCGGCACGAAACCGACGACGCCGGTGACGATGTTGATGACCATCCAGACGGCGAGGAAGCTCAGCGTGGCGCGCGAGCGCAGCACGGCGCTGAACGGCAATGGCGCACCGCCAAATGCGCCCTTGCCGGTGGAGCGATCGATGCTGAAGGCGAAACGCGCGGCCGCTCCCATCATGCCCGAGATCGAGCCCGAGGCGCCGACCAGCGGCGCCTGCATGGTCGGATGGATGGCGAAGAAGAAGAATGCCGCGGCAAGGCCGGTGAACGCGAAGAACAGGATAAAGCGCATCGCGCCGATGCGGTTGGCGAGCGGCGACCCGAACGCCACCAGCCAGACCATGTTGACGATCAGATGCGCCCAGCCGCCATGCAGGAACGTATAGGTGAACGGGCTCGAAAAAGCATAAAAATCAAGATCGTATTGCCCGGAATAACGAACCGGAATGAAGGCGGTGCGGATGAGAAGCTCGATATCCTGCTGCTGGGTCAGCAGATAGAGGCGCACCAGATGCACGCCGAAGCAGACGGCGACGATCGCGATGATGACAGCCGGCAGGTTGAAGACGGGCTCGTGCGGCAAGGCCTCATCCTGCGTTGGCTCGGCCTGTCCTGCCTCGTTCATCGCGTTCATCCCGTTTCGGTCCGCGAGCATGTAAGGCAAGGCGCGTTATTTCACAAATGGAGATCGGCGCCGAATCGAGGCCTGCGAATCAAAGAAAACCGCCCGAAGTTTCCCTCGGGCGGTTGGTCGAGCCCCCTTGCTCCCCTGAAAGTCTTTGCCTGCTGCGCCGCCGCCTGGAACGAGGCGGCAGCGAAAACTGGAGTGATTTCAATCTTGCACGGCCAAGTTTGAGCGGCAATCTAAACCTTTCGTTAACCTTAACGTCCCCGACCGGTTAACAAACGCCCGGCAAGCTGGCACGCATCCTGCTCCGCGTCCCATGTAGGTCATCGGAAGACGCACTCCTGTTCCCCGATGGCACATCCGGTGAAAGGGCAGCGCGGAGCATATCGAAAATGAACCTGAACGGATCGATCGCACTGTTCCAATATTGGAATCGGCTGCGCGCCGGCCGCCCGGCCCCCCGGCGGACCGAAGTCGAGCCAGCCGACATCAAGGCTTTGCTCGCCGATACCTTCATCCTGGAGAAGGACACGCGCGGCGAGGCTGTGTTTCGGCTGGCGGGCACGAGGCTGTGCGCGACGCATGGGCGCGAGTTGAAAGGCTTCTCCTTTCCTTCGCTGTGGCGCGAAAAGGACCAGCGGCTGGTGTCGCGCCTCATTCACGGCGTCTTCGACCAGCGATCGGTGGTTCTGATCACCTATGAAGGGATCAGCCGCAGCGGCCGGCCCTGCAAGTTCGAGCTTCTGGCGCTGCCGCTCGACGGCGGCGTCGAACACCCGCGCTGCCTGGGCATCGTCTCGGTGGCGGAAAGGCCATTCTGGCTCGGCTCCGACCCGATCGTCGACGCGCTGATCGAGTCGATCCGCATCGTCGACCCCGACAAGGAGATGGCCGCCCTGGCCAGCCGCACCGCGATCACGCCACCCTCGCTGGCGCCGATCGACCTCGACCGGCGCGACGGTCTCGGCCCTCTCGGGCGCGGACGCAAGGTACGCCATCTCGTCGTGCTGGAGGGCGGGCGTGAAGAAGAGTAAACGCAGCTAAGCTGACGTTAACATTTTCTGATTTTTTAACTTCTCATGCTGTAGCGTTCCCCCGAAATTCCTCGCAACGGCGTAGGAATGCCAACGAGGTACGGGTGGTGATGAGGTCAGCGGCGATCGAGCACGCGCCGGCGGCAGCTGAAAGACGCAACTTTCAGCGTGTCCGCGTGAAGATTTATGGCCGCTTCATGCTGGAAGACCGCAGCGAGCATCCTTGCCAGGTGATCGACATGTCACCCGGCAACGTCGCCCTGCGTGCGGACCGCACTGGTGAACCCGGTGAAAAGATCATCGCCTATCTCGACCATATCGGCCGCATCGAAGGCGTGATGACGCGTCGCCTGCAGGACGGTTTCGCCATGACCGTGGTTGCCTCGGAGCGCAAGCGCGACAAGCTGGCCGCGCAATTGACGTGGCTGGCCAACAAGCATGAGCTGGACCTGCCGGAAGACCGCCGCCACGAGCGCGTGGCGCCGCGCAACCCGATGAGCGTGCTGCATCTTTCCGACGGCCGCCAGTATCAGTGCCGCATCATCGACCTGTCGCTTTCGGGCGCGGCGATCGAGATCGACGTCAAGCCGGCGATCGGCGTGCAAGTGGTGCTGGGCACTATGCGCGGCCAGGTGGTGCGCCATTTCGAGGAAGGCATCGCCATCGAGTTCGCCGTCGTGCAGCGTCCCGAGACACTCGATTCCGAGTTCAACCGGCCGCGGGCTTAGCCTCCTCTCCTGTTCGCCGCCGAAATCTCGCCTGTTTCGGCACAGGCTTGCCTGGCGGATCGCGTCGACCGCCAGCCTTGGTTATCTTCGACGCTCAGAAGATCGTTTCCAGCGGCTGCGGCAGCGCGATGGCAAAGCCCTGCGCCTGGTCGATGCCCATCTCGCGCACCAGTTCCAGCGTCTTTTCGTCCTCGACCTGCTCCGCCACGGTGACCGCGCCCAGCCGATGGCCGACGGCATTGATCGATTCCACGATCGCCCTGTCGAGATCGTTCTCGGTCATCTGGCGGATGAAGCCGCCGTCGATCTTCAGGCCGTTGACCGGAAACTGCCGCAGATAGGTGAAGGAACTGAGGCCCGTGCCAAAATCGTCCAGCATCACGCCGCAGCCCGCCGTGCGCGCCTTGGACAGGAATTGCTTGGCAGCAGTCAGGTTGTTGATGACCGCGGTCTCGGTGATCTCGAAATGCAGCCGGCGCGGCGACAACCCGGAGCGATCGAGCTCCTCCTGCAGGAACGGCCACAGGAAGGGGTCGTTGAGCGAATTGGCCGACAGGTTGATGGCGAAGGACAGGTTGGTCGCCTCGGCAAGACGCGGACCGTAGTCCTGGAAGGTGGTGCGGATCACCCAGCGGTCAATATTGCCCATCAGGTCGTAATGTTCCGACGCCGGGATAAAGGCGGCCGGTTCGACGATGCTGCCGTCATCGCCCAGCATTCTGAGCAAAATCTCGTAGTGGCGGCCGCCGTTCATCTTCCCGTTCAGGTGCCGCACTTCCTGCGCGAACAAACGGAAGCGGTTTGCCTCGATGGCGTTGCGGATACCGGCGGCGACCTGCGCCTGGCGGTGGTTGCGGTGCGCCTCGCTGCCAGCGCCGCCATAGACGGCGATCTGGTTGCGGCCAGCGGTCTTGGCCGTGTAGCAGGCGATGTCGGCCTGGCTCATCAACTCATCGATGCGCAAACCCTGGCTGTCTATTGCCGTCAGGCCGACCGATGCGCCGACCTGGTAGGTCCGCTCATCCCAAGCGAATTTGAGCGCCGCCAGCTGACGCAGAAGCTGCTGGACGATCTTCTGGCCGTGTTCGACGGCGCAATCATAAAGCAGCAGGCCGAACTCGTCGCCGCCGAGTCTGGCGGCGATGTCGTCGGTGCGGCAGATACGGCGCAACACATTGGCCACTTCGCGCAGCAGCGCATCGCCAGCAGCGTGGCCGGCGGTGTCGTTCACCAGCTTGAAGCGGTCGAGGTCCATGAAGCACAACACATGTTCGCGGCGCTGCATGCGCGCCTCTTCATTGGCAACGCGCAATTCGCGTTCGAATGCGGCGCGGTTCGGCAGACCGGTCAGGCTGTCGTGGTTGGCGGAGTGCTCCAGCGCCTGCTGCAGGGTGCGTGCCTTGGTCACGTCCTGGAACACCAGCACCGCACCGATGACCTCGCCGGTCGCCGTGCGCACGGGGGCGGCGGAATCGCGAACGCTGCGGCGCTCGCCATTGCGGGCGATCAGGATCGCGCCGTCGCTCAGATAGAAGGGCTGCATCCGGTCGAGGCAGGTCTCGACCGGGTCCGGGATAGCGTCGCCGGTCTGCTCGTCGACGATCCTGAACACATCGCGCAGCGGCTTGCCGGCGGCTTCGCTGGCCAGCCAGCCGGTCATTTCCTCGGCGATCGGGTTCATGAAGGTGATGCGCGCCTGCGCGTCCGTCGAGATCACCGAGTCGCCGATGGAATGCAACGTGATGCGCAGCCGCTCCTTCTCCTCGAACAGCGCCTCCGTCAGCTCGACATGATCGGTGATGTCCCAGTTCATGCCGACGGCGCGCAGCGGCGCGCCATTGTCGTCTCGTGTCAGCTTGGCAAGCGAGCGGATGTGGCGCATGGCACCCGAGCGCTGCTGCCTGATGCGCAGATCCATTGAGAAAACCGACGTTTCCTGGACGCCGACTTCGTAGCGACGAAGCACTTCGGGCACATCGTCGGGATGGATGAAGGTCATCCAATGGTCGAGCGTGCCGTCGAATCCGTCGCGCGACAGTTCGTACAGCTCGTACATGCGCTCGTCCCAGGTAAACTGCCCGGTGGCGAAGTCGAGATCGAAAATACCTGCCTCCGAGGCCTCGACGGCCAATTGCAAACGCTGGTTCAGCGCAAGGATCGCCGCCTCAACGCGCTTGCGCTCGGTAACGTCGGTATGCGTACCGATGCAGCGCAGCGGCTTGCCGTCGTCGCTACGCTCGATCACCTTGCCGCGATCGTAGATCCAGCGCCAGGAACCATCTTTGGCGCGCATCCGATGCTCCAGCGCGAAATCCGGCGTCTCGCCGCGGAAATGCTTTTCGATGATCGCGAGGCAACCGGGCAGGTCTTCCGGATGCACGCGGTCCGACCATTCGTTGACCGTTGAACCGATTTCATCGCCCTCGTAACCCAGCATCGCTTTCCAGCGTTGCGAATAGAAGACCTGATCAGTTTCCCGGTTCCAGTCCCAGATGCCGTCGCCGGCGCCGTCGACAGCGAACTGCCAGCGCATTTCGCTTCTGCGCAAGGCTGCCGCGGCGGCCTTCATTTCGGTCACGTCGCGCGCGATGCCGATTATGCCGACGATCTCGCCCTTCTCGTTGCGTCGCGGCGCCTTGGTCGTCGAGAAGACACGCCGGACACCCTCGTTGATCGGCGTCTCTTCGAATGTGCTGGCGACGCCGCTTTCCATCACCTGCCGGTCGTTGGCGGTAATCTGTTGCGCGACTTCGGCGGTGTAGAGGTCCTGCGCCGTCTTGCCGATGAGGTCGGAGCCCGACCGACCGACCAGCTTTTCGTACGATTTGTTCGCGACGAGGTAGCGGCCATCGAGATCCTTGGCGAAGATCAGGTCGGGTGTGCCCCGCATCACGGTTTCCAACAGGGTCAACGTGTCGTGGAGCTGCTTCGTGCGCTGGACCTGCTCGGTGACATCCCAGCAGACGCCGACAAAGCGGTGGACGGTGCCGTCGGGTTTGCGGATGGCCTTGGTCGCGGCGCGAATGTGATGAACCTCGCCCGAGCGCGGATGAACGACCCGGTATTCGATCCACTGGAACATGTCCCCGGATGCCGCGAACGTGCTCAAGCTCTGTCGAAGCCGCTGCAGATCGTCCGGGTGGATGAGGCGATGATAGGCTTCCCGCGAGCCATCGAACTCGCCGGCCGCCACGCCATGGAGCGCCAATGTGCGCTCGTCCCAGGTGCGCAGACCCGTGGTGTGGTCGACATCATAGGTGCCCACCTCGCCGGCCTCCAGGGCAAGCTGCAGCCGCTCCGTCACGCTTGCAAGTTGCGCCAGCGTATCGCGCAGTTCCGCGTTGCGCTCGACATCCTGGGTGACGTCCCAACACGCGCCGATCGCGCGTTCGACAGTGCCATCCGAGCGACGGATCAGCCGCACCGAAACGCGGATGTGCCTGTAGGCCTTCTTTCGCGGCAGGAATATACGGTAGTCGAGCTGGTAGCCGGACTTGCCCGCCTTGAAGGCCGCTTCGCGGGTGCGTTTGGTCTTGGCGGCGTCCTCGGGACTGAGCAGTGCGTTGAACGCTTCGACCGAACCGTCGAATGTCTGCGGCGTTACCCCGTGCAATTCATGGGTGCGCGCATCCCAGTGACGGTTGCCGCTCGGATAATCGACATGGAAGATGCCGATGCCGCCAACCTCAAGCGCCACCTCCAGCAATTCGGAGGCCGTCGCAAGCTGGGCCTCCATCTCCTTCTGGTGCGTGATGTCGGTGACGGTGCCGACGAAGCGCAGCGCCTTGCCTTCGGCCGAACGCCGCACCACCTTGCCGCGCGCATGAATCCAGACCGCCTGCCCGTTCTCGTGCCGGAGCCGATAAACTTCCTCGAATGTGGATGACCGGCCGGTAACGATGTTCTTGACCGCGTCATGCACGCGATCGCGATCGTCGGGATATATTCTTTGCGCCCATTCGGCTTCGTCGATCTCGACGTCGCCGGGCTCGAGACCGATCATCGTCCTGATCTGGGGCGATATCCATATCCGTCCGGTGAGGACGTCGGTGTCCCAAACCGCCTGCTCGGAGCCCAGCAGCGCATTGTTCCAGCGCCATTCGTTTTCGGCGAGCTGCAGTTCGGCCTGCTTCTGGGCTTCGATGTCGACGATCTGCAAAACGAAACGGAACGGCGTGCCGGCGGCCGCCTCGCCCAAGGCCGAGATGCTGGTGAGGCCGTGGAAAGCGGTGCCGTCCTTGCGAACATAGCGCCGTTCGATACCTTCGCCCGCCTCCACAGACGAGCCCAGCTTGCCGCGATCATCAGGATGGGTGATGGCCGCAAGCGTTTGGTCGATACTTTCTTGCGTTTCGAAACCGAAAAGCGCGCCAAAAGCGCTGTTGGCATAGAGGCAATGTCCAGCCTCGTCGAGTAGCGCCATGCCGACCGCGGCCCGGTCCAAAACACTGCGCAGGAGGCCATCGCCTTGCAGAACAGCCATTATCTCACCGGAACCAGACCGTTGTTAGGCTTTGTCCTTCATTTGCCAATATTCGACCTTAGTCGAACCGACCGCAAGTGGTAAAAACTTGGCGACGGCAAATCAAAACTTGCAATGTTGCTGATGAAGTCGCCCCAGCCTGGCAGGCTGACGTGCCACGTTTGGCGGATTTCAACATCGCGGCTCTGACCCGCGACGGTGAGCAGACGGCGTCCATTATCGCGGATTGCGCGCCAAACGCCCCTTCAACGGAAGCACGGTTTCCGCGAGCTTCACATGGTTAACAATTTCCAACAAAAATCGTAACTATTTTATACTTATTCAATTCAATGTTGAATTCAATTCATTCTATGTTTTACTCAATATCTACTCCCCGATTTTGCGTCAAATAAATTCGACCCTGTCATTATCCTCGCAAACGGGGAGACTGCAAAATGACGGGACTGACGGGCAAACTGCTTCTGGCGGCGGCGCTTCTGTTCGGCGCTCTGGGCACTGCCGAGGCCGGTGCCAAGTTCATGCCGACCAGCGATCGTACCACGCAGCCGGTTGGCCACTACGACCTTTGCCAGCGCCTGCCACAGGAATGCAACGAGCGCACGCCAAAGGGCGCGCCGATTGAGCTCAGCCGTCCGCTGTGGGCCGAGATCATCCAGGTCAACAATTCGGTCAACACCCGCATCAAGCCGCGCACCGATCTCGAGAACTACGGTGTCGAGGAATATTGGTCCTACCCGGACAACGGCTACGGCGACTGCGAGGACTATGCGATGGAGAAGCGCCGCGAGCTGATGGCGATGGGCGTGCCGGCCGGCGACCTCTTGATCACCGTTGCCCGCCAGCCGAATGGCGACGGCCATGCCGTGCTTACCGTGCGTACCTCGATGGGCGACTTCGTGCTCGACAATCTGCAGCCCAAGGTCAAGCTGTGGAGCGAGACCCCCTACACCTATCTCAAGCGCCAGTCCGAAGTGAATTCGGGCGTTTGGGTGACGATCACCGACGGCCGCGCCGACGCGGTCGCCAGCGTCCGCTGAGGCACAGGGAGGCCACAACAAGGCCTCCCATCGCTTCGTGGAGCAGCGAATACCCGGTCGAGTCCCTACCCTCCCCGTCCCCGAAGACCGGGTAAAGGAGCCGGCCCAGTCCCCGGGCCGGCTCCGCCTTTTTTGAGGCTGGCACGGGAACGTGCCCGCTCAAAGCTGTTTCAGGCCATCCTTGAAGCGCTTGCCGTTGGCGACATAGTGTGCGGCCGAGCCGCGCAGCCCGGCGACTGCGCCGTCATCCAGGCTGCGCACCACGCGGGCGGGCGAACCGACGATCAGCGAATTGTCTGGAAACTCTTTGCCTTCGGTCACCAGGGCGCCGGCGCCGACCAGGCAGTTCTTGCCGATCCTGGCGCCGTTGAGAACGATGGCACCCATGCCGATCAGGCTGTTGTCGCCGATCGTGCAGCCATGCAGCATGGCCCGGTGGCCGATGGTGCAACCGGCGCCGATGGTCAGCGGAAAACCGATATCGGTGTGCATGACGGTGTGTTCCTGCACATTGGTGTCGTCGCCGATCGTGATCGGCTCGTTGTCTCCCCGGATGACCACGCCGAACCAGATGCCGGCGTTGCGACCGAGGCGGACATCGCCGATCACCGTGGCATCCGGCGCGACCCAATTGCTGTCGGCATCGACGAAGCGCGGCGCCTTTCCGTCCAGTGCATAGAGCGGCATTGTTCTTCCTGAGCTTTCCATTCGGATCGGGCGGACAGTAGAGGAACGCCGGCTTCGATGACAAGCATCGGCGCCGCCCTTTACGGTCCATTTACCATAATTCCGCACAGTCCAACCGGATACTCAGCCTGCCGGAATCGCGCGTCGCGACCATCCGAAACCCGCAATCGTCGAGCCCCGCATGAGCAAGCCCGTCGCCGACAGTCATGAATTCACGGTTGTCGATTCGACGCTGATGATGAAGGTTCTCTACGGCTTCGCCATTGTCGCGCTGTTGTCGGCCACCATCAGCGTCGCTGGAAAATGGTACGGCCGCTCCATCGCCATGGGTGGCTATTCCGATGCGACGACGGTGCACGAAATCGTCATCGGCAACAATGTGCTGGCCATGCCCGACAATGTCATCCGCTTCGACAAGGCACGGCGCAACGGCGTGGCCGAGCGGCTCGATCTTTATGTGCGTTATCCCAGGATGGACGGCTACAGCGCCGCCGCCCGCGACGAATTCAACAATGCCAGCGGCAACAGGACCATCCTGTTCCTCACCTTCGAGGAACAGTCGATGTCGCGCGACATGAGCGGCCGCTTCGGGCCGATCTACAGTTCGCTGATCGCCAAGCCAGGAACGCCGGGCCCGGGCGGCATCACGCTTTACGGCTTCAACGAAAAATCGGGCTATCTGAATGAAATGCTGGCGGTGGCCGAGCGGCCGGGCAAGGACCCGTTCGTCGCGCGCTGCCTTGTCGGGCCGAGCGCCGAACAGTCGCTGGCGCCTTGCGAGCGGGACGTGCTCGTCGGCGAGAGGCTCAGCCTCACCTACCGTTTTCCGAAGGAGTTCCTGGCCGACTGGCAGGCGCTGGACGCCGCCGTTCTGGCCTTTGCGGCGCATGGCCTGAAAACGGGCGTCGCGCCGAAGAAGTAGGTGGCGGCGCACAGCTTCAAAAACATTTAGAGCGCCGCGCGTCCCTTTGGACGTGCGGCGCTCCAAAGATAGTGCGATGCCCTGATCAGGCGAGATCGATGTCGAGGATCGCCATCGAGAAATTGTAGTCGCCTTCTTCCTCATCCTTGTAGACGAGGCCGAGGAACTCGTCGCCGAGATAGAGTTCAGCCGAATCTTCCTTGCGCGGACGCGCCTTCACTTCCAGCCTTGGGTTCTGGAAGACACGCTTGAAATAGGCGTCGAGTTTTCTGATTTCGTCGGGTTTCAACGGCTTTCTCCGCTAGGAAATGGCTGCCTGGCACCATCCGGCGCACACGGCGTCCAGCGCTTCTGACATGGCAAGGATGGCGATGTAAAGGCAATCGGGTCGACGCTGTCTTCCTTCTCCCTGTTTACGGGGAGAAGGTGGCCCGAAGGGCCGGATGAGGGGCTGCGCAAGTCTTCGGCGATTGTTCCCGCCCCTCACCTGCCTGCCGGCATCCTCTCCCCGTAAACGGGGAGAGGAGAAAACACTTCAGATGTCGAACGAAACGACATGCTCCATCGACTGCGACGGCAGCAGCTGGTCCATCTGGCGCGAAGGCTGGTCGCAGCCGGTCTCGCCGACGACACGGGCCGGAACGCCGGCGACCGTCTTGTTGTGGGGCACCGCCGACAGCACGACCGAACCGGCCGCCACCTTCGAGCAATGGCCGATCTCGATATTGCCGAGGATCTTGGCACCGGCGCCGATGAGCACGCCGTGGCGGATCTTGGGGTGACGGTCACCGCCGGCCTTGCCGGTGCCGCCCAGCGTCACGGCGTGCAGGATCGAGACGTCGTCCTCGATCACCGCCGTCTCGCCAACGACGAAGCCGGTGGCGTGGTCGAGGAAGATGCCCTTGCCGATGCGGGCGGCCGGGTTGATATCGGTCTGGAACACCGAGGAGGAGCGGCTCTGCAGATAGAGCGCGAAATCCTTGCGGCCATGGTTCCATAGCCAGTGCGCCAGCCGGTGCGTCTGGATGGCGTGGAAGCCCTTGAAATAAAGCACAGGCATGATGAAGCGGTCGCAGGCCGGATCGCGGTCGAAATAGGCCTGGATGTCGACCCGCACGACGCTCGACCACGAGGGATCGTCGGTCAGCATCGCCTTGAAGGTCTGGCGGATCAGGTCAGCGCCGACATCCTGATGGGCAAGCCGTTCGGCCAGCCGATGGATCACCGCATCCTCCAGGCTGTCCTGGTTGAGGATGGTGGAATAGAGGAATGCGGCCAGCAGCGGGTCGCGGTTCACAGCCTCCATGGCCTCGTCGCGGATCGCCCGCCAGATCGGATCGACAGGCTGCAAGGCGCTCGGACGGGCGATGCTGATGCTGTTCATGGATAGTCTCCAAGGGCAGGCTTGTCTTATCCGGCCGCTGCTATAAGCCATATCATAGCACGGGTGAACTCAATTTTCCTTAGTGCATCTTCAATTGGATTTGGCACGCGGATTTTCAACCGGCGATGGAAAACGAACCCTTGATCGTGAAGGTCGCCGACAACGTGGCCTCTGTGCGCATCAACCGCCCGCGGAAGAAGAACGCCATCACCTTCGCCATGTGGCAAGCGCTGGCCGCCACCTTCGAGGCGCTGTCGGCCGATGCATCGGTGCGGGCCATTATCCTGAGCAGCGAAGGCGCTGATTTTTCCGCCGGTGCCGACATCGCCGAATTCGACACGCTGCGCGGCGGCGACAATGCCCGTCACTACGAGGCGGCCAATTCGGCCGCCTTCGCGGCGGTGCGCAATGCCCGCCCGCCGGTGATCGCGGCGCTCAAGGGCGTGTGTTTCGGCGGCGGCTTCGGCCTTGCCGCGGCCGCCGATCTCAGGGTAGCAGCGCCCGATGCGCTCTTCGCCGTGCCGGCGGCGAAGCTCGGTCTCGCCTATCCGCAGGATGCCATGCGCGACATTGTCGGCGCGGCCGGCCAGCAGATGGCCCGCTATCTTGCCTTCACCGGCGAGCGCATCGATGCGCGCGCAGCACTTGAGGCCGGCTTGCTGCTCGAAATCGTCGCCGCCGACGAGCTTGAACCACGCGCGATGGCCATTGCCACGACGATCGCCGCCAACGCGCCGCTTTCCGTGCAGGCCTCGAAACTGGCGATCAACGCCGAGTTGAGCGGCGACCTTGCGGACGCAGAACGCGCCCGCGCGGCCGGAGACCTTACCTTCGCCAGCACCGACTATGCCGAAGGTCGCGCCGCCTTCAAGGCACGGCGCCGGCCGGAGTTCACCGGACAATGAAACCGCCGCTTCTCACGCATGAGATGAAGGCCGAGCTCTCGGCCCTCTACCGCACCGCCGACCGCCACTATCACGGCATCGCCCATATCGAGGCGCTGCTGCGGCTGCTTGACGAACACCGGGCTGCATTCTCCGATCCCGAGGCGGTCGAAGCGGCGATCTGGTTCCATGACGCGATCTATGACAGCCGCGCCAAGGACAACGAGGCGCAAAGTGCCGTGCTCGCCGCCGAGAAACTGGACGGGCGAACCAACGCGCAGCGCATCGGCCGCATCGTCGCAATGATCGAGGCGACAGCTACCCATACGGTTCCGGCTCTCGACCCCGCGCCCGCCCGGCGCGACGCGGCGCTGCTGCTCGACATGGACCTGTCGATCCTGGGAGCTGCGCCGCCCGTGTTCGATGCCTATGAGGCGGCGGTGCGGCGCGAATATGCCTGGGTGGATGAGCCGCTTTGGGTGGCGGGCCGCGGCGCGGTGCTGAAGACCTTCGTCGAGCGCGACCATATCTTCCACACCGAGATTTTCCGCGATCGCCTCGAGCGCCAGGCGCGGGAAAATCTGAAGCGCTCGATCGAGGCGTTGAGGCTTGGCCCTCGCCCCTAATCGGGGAAATTTTCCATCCGCCGTTCGCGGACGGTAAAACCCGCTCGCTGGTAGACCGACAGCGCCTTCGGATGATCGTTGGTGTCGGTGTGCAGCCACACGCGCTGCGGCCGCGTCGCCCATACGGCGCGCAACGAACTGTCTAGCAGATAGGGTCCGAGCCGCCTGCCCTGGAAGGCCGCGACCAGGCCGAAGTGAACCAGCTCCACGACCGGTTCGCCGACGCCGTTGAATTCGCAGAAGCCGGCGGCGGTGCCATCGACGCGCAGGACATTGAGCCATGTCGACGGATGGGCAAGCAGGGCCGAGAGTTCGGCGGCCGGCATGCGCAGCCGCTGGTCCCAATCCAGAGGTTCGCCGACGGCGCGATAAAGATCGAGATAGGCAGCCAGCGAGAGGTTTTCGCGGCCGATCGTGGCCGTGGCAACAGGACTGGCCAGCGCTGGCCCCGATGGCGGCGCCGTCATGTCGAGATAGGTGACGAGGAGTTCGACCATCGCGCTGCTGAAGAGCTCAGAGCGGATGTTCGGAATAGAATTCCAGCACGCGCTTCTTGAAGGTGCGGTCGCCGACCGAAAGCATGTGGTCGCGGCCTTCGATGTGGAAAGCCGTGGCGTTGGGCATGAGTGCGGCCAGTTCGTCCGGCGAGCCGGCGATGTCGTCGGTGGTGCCGACGGCGATCAGCGTCGGCTGGGCGATGCGCGCCACCTGGTCCTCCGACAATTCGTCACGCGAGCCGATGATGCAGGCGGCAAGGGCCTCACGGTCGCTTTTGGTCTGGTCGGCGAAGGCGCGGAACATGCGGCCGCGCGCATGGGTGATAGCTGCTGCTTCGTCTGCGAGCAGCGCCTCGGCGATCGGGTCCCAGTCGCCGACACCGTCGACCAGCCCGATGCCCAGCCCGCCAAGTACCAGCGTCGCCACCTTGCCAGGTTCCGACAGCGCCAGGAAGGCTGACACCCGCGCGCCCATCGAATAGCCCATCACATGGGCGCGCTCGATGCCGAGATGGTCGAGCAGCGCCGCCGCGTCCGACGCCATCTTGTCGGGCGTGTAATCGGCGCCGTCATAAGTCTTGGTCGACGCGCCATGGCCGCGATGATCGAAGGCGATGGCGCGGTAGCCGGCATCGTTGAGCGTCTTGAACCAGCCCGGCGCCACCCAGTTCACATAATGGCTGGAGGCGAAACCGTGGATCATCAGCACCGGGTCGCCGCTGCCCGAGGCGGGCTGGCGGTCGAGGAAAGCAAGGTCGAAGCCTTCATGGCTGAAGGATTGCATGGCGTGGTCCCGCTCTCTTCACTTGGTGCCGGAAACGGCCTGGACGGCCGGGTGCTTGATCAGGTCGCCCTCGGCGATGCCTTGGCGAGCCGCGGTACCGGCTTTCAGCTCGAGCACGAAACGCACGGGGGCGTCAGGGGCGATGACGGCCTCCGACTGCGGCTCGCCCTTGCGGATGGCGCTGATGCGGCCATCCTCGCCGATGAAGATCAGGTCGAGCGGCATCGGCGTGTTCTTCATCCAGAAACCGACGCCCTCGGTCTGATCGAACACGAACAACATGCCGCGGTCGTCCGGCATGGTCTGCCGGAACATCAGTCCCGCCTCGCGTTCGTCCTCGGTGTCGGCGATCTCGATCTGGAAGGCGCGGTCGCCCTTGGCGGTGACCGCGACCAAAGGCGCTGCATCGACCGGCAGCATCATCGCCTGGTTCTCGGCGGTGGCCGGCGAGAGCACGAACAGGCTGAGGCAGATGGCGACCAGCGCCGCCAACATGGCAACGGCGGCAAGCGAAGGTCTGGCTTCCTTCACGGCATTCAATCGAACCATCGCGGCCTCACATCAGCTTCGCCCATCGACCCATGCAAAGCGGCCGGAATCGTGACGACGCCTGTTGGAGCATGCCGAACAGGCAAAGCCAAGCCGGCAACCGTCATGCCATCAATCTCGCGAAACGGGCACGCACGCGCTCGCGCGCAAAGTCGACGAAGGCGCGCAGCTTGGGCAGCATCTGGGAGCGGCTGGGGTAATAAAGGAACAATCCAGGTGAATCGGGCGCGTATTTTTCGAGGACCACTTCAAGCTCCCCCTTGCGCACCAGCGGCATGACGAGCGGCTCCGGCGCATAGGCCAGTCCAAGCCCCTTGATGGCGGCGGCGATGTTCAAGTCCCCATCATTGACGATCAGCGGACCGTCGACCGAGACCTCGATGTCGCGGCCATCCTCGATGAACTCCCAGCGATAGATCGCGCGTCGCGAGGCGCGGCGCGAACGGATGCAGCGGTGAAGCTGCAGGTCGGCCGGTCGCTGCGGCCGGCCGTGGCGGGCAAAATAGTGCGGAGCGCCGACAACGACGAAGCGGAAGGAAGGCGTCAGCCGCATCGCCACCATGTCGGCCTCGACAAGCTCACCCAGCCGCACGCCCGCATCAAAACCCTCGCCGACGATATCGGTCAGCGCGTTCTCGGCGAACAGTTCGACTTCCAGCGCCGGATAGCGGCCGCAGAATTCCGACAGCAACTCGTCGGCCAGCAACGGCAATAGCGGGCGCGGCACGGTGATGCGCAGCAGGCCGGTCACTTCGGCGCCCAGCGCCTGCGCGGCCTCGAAACCCAACATCAGCCGGTCCAGCGCCGGGCGGGCGTGATCGACGAAGCGCTCTCCTGCTTCGGTGAGCCCGACACTGCGGGTGGTGCGCGTCAAAAGCGTTACGCCGATGCGGGCCTCCAGCGCGCGCACGATCTGGCTCAGCGCCGATGGCGAAAGGCTGAGTTCCTGCGCGGCGGCGCGAAAGGAACGCAATTCGGCGACGCGCAGGAACGCAACCACACCGTCCAGCTGATCGCGAGTAATTATGAAGCCTGAATGCATAGTACATGTAGTTTATGTCGTATTCTCGGACAGTTTCAAGAGACCTACCTTCGGGTTTGCCGCGCGTTGGGCGCCGGCACACTACCGGAGATCAGCCATGTCGGCCGACGCACTCGCCTTCTTTCTCGCCTGGATATCGGCTCCCTTGCGGGTGGCTTCGGTGACGCCGTCCAGCCAGGCATTGGCCGATCTGATCACCAGCGAGATCTCCGGCGCGACGGGACCGGTGCTGGAACTCGGGCCCGGCACCGGCGTCTTCACCCGCGCACTCATCAGGCGGCAGGTGGTCGAAAGCGACCTCACCCTCGTCGAGCTCGGCGGGGATTTCGCCAGATTGCTGCGGCTGCGTTTCCCAGATGCAAGGGTGCTGGAAATCGATGCCGCCGCGATCGGCCAGTCACCGCTGTTCGACGCCGCGATGGCTGGCGCCGCGATAAGCGGGTTGCCGCTCCTGTCGATGCCGCCGCCCAAGGTGACGGCGATCCTCGCCGGTTCGTTCCGGTGGCTACGACCCGAGGCGGCCTTCTACCAGTTCACCTACGGACCGCGCTGCCCGGTTGCGCCGTCCGTACTTGAGCAGCTCAACCTCAAGGCCGAGCGGGTCGGCAGGACCCTGCGCAACGTGCCGCCGGCCGCCGTCTACCGCATCACGCGCCAAGCCGGATGAGGGGTGTTGGAAGAAACGACGCGATGCGGGTCGGACACCTTGATCTCAGGGGAGGCATTGGCACGGGCGCACTCCGTCCAGCACCCCTCGTCCGACCTCGCTTACGGCGGCTGCGCCGCCGCGCTCGGCCACCTTCTCCCGCAAGGGGAGAAGGGAGATTGCACCATGATCGCCGCCGATGAACGGCCACACATGCGCTGAACGAACTTACGTCAGCGCCCGCAAAAGGAGAAAACAATGACGCAAGACACCGGCAAACCCTCGCGACGGCGCATATTGGGCACGGCGGCAGTGGGCGTGGGCGCCGGGCTGGCGCTCGGCCTGTCCGGCGGCGTGGTGCTTGGCCAATCGTCCAGCCCGCCGCCTCCGCCACGCATCGAAGGCCGGCGCTTCGAAGGCAAGGTCGTCGTCGTCACCGGCGCCACATCGGGCATCGGCCGCTCCGCCGCGATCGCCTTTGCGCGCGAGGGCGGCAAGGTCGGCTTCTGCGGCCGGCGCCAGCATCTCGGCCAACAGGTCGAAGACGAGATCAAGGCGGCCGGCGGCGATGCATTTTATGTGCCCGCCGACGTGCTGAAGGAAGAGGACGTGAGCGCCTTCATCGCCAAGGTCGTCGACCGCTACGGCCGCCTCGACGTGGCGTTCAACAATGCCGGCATCACGCTGGAAAAGACGCTGCACGAATATAGCGCCGACGAATGGGACCGGGTGGTGAACACCAATCTGCGCGGTGTGTTCCTGGCCATGAAATACCAGCTCCCGCATATGATGGCGGTGGGCGGCGGTACCATCGTCGTGACCTCGTCGTCCAACGCCATCGCCACCAGCGCGAAGCGTGCCGCCTACACAGCCAGCAAGCGCGCGCTGGTCGGGCTGGTCCAGGCCGCCGCGCTCGACTATGCCGCCCACAACATCCGGGTGAACGCGCTGCTGCCGGGCACGACCGACACCGAACTGGTGCGGCGCGTCGCCGGCATGGAGGCAATTCCCGACGCCGCCTGGAAAGTCGCGGCCGCGCAATGGGCGAAGTCGAACGTGCCCGGCCTTGGCCGCATGGCCACCGCCGACGAGATCGCGGCATTCGCGCTGGTGCTTGCCTCGAACGACCACCCCTACATGACCGGTGCCTCGCTCGTCATCGACGGCGGGAAAACGGCGCATGGCGGATAAACACATGGGCGGATAAACAAAAGGCCGCCTTCCGGCGGCCATCGCTTTGGGAATGCGGTGCGCTTAATGCGCTACCGGCAGGGTTCCCACATCGGGATGGACTTCGGCGGCCATCAGCCCCTTGTCGCCCCGGCCATAGCGCACCAGAACCACCTGGCCCGGCCGCAATTCGGTGACACCGTAGCGGCGCAACGTCTCCATATGGATGAAGATGTCCTCGGTGCCTTCGCCGCGCGTCAGGAAGCCAAATCCCTTGGTGCGGTTGAACCACTTGACCAGGGCCCGCTCCAGCCCGCTCTCGGGCGTAACCGCGACATGGGTGCGCTGTTCCTGCATCTCCGCAGGATGCACCGCCGTCGAGATATCCATCGACAGGACGCGGAACGCCTGCAGTCCGCGATCGCCCTGCTTGACCAGGCAGACCACCCGCGCGCCTTCGAGCGCGGTCTGGAAACCGTCGCGGCGCAGGCAGGTCACATGCAGGAGGATATCGCCGGAATCGCCTTCGTCGGGAAGAATGAAGCCATAACCCTTGGCAACGTCGAACCATTTGATGGCGCCGGAGACCTCCAAAAGGTCCGCCGTTTCACCGATCTCGTCGAGCCCGGCGGTGTCGCCTAGAAGCGCACCCCGCCCGATCAGAGAGGCTTTTTCCCCCATCAGAACGCCCCCTTTCTCCGAAACTGCATCAACTGATTCTTTACATGAGATTAACACTGCGGCTTCCGGGGTGTGCAAGAGCTGACGTGCCTTTTTTCACCGGCTCATTCAATCTCCACCACAAACGTTGTTTGCCGACTGCCGTCGCGTTGTTTTTCTACGTTGCGGGGTATCCTCACGACCCCTATGGTGCGCCACACCCCAAGCTTGGAGACGAATATGCGCTATCTGCACACGATGGTCCGTGTGGCCAATGTCGAACAATCCCTCGACTTCTACTGCAACAAGCTGGGTTTGAAGGAAGTGCGCCGCTACGAAAACGAGCAGGGCCGCTTCACGCTGATCTTCCTGGCGGCATCCGAAGACGAGGCAAGCGGCGTCGAGGCGCGCGCGCCATTGGTCGAGCTGACCTACAATTGGGATCCCGAAGACTACAAGGGCGGCCGCAACTTCGGCCATCTCGCCTACGAGGTCGACGACATCTACGCCACCTGCCAGCAGCTGATGGACAAGGGCGTGACCATCAATCGCCCGCCGCGCGACGGCAACATGGCCTTCATCAAGTCGCCCGACGGCATCTCGATCGAGTTGCTGCAGAAGGGGCCGGCCAAGGGCAAGGCCGAACCCTGGGCCTCGATGCCGAACACCGGTACCTGGTAACAAGATACCTGACTTCCGGCGGGTCCGACCTATTTCAGGTCAGGCCCGCCTCACCCAGCCAGCGTGACGCCAGCCAGGACAATCGAAAACGGAGAATTCCATGTCCAACAGTCATGCCGACGTCGCCACCGAACATGCCAGCCGCTATCTGCAGCAGCTCTGCAAACATTGGGCGCACAAGTTTCCGGTCTCTTTCGACCCGAACCATGGCGAGATCGAGCTGACCATCGGCCGCACCGTGATGGACGCCGGCGACACCGCGCTGCGCATCGCGCTGACCGCCGCCGATGCGGCATCGCTGGAGCGCCTGGAGAGCGTGGTCGAGGACCACATCAAGCGTTTTGCCTTCCGCGAGGAACTGGCCTTCGCCTGGCAACGCCAGGCTGCCTGATCCTTCGCCGCCTCAGCGCGGCGCCGGCGAAACCATCTCGGCCAGCGCAAGCACCGAACGCCAGTTGCGCGTGGTACCGGGCACCTTCAGCGTGCGCGGCAGGATTTCGGCGAATTTCGACCTGCCGAGCCCGTCCGGCGCGTGAAGGTAGAGCACGTCGCCCTTAACCGCGAAACGCTCCGGTCCCGTGCATTTTTCGGCGAGCCGGCCGATTTCCTCGGCCGTCGGCTCCCGCTCCAGCGCCATCGCGTGCAGTTTGGTCGGGTCCTCCGCGACTTCCGGATAAGGATTGTCCGCCACCAGCCGCTCGAACCAGGCGGCGTCGCGCACCATGATGCGCGAATAGAAGCCCCAGCGCTTCTCGAACGCCGCCTCGATCGTCCTGGTCAGCGCCACCGCATCCGCCTTGGCCGCGCGGAACACGACATTGCCGCTTTGCACGTAGCTGGCGACATTGGTGAAGCCGAGCTCCTCGAAGAAAGCGCGCAGCTCCGCCATTTTCACGATGCGGTTGCCGCCGACATTGATGCCGGAAAACAGCGCGACGAAACCAATCTCGCTCATATGATGAAGCCCGCCAGCGTCTCGTTTTCGGTGATGTCCTGATATTGCACGCCATGTGTGTCGAAATTGGCGAGCAGCAGATCGAAATTGCGGCGATCCTTGGTCTCGATGCCGATCAGCACCGAGCCGAAATTGCGCGCCGACTTCTTCAGATATTCGAAGCGGGCGATGTCGTCGTCAGGTCCCAGCATTTCGAGGAAATCGCGCAGCGCGCCCGGCCGCTGCGGAAACCGGATGATGAAGTATTTCTTCAAGCCTTCGAAGCGTAGCGCCCGCTCCTTGACGTCGGGCAGGCGCTCGAAATCGAAATTGCCGCCCGAGACGACGGCGACGACGGTCTTGCCCTTGATCTCCTTGCGCGGAAAATCCTTGAGCGCGTCGATGGCGAGCGCTCCCGCCGGTTCCAGCACGACACCCTCGACATTCAGCATCTCGATCATGGTGGCGCAGAGCCGGTTTTCGGGCACCAGCCGCACGTCATCCTGCGAAAAGCCTTTCAGGTGCCGGAACGGCTCGCGGCCGATCTCGGCCACCGCCGCGCCGTCGACGAAATTGTCGACCTTGGCGAGTTTGACGCGCTTGTCGGCGGCGAGGCTTTCCTTGAGGCTCGGCGCGCCGGCCGGTTCGCAGAAGACGAAACGCGGCACCCTGCCCCGCTCGGCGAAATAATGCGACACGCCGGCGGCCAGCCCGCCGCCGCCGACCGGCAGCAGCACGATGTCGGGCACGCGCGCGCCGGGCATCTGGTCGGCGATCTCATAAGCGACGGTGGCCTGTCCCTCGATGATATCCTTGTGGTCGAAGGGCGGCACCATATGGGCGCCGCTCTGCTCGGTGAATTCGAAGGCGGCGCGATAGCATTCGTCGAAGAAATCGCCCACCAGCCTGATCTCGACGTATTCGGCGCCGAACAGCCTTGTCTTGTCGATCTTCTGCTGCGGTGTCGTCACCGGCATGAAGACCACGCCCCTGCGGCCGAAATGGCGGCAAACGAAGGCGAAGCCCTGGGCGTGGTTGCCGGCCGACGCGCATACGAACAACTCTGCCTCGTTGCCCTCGGCCAGCGCCTTGCGGAAGAAGTTGAAGGCGCCGCGGATCTTGTAGGAGCGCACCGGCGTCAAATCCTCGCGCTTCAGGAGCACCCGCGCGCCGAATTTGCGTGACAGGTAGTCGTTCTCCTGCAGGGGCGTCTCGGGGAAGATCTGGCGTACCGCGGCGGCGGCATTGGCGACGCGGTCGGCGAAGCTGGTCATCGGACAAGCCCTTGTTGCGATTGTTGTAACCGTTCCTGACGCCATTTTGGCTTTGGTGCAACAGTTGGCTCTCGACAGATCGCCGTGGGCATGGTTTTCGCGGCCCTGGACTTACTTTGGCCGCACTTCGCTTGTCCGGAGGCTGCTTCCATCTAACCGAGAACCGGCGGGAGCCGGCATTAGCAGGGCTGGACGTATCGTGCGTTTGAGAAGGTTCCTGATCATTGCGGCGGCGCTCCTTGCCGCCGGCTGCGCCACGCAGTCGTCGCAGGAGGTGCTGGGCAGTGCGGCTGTCACGGCGTCGGTCTCCGACATCGTCGGCAATCATGCCATCTTCATCGCCACGACCCGCAAGCGCGCCGACGATCCGAACCAGGGCTTCGACGGCGATCGCTCGGCCTCGCTGAACTATGCGCGCGTCAACGTCACGGTGCCGAAGGAGCACCAGGTCGGCCAGATCGAGCGCAAGAGCCGCGGCACCTCCGACGATCCGTCGAAATATTTCATGGCCTCGCAGATGGTCGGCTACGACGCGTCGCCAAAATTCCAGACCGCGCTCAACGCCGATATCGCCGCGCGCGGCGGCCGCGTCATCGTGTTCGTGCACGGCTACAACACCTCGTTCGACGACGCTGTCTATCGCCTCGCCCAGATCGTCAACGATTCCAACTATCCCGGCACGCCGGTCCTGTTCTCGTGGGCTTCGGGCGCCTCGACCACCAGCTATGTCTATGACCGCGAGAGCGCCAGCGTCGCCCGCGACCAGCTGGAGGTGACGCTGCGCATGCTGGCGCAGACCGGCGCCCGCCGCATCGACATCGTGGCCCACTCCATGGGCACCTGGGTGACGATGGAAACGCTGCGGCAGCTGGCCATCACCGGCGACCGCAATCTCGGCGGCAAGCTGGGCGATGTCGTTTTGGCCTCGCCCGACATCGACGTGGACGTGTTCAAGAGCCAGATGCGCCGCTACGGCAAGCCGGACAAGCCGTTCATCGTGCTTTTGTCCGACGACGACCGGGCGCTGCGCCTGTCGGGAATCCTGGCCGGTTCGCGGCCGCGGCTCGGCGACTACAAGAACGCCGACGACCTGGCACAGTACGGCGTTTCGGTGGTCGATCTGTCGTCCAAGCAAGGCACCGACGCGTTCAACCACAACAAGTTCGCCGACAATCCCGAGATGGTCAGGCTGCTCGGACAGCGGTTGCGCGAGGACGACGGCTTCGCCAGCGACCGCCAGGTCACCGACCGTATCCGCCAGCTCGGCATGATGTAGACAAAGCCGGATTGCGCTGGACTGGGCTCGGTTCAGCCACTATTCGAGGATGGACGCCAGGCTCCGGCGTGAAGACATCGGGAACGGCATCATGCGCTGGAAGGCATTGTTCGTCGTCGCCATCGCGCTTGCAGCCTCCGGCTGCGCCGGCTCGAACACGCACGATCTCCTGAACAAGACCGCTGTCGAAGCGCCGGCTTCCGCCATCGCGGCCAAGCACGACATCTATGTCGCCACCACCCGCAAGCCCGCGAAGACCGAGCCCAGGCAGGTGTTCAGCAGCGACCGTTCGCTACACACGCAATATGCGCGCGTCGACGTCTCCGTGCCGAAGATCCATGAAATCGGCAAGATCGAGCGGGCCAGAGGTCGCGGGCAGAGCGACCCCGCCAAGCATTTCACCGCCCAGCGCGCGGTGCTCTATGGCAACGCCAAGGAATTCGAGCAGGCGGTCGGCGCCGACATCGCCCGCGCCGACGGGCGTGTGCTGGTGTTCGTGCATGGCTACAACAACGGTTTCGACGACGGCGTCTTCCGGCTGACGCAGATCGTGCAAGACACAAACTATCCCGGCACGCCGGTGCTGTTTTCCTGGGCCTCGGCTGGCAAGACCACCGGCTACATCTATGACAAGGAAAGCGCCAACGCCGCCCGCGACGATCTTGAGGCGACGCTGAGGATGCTGGCGAAGACCAAGGCCAAGAGCATCGACATCATCGCCCATTCCATGGGCAACTGGGTGGCGATGGAAGCGTTGCGCCAGCTGGCGATCACCGGCGACCGCGACCTTTCGGGCAAGCTGGGCTACGTCGTTCTGGCCTCTCCCGATATCGACGTCGACGTCTTCAAGAAGCAGATGCTGCGCTACGGCAAGCCGAAGCGGCCCTTCACCGTGCTGCTTTCGGCCGACGATCGCGCCCTGCAGCTTTCCACCTTCATTTCCGGCGACAAGCCGCGCGTCGGCGACTATGGCAATGCCGCCGATCTCGCCCAGTATGGCGTGGTGGTGGCCGACCTCACCAAGACCCAGAGCGGCGACAGCCTCAACCACGCCAAATTCGCCGACAACCCGCTCCTGGTGCAGTTGCTGGGCAAACAGTTGCGCACGCCGGCGGCGCTCGCCTCGGCCGAGCCCGGCGGCGACCAGCCGCTCGAAAACCTCGGCAGCGGTCTCGGCCGCGCCGTCGGCTCGGTTGCCGAGATCGTCGTGACCACGCCGTTCAAGGTGCTGACAGTGGTGACCGGTGGGCAGTGAGAGGTGGCGCGCGGTTGCAGCGCTGGCATGCCATGACGACTTGAAGCCGCGAACGGAGCCCAATGCGTTTCATCAATCCGATCCCTTTCGTCAGCGACATCGGCCGCTCCAGGGAGTTTTATCAAAAGAGACTCGGCCTGAAGATAGTGGAGGATTTTGGGAGCTTCGTCCTTTTCGAGACCGGCTTCGCGATCCACGAAGGCCCCGTGCTCGAACAGACTGTCTGGGGCAAGGTATCCCAGGCGACGGAACCCTACGGGCGGCGGAACCTGCTCCTCTATTTCGAGCATGAGGATGTCGACGCGGCTTTCGAGGCCATCACGCCGCATGTGAAGCTGATCCATCCCGTCGAGCGTCAAGCCTGGGGACAACGCGTGTTCCGCTTCTATGACCCCGACGGACATGCGGTCGAGATCGGAGAGCCGCAAAACCTCGGCGCTCCAGGCAATTCGACCGGGTCCTGAGGCCGGCCATTTCGTGAGAGCGCCCGGGGATCGTGCCCCTCGGAAAAGGCGATCCGTTGCGCACTTTCGCAGGCCACAATCAAGCCACCGCTTGACTTGTCGCGGCGGCGGGCAAATGATCGCCATTATGGGGATTGCGATCTCCCCACGAGGCTACGGCCCAAGAATCGCGTCCAGAAACCCGGTAAACGGAAGGACGCGTCATGCCATCCCCAACGACCATATCCATCGACAAGCTCGCCCGCCTGATCGGCACGCCGCATTGCCCGGCGCTGATCGATGTACGCAACGACGAGGACTTCGCTCTCGACCCGCGCCTCGTGCCCGGCTCGCTCAGGCGACCATATCAGGACGTTCAAATCTGGCATTCGGCAATCAGCCAGACTTCGGCGGTGGTGATCTGCCAAAGCGGCAAGAAGCTCAGCGAAGGCTGCGCTGCCTGGCTGCGTCAGCTCGGGCTGCCGGCCGAGTCGCTCGAAGGCGGTATCGAGGCCTGGTTCGCCGCTGGCTTGCCGGCGGTGCCCGCCAACAAGGTGCCGCCACGCGATGCGACAGGCCGCACCGTCTGGGTGACGCGGGCACGGCCGAAGATCGACCGCATCGCCTGTCCCTGGCTGATCCGGCGTTTTGTCGATCCGGCCGCTGCCTTCCTGTTCGTGGCACCGCAGGAGGTGGCGGGCGTGGCTGAACGCTTCCATGCCACGCCGTTCGACGTGGAGGGCGTGTTCTGGAGCCATCGCGGCGACACATGCAGCTTCGATACCATGGTCGAGGAATTCGGGCTCGCCAGCGATCCCTTGCTTCGGCTTGCAACCATTGTGCGCGGTGCCGATACCGCGCGTCTCGACCTTGCCCCGGAGGCGGCCGGGCTGCTTGCGGCATCGCTCGGCCTTTCGCGCATGTATTCCGACGACCTTGCCCAGCTGGAGGCCGGCATCTTGCTTTACGACGCTTTTTACCGCTGGTGCCGCGACGCGACCGACGAGACTCACAATTGGCCGAACGTCAGGCAGGGAGCCGCGCAATGACTGTGTCGGTTCCGAACAAAGCGACCACCACGCCGGACCGCCGTGCGGCGCATGGCATCAGCTTCGGCGAAGCGGTCAAGGTATGGGCCAGGATCGCCGCGCTGAGCTTTGGCGGCCCGGCCGGGCAAATCGCGGTCATGCACCGCATCCTTGTCGAGGAAAAGCGCTGGATCGGCGAGACCCGGTTCCTGCATGCCCTGAACTACTGCATGCTTTTGCCTGGCCCGGAAGCGCAGCAGCTGGCGATCTATATCGGGTGGCTGCTGCACCGGACGAAAGGCGGGCTGGTGGCGGGCATCCTCTTCGTGCTGCCGGGCCTCGTCGCCATCATGGCACTGAGCTGGATCTATGCGATCTTCGGCAATGTCGGGGTCGTGCAGGCCCTGTTCTTCGGCCTCAAGGCGGCCGTGCTGGCGATCGTGCTGGAAGCGGTCGCCCGCATCGGCAAGCGCGCGTTGCGCAACAAGGTGATGGTGGCATTGGCAGCCGCCGCCTTCGTCGCCATCTTCGTCTTCCGGGTGCCGTTTCCGTTGATCGTGCTCTCCGCCGCGCTGATCGGCTATGTCGGTGGCCGGGCCGGCTGGGCAGCGTTCGCCGCTGCCAATGGCCACGGCAAGATGGGTAAGAACCAAGTCGCCGATGCCGACACCGCGCTTGGCGATGATATTCCTGCCCATGCCCGCAATGCGACGGCCTGGTCGCTCAGGATGGCGGCCATTCTTTTGGTGCTCTGGCTGACGCCTGTCGCGGCCCTGCTTCTGTTGAAGGGGCCGGGAAACGTCTTTGCCGAGATCGCCATGTTCTTCTCGAAGATGGCCGTGGTCACCTTCGGCGGCGCCTATGCCGTGCTCGCCTATGTCGCCCAGCAAGCCGTCGGCACCTATGGCTGGCTGAAGCCCGGCGAAATGCTGGATGGGCTGGGCATGGCCGAGACCACGCCCGGTCCGCTCATCATGGTGACCCAGTTCGTCGGCTTCATGGGGGCCTTCCGCTCACCGGGTGCGATGCCGCCCTTGCTGGCCGGCACCCTGGGCGGTCTGCTCACCACCTGGGTGACATTCACGCCCTGCTTCCTGTGGATTTTCCTTGGCGCGCCCTACATCGAGACGCTGCGCTCGAACAAGGCGCTCTCGGCGGCGCTGGCGACAATCACCGCCGCGGTCGTCGGCGTGATCCTCAACCTCGCGGTCTGGTTCGCGCTGCACGTCCTGTTCGGCGAACTGCGCGAAATCCATCTGGCGGGCGCAACCCTCGACATCCCGGTCCTCACAAGTGTGAACCCGGCGGCGCTCGGCCTTTCCATCATCGCCCTGCTCGCCGTGTTCCGCTTCAAGCTTGGCATGCTTTGGGTGTTGGGCGGCTGTTCGCTGCTGGGCGTGATCCATGGTCTGGCGAGCGGCGCCATCTAGCGAGATCGAGGCTCCCGTTCACACGAGCGGGGCAGCTTTCTCGAAGGTCCCAATCGACCGACCCGACTTTTGGGGAGGCGCGCCGGATCACGGCCGGCCCCAACGGCATGTGCTGCTTGTGGTTGCTGTCCCGCAGCCTCGATCAGCCGCCCCATACGGCGGTGAAAACCGCCAACTGGGCAGCGAAGGCGCGCCTGAAGGCCGGCCGCGCCTCGGCGCGGGCGACATAGGCGGCGATATTGGGAAATTCGTCGAGTATCCCCGATGTGATCAGCCTGCGCAGCACCCCGACCATGACCAAGTCGCCGGCGCTGAACGCGCCGTCCAGCCAATCGGCATTGCCGAGATGATCGGAGAGCGCGCGCAGCCGGTGGCGGATGCGGTCCTCGACCCGAGGCAGGCGCTCGGCGTGCCAGGGTGCGTCGCGCTCGAGGAGGACAGCGGCTTCCCGCTCCAGGACCGGCGGCTCGATCGTGCTCAGCGCGGCGAACATCCAGGTGATGGCGCGCGCCCGGGCATTTGCCTCGTCGGGCAAGAGGCCGCGATGGCGCTCGGCGATATGGAACACGATCGCGCCTGACTCGAACAGAGTGAGATCACCCGCTTCATAGGTCGGAATCTGCCCGAAAGGATTCAGCGCGCGATGCGCGCCTTCCCTCATCGCGCTGAACGAAACAAGGCGAACGTCGTAGGGCTGTCCCACTTCCTCCAGCGCCCAGCGAACACGCATGTCGCGCGCCTGTCCCCTGCCGCGATCTGGAGACCGTTCAAAGGCGGTGATGGTGGGGATCATTGGATCGCTCCCGACGATTGAATGATGCTGGCGAGACCAGTGCGCATGATTGCGGCGATCCTTCCCATGGCCAGCGATCCAGTTCCTGCGCTTTGCCTCCAAAGGACGAACGACCGACGCAGTTCCCGACACCTCGGCTCATTTTTCGTGAGATTTCGCGGCGAGAGCAATCCGTCCGGGGCGTTGCCAGTCGAGCTCCGCCTCGACCTTGCTTTTGCTCCGTTCGTGATTGAGCCTAGGTGCATCCCCTATTGCCAGACAAACGATCGGTGCCAAATGACGACTTTTATCCTCATTCCGGGTGGATGGCGCGGTGGCTGGACTTTTGATCCGGTCGCGGATCTGTTGACCGCATCGGGACACAAGGTACTCGCGCTCACCCTCCCCGGCCTCGGCGATGTTCCGGCGCCGGCGGCCAATCTCTCCAGTCACATAGAGGCAGCCGTTCAAGTCGCGGAAGATTGCGATGACGAATTGATCCTGGTCGGTCATTCTTATGGCGGCATGGTCGTGAGCGGCGTTGCCGACAGGGCACGCGCCAAAATCCGGGCCCTGGTCTATGTCGATGCCTATGTTCCCGAAACCGGCGAGTCCGTCTGGTCGCTGACCAGCCCCGATTTTCGCGATATCTTCATCGCCGGATCGCAAGCCGACGGGCTGACCTGCGTGCCACCCTCCAACCGCGAGCCGCGATGCCGCCCGCATCCGATGGCGACTTTTCTCCAGGCGATCACCCTGACCGGGCATTGGCGCGACGTTCCGCGCAAGCTCTATGTCGGCGCGCATGGGTGGGAGGGCAGTCCGTTTCGCGACCTCCATGAACGCTTGAGCAATGACCCGGACTGGCAAACCTACGCCCTGAACTGCGGACACAACGTGCCGCAGCTCGAACCCGAAGCCCTCGCGGAAATACTGCTGAAACAAGCCTGAGCCTCACACGGCCGCGATGTCCGCAACTTGGCCAGTGTCGACATCGGCGCCCCGGCACGGCGTCCCTCACCCGCCGCTCCGGCCCAACCGTGGCTCCGACCCGGACAGGAGCCGCTGGATGTTGGCGCGATGGCGCAGGATCACATAGAGGCCGCCGGCGATCACCAGCAGCCGGTAAGGCAGCGGCTGCTCGAAAGCGAAGACCAGCATGATCGCCGTTATCGCGGCAAGGATCGAGCTGAGCGAGACGATGCGGGAGACGGCGAGCACGATGCCCCAGACCGCGAACGCGCCGAGCCCCACGGGCCAGGACATCGCCAGCAAAACGCCGAGCCCCGTGGCGGCGGCCTTCCCGCCGGTGAAGTTCAGCCAGATCGAGCGGCCGTGCCCGAGCAGCACCGCCAGCCCCGACAGGCAGACGGCCCAGGGCACCAGGGCCTGGAGATCGATCGCCGCCGGCGGCGCGAAGGACGGCAGCGTCGCGAGCCAGGAATAAAACCAGCGCGCGAAGACGATGGCGGCTATACCCTTCAGCACATCGACGAGAAGCACGACCAGCGCCGGTCCCTTGCCCAGCGTTCTGAGTACATTCGTCGCCCCGGTGGATCGGGAGCCATGCTCGCGGATATCGATGCCCCGCAGCAGTTTCCCCGCCAGGTACCCGGTGGGCGTGGCCCCCAGCAGGTAGGCGACCACCAATCCAACGGCACTTGCCAGCCAGAACGCCATAAAACCTCACACGAACAGGTCGACCTTCTCGAAGGTGCGTACATCGACCAGCCCGACATCCGAGATGCGCAGCTCGGGGATCACCACCAGCGCCAGCAGCGAGTGCTGCATGTAGGCGTTGTTCAGCGAGCAGCCCACCTGGCGCATCGCCTCAGTCAACTTCTCGGCCTTGGCTGCAACGATTTCGGCGCGCTCGTCCGACATCAGGCCGGCGATCGGCATTTCGACCAGCGCCAGTTCCTTGCCCTTCGAATAGAGCACGACGCCGCCACCGACCTCGGCCAGGCGGTTGGCGGCCAGCGCCATATCCTCCTTGTTGGTACCAACGACGATGATGTGATGGCTGTCATGCGCCACCGACGAGGCCATGGCGCAATCCTCGCCATAGCCGAAACCCGAGACGAAAGCGTTGGTGACGCCGCCGGTGCCGCGATGGCGCTCCACCAGCGCGATCTGGCAGACGTCATTGCGCCGGTCCATGGCGACCAGACCGTCCTCGACGGCGAGGTCCGCCTCCAGCGCGCGGGTCGGCGCCTGGTTCTCGATGACGCCGATGACGCGGGCGCGCACCTTGTTGGCGCCTTCCGGCGCCTTGATGTCGAAGTCGTGTGCGGCAAGGCGCTTGCCGAGCTTCACCGTATTCTTGGCGCTGGCCGGATAGTCGTAGGCGGGGATATCGGCCTCCAGCCTGCCGGCGGCGGCGAGGCGAACGCCACGGCCATAGACCTCGTCGATCGCCATTTCGGCGAGGTTCGAGACGATCAGGAAATCGGCCAGCCGCCCCGGCGCGATCGAACCGATCTCGCGCTCCAGCCTGAAATGCTGGGCGGTGTTGATGGTCGCCATCTGGATCGCCGTCACCGGCTTCAGGCCCTGTTGGATCGCATGGCGCACGACGCGGTCCATATGGCCGTCATTGACCAGCGTGCCGGAATGGCTGTCGTCGGTGCACAGGATGAAGTTGCGCGGGTCAATGCCTTGTTCCGTCACGGCTTTGATCTGTTCGGCGACGTCGTACCATGCCGAACCGAGACGCAGCATCGCCTTCATGCCCTGGCGTACGCGGGCGATCGCATCGTCGGCGCGGGTGCCTTCATGGTCGTCTTCCGGACCGCCGGCGACATAGCCGTGGAACGGCAGGCCGAGATCCGGCGAGGCATAGTGGCCGCCCACCGTCTTGCCGGCGCGCACGGTCGCGGCGATCTCGCCCGACATCACCGGATTGTTGGCGGCGACGCCCGGGAAGTTCATAACCTCGCCGAGCCCAATGATGTTTTCCCAGCCCATCGCCTCGACGACATCCTCGACGGTGAGCTGAGCACCGGCATTTTCCAGCCCCGGCGCCGAAGGCACGCAGGACGGCATCTGCACATGCACGTTGATCGGCATGGCCAGCGCCTCGTCATGCATCAGCCGCACGCCGGGCAGACCCAGCACATTGGCGATCTCATGCGGGTCGATGAACATGGAGGTGGTGCCGTGCGGAATGACGGCACGGCTGAACTCGGTCACCGTCACCATGCCGCTTTCGACATGCATGTGCGCGTCGCACAGGCCGGGCACCAGATAGCGCCCGCCGGCATCGACCACCTGCGTATCAGGGCCGATGGCGTGCGAGACATCGGGCCCGCAATAGGCGAAGCGCCCGCCGACCACGGCGATATCGGTGCCGGAAACAATCTCGCCGGAATGGACATTGACCCAGCGGCCGTTGCGCACGACGAGGTCGGCCGGCTTGCGGCCCATGGCGACGTCGACCAGCAGCGTCGCCATTTCGGTCCAGGGTCGCGGCTTGGAAAAGGATGAATTTTTCGGCATTGCAAGGAGATTCCCGTGTTTCTTCGCGACTGTAGCGAAAGCCGCCGCGGAAAACAGCGGCTCGGTTGTTTGAACTGAGACCGTGGCTATACTCGATAACAGAATTGTTCCGGGTCTTTAGGACCTGCCATGGACTTCCGATGCCGCAGTTCCTCAAAGGTCGCCGCTGGATCTGGCCTGCGCTCGCGGTCGCGACGCTGGCTGTGGCGCTCGCCTTCTATGGCAGCAGCTTCGCCTCGCGCGCTTATCTCGACCAAGCGGCATCGCGCGGCAAAACCACGCTGAGACTGGCCGTCGCCGCCTTGCAGGGGCAGCTCAACCGCTTCGAACCGCTGCCCTCGCTGATCGCCGACAATGACGACATCAAGGATTTGCTGGCCGACCCCGGCAATCCGGAACTCCGCGCCAGGGGCAATGCCTATCTCAGGCAAATCAACGCGTTGCTGCAATCTTCCGACATCTATGTGATCGGCCCGGACGGCGAGACGATCATCGCCAGCAATTTCGACCGCCCGATCAGCTTCGTCGGGGAGAATTTTTCCTATCGACCCTATTTCCAAGACGCGATCGAAGGCAAGCGCGGCCGCTTTTTCGCGCTCGGCACCACCTCGCTGAAGCGCGGTTACTATTTCTCGGCCCCGGTGCGTGTCGGCAGCGCCATCCGCGGGGTCGTGGTGTTCAAGGTCGAGGTCGATGCCATCGAGGCCTCATGGCTTGGCGGCGACGACGAGATCATCGTCACCGACCCCGAGGGCATCATCTTCATGGCGGAACGGCCGGAGTGGCTCTATTCCAGCCTTTTGCCGCTGACACCGGACCGGCTTGCCCGCACCGCCGCCTCGCGGCGTTACGCGACCGCCACGCTGCGTGAACTGCCGATCACGCGCAGCAGCTTCGGTGACCGGCTTCCGCTGATGACCGTCAATTTCGAAAGCCAGCGCAGCGAATATCTGGTCCTGTCGGAGGCGATGCCGGACGCCGGCTGGACGATCAGTGTGCTGCTGGACACACGTTCGGCGCATACCCAGGCCTTGATCACCGTGACCGTCGCGCTGCTGGCGCTCGGCCTTGCCGCCCTGGCCGGCTTTGTTTTCCTGCAGCGACGGGCCCGGCTGGCCGAGCGGCTGCTTCTGCAACGCAACGCCCAGGCCGAGCTCGAACGCCGCGTCGACGAACGCACCCACGACCTCGCGCTGGTCAACACGCGCCTGGAGACCGAGGTCACCGAGCGCCGCGCCACCGAACAGCAACTCAGGCAAACGCAAGCAGACCTGATCCAGGCCGGCAAGCTCGCCGCGCTCGGCCAGATGTCGGCGGCGCTGTCGCATGAGTTCAACCAGCCGCTGGCGGCGGTGAAAACCTATGCCGACAACGCCGCCGTACTGATCGACCGCGAGCGCGCGGCCGAGGCCCGCGACAATGTCGCGCGCATCTCCAGCCTCGCCGACCGCATGGCCTCGATCAGCCGGCATCTGCGCAATTTCGCCCGCAAGCCGAACGAAAAACTCGGGCCGGTCGACCTCGCCGAAGTGATCCGCGACACGCAGGAGATCGTCGCCTGGCGGCTGAAGGCGGCGGACGCGACGCTCACGGTCGATCTCGGCCGCGCGCCGCTGACGGTCAAGGCCGGCTCGGTGCGGCTGCAGCAGGTGCTGGTCAACATCATCACCAACGCCGCCGATGCCGTCGAAGGTTTGCCGGACCGGCGGATCGAACTGGTGGCGAAACGGCGGGCCGGCAAGGTGGCGATATCGGTACGCGATCATGGTCCCGGCATCGCCGAGGCGATCGCGGAACGCATCTTCGACCCGTTCTTCTCGACCAAGGGCGTCGGCAAGGGTCTTGGTCTCGGCCTTTCGATTTCTTATAACATCGTCAAGGATTTCGGCGGGGACCTTGCTGTTTTGAATCATCCCGAGGGTGGCGCCCTGTTCACCATCGAGCTCGACGCGGCGCGCAGCGGCGTGCGCGAGGCGGCCGAATGAAGCCGCCCATCGTGCTCCTGGTCGACGACGAGGAGGAGCCGCGCCGTGCTGCCGCCCAATCGCTCGACCTCGCCGGTCTCGCCGTGCAGGACTGCGCTTCCGCCGAGCGCGCGCTCGATTTCATCACGCAGGGTTTCCACGGCGTCGTCATGTCGGACATCCGCATGCCAGGCATGGACGGCATGACACTGCTCGGGCGCATCCGCGAGATCGACGCCGACATCCCCGTCATCCTCGTCACCGGTCATGGCGACGTGCAGCTTGCTGTGCGCGCCATGCGCGAGGGCGCCTACGACTTCATCGAAAAACCCTATGCGACGCAGCATCTGGTGGAGATGGCCATGCGCGCCATCGACCGGCGCAAGCTGGTGCTGGAAAACCGCCAGCTGCGGGCGGCGGCCGGCAAGAACGACGACCTCGAAACCCGCCTGCCCGGGCGCACCCAGGTGATGGTCGAGTTGCGCTACAAATTGCGCGCCATCGCCGCCACCGACGCCGACATATTGGTGATCGGCGATACCGGAACCGGCAAGGAAGTGGCGGCACGCGCGCTGCACGACATCAGCGGCCGCGCCACCAAACCTTTCGTCGCCATCAATTGCGCGGCACTGCCCGCCACGCTGATCGAAAGCGAGCTGTTCGGCCATGAGGCCGGCGCCTTTCCGGGCGCGCTGCGCCCGCGCTTCGGCAAGTTCGAACATGCCAGGGGCGGCACAGTGCTCCTCGACGAGATCGGCTCGATGCCGGCCGACCTGCAGGCGAAGCTCCTGCGCGTCATCCAGGACCGGGTGATCTACCGGCTCGGCTCCAACGAGCCGATACTGCTCGACGTCCGCTTCATCGCCGCCAGCAAGGTCGACCTCGACGAAGAAGTCGCGGCGGGCCGCTTCCGCGCCGACCTGCTCTACCGCCTCAATGTGGTGACGCTGCGCATGCCTTCACTTGCCGCGCGGCGGGAAGACGTGCCGCTGCTTTTCCTGCAACTGGTGCGCGAGGCCACCGGCCGCTATCGCCGCGACGACACCGACGTGCCACCGCACATCATCGCCGATGTCGCCAGCCGCGACTGGCCGGGCAATGTGCGCGAACTGCGCAATGCCGCCGACCGTTTTGTCCTTGGCCTCGGGCAGCATGGCGCCGAAGAGCCGGCCGGGGCGGACGCCGGAGACTTGCGTCTCGCCGATCGCGTCGCCGAATTCGAGAAGGATGTCATCGTGGCGGCGCTGCTTGCCCATGGCGGCAGCCTCAAGCCGGTCTACGAACAGCTCGGAATCTCGCGCAAGACGCTCTATGAGAAGATGCAGCGCTACGGGCTCGACAAGAAGCGGCTGGGCGTTTCGGAAGCCGCCGACTAGGTCCGGCTCCGACTGCCGCGCCCGCATGTGTGGAAACCCACACACGCCGGAGCGGCGATGTTACGATTTCCACCCATCGCGCGACACTCCTTGCGGAAATGCCGCCGTTTTGCGCCTGCGTCGTGTTGCCGAACGCGGCTCTGGCCCCTCCTATTCGCCATCCACTGCCTGCGCTGGAGGAAACCAGGGCGTCGGCAGGGCACGCATATTTGGGAGGACTCCATGAAGACGCTCATCGCCTCGCTGGCGACGGCTGCCGCCATTGCCATGCTGACCGGTTCGGCCATGGCCGAAAGCTATCCAGACCGCACCATCACCGTCATCGTGCCGTTCTCGGCCGGGGGCCCGACCGACACCGTTACCCGGCTGGTCGCCGAGGCCATGTCCAAGGATCTCGGCCAGCAGGTGATCGTGGAGAATGTCGGCGGCGCCGGCGGTACGCTGGGCGCGGCCCGCGTCGCCGATGCCGACCCGGACGGCTATACGCTTTTGCTCCACCACATCGGCATGGCCACCAGCGCCACGCTCTACCGCAAGCTCGCCTACGATACTTTGAACGCCTTCGACTATGTCGGCCTCGTCACCGACGTGCCGATGACCATCGTGGCACGCAAGGATTTCGAGCCGACCGACCTCAAGGGCCTGATCGACTATGTGAAGGCCAACAAGGACAAGGTCACCCTTGCCAATGCCGGCATCGGCGCCGCCTCGCATCTGTGCGGCATGATGTTCATGAACGCCATCCAGACCCCGTTCGTGACGGTTCCTTATAAGGGCACCGGACCGGCGATGACCGATCTGGTCGGCGGCCAGGTCGACCTGATGTGCGACCAGACCACCAACACCACCAAACAGATCCTGGGCGGCACCATCAAGGCCTATGCCGTCACCTCGCCGGCCCGGCTGGACGTGCTGCCCACCGTCGCCACCGCCGAGGAAGGCGGCCTGCCCGGCTTCCAGGTCGGCATCTGGCACGGCATCTACGCGCCCAAGGGAACGGCGCCGGAAAAGCTCGACCGGCTCTCCAAGTCGCTGCAAAAGGCGCTCAAGGACGAGAACGTGGTCGCCCGCTTCGCCGAGCTCGGCACCAAGCCGTCGCCCGAGGCCGACGCCACGCCGGCGGCGCTGAAGGCCAAGCTCGAAGGCGAGATCGCCCGCTGGAAGCCGGTGATCGAGGCCGCCGGCCAATACGCCGACTAAGGCATACGGCAGGGCGAGCATCCCCTCACCCCGAGGGCAATCGCAGGCGAGCCTACCCCTCATCCGGCGCCGACGGCCTCCTCTCCCTCGGGGAGAGGTCGGTCCGGGTCCGGCAGCGAAGCCGCAGCATGCGGAGGCTGAGTGAGAGGGATGGCCGCACCAGGCATTGGGAGGGAACCGTGGACAAGCTTTCCATCGACCGAACGAACGCGGCGTGCGGCGCGATCTTCATCGCCGCCGGCCTGTTCTTCGGCTACCAGTCGCTCGGGCAGGAAATGGGAACGGCCTTTCGCATGGGCCCGGGTTATTTCCCGCTCGTCCTGTCGGGCGTTCTCGTGCTGCTCGGCGCCATCATCGCCATCCAGGCGATGCGCATGGCGGGCGAACCGATCGGGCCGATCGCCTGGCGTGGCCTGTTCTTCATCCTGCCGGCCCCGATCTTCTTCGGGCTCACCGTGCGCGGGCTGGGCTTCGTGCCGTCGCTGTTCTTCACGGCGCTGATTGCCGCCTTCGCTTCGCAGCGCATGCGGCCCACCACCGCGATCATCATCGCCGCGGCGCTTACGCTGTTTTCGGTCGTCGTCTTCAGCTACGCGCTCGGCCTTCCCTTCCAACGTTTCGGGCCGTGGCTCGCCGGGCTAGGAGCCTGACGCGATGGATCTCTTCAGCAATCTCGCACTCGGCTTTATGACGGCGTCGACGCTGGCCAATCTGGGCTTCTGCCTGATCGGCGTGCTGCTCGGCACCCTGATCGGCGTGCTGCCGGGCATCGGCGCCACCGCCACCATCGCCATGCTGTTGCCCGTCACCTTCCAGATCGGCGACCCGGTGTCGTCGCTGATCATGCTGGCCGGCATCTATTACGGCGCCCAGTATGGCGGCTCCACCACCGCCATCCTCATCAACATGCCGGGCGAATCCTCCTCCGCCGTCACCGCCATCGACGGCTACCAGATGGCGCGCAACGGCCGCGCCGGCGCTGCCCTGGCAACGGCCGCGCTCGGTTCCTTCTTCGCCGGCACCGTCGCCACCTTCCTTGTCGCCATCTTCGCCCCGCCGCTGACCAGGATCGCGCTGGAATTCGGCGCGGCCGAATATTTCTCGCTGATGGTCGTCGGCCTCGTCTCCTCGATCGCGCTCGCGCACGGCTCCATCGTCAAGGCGCTCGCCATGGTGGTGCTCGGCCTGCTGCTCGGCCTGGTCGGCTCCGACATTTTCGAAGGCACGCCGCGCTTCACGCTCGGCATCCGCGAATTCTCCGACGGGCTGAATTTCGTGGCCGTGGCGGTCGGCGTGTTCGGCGTGGCCGAGATCCTGCGCAATCTGGAAAACGAGCACGACCGCTCGGTGATGATCCGCAAGGTGACCGGGCTGATGCCGACGCGCGAGGACTTCCGGCGCATGACGGCGCCGGTGCTGCGCGGCACGGCATTGGGCTCGGCGCTGGGCATCCTGCCTGGCGGCGGCTCCATCCTGGCCTCCTTCGCCTCCTACACGCTGGAAAAACGCGTCGCGAAAAATCCCGAGGAGTTTGGCAAGGGCGCGATCGAGGGCGTGGCCGGGCCGGAATCGGCCAACAACGCGGCCGCGCAGACCTCCTTCATCCCCATGCTCACCCTCGGCATCCCGGCCAACCCGGTGATGGCGCTGATGATCGGCGCCATGATCATCCAGGGCATCGTGCCTGGCCCGGACGTGGCTGCCGAACGGCCGGCGCTGTTCTGGGGCCTGATCGTGTCGATGTGGATCGGCAACCTGATGCTGATCGTGCTCAACCTGCCGCTGATCGGCCTGTGGGTGAAGCTTCTTACGGTGCCCTACACCGTGCTGTTCCCGGCGATCATGGCGTTTTCGGCCATCGGCGTCTATTCGGTGAAATCGAGCGCCTTCGACCTCTACGCGGTCGCCTTCTTCGGCCTGCTCGGCTATGTGCTGGCCAAATTGCGCTGCGAGCCGGCGCCGCTGCTGCTCGGTTTCGTGCTCGGCCCGCTGTTCGAGGAGAACCTGCGCAGGGCGATGATCCTGTCGCGCGGCGACCCGTCCATCTTCGTCACCCGTCCGATCAGCGCAGGCCTTCTGGCCGTCGCGGCGCTGATCCTGGTGGTGGTGCTGTTGCCGGCGGTGCGCAAGAAGCGCGAGGAAGTGTTCGTCGAGGAGGACGCGTAAGGTCTCAGGGGCGAAGGTTCGTGCCGGGGTCGGGAATCCATTCCCGACCCCGGCGTCGCTTTTGCCCGATGTTGACTTTGCGCGGCGGAAGGCGGTTGATCCGGGTTCAATCCCGGAGGACCGCCCGATGTCGCGTTTGTGGACCGCTTTGGCCTTTGTCGCCCTTCTCATCGTCTCGGGCGCCGCGCGCGCCGAGGAACGCTGGCTGACCCTGCCCGAACCCGCGCCCATGCCGAAGGCCGAGGAAAGCGGCTATGCGCCGGTCAACGGCATCCAGATGTATTACGCCGTCTACGGCAAGGGCGATCCGGTCCTGCTCATCCATGGCGGCCTCGGCCATGCCGACATCTGGTCGAGCCAGGTGGCGGAACTGGCCAAGACGCACAAGGTGATCGTGGCCGACAGCCGCGGACATGGCCGCTCCACCCGCACCGAAGAGCCCTATGGCTACGACCTGATGGCGTCCGACTACCTTGCCCTGCTCGACCATCTCAAGATCGACAAGACGGCGCTGGTCGGCTGGAGCGATGGCGGCATCATCGGCATCGACATCGCCATGAAGCATCCCGAACGGCTGACCCGCCTGTTCGCGCAAGCCGCCAACGTCACCACCGATGGCGTCGATCCCGGCGTGCTCACCAACAAGACTTTCGCCGCCTATATCGAGCGCTCGGGCCGCGACTACAAAAAACTCTCCAAGACGCCCGACCAGTACGACGCCTTCGTCGCCCAGATTAGCAAGATGTGGGAGACGCAGCCGAACTGGAGCAAGGAGCAGGTCGCCAAGATCACCACGCCGACGGCCATCGTAGCCGGCGATCACGACGAGGCGATCAAGCGCGAGCACACCGACTACATGGCCAAGACCATTCCGGGCGCCAAGGAGATCATCCTGCCCAACGCCAGTCATTTCGCCATGCTGCAGGCGCCCGACGAATACACCAAGGCGGTCGTCGACTTCATCGACCAGAAGTGAAGACGCAACGATAGCCCGTCCCTGCCCGCATGGAGGCGGGCTCATCCCCCAAAAAGCTGCGTTTGCGCTATTGAAATCGATTTCATTCCTGTTACCATTCGCGCCGTCGCACTCAGGGAGGAACATATGAAAAAGGCGATCGCATTAGCTTTGACGGCCACCACCGCGCTGGCCATATCGGCGTTTTCCACTTACGCAGCAGATTTCAAGATCGGCCTTTCCAACGGCTGGGTCGGTTCCGAATGGCGCACCCAGATGATTGACGAGGCGAAGGCCGCGGCAGCCGCCTGGAAGGACAAGGGCGTCAATGTCGAGGTCGTGGTGCAGAGCGCCAATGTCGACGTGCCCGGCCAGATCGCGCAGGTGCGCAATTTCATGAGCCAGGGCGTCAACGCCATCATCATCAACCCGAACAGCCCGACCGCGTTCGACCCGATCTTCAAGCAGGCCAAGGACGCCGGCATCCTGGTGATCGCCACCGACGCCGAGGTGTCGTCCAAGGATGCCACCTATGTCGGTATCGACCAGAAGGCCTGGGGCGCCGCCGGCGCCAAGTGGCTGGCCGAGACGCTGGGCGGCAAGGGCAATGTCGTGGCCATCAACGGCGTCGCCGGCCATCCGGCCAACGAGATGCGCGTTGCCGGCTACAAGGAAGTGTTCGGCAAGTATCCCGACATCAAGATCGTCAACGAAGTGAACGCCAACTGGGACCAGGCGCAGGGCCAGCAGGCCATGCAGAACCTGCTCGCCACCTATCCCGACATCAACGGCGTGTGGGTGCAGGACGGCATGGCCGCCGGCGCCTGGAAGTCGATCATCGATGCCGGCAAGCAGTCGTCGATCGCCGCCACCGGCGAGATCCGCAAGGACTTCATCGACATCTGGACCAAGGACAAGCTGAACTCCGGCGCTTCGGTCAATCCTCCGGGCGTCATGGCCTCGGCGCTCAATGTCGCCGTGCTGATGCTGCAGGGCAAGGAACTGAAGGAGCCGGCGGCGGCCGGGCAGTACAAGAACGCCATGTACCTGCCGATCCCGTTCATCGATTCCAAGAACCTTCCGGAAGCAGCGAAAGCAGTGGACGGCAAGCCCGGCTACTACTCCTTCACCAGCCAGCTTTCGATCGAAGACGCTGAAAAGCTCTTCAAGTAATTCCTCCCAAGGAACTCCGTTCGGCGGCTTCGGTCGCCGGGCGGACCTGGGACGAAATTTCAAGTAATCTGGCAATTTCCGGGGTTTTACCCCTGCCCTGCCGAAGGAACGGCATCGATGTCCGAACTCATCGTTCGCGGCGCGCGCAAGGCCTATGGCGCAACGGTTGCGCTAAGCCGAGGCGACCTGCATCTCAAGCCTGGCGAAGTGCATGTGCTGATCGGCTCGAACGGCTCGGGCAAGTCGACGCTGTGCAAGATCGTCGCCGGCAGCGTCAAGCCGGACGCCGGCGAGGTGCTGCTGGACGGCAAGCCGGTGACGATTGACGGACCGCGCGCGGCGCGGGCACTCGGCATCGGCATCTTCTACCAGGAGCTCAGCCTGGCCGCGCGGCGCACCGTGGCCGAGAACATCCTGTTGCCGGCGATGCCGGTGAAGGGCGGCGTCTTTGTCGACCGCACCGCATTGGAAGAGCGCGCGGCAAAGGTGATCGCCGAGTTCAAGGATGTCGCCGGCGAAGGTTTTGCCGCCGACGTGACGGTGGACCGGCTGCGCGCCGACCAGCGGCAGCTGGTCGAGATCATGAAGGCGCTGGCCACCGAAGCCCCCATCCTCATCTTCGACGAACCGACATCGGCGCTCGACCGCGCCCAGGTCGACCGTTTCTTCGAAATCCTGCGCCGCCTGAAACAGGAAGGCCGCGCCATGGTGTTCATCTCGCACCGCATGGACGAAATCTTTTCGATCGGCGACCGCGTCACCGTCATCCGCGACGGCGCCACCGTCGCCACTTCGGCCATCGCCGAGACCAATGCCGATACGGTCATCCGCCAGATGGTGGGCGAGCGCGAGGCGGTATTTGTCGATGCCAAGCCGCCGGTGCCGGCCACCGCCGGCGATGCGGTACTGTCCGTCGCCAACCTATCGGGCGCGGGCTTCCGCGACATTTCCTTCAGCGTCGGCAAGGGCGAGATTCTCGGTTTCGGCGGCCTGCACGGCCAGGGCCAGTCGTCGGTGCTGCGCGCCATCTTCGGGGCGCTGGCCCATAATTCCGGCGCCATCCATGTCGGCGGCAAGCCGTGCGCGGCCCGCACGCCGGCCGAGGCGATCCGCAACGGCATCGCCTATGTCTCGGGTGACCGCGGCCGCGACGGCACGCTGACCGGCCGGCCGATCCTGGAAAACGTCACGCCGATCCATTTCCTGCGCAACGGGCTGCATCTGGCCCGGCCGGGTGCGCTGACCGCACTGGTCGACGGGCCGCTCAAGGCGTTGAAAACCAAGTTCCAGGACATCGGCCAGCCGGTGAATTCACTGTCGGGAGGCAACCAGCAGAAGGTGGTGATCGCCCGCTGGCTGGTCGACCGTCCGTCGATCCTTTTGCTCGACGATCCCACCAAGGGCATCGACCTCGCCGCCAAGTCCGACCTTTTCCAGCTCATCCGTTCGCTGGCCGCCGACGGCATGGGCATCGTGCTCTATTCCTCGGAGGACGCCGAACTGCTTGCCAATGCCGACCGTATCCTGGTCTTCAACTCGGGCGCGGTGACGCGCGAACTGAAGGGCGAGGACCGCACCCGCTACAATCTCTACCACGCCGCCTACGAGGCCGCCTGATGAGCGACGCGACCCAACAATCAAGAACCGGCGGCCTCGGTCGCCTGATCCGGCGTTATCCCTTCCTGCCGGCGCTGATCATCCTTGTCGCGCTGCTGGCGCTCAACGGCATCTTCGAGCCGCGCAGCCTCGGCTTCCGCGCCATGACCGGCCTCGTTTCCACCTATCTGGCGCTGATGATGCTGGCGGTGGCGCAGACCTATGTCGTGTTCTCCGGCGATATCGACCTTTCGGCCGGCAGCATCGTGTCGCTGGTCAATGTGTCGGTGATCGTGCTGATGCAGAAATGGGGCGGCGACGGCTTTTCCGTGATCGCCGCCTGCCTTGCCGGCGCCCTGATCGGGCTCGCCTGCGGGCTCATCAACGGCATCATCGTCGCCGGCCTCAGGCTGCAGGCGATCGTCGCTACCTTCGCGACCTCGATCTTCTTCACCGGCCTTGCGCTCACCGTGCTGCCGGTGGCCGGAACGCCGGCGCCGGAAGCCTACTGGACCACCTATGGCGGACGCTTCTTCGGCATCCCCTTCGTGCTCTACGCGGTTGTTGCCGTGGCGATCGTGCTCGCCTTCCTGATGCGCATGCGGCTGACCACGCAGATGCTGGCCGTCGGCGACGACCAGCAGGCCGCCTTCCAGAGCGGCTTGCCGGTCACCGCCATCCGCATCAAGGGTTATGTCTTCTGCGGCCTGTTCGCGGCACTCGCCGCACTCTGCATCACCGGCGACACGGCGAGCGGCGACCCGCTGGTCGGCGGCAAGATGACGCTCTATTCGGTCGCGGCCGTGGTGCTGGGCGGCTCGGCGCTGGCCGGCGGCTTCGGCACGGTCACTGGCTCGCTGATCGGCGCCCTCATCATCGGCCTTATCAACGCGCTGGTCTTCTTCGTCGGCACGCCGTCGGAATGGCAGAACTTCGCGCAGGGCTTCGCCATCCTGGCCGCCCTGATGACCGGCATCCTCGTCAGCCGCGGAGCACGGGCATGAGCGCCGACGCCCTCGCCTCGAAGCCGGCGCAGAACGCCGTGCTGGCCTTCCTGAAGAAGCCGCTCGTGGTGGCGCTGATCCTCATCGTGCTGCTGCTCGCCGTCGGCGAATGGCTGTCGCCGGGCTTCGCCTCGCCGGGGCAGGTGCTCAGGCTGCTCATCGTTGCAGCCTTGCTCGGCATCGTCGCCGCCGGCCAGAACCTCGTCATCCTGGGCGGGCGCGAAGGCATCGATCTGTCGGTCGGTGGCATCGTCTCGCTGGCGGCGATCCTTGCCGGCAATGTCATGAACGGCGCCGATGGCGGCATCCTGCCGGCCATCCTGGTCTGCATTGTCGTCGGCGCTTTCTTTGGCCTCATCAACGGCGTCGGCGTCACGCTGCTGCGCATCCCGCCGCTGGTGATGACGCTCGGCATGCTGGGCGTGCTGCAGGGCCTGCTGGTGGTGATCCGCAACGGCATCCCGTCGGGACGCGCCGCACCCGGCCTCTCCGACTTCGTCGTCAAGCCGTTCCTGCTCGGCCTGCCCGGCATCATCTGGCTATGGCTTCTGATCGGCCTTGCCATGGCGCTGCTGCTGCGCCGCACCGTGTTCGGCTACCGGGTCTACGCCATCGGCTCCAACGAGCAGGCCGCCTTCATGGCCGGCGTGCCGGTGAAGACGATCCGCATCGCGCTGTTCATGCTGTCGGGTGCCTTCGCGGCAATCGCCGGCATGTGCCTGCTCGGCTATTCCGGCTCGTCCTTCGCCAATGTCGGCGAACAATACATGCTGCCGTCCATCATCGCCGTGGTTCTGGGCGGCACGCCGCTTTCCGGCGGCAAGGGCGGTTACACCGGCACCATGGCCGGCGCGGTGCTGCTGGTGCTGCTGCAAAGCATCCTGACCACCGTGCATATCGACGAATCCGGCCGCCAGATGGTGTTCGGCGCGACGCTGGTGGCGCTGATGCTGTTCTACGGCCGCGCCAAGGCGATGCGGAGCTGATCGGCATGGCCGGGCCCGCCAAGATCAAGGACATCGCCGCGCGCGCCGGGGTTTCCCCGGCGACGGTCTCGCGGGCGCTTTCCGACACCGGACTGGTGGCCGAGCCGACCCTGTCGCGCATCCGCGAGGTGGCGCAGTCGCTGAACTACCGGCCCAATGTCAGTGCCCGCAACCTGCGCACACAGCGCTCCATGGCGGTGCTGATGGTGGTGCGCGACGTCGGCAACCCCTTCTATCTCGAGATCATGAAAGGCGTCGAAGCGACCGCGCGCGCCGCCGGCTATTCGGTGCTGATGGGCAACACCGAAAACAATGCCGAACGCGAGGTCGAGTATTTCGACATGCTGCGCGACGGCCATGCCGACGGCATGATCCTGATCACCGGCAAATTGCCATGGTCGGTCCAGGAAAGCCGCCAGCATCTGCACGGCCTGCCGGTCGTGGTGGCGCTGGAAACCATCGAGGGTCTCGGCCTGCCGCATGTGCAGATCGACAATGTCGGCGCCTCGCGCGCCGCCGTCGAACATCTCATCGACCTCGGCCACGAGCGCATCGCCCATATCAGCGGGCCGGTGCCGGAGGTCATGAGCGTCAAGCGCCGCGACGGCTACCGCCAGGCGATGTCGGCCGCCGGGCTCGCCATTCCGGACGGCTACGAACCGGTGGGCGACTATCTGCTGCATTCGGGCGAGACGCTGTGCCGGGCGCTGTGCGAGCGGCCGGACCCGCCGACCGCCATCTTCGTGGCCAACGACGAAATGGCGTTCGGCACCATCAACGAATTGCGCCGGCTGGGTCTCGACGTGCCGGGCGACGTTTCGGTGGTCGGTTTCGACGACCTGTTCCTGAGCCAAGCTTTCTACCCGCCGCTGACCACGGTGCGCCAGCCGCGTGCCGAGATCGGCCAGGAAGCAATGCGACAGCTCTTGCGCGTGCTGACCGGCGACCTGACCGAAGCCGAGACGCTGGAAATGCCGACGGCCTTGCAGGTTCGCGGCTCGACGGCGCGCGCCAAACCGATCTGAGAGATTTCAAAGCAGGAAAGGACGACCATGGCACAGTTGCCGAAGGAGAGATTGCGCGTCGGATTCGTGGGCACGGGCTTCATCGCCCAGTTCCACCTGAAATCGCTGGTCGGCGTGCGCAACATCGACGTCGTCGGCGTCTACAGCCGCTCAAACGAGAAGCGCGCGCATTTCGTCAAGCTCGCCGACGAGCTCGGCCTCGGCGCCTGCAAGAACCACGACAGCCTCGAAAGCCTGCTTGGCGATCCCACGCTGGATGCCGTCTGGGTCCTGTCGCCCAACTACACCCGCCTCGACGTGATGCGCACATTGCATGCGGAAGTGAAGGCCGGCCGCTCGAAAGTGTTCGCCGTCGCCTGCGAAAAGCCGCTGGCACGCACGGTGGCCGAGGCACGCGAAATGCTGCGGCTGGCCGAGGATGCCGGGCTGAACCACGGCTATCTCGAAAACCAGGTGTTCTCGACGCCGGTCATCCGCGGCAAGGAGATCATCTGGCGTCGCGCCGCCTCCACCACCGGCCGCCCCTATCTGGCGCGTGCGGCGGAGGAGCATTCCGGCCCGCACGAGGCCTGGTTCTGGCAGGGCGACAAGCAGGGCGGCGGCGTCTTGTCCGACATGATGTGCCATAGCCTCGAAGTCGCCCGTCACCTGCTCACCGCGCCGGGCGCTGCGCGCAATTCGCTCAGGGTCAAGTCGGTCAGCGGCACCGTCGCCAACCTCAAATGGACGCGGCCGCATTACGCCGACGACCTCGCCCGCCGCTTCGGCCCGGGCGTCGACTACCGCAACCACCCATCCGAGGATTTTGCCCGCGGTGTGGTGGCACTGGAGGACGAGGCCGGCAACGAACTGATGATCGAGGCCACCACTTCCTGGGCCTATGTCGGCGCCGGCCTGCGCATCCAGCTCGAACTGCTCGGCCCAGAATATGCAATGGAATTCAACTCGCTGGGCACCGGCCTCAAAATATTCATGTCGCGCGCCGTCAAAGGCTCGGAAGGCGAGGACCTGGTCGAGAAGCAGAACGCCGAACAGGGCCTGATGCCGGTGCTGGAGGATGAGGCAGGCGTCTATGGCTACACCGACGAGAACCGCCACATGACCGAATGTTTCCGCAAGGGCGAGACGCCGCAGGAAACCTTCCATGACGGGCTCGGCGTGGTCGAGATGATGATGGGTCTCTACAAATCCGCCGAAACCGGCGAGACGGTGCATTTCCCGGCACCCGACCTCGAACACTACGTGCCGCCGGTGGCGCGGCGCTAGCTTCCAGCAACAGGCGTCGAGGCGATGCGGATGAAGGGATGAACCCCGCCTGCCATTAGAGGCAGATCCGCGCTTCGACGCCCGTCTTCAAGGCAAGGTGCCCTCCCGTACCTTGCCTTTCTTTTTTGGACCTTTCTTTTTTGGGCCTTTCTTTTTGTCCCCTCGCGTCCGGCGGGCCGCATCACCCGGTCAGGCTATGCGCCTGTGGCTTGTGGCGCCGGCCAATCGACAAGCGTCGCGCGTCAAATTATCTATGAAATATGGGCGCACAAAAAGAAGACACGCTGGCGGTCCGCATCTCCAGGACGCTGGCCGACCGCATCATCGCAGGCAAGATCGAGCCCGGCTCACGGCTGCGGCAGGACCATATCGCCGAGGAATTCGGCGCCAGCCACGTTCCGGTGCGCGAGGCGTTCCGCCGCCTCGAGGCGCAAGGGCTTGCGGTGAGCGAGCCGCGCCGCGGCGTGCGTGTCGCCAGCTTCGACCTCGCCGAAGTGAAGGAAGTGGCGGAAATGCGCGCCGCGCTCGAAGTTTTGGCACTGCGCCATTCGGCGCCGCACATCACGCCCGCCATTCTCGACGCGGCCGAGGAAGCCACCAAGGCCGGCGACAATTCCCGCGACGTGCGCTCCTGGGAAGAGGCGAACCGGCGTTTTCACCGCGTCATCCTCGAACCCTGCGCCATGCCGCGCCTGCTTTCGGCGATAGATGATCTGCACGCCGCCAGCGCCCGTTTTCTGTTCGCCGCCTGGCGTTCCGACTGGGAAGCCCGCACCGACCATGACCACCGCGCCATTCTTGCCGCCCTGCGCAAGGGCCAGGTTGAAACCGCCTGCGGCACGCTTGCCGGCCATGTGCAGTGGATCGGCCGCCGGCCGCAGAAGTCTGCAAGCGGTAGCGTTCGCGACGCTTTCGCGATTGTCGGATAAAATATCTATAATTTAGTTGCGACTCGTTTCCTTTTGTGGATTCAATGTAGATATAGATCACAAATTATCTATAATCTGCGAAAGGAAAAACATGAGCCAGACCCTCACACTGCGCGGCGTCAAGCCGCGCGAGGCGATCAAGACCGCCGCCGTCATCGTCGCCGGCGTCGCCTTGCTCACGCTGTGCGCCAAGATCCGCATCCCGTTCTGGCCGGTGCCGCTGACCATGTACACGCTGGCGGTGATGGGCATCGCCGTGGCGACCGGCCCGCGCATCGCCACCGCCACCTTCTTCTCCTTCCTGGCGGTCGGCGCCGCCGGACTGCCGGTCTTCTCCGGCTCGCCGGAACGCGGCATCGGCCTTGCCTATATGATGGGCCCGACCGGCGGCTATCTGCTCGGCTACCTGTTCGCCAGCTGGCTGACGGGCGCGCTCGCCGAAGGCCGGCAGATGTTCGGCCGCACCATGGCCATGCTCGCCGGCCTCGCCGTCACCTACGCCGTCGGCCTGCCCTGGCTCGGCCTCTACATTCCGATGAAGGACGTCATCGCGCTCGGCTTCACCCCCTTCATCCTGGGCGACCTGATCAACATCGCCATGGTTGCCGCGGGCTCCGCCATGATCCCGGCCCGCCTTTTGGGCAGGATCGGCCGGTGAGCGTGCCGCGCCAAGCAATGGGGGATCGCCTGTCTCTGCTGGGGACGGGCAATCTCCGCACCGACTGGACGCAGGAGGAGGCGGCGGCGATCCACGCCCTGCCCTTGCCCGACCTCATCTTCATTGCGCAATGCCTGCACCGCCGGTATTTCGACCCGACCGAGGTCGAGACCGCCAGCCTGCTCAGCGTCAAGACGGGCGGCTGCCCGGAAGATTGCGGCTACTGCTCGCAGAGCGCGCATCACAAGACCGGCGTCAAGGCGACCAAGCTGATGGCGGTGGACCAGGTGATCGAGGAAGCAAGCCGCGCCAAGGCCGGCGGTGCGACGCGCTTCTGCATGGGAGCGGCCTGGCGCGGCCCGAAGGACCGCGACATGGGCCAGGTCTGCGCCATGATCGAGGGCGTACGCGCGCTCGGCATGGAAACCTGCGTCACGCTCGGCATGCTCACGGAGCCGCAGGTCGAGCGCCTCGGCGAAGCCGGTCTCGACTACTACAACCACAACATCGACACCTCGCGGGCCTATTATCCCGAGATCGCCACCACCCGCAGCATGGACGACCGGCTGGAGACGCTGGCGCTGGTGCGCGCCGGCGGCATCAAGGTCTGCTCGGGCGGCATCGTCGGCATGGGCGAGACGACGGAGGACCGCATCGCCATGCTGGTCATCCTGGCGACGCTCGAACAGCATCCCGAAAGCGTTCCCATCAACATGTGGAACGAGATCAAGGGCACGCCGGTGATGGAGAAGAGCCGGCCGGTGGAGCCGATCGCCTTCGTGCGGCTCGTCGCGCTGGCGCGCATCCTGATGCCGAAAAGCGTGGTGCGGCTGTCGGCCGGGCGGCACGCGATGAGCGACGAATTGCAGGCGCTGTGTTTCCTGGCCGGCGCCAATTCGATCTTCACCGGCGACGTGCTTCTGACCACCGGCAATCCCGCCCGCGGCAAGGATTTTTCGCTGCTGGAAAAGCTCGGCATGCGCGCCGCGTTGCGCCCTGTGCATGAAGACGTCTGCGATGATAGCCCGGCAGGCGTCGGCCTCAGGCCTCAATCGGCACCGCCTGCCCCAACGGTCGAAGCCCAATGACAACACGCATCGTCGTCACCGGCACCGACACCAATGTCGGCAAGACGGTCTTCGCCGCCGGGCTCACCGGTTTCCTCGGCGCGTCCTACTGGAAACCGGTGCAAGCCGGCCTGCTAAGCGAGACAGACAGCGAAACCGTCATGCGGCTCGGCGGCATTCCCGCCCAGCGCATCCTGCCCGAGGCCTGGCGGCTGAACGCGCCGGCCTCGCCGCATCATGCCGCCGCCATCGACGGCGTCGCCATCGATCCCGAAAAGCTGACGATACCGCAAACGCAAGGCCCCCTGGTCATCGAGGGTGTCGGCGGCGTGCTGGCGCCGTTGACGCGGACCGTCACCTTCGCCGACCTCGTCGCCCGCTGGCAGGTGCCGGCGGTGCTCTGCGCCCGCACCCGGCTCGGCACCATCAACCACACGCTGCTGTCGCTGGAGGCGCTGCGCGCCCGCGCCGTGCCGGTGCTCGGCATCGCCTTCATCGGCGACCCGGAACCCGAAACCGAACGCATCATCTGCGAGATGGGTCGGACAAAGTCGCTCGGCCGCCTGCCCTTGCTCGATCCCTCGACCCCGACAACGCTGCACGCCGCATTCGCGGCGGCGTTCCGGACTGAGGATTTTCTGTCCGGTTCGGCCCACAGCCTGTTCGCCGGGCAAAACACCGGTTGACGAACTCCGCTCAAGCCTCGAAAAGCAGGGCGCGCGGACGTGGCGGAACTGGTAGACGCAAGGGACTTAAAATCCCTCGATCCTCGATCGTACGGGTTCGATTCCCGTCGTCCGCACCATTTTCCAAATAATATTTATAAAAATCAGCTAGATAAGACCAAGGAACCTTATCCGCCGCCGCTGCAATCCCTGTTTGTGGCGTCGTTCGGCCTGGCGACACACACCCATTATCGCGCCATTCTCGGGCCATCGCGAGAATGCACCACCACACCACAGAACCTCTCGCGACGCGGGAAGAAACCGAGACCTGGCTAACGGCGTCGTGGGAAGAGGCGATGACGCTGCAGCGTTCTCTTCCTGACAACATGACAGCCTTGGTTGATGCACCCAACGACGCGATCAGCGTTCGACAGGTGCTGTTCTAGGAGGTTCGAATGGACCGGATTGTTCGCCTCGATACACGGCGGGAAACCGCATTGCAGCGCATCGCCGACCGCTTCGTCGCCAGCCACAAGGGCGACGTGATGATGGCGCTGAAACAGATGATCGTGCTCAATGGCGAGATGCAGCAGCGCCTCGATACGCTGGGAGATGGCTCGCCGTTCGACCAGCAGCCTCGCAGCCATCATTGAGTGATGGATGATGCGCCTGTCTCACGCGGCCGCGACCACCTCGATCTCGACCAGCCATTCCGGCACAAGTGTCTGGGCCACGATCGCGGTTGTCGGAATGCGCCGGTCACCCAGAGCCTTGATGCGGGCGTTCTGGTTTGCCTCGGCGTATGACGCATCGCGCAGATAGCTCGTCAGCCGCACGATGTTGTCGGTCGTCATATGGGCTTCTGCAAGGATACGCCGGAGATTGGACCAAATCAGATCGAGCTGTTCCTCCAGGCTTTCCGGGGCATTGCCCTGGGCATCAAGCCCCATCGTACCGCTGATGAACAGGAAGCGCTCCGCGCTTCTCACCTCCATCGCATGCACGTAGTCATCGGTCGCGGGATAGATGCCGTCGCGTGGATTGCAAGGTGTCAGCTGCATTCTCGTTTCTCTCCGGTCGACATGTTGCCGTTACGCTTTTTTGGGCGCGGTTTCCAGGAAGAAGCTATGGCGGCGGATGCATGCCGTTCGGTCGCGTCGAACGGTGGACAGCCCGATGGATTGGATTTCCCGGTCAAAGTGAACAGGTCAATTCGGCCAGAGCGCCAACGATGGGCTGATAAGAAATAGCGTGCGCAGGGTAGCGTTGCTGCCGGTCCCGGTAGAAGGCAAGCCACATCGCGCTATCCGAAACCGGGTACCGACCTACCCAACCGCCCCGGAAGGCGTGAACATGCCGGCCTCGCCCGCCGGTTCCAATTCACCGCTGGCCTTGCTAGGCTGGCGCCATGAAAGCGATCGGCCTCCGTTTCCCGGCAACCGCCTTTCTGCTCGGCCTTCTGGTAGGCTGCGGGTCGATGAAATCCGTCGATCCCTCGCAATATGCGTCGATGGATTGCAGCGGCCTCAACGCCGCGCTCGGCGTCGTCGCCACCGACGTCACCCGCAACGCCTTCAGCCGCGGCACCATCTCGAACGCCGATGTGCCGCTGTGGCTGCCGGGCGGGCAGAAGGCGGTGTCGCTGCTGAAGGACCGGCGAACGGCGGAAATCGAACGCCTGCAGGCGCAAGGCGCGGCCATCGAGGCTGCGCGCAATCGCCGCTGCAAGGGCGAACTGTAGCATTCGCGCCAACCCACGCCGGGTATCCAGTGAGCTGTTTCGTCTATCGAAAAGCGGCGCTTCCCTCAGCCGAACAGCGCCGGATTGAGCTTCAGGTGCTGCAGGAGAATAATGGTCTTGCCGTCGATGATGCGGCCGTCGGCGACCGCCGCCATCGCCTCGTCGACCGGCATTTCCAGCACCTCGATGTCCTCGCCCTCGTCGGCCGCGCCGCCGCCGGCGGAGATGCGGTCGGCCGGGCTGTAGCGGCCGGCGAACAGCCACAGCCGTTCGGTGACGCTGCCGGGGCTCATATAGGTGGAGAACAACAGCTTCACCCCGTTCAGCCTGTAACCCAGCTCCTCTTCCGCCTCCTTGCGGATGCAGGTTTCGGCATCGTCCTTGTCGAGCAGGCCGGCGCAGGCCTCGATCAGCGGTTCCTTGTGGCCGGTGACATAGGCCGGCCAGCGGAACTGGCGCACCAGAAGCACGGTGCCGCGGTCGGGGTCGAAGGGCAGGATCGCGGCGCCGTCGCCACGGTCGTAGGTCTGGCGCACCTGCGTCTCCCACACGCCGTCGCTGCGGCGGTAGTCGAAGGTCGTCTTCTTGAGGATGGCCCAGTCGTCGGAAAGGATTTCCTGCGAAAGAATGCGAATACGGTCGTCCATGCTTGCCTCGTCTCGGGGGATGCGCTGGGATAGCGCGCGGCGACGCGGCCCGCAAGGATGGCGGCCGGAAACAGGACATCTACCGGCCTCATCGGGCGGCGGCGATGCAAGTGCGAGGTTTTGATGCGGCTCAATCAGGTCACCGTGACCGCCCCCGATCTCGACGCCGCCTGGGAATTTTACCGCAGGCTCGGGCTCATTCCCGTCGTCGACAGCCGGCCGCACTACATCCGTTTTCTCTGCCCGGACGGCGACAGTACATTTTCCGTCGATCAGGGCGAACGCACGGGAAGCGGAACGACCGTCTACTTCGAGATGGACGATCTCGACGCCGAGGTCGCACGCTTCAAATCGCTGGGCTTCGCATTCACCTCCGGGCCCCGGGACCAGCGCTGGCTTTGGCGGGAAGCGGAACTCTTCGATCCCGCTGGCAACAGGATCGTCCTCTATCATGCCGGAAAGAACCGCATCGACCCGCCATGGCGGGTGCGGGCTTAGGTCAGGACTTGGTGCCAATCATGGCAGTGTTTGGGCCAATCCACGCCGGCCTTGATCCGCGGCGCGCGGCGGCCTTTAGTGGGAAAACGGTCGCGACAACGCCGGAGATGTCATGACAGCCGCCCTTTTCCAGCCCATTTCGCTCGATGGCCTCGTTCTGCCCAACCGCATCGCGGTCGCGCCGATGTGCCAGTATTCGGCCGATGACGGCTCCGCCACCGACTGGCACATCTGCCACTGGATGAACCTTGCCATGTCCGGCGCCGGCATGATCACGGTGGAGATGACCGACGTCGAACGGCGCGGCCGCATCTCGCACAATTGCCTTGGCCTTTATTCCGACCACAACGAGGCCGCCGCCAAGCGGGCGCTCGATGCGGCAAGGCGCGTCGCCATGCCCGGCGCCAAGTTCGGCGTGCAGCTTGCCCATGCCGGCCGCAAGGCGTCCTGCCAGCGGCCCTGGGAAGGCGGCGGACCGCTGATGCCGGGGCAAGACCCGTGGGCGGTCGTCTCGGCCTCGGCAATAGCCTATGACACCGGCTGGCAGGTCCCGCATGCGCTGGACGAAGACGAGGTGCTTGGCGTCATCCAGCGTTTCGCCGAGGCGGCGCGACGGGCCGAGCGCGCCGGCTTCGATTTCATCGAGCTGCACGCCGCCCATGGCTATCTGATCTTCCAGTTCCTGTCGCCGCTTTCCAACCGGCGCACCGACCGCTGGGGCGGTTCGCTGGAAAACCGCATGCGCTTCGCGGTCGAGGTCGCCAAGGCGGTGAAAGCGGCAGCACCCAAGCTGATGCTGGGCGCCAGGCTTTCGGTGAAGGAGTGGGTGGATGGAGGTTTCGACGTGCCGGAGGCGATCGAGGTGGCCAAGACGCTGAAGCAAGCGGGCGTCGCCTATCTGTGCTGCTCGAGCGGCGGCAACTCGCCGCTGCAGAAGCTGCCGACCGGCGCCGGCTACCAGGTGCATCTGGGCGAAGCGGTGCGCAAGGCCACCGGCATCGCCACCCGCACCGTAGGCCTCATCACCGACCCCGACTACGCCAACACCATCGTGGCGCAAGGCAAGGCCGACATCGTGGCGCTCGGCCGCGCCTTCCTCGCCGATCCGCGCTGGGGCTGGCGCGCGGCGGCGACGCTGGGCGAGAAGATCCACCCCGCCCCGCAGCTCGCGCGCGCCGTCACCACCATGGAACACTGGCTCAAGGACGACGATTGAACAGGGCGTCATGGCGCCGGCAAAACCAGCCGAAGGTTGAAATCCGCGCGAAAGTGCTGGAAAGTGCGGGAAGTTGGCTTTCGATCGCGGCCAACTGACCGGAGGTTTTCATGACGAAGCTGACCTACAAGATCGTCGAGCATGACGGCGGCTGGGCCTACAAGGTTGGCGGCACCTATTCCGAGACGTTCCCGAGCCATTCCGACGCGTTGCAGGCCGCCCAGATCGCCTCCTCGGAACAGCAGATTGCCGGCCAGACCGACGGCATCGAATATGAGGATGCCACTGGCAAATGGCATTCGGAACTGGCCGACGGACGTGACCGGCCGCAGACGGAAGTGCAGGACGACAGCAACGCCTGACGACGGATGCGCCTGATCGACCGGCCGGGACCGGTCAGGCCGCCGCGCGACCGGCGAATGCGCGCTCGGCAATGCGGCGAATGAAGGCAGCAACCTGGTCGGGGCCGACGAATTGCGGCATGTGGCCAAGCCCTTCGGCGATCTCCAGATCCAGCCCCGCGATCTTCTCCTTGACCGGCGTGCCCTGCACTTCGAGCCTGATGATCGGATCGACGCCACCGAACAGAAGGCCGGTCGGCACCTTGATCTCATTGTAGCGCTCCGACAGGCGCGGCAGGTCCATCTCGATGACTGCGAAATCGGTGGCGCTGGCGTAATAGTGGCTGGGCCGCAGCCCGATATAGCCGCCATTGTCGGTCATGTAGTTCTTCGGCGCCGGATGCGGCGCGAAGATCAACCCCATCGTCTTCATGCCGTATTTCAGCCCGGCGGGCGCCGAGACGGTGTGCGCGAGGATAAACCGCTTCAGCGGCGAGGAGACGAACAACGCCTTGAATTCCGGCCTGAGCTCGACCTCCTTGTGGGTGAGCGCTGACAGAAGCACGAGACCGGAAATCGCCTCGGGATGTTCGACGGCGATGGCGAGTGCCACCGATCCGCCCAGCGAATGGCCAACGATGACGGGCTTCTCCAGACCAAGCTGTTCCATGAAGGCGCAGACGATGTCGGCCTGCTCCGGCAGGCGCCCGGTCGAGCCCCTGGCGCGCGTCGAATAGCCCGAGCCCGGCCGGTCGAGCGCGATCAGCCGGTAGCCAGGTCCGAACACCTTGAACAGCGGATCGGTGAAATGGTGCAGCTGGGCGCCGAGGCCGTGCAGGAACACGATGGGCGGCCCCTCGCCCATATCGACATAGTGGATGCGGTTGCCCTTCACCTCGATGAACTTGCCCGCCGGCGGCATGGTGCGTTCGACCCAGGCAACGATGCGCTGCGTCTTGAACACGAAGTAGCCGACGACGGCCACGGCGGCCAAGATGATAGCGGCGAGCAGCCAGAGAAGAACCGTGAGCAACATCAGCAGCCTCTAATCCACACGATCCGCATATCGGCGTGTCCGCCGGCTCCGTGTCAAGGCAAGCCATGTTGCGTGGCTAAGAGAATGGGAAATGGATGGCGACAAGGTAAATACAGCCACGGTGCCGATCGCGGCGAGGCAGCGCGATTGATGCCCCAATGCGGCCCAAAGACAAAAATCCGGACCGTTTCCAGTCCGGATTTCCGGCAAGCTCGTTACCCCACCCGAAGCCCCGGAGCCCGCGGCCGCACGCTAGCGGAGGACACGCCTCAAGGGCATACGGCAAATGACGTATATTAAGGCCCGCCGCTCCGGTATTTTCAAAGCGGAACGGGCGGCCCTTGCGGACCGCCCGTCGCAAGCCACCGGCCGTGAGACGCTCAGCCGTGCAGCTTGTTGGCGATTTCGGCGACGCGCTTGCCCTGGAAATGCGCACCTTCCAGTTCCTGCGCCGAAGGCTGGCGCGAACCGTCGCCGTCGGAGGTGGTGGTCATGCCGTAGGGCGCGCCACCGCGCACCACGTCGATGCCCATCTGGCCCTGATAGGCATAGGACAGCGGCACGATCACCATGCCCTGGTGCTGCATGAAGACCTGCGCGTTGATCAGGGCGAGCTCGCCGCCGCCATGCTGGGTCGCGGTCGAGACCATGACCGAGCCGACCTTGTTGAGCAGCGCACCCTGGGCCCAGAGCGGGCCGGTCTGGTCGAGGAAATTCTTCATCTGCGCCGCCATGGTACCATAACGCGTGGCGGTGCCCAAAATGATGGCATCGTAATTGGCGAGTTCCAGCGGGTCGGCGACCGGCGCGTCCTGGTCGAGCTTGTAGAAGGCGGCCTTGGCAACGTCTTCGGGCACCAGCTCGGGCACGCGCTTCACCGTCACCTCGGCGCCGCCCTCGCGCGCGCCCTCGGCAGCGGCCCGCGCCATCTGCTCCATATGCCCCCAGCTCGAATAATAAAGGACCAGGACCTTCGCCATGCAGTGTCTCCTTGATGATGGATTGTCGGGACTGGAAGCGTCCCGCCGCGCGGCAAAATAGGGCCCTGATCGTTCACCGGAAGACTGCAATGCCGATACGCACTGTTCACTGTTTCAGGAGCATTGCCCGCATCCGTGCGGCGCGGTATTCGACTGCGTCCCTGCCCTCGGAGCCAGCCATGCCAGATATCGTCACTGCCGCCATGATCGTCATCGGCGACGAAATCCTGTCCGGCCGCACCAAGGACAAGAACATCGGCCATCTGGCCGACATGATGACGGCGATCGGCATCGACCTGAAGGAAGTGCGCGTCGTGCCGGACGAGGAGGACGAGATCGCCGCCGCCGTCAACGCGCTGCGCGCCCGCTACACCTATGTGTTCACCACCGGCGGCATCGGCCCGACCCATGACGACATCACCGCCGATTCCGTTTCCAAGGCTTTTGGGGTGCCTTGCGAATACGACGCCAAGGCGCTGACGCTGCTCGCCGCCAGCTATGAGAAGCGCGGCATCGAATTCAACGACGCGCGCAAGCGCATGGCCCGCATGCCGCGCGGCGCCGAGCATATCGACAATCCCGTCTCGGTCGCGCCTGGCTTCCGCATTGGCAACGTCCATGTCATGGCCGGCGTGCCGTCGATCTTCCAGGCGATGCTGGACAATGTCATGCCGACGCTGAAGACCGGCACCAAGCTGCTTTCCGCCACCGTGCAATGCCCGTTTGGCGAAGGCCGCATCGGCGAACCGCTGGCGGCGATCCAGAAGGCGCATCCCGACACCATCATCGGCTCCTATCCGAAATATGCCGACGGGTCGTTCTGGACGGAACTGGTGGTGCGCGCCCGCTCGGCCGAAGCGCTGGAAGCCGCGCGCGCCGAGGTCGAAGCCATGGTCGCCGGGCTCGTCGCCGAGGGCTGACGGGCGGAACCTGTCCCAATCCTCCACGTTTTATCATTATCCGAGATGTCGCTGTTATGCCGCCGCGGTGGCGGCTACAGTGCGATCAGAGAATGCAGGCAGGAGGGTTTGATGACGTTCAAGACCATCGTCGCCATCGTTCAGAATGAGCAGGATGCCGAGCGGGTGCTCGACGGCGCCATCGCGCTTGCCTCCCGCTTCGGCGCCCATGTCATCGGCGTGCATGCCGAGGCGCTGCCGATGCCCTATACATCCGCGACAGGTTTTCCAGACACCGAGTTCCTGCAGGTCTCGGCCGACCTCAACAAGGAACGCTCGGCCAAGCTGAAGGCGATCTTCCAGAAGCGCCTGCAGCCCTCCGGCCTCTCCTTCGAATGGCGTGCGCAGGAGACTTTCTCCGGCGACAGCGCGCTGTCCAGCCTGTCCAGCGTGCGCGCCGCCGACCTGGTGGTGGCGGCGCAGCGCGACGCCGGCGGCGATTCCAACGCTGATATCGGTTCGCTGATCTACGACGCCGGACGCCCGGTGCTGGTGGTGCCGCATGCGGGGCCGGCGGCCGCCAGTTTCCGCCATGTCATGCTGGCCTGGAACGGCAGTCGCGAGGCGGCGCGCGCCGCCTTCGACGCCCTGCCCTTCATGATCGGGGCCGAGAAGGTCGAAATCTTCGTGGTCGACCCCGGCGAGGATGGCGACGAGGACGATGCGGGCGGCGCCGGCATCGCGGCGGCACTGTCGCGCCATGGCGTCAAGGCTTCCGTGGCAATCCGCCAGTCCAAGGGCGGCACGATCGAGGATGCCGTGCAAAACCGCCTGGTCGAGACCGGCGCCGACATGATCGTCGTCGGCGCCTACAGCCATTCCTGGCTGCACCGGCTGCTTTATGGCGGCGTGACGCGTACGGTGCTGCGCTCCTCCCCGGTCACCGCCTTCCTGTCGCGCTGAAACGGCTGGCCCCCGCGGGTTGTTGAAGACGATGAACGGCCGAGGGTGGTGGATATCCTCGGCCCGGACCGAAGGACAATTCCGCAAGCCCTTGCCAAGCACGCGGCTTTCCGGCTAATTCCGCCCGCATTCCTTGATTTCTGCGCGCGGTCGGCGCGCTTGCGGAGTGCGAGCCATGTCCCTTCCCGAAAAGGCCTTTCCCGTTTCCTGGGACCAGTTCCACCGCGACGCGCGCGCGCTTGCCTGGCGGCTGTCCGGCGTCAACGGGCAATGGAAGGCGATCGTCTGCATCACGCGCGGCGGGCTGGTGCCGGCGGCGATCATTTCGCGCGAACTCGGCATCCGCATCATCGAGACGGTGTGCGTCGCCTCCTACCACGACTACACCTCGCAGGGTCAGATGCAGGTGCTGAAGCACATCGAGCCCTCGCTGCTGGCCGACGAAGGCGTCGGCATCCTGATCATCGACGACCTCACCGACACCGGCAAAACCGCCGGCGTGGTGCGCGCCATGATGCCGAAGGCGCATTTCGCCACCGTCTATGCCAAGCCGAAAGGCCGGCCGCTGGTCGACACCTTCGTCACCGAGGTCAGCCAGGACACCTGGATCTATTTCCCCTGGGACATGGGCTTCACCTACCAGAAGCCGATCGCCGACGACCACGCCGGCTGACCGGCACCGACGACCCCGATCTTCGAAAATTGTCCGGTTTCGGGTTCGGGCTCGAATCAGCGCTTGCGCGCGCCTGTCGAAACGCAATGCGAAAGCGGCCGGCAAGGCATCCGCATCTGTTTTTCCGCCAGCATTTCACAACTTTTTCCAGATTTCGGGCGGTTTCCGGAAACATCTGTGAAGTTTTTACTTTTGTTTCGGAAAATAGCGCCCATATTTCGTGAAACAGCGAAGAAGTTTCGATTTCTTGCGGCGATTTTCGAATGTTGAACGGGCCCCTCTCTCAAGACCATATCACCGAACGTGTGCGCAAGCTGTTCGGCAAGGCGCCGTTGCGCCTGCAGGTGGCGGCCCTGCCCTGGCGGCAGAATGACGGGACGCTGGAAGTGATGCTGATCACCAGCCGCGACACCGGCCGCTGGGTGCTGCCGAAGGGCTGGCCGGAAGCGCGCGAGCCGCTCTGCGAGGCGGCAGCCCGCGAGGCCGGCGAGGAAGCCGGGCTGACCGGCAAGGTCTCGACCATCGAGGCCGGACGTTATTTTTATGCCAAGGCGCTTTCCACGGGCCAGCAGGTGCCGTGCGAGGTGCTGGTCTTCCCGCTGCTTGTCGACACCATCGCCGACAAGTGGAAGGAGTGCCATCAGCGCGAACGCAAATGGGTCACCCCGGCGCAGGCCACACGCATGGTCAACGAACCCGACCTCGGCCAGATCATCGCCTATTTCGGCACCGACCCGCAGCGCTTCGCCGCCTGATTGCATCGCGACAGCCGCCTGCGACCTGCCGTTGATCGCGGCTGGCGTCCCATGTGCTGAGGGAACCACTTCACGCCTGCGGAGTTTATCGTCGTCCTTGTCTCGGATGGGAGATGGCGGTGTCCTTCTACGACAGTGCATCGGGCCTGGTGCGGCGCATCTACGAACGCCGGATCGACGCACCTCCCATCCTCGACGCCGCCACCGAATTCCCCGACGCTCAAAAATTCACCGCCGAATGGCAGGCGATCCGCGACGAGGCGCTGGCGGTGCGCATCGACAAGGTGCCGCGTTTCCATGAGATCATGCCCGAACAGGCCGACATCTCGGCCAATGACGGGCTCGACTGGCGCATGTTCGTGCTCAAGGCCTATGACGTCGCCGTGCCGGAGAATGTCGCCCGCATGCCGGTGCTGGCCCGCATCCTCGGCGAATGCCCCGAAGTGAAGTCGGCTGCGATCTCGTTCCTCGCGCCCCACAAGCACATACCGCGCCATCGCGGCCCGTTCCGCGGCATCATGCGTTTCCATCTCGGCCTGCAGATCCCGAGCCTGCCCGACGGACGGCCGGCGACGATCATGATGATCGACGACGAGGAACACCGCATCTCGGATGGCGAATGCATGTTGTGGGACGACACCTATCCGCATGAGGTGATGAACCTGTCGGACAAGCCGCGTGTCGCGCTTCTTCTCGACGTATGGCGTCCGCACATGCCGGTCGACATGGAAATGCTGTCGCGCGCCATCGTGGGCGCGGTGCAGCTAGGCATGCGATATCGCGGCGTTTCCTACTCCGCCTGAAGCCAACCTTACAACCGGGACTAAGCGACCTTGTCCGGCGTCGCGCGCTTTGGCGCGGCATCCTGCGATGAAGCGCTTTTGCCGGACCATTCGCGAATCAATTTCAGCGCAGCCGGCTTCAGCGGCTTCCATTCCAGTTCGCCGCCCTCGCGCAATTCGTCGTCCCATTGCTGGGAAAGGGCAGCGTCCTCGAGGCCGGTTTCCGTTCCGTCCTCGGCCAGCGGCCATTGTGTCTGCGTGGAGCCGGGAACAAGCAGGCCGCCCATCGGCGCCGGCGCATAGTCGCAAATCGCCGGGTCGCAGCATTCGTCGACAAGCGCGGCAAGCAACACCAAGGAAGGGGCGACAAAAAACCCGACGACTTCGCAGTCGACGGACTTGCGGACAAAATAGGCCTTCAACTGTCACCCCAATGTGTGACGGCTGCCACTCTCAGCCATATTCCCCCGCGCCTCTTTTACGCACGCGTACGAAACACGCAAGCCGTCAGCGACAAATTCCTGACAAGGCCCGTCGTTAGCCGGGCGGTTTTCTCCCCATTATCCACATATGTGACACACAATATGTTGGGGTCACAAAATCTACAAAAACGAATCCTTGACGGGTCGGGGCGAGTCGACTTTTATAAGCCATGCGCTCGTGTTTCGGGCGCGGCCGGAAAGTTTCGAGGCCGGTCTTTTTCCCAGGATCTTGTGCGTTTTCGCTCGTATTCCGCCTTACCCACCAGGCCGGCGGAGGCGTGACGTTTGCCGGGCGGGAAGCACCGAAAAGGAGACTTTTACGGCTGGAATAAATGACCTGTTAACACTATATTTAGTGTTTGCAGCCATGATCAGCCCTAGATAATGTGAATTTCCCTCCAGTGAGGGAATCGAGATTTTTTCGAATTTGAGGGACCCGCGCGGGTCCGTCGACAGGCTGAACAGGGTTTCGCAAGAGGCTTCAGGCAGCAAGGCGGCGACAGGGCGCGGAGAGGAACCCCGGCTGTTGCGAGGCGGCCGGAGAGCTGGGACGTGCGCTTTTCGAAAGGGATCGGGAAATCTCCCGCGAAAAGCGCTATATATAGATGAAAAGGGACCACGACGATGCGCATCGAGCGGCGTTTCACCAAGCAGGGACAATCGGCCTATGCGGAGATCGAATTCCGCAAGGCGCTTTCGGAAATCAAGAACCCCGACGGCTCCGTGGTGTTCCGCCTCGACGGCATTGACGTGCCCTCGCAGTTCTCCCAGGTCGCGGCCGACATTCTGGCGCAGAAGTATTTCCGCAAGGCCGGCGTGCCCGCGCGCCTGAAGAAGGTCGAGGAAAACGACGTTCCTTCCTTCCTGTGGCGCTCCATCGCCGACGAGGCCGAACTCGAAAAGCTGCCGGAAAGCGAGCGCTACGGTTCCGAGCGCGACGCCCGCCAGGTCTTCGACCGTCTTGCCGGCACCTGGACCTATTGGGGCTGGAAGGGCGGCTATTTCGCTTCGGAGGAAGATGCCTCCGCCTTCCGTGACGAACTCGCCTATATGCTCGCCACCCAGCGCGTGGCGCCGAATTCGCCGCAGTGGTTCAACACCGGCCTGCACTGGGCCTACGGCATCGATGGCCCCGGCCAGGGCCACTATTATGTCGACCCCTTCACCGGCAAGCTGACCAAGTCGAAGTCGGCCTACGAACACCCGCAGCCGCATGCCTGCTTCATCCAGTCCGTCGGCGACGACCTCGTCAACGAGGGCGGCATCATGGACCTGTGGGTGCGCGAGGCGCGCCTGTTCAAATACGGCTCGGGCACCGGCTCGAACTTCTCCTATCTGCGTGGCGAGGGCGAAAAGCTGTCGGGCGGCGGCAAGTCGTCGGGCCTGATGTCCTTCCTCAAGATCGGCGACCGCGCCGCCGGCGCCATCAAGTCGGGCGGCACCACGCGCCGCGCCGCCAAGATGGTCATCGTCGACGCCGACCATCCCGATATCGAGGCCTTCATCGACTGGAAGGTCAAGGAAGAGCAGAAGGTGGCCTCGCTGGTCGCCGGTTCCAAGATCGTCAAGAAGCACCTCGACGCGATCATGCGCGCCTGCGTCAACTGCGAAGGCCAGGATGACGACTGCTTCGATCCCGCCGTCAACACGGCGCTGAAGCGCGAGATCAAGGCCGCCAAGAAGAACGCCGTGCCGGAGAACTACATCCAGCGCGTCATCCAGTTCGCGCGCCAGGGCTACACCGCGCTCGACTTCAAGACCTATGACACCGACTGGGATTCGGAGGCCTACCTCACCGTCTCCGGCCAGAACTCGAACAATTCCGTCTCGCTGAAGGACGACTTCCTGCGCGCCGTCGAGCAGGACAGCGACTGGCACCTGACCGCCCGCAAGGACGGCAAGGTCCTGAAGACGCTGAAGGCCCGCGATCTCTGGGAGAAGATCGGCTACGCTGCCTGGGCTTCGGCCGATCCCGGCCTGCACTTCAACACCACGATGAACGACTGGCACACCTGCGCTTCGGCCGGCGCCATCCGCGCCTCGAACCCGTGCTCGGAATACATGTTCCTCGACGACACGGCCTGCAATCTCGCCTCGATCAACCTTCTGCCCTACCGCAGGGCTGACAGCTCGATCGACATCGAGGCCTATGAGCACACCGCCCGCCTGTGGACCATCGTGCTCGAAATCTCGGTGATGATGGCGCAGTTCCCGTCCAAGGAGATCGCCAAGCTTTCCTACGAATACCGCACGCTCGGCCTCGGCTACGCCAATATCGGCGGCCTGCTGATGACCTCCGGCATTCCCTATGACTCGGCCGAAGGCCGCGCCATCTGCGCAGCGCTGACCGCCATCATGACCGGCGTCGCCTATGCCACCTCCGCCGAAATGGCCCGCGAGCTCGGCGCCTTCCCGGACTATGACCGCAACGCCGTCAACATGCTGCGCGTCATGCGCAACCACCGCCGCGCCGCCTATGGCGACAAGGCCGGCTACGAGAAGCTGGCGGTCGACCCGGTGCCGCTGGTCCATGCCGACCTGAAGCAGGTCGAGCTCGGCCAGCACGCCAAGGCCGCCTGGGACCACGCCATCGAGCTCGGCGAGGAGCACGGCTACCGCAACGCACAGGCAACCGTGATCGCGCCCACCGGCACGATCGGCCTGGTCATGGATTGCGACACCACCGGCATCGAGCCCGATTTCGCGCTGGTGAAGTTCAAGAAACTGGCCGGCGGCGGCTATTTCAAGATCATCAACGCCGCTGTTCCGGAAGCGCTGCGCACGCTCGGCTATTCCGAAAGCCAGATCGCCGAGATCGACGCCTATGCCGTCGGCCATGGCAATCTCAACCAGGCGCCCGGCATCAACCCGTCGACGCTGAAGGCCAAGGGCTTCACCGACGCCAAGATCGAGGCCGTCAACGCCGCGCTGAAGAGCGCCTTCGACATCAAGTTCGTCTTCAACCAGTGGACGCTCGGCGCCGACTGGGTGAAGGAAACCTTCGGCTTCACCGACGAGCAGCTCGGCGACTTCTCCTTCGAGATGCTGCCGGCGCTGGGCTTCTCCCGGAAGGAGATCGAGGCCGCCAACGTCCATGTCTGCGGTGCGATGACGCTGGAAGGCGCGCCCTTCCTGAAGACCGAGCATTATGCGGTGTTCGACTGCGCCAATCCCTGCGGCAAGATCGGCAAGCGCTATCTGTCGGTGGAAAGCCACATCCGCATGATGGCCGCCGCCCAGCCCTTCATCTCGGGCGCCATCTCCAAGACCATCAACATGCCGAACGAGGCGACCGTCGAGGACGCCAAGAGCGCCTACATGCTGTCGTGGAAGCTGGCATTGAAGGCGAACGCCCTCTACCGCGACGGCTCCAAGCTGTCGCAGCCGCTCAACGCCTCGCTGATCGCCGATGACGACGAGGACGAGGACGACGCCGTCGAGGCGCTGATCGCCGCCCCCGCCGCCGCCAAGGCGGTGCAGGTGACGGAGAAGATCGTCGAGCGCGTCATCGAACGCCTCTACCGCGACCGCGAGAAGCTGCCGAACCGCCGCAAGGGCTACACCCAGAAGGCGGTCGTCGGCGGCCACAAGGTTTATCTGCGCACCGGCGAGTTCGACGACGGTCGCCTCGGCGAGATCTTCATCGACATGCACAAGGAAGGTGCCGCCTTCCGCGCCATGATGAACAACTTCGCCATCGCGATTTCGCTCGGCCTGCAATATGGCGTGCCGCTGGACGAATATGTCGAGGCCTTCACCTTCACCAAGTTCGAGCCGGCCGGCATGGTCGTCGGCAACGACGCCATCAAGAACGCCACCTCGATCCTCGACTATGTGTTCCGCGAGCTCGCCGTCTCCTATCTGTCGCGGCACGACCTCGCCCATGTCGACCAGTCGGACCTCGACAAGACCTCGCTGGGCAAGGGCATCACCGAAGGCAAGACGACCCCCTTCTCCAAGGGTCTCTATCGTGGCGCCTCGCCGGTGAAGCTGGTGTCGGGCATGGGGGCAGCCGAACCCAAGGGTTTTGCCGGCCAGAGCCCGGCCGCCCCTGCCCGCGCGGCACCCACCGCCTTCTCCGGCTCCAACGTGCTGGCGCTGGCGACGGCTTCCGCCACGGCTCTGCGCCCCTCGGCCGATGAATCGACCGCCTACAAGCGCGACTATGAAGAGCGCGCCAAGGAACTGGCCGAAGACATCGCCGTCGAGGAAAGCGCCGACCAGGCATCCGACACCACCTCGGCGCTGTTCACCGACGCCGCCGCCAGGGAGGCAGCCGACGCCAAGAAGCTCGCCGCCGACCGCCGCGCCAAGTCGCTGCTGCAAGGCTACACCGGCAACTCCTGCTCGGAGTGCCAGAACTTCACCATGGTGCGCAACGGCACCTGCGAGAAGTGCGACACGTGCGGCGCGACGAGCGGGTGCTCGTGATAAGCATTTGAAATCAGAGAGTTAGTGAATCGGCCCGGTCGCAAGATCGGGCCGAAAGTGCAAAAGAGAACAAAACAGGAAACCACATAACGATGTCTTTATGTGACGTCACTTCAAACACCAAAGCCGACCCAGATGGATCGGCTTTGGATACCGCAATCAGCTAAGCCGCTGCGGGGCGAAAGAGTTCGACACTCCTCCTGTGACAAGGTGACTATACGGAGAGTCGGATTTCAGAGTCGATGCGGTTCATCAGCATCAATGGAGAATTCGATGCTAAATTTTGGAACGTCTGCATATCTCAAGTTACTCGCACTAAACCCCAAACCTCGAGACTCGGTGATCCGCAAGCGCCTCGCGGGCGGAAGTGGAGGCTATGATTTCCACAAGGCCATGCGCCGCATCGCAGTGGGTAACGCTTGCGGAAGACTCTCTCAGTCCCAAGTCCAAGCTGAACTCAGCCGAATTCAACGACTTCCTGAACGGAAAGCTGCAACCGCAGCTACCGAGTATCTACCTAAATGCTTGGGTGGCATTGGCGTTAGAGAGTTGCGGAACACCGACCAAACGGCCCAAAGCCCATTAGGGTACTTTACCGTGCGCTTCTCACCAGACTTCGAGATGGAACATGATGGCAAAGTTGTGCACGTGCATATCTGGAACACAGCCAAGCCTCCTTTAAACCTACGAGAAGCCATTGGCACAATGGGTTTGTTTGGCCGTGAAGGTGCCTCGCATACTCTGGGTATACTCTCGCTCAGAACGGGAGAACTATTTGTGCTTCAAGACGTCACGAGTGCTCGGCAGCTTGCAGCGCTCCTGGCTAACGATATTGAACGGCGGATTGACCGAATTCGAGACGAATTGGATCGCCCTAGCACCGAAGACCGGCGGGAAAAGCGAACGTCTTAACCCTCCCAACATTCCCCATCCGTCGCATTCAGCAGCATCTTCTCCCACAGCGGAGAAGATGCTGCTGGCGTCATTGTCGTCACTGTTAGCGTAAGACGCGAAAGCCGTGCTTTCGTCATCCTAGGGTGGAGCCGAGCATGGCGAAGCGCAAGCCCTAGGATGACGAAGTGGCCGCGCGGACAAGCCATTCCCGGTGCCGCGCCTAAGGACACAACTCCGATCTTGGCGAACGCAGCATCGCCGAACCAGCCCTTGGCACATCCCTAAACCCCGCTCGGCACCCTTGACGCCGCGCCCACCGCACTTCTTCCATCACTGGGTCAAGCACAGCGGGGAAGCAGCGATGACGGTCACCATCACCTCCAGGAACGATATCAATCTCGACACCGTGCAACGTGTCGCCTGGCAGAACGAGCCGGTGACGTTGAGCGCGGCGGCCCTTGCCGAGATCGCCCGCTGCCGCGCCGCTTTCCTCAGCCTCATCGACACCGACCCGTCGCTCGTCATCTATGGCGTGACCACCGCAATGGGCGAGTTGGCCCACACGCGGCTTTCGATCGAGGAACGCGAGCGCCATGCCCGCATAAAAGCCTTCGCCGCCGCGACATCCTTCGGCGATCCCTTCCCCGAACGCGTCGTGCGGGCGATGGTGTTGGCGCGGCTGGCGAATTTCGTCGAGGGCCACGCGGCCACCACGCCGCGCATCGCGCTTGCCGTCGCCGAAATGCTCGACGGCCGGCCGATGCCCAGCGTTGCCTCGTCCGGCCAGGGCGGGGCCGGCGAAATCCTCGCGCTCTACCCCCTGTTCGCAGCACTCACCGGAAGCCTCGACCTCGAAGTCAAGGAACGCGGATCGCTGATCAACGGCTCGCCCTGCGCGGCCGCGCTCGTCGCCGACGCGGCACTTGCCGCCCGGCGACGCCTGCGGCGCGCCGAACAGGTTTTCGCGCTCTCCATCGAGGCGTTCCGGGCGCCGCTCGAACATTATGACGCCGCCCTTGAAACGCTGTGGGGCGACGAGCATGAGGCGGCGGCGCTGAGCGGCCTGCGCCATCTGCTGGAAGGCGGCACCGGCGACCGGCGCAACTACCAGGCGCCGGTCTCCTTCCGCATTGTGCCCCGTGTGCTCGGCCAAGCCTACCGCGCCTTGGCGACTGCCGAGCGCGCCGCGACGATCTCGCTGCGCTCGGCCTCCGACAATCCGCTCTTCATTCCGCCCGACGAGACACATCCCTACGGCCGCTGCATCAGCACCGGCGGCTACCACAATGCCATGGCGGCGCCCGCCATGGACGATCTTGCGGCGATCTGGGCTGATCTTTGCCTGCTGTGCGACCGCCATGGATCGAAGCTGCTCAACGGCGCCGTCTCCCATTTGCCCAATCTCCTGATGGTCGACCGGCACCCGAGCGACAGCGACGGGCATGGCGCGCTCGGCTATGTGCCGATGGCCTCGACAGGCTATCTCGAACAGGCGAAGCTCGCGGCCCAGACCACCTTCATCCCCGGCACGGAATCGGCGGGCTCGGGTCAGGACGACGTTGCGACCACGGCCTTCATCGCCTGGGCGAAGGAGGAAAAAGCCGGCCGCTGCCTCGATGCCTGCATGGCTGCATTCTCCGTCATCGCCTCGCAGGCCTTCCACGCCACCCGGCGCAACGCCCCGCCCCGGCTCGCCCCGTTCATCGACGAAGTGCGCTCCATCGTGCCGCCGGTTGATGAAGACAGGGTGCTCGGCCCGGAGCTGGAGCGGCTTTCGCGACACTTCACCGAGCAGACGTTCAAGGCCTAGGCGAAGAAGTCAAAGCGAGGGCGGATATAGGCTACAGAACCGCCTACTGTTTGAAAACACTGGGCACGCGAATGTAAGAATTCTGTTGTGAGTACTCTGTTTTCGGAACTCCCACTCCCAACGTCACAGCACCCGGTATGAGTTTTCCTTTTGGTCCGAATTGGTATTCTATCGCAGAACAAAGGTGGGCAAGATCAAAGTATGAAAACTGACGCAACGAAGATTCAGCTTCAAACGCAGCAGAATTACCTTCATTGACAGTAATATTTGACCAATTCGACAAATATTCTTTCAATAGCTTTTTGTTGAAGGTTGATCCTTTGCACCACGCACCTTCCATGCGCGCCAGCAGCGAATTCCGAAAGGCCGTTGATGGCGCGTCTTTCAGGTCGGCAGTGTATTTTTTCAGCGGGTAGTTTAGTGCGGGATCATTGACCATCGACTTCCGCCAAAACCTTGGAATCTCATCAGCGCTCGCAACGCTGGCGATTGCAGCCAAGGCAAGCACAACTGCCGCCAGACCAGCTTTCCGTTTCAAACAGCGATGAGACATAGAATACCCTCTTGCTGTGACCATCGCACACCCGACCAGAGCTAACAACGGCTGCTGCGCGCATTAGCCTCGTGGGGCATTTTCACAGGAAAACCCTGCGAATGACTTCGACGCAGCGACCTTAGCGACACACTCGCTTACGCCTGGCCGCCCGGCCCCTCCTCCGCCGGGCGTTGACCATCCTTCAGCCGTTTCCCGGCTTTGGCAGGCTACGATACCCGCCATCCTTGTCATCGGGTTCTCGTCCATGGTCTCCTCGATCTCCTCCACCCCTCCCCGCCCGCCGCTCTCGGCATCGCCGTCGGGGCAACAGACCGAAGCCGCGCTCAGGCGGCAGATTGCGGCAAAGGAAGCCGAAATCCAGGCCACCACCAACAAGGCCCAGGCCGCCCGGCTGGCCGAAGAAGTGGCCGCCCTGAAAACAAGACTGGAAATTTTGCAGCAGAAGAAGGAAACGGCACGGACCGGCGGCGGCCCCGCCCAACGCTGACCGTCGCGGGACCCGGTCCAGCGATCATTTGCGGACGCCGGGCGTCTGTAGCCGGCCACGTATCGCCGGTTCTGTGCAAGCCGATCCTTACGCGCTAAACTGCCGGCAACCCTGGGGGCAATACCCGGGTGAAGCACAGTCGGGCACCAGATCATGCGGGCTCCGCTCATCGTCATGCTTCTATTGCTGGCCGGTTGCGACGACCGCCCGGGCGAATGGTCGGCGATCGTCTATCCAAACCGCGCCGACCGCACGAAATTCGACGTCACGCCGCGCTTCAAGACCGCCGAATACTGCAAGGAAGCAGCGATCGAACGCATGAACACGCTTAAGCTAAACGGCAGCGGCGACTACGAATGCGGCTATAAATGCGACACCTCCGGCGATCCCCACAAAATGAACCGCTGCGTGGAAACCCGCAAATAATGGGCGGGTGAGCCGAGACGGCCAATCGGGGCGGAAGCGGAAAAGCCCGGCGAGGCCGGTTCCCAAGAGTTGGTTAGGCTCTGGCGTGACGCCAGTCGACAGGTTCTTCATGTCCGATCGTTCTGGGCGGCAGCTGACATTTGGCTCCGAACCGTGGGCGACACCGTCAACGTTCCGGCATGGATTCCCGACACGCTCCAGTCGCTTCGCTCCTTCACGCGGTTGGGAATGACGAGAGGCGTGGATGGTCTCGCCAATTGTCCGTGCCCGGCTTTGCATCAGGGGCGCTGCGAACGACAGCGATCCCTAAAACCGTTGGTGTGAACAACGGCGGTCATCGAAACCGACGCGAACGACAACTACTCTCAAAACCGTTGGCGATTGACGAAAGCGCTCAAGGACATTCGTCATTCCCGACCGCGTGAGCGAGGAACGAGCGGAGCGTGTCGGGAATCCATGCCGGAACGCTGACGCGCCCGCGCGGTGCAGGATGTGGATTGGATGCGTGGAGGAAGGCGTAGGTCGAAAGAAAGAACCTTGTCCGTTCAATCCCTTGCCGCAAACCACGCGAAAAATCGTTCGCGGATTTATCCACGCCCTCGCGACACACGCCACAATCGGCCCGTCGCCCTCACGGGAACCTGGTGCGCACCGGGTATCAGGGAGGGCGCCGGTGCCGGACTGGCAGCGCTACGGTGGCGCTGTCTGGTGACGAGCCCTAAGTCCGGGCCCTGGAAAAACCCGGCCGCCGCGAATGGCGGCTTTGAGGCCCGAAGTCTGCCGTCGCGAATGACGGCGAGGTCGGTCCGGGGCAAGAACACTGGCGGGGCGCCCGGAAGGCGCCACGTACTGTTTGCTAAGAGGCACCGACCCGGCGCCCCGCTTCCCACCTCCCGCAAGGGAGCATTTCTTGACAATGGCCAGGGCGGATTTCCGCAGCGTGGCGATGAAGAAGTGTATCAACGCGTCATCGCGTCGACGCGACTGCGCCACCGCCGTCATTCCGGCCGAGCGCAGCGAGAGCCGGAACCCATTGGCCGCCCGTCGTCGGGCACGGCTCGGTCCTCGTCCTGGACCGCCCAGCAGCCGAACCGACGCCGCATATTTCACAGCTGTCCGTGCGAACTCAGGACCCGGCCGTGCTGCTCAATGGGTTCCGGGTCGGCGCTCGGCTTCGCCTCGCTGGCCCGGAATGACGAACGCGTGGGAGATGCCGCCTCGTCACATCCCTCTGACAGCCAGTAACAGGCTAAAGGGCGGCAAGCCCCTACCCGACGGTCTCCAGCTTGTCCTGCGTCCTCGTCTCGAAATCGCTGGCATCGTGGCGTTCGCGCAGCTGGCCGGCCGGATCGCCCGAGACGCGGTTGACCATGCGCCCGCGCTTGACCGCGGCCCGAGCATAAATCTGGTCGGCCCAGCGCAGCACGTTTTTGTATTCGTGCACCGACAGGAACTCGGCCGCACCGTAGTTCCAGCCCTTCACCATGCCGCCATACCAGGGCCAGATCGCCATGTCGGCGATGGTGTATTCGGAACCGGCGACATAGTCGCTCTCGGCCAGCCTGCGGTCGAGCACGTCGAGCTGGCGCTTGGTCTCCATCGCGTAGCGATCGATGGCGTATTCGATCTTTTCCGGCGCATAGGCATAGAAATGGCCGAAGCCGCCGCCGAGGAACGGCGTCGAGCCCATCTGCCAGAACAGCCAGGACAGAGCTTCGGCGCGCGCCGGCTGTGCTGTGGGCAGGAAGGCGCCGAATTTTTCGGCCAGATACATCAGGATCGCGCCGGATTCGAACACACGCACCGGCTTGTCGCCGCTCCGGTCCATCAGCGCCGGGATCTTGGAGTTCGGATTGACGTCGACGAAGCCGGAGCCGAACTGGTCGCCCTCGTTGATGCGGATCAGCCAGGCGTCGTATTCGGCGCCCTTGTGGCCGAGCGCCAGCAACTCCTCCAGCATGATGGTGACCTTCTGGCCGTTAGGCGTGCCCAGCGAATAAAGCTGCAGCGGGTGCTTGCCGACCGGCAGGTCCTTGTCGTGAGTGGCGCCGGCGATCGGCCGGTTTATGGAAGCGAAGGCGCCGCCATTGGCCTTGTCCCAGGTCCAGACTTTCGGCGGCGTGTATTGCGGGGTGTCGGTCATATTGGGCTCCAGAGGCGCGGTTGGCACGAGGATAGGCGATCGTCCCTTGATGACATAGGTCGCCAATACCGTGGCCGCCAATCTTCTTGGCGGCGATCGTTGGTCCAGCGCGGCAATATCTGCTAGGCGTCGCACGGCTCTCGCCAGGAAATCGGAGCCGCCTCCCGGTTGCTAATTCGGATTGCGGGCGCGAGCGAGATCGCCGAGCGCCTTCAAGGCGTCGCGGTCGCCGGTGGCGGCGGCGGCACGAAAAACCTGCTCGGCATCGGAGAAGCGGCGCAGCTTGAGATAGGCATAGCCGCGCAGGATCATCAGGTTGATGCGCTCGGGCGCGATGCGGGCCCGTTCCTCCAGCGTCATCAGGGTCTCGCGATAGCGGCCGTGCTCGAAGGCGGCGAGCGCCTGCTGTTCCAGAAGCGCGGTGCGGATTTCGGTGGCGCGGCCGCCGCTCAGCGGGGCTTTCGTCGATGCCACCGCCGCCCGGTCGGCAAGGCCGGCGCGCAGATAGGCCAGGCTTTGACCATAGGCCGCGTCGCTGCGGGTGCGGCCGCTGCCGCGCAGGGCGACCTCGAAGGCGGCGGCGGCCTCGAGCGGCCGGTTGATCTCCATCAGGCACCAGCCGCGCGACAGGGCCTGTTCGGGCGCCATGCCGGTGGGGTCCTGCGTTGCCTGGCAATTGCGCGGCTGCGCCGCAGCACGACGCGGCCGAGCCCGGCGTTCGGGCGCGGCCTCCTGCGTCGGCGATACGGCGACCGGCGCCCTCGCCTGCGGCTCGACCCGGGGCTGGGTTGGCGCCAGGGGCGGCAGAGGTGCCGTTGGCGTGCCGTTGCGCGGTTTCGCCTCGGGTTCGCCCACCCGGGCGATCCGTTCCGAACGGCCGGCCCAGGCCCTTTGCATCTCGCGCACGCCGGCCTTGTCGCCGAGCTTCCAGCGCATCAGGGCAAGCCCATAGGCATTGGGCTCGTCGTCGGGTTTCCAGCCGAGTGCCAGCGCAAACCATTGGCCCGCTGTCTGGAACTGGTTCAAAGCGTCGGCATACCAGCCGAACTGCTGCGCCGACACGGGATCCTTCGCGGCCACCACAGCGCGCGACATGCGGTCCAGCACTTCCGGCGTCGGCTGCGGCGGTGGATTGGCGGCAAGCAGATTGGCGACGGCGGCCAGATAGACTTTTTTCGTGTCGTCGCTGCTGTCGCGCCACTGGAACAGGACCGTTTCGGCCTCGGCGGCGCGGTTGGTGTCGACCAGGCTGAGCGCCAGGCCTTGTGCGGTCTCGGCGGAGCTTTCCTTCAGATAGGCCCTGCGGAACCAGGTTTCGGCGCCCTGCGGATTGTCGCGGCGCAAATGGTACCAGCCAAGCAGAAGGTTGTCGGAGACCAGGTTCTGGTCGTTCGCCAGCTTTTCGACGAGGGCCAGGTCTTCCGGCAGGACGGTGAGTTTCGGATCCTTGCCGGCATCGGCCAGGCTTTGGCGGGCGATGTCGGCGCGCACCGGTTCGAACTCGCCCTTGCCGTCGGGCGCCTTGCGCTCCAGCGCAAGCAGCAGGGCAATGTCCGAGCGCGGCAGCAGCGGCAAAGCCTTCTGCACGCTACCCAGCCGCTCCTCGGGCTTGTCGCAATTTCTCAGCACATAGAGATAGGCGTCGGTGGCGCGATCCTTGCGGTCGGTGCGGGCGAAGGCCTCCGCCACCCGCCACAAAACATCGACGTCGCCGCAGGTCAAAAGGCCTGTATTAGCGGCGCCGAGCCGCACCACCTCGTCATAGTTCTTCAGGTCAGCGGCCTTGACGAGCTGTTCTCGCGCCTCGGCGAGTTTCAGCCGATCGACGAGATCAGGCGGCGGCGTCCAGCCGGGCTCGGCCAGCTGCCGCGCGGCGATGGCTTTTTCGAGTTCGGCGAGCTTGCCGTCGGAATAAAGCTTCCACATCGCATCGAGCTGGGGATCGCCGACGGGTGCTGCCGCGAGCGGGTTCTGCGGCGGCACCCAATTGGGGTAAAGCGCCTTCAGCCTGGCGATCTCGGCTTCCAGGCGCTTGGTGTCGCCCCTGGCGGCAAAGTAGCGAAGCGCCGTCTCGTCGACCTTCGGCTGGGCGGTCGGGCGGGCCGACAGGGGCGTGGCGGTGCCGCCATCAGCCTGCGCCAAAATCGTATGCACGTCGGCGATCGTTGCCGTCATGTCGCCGCCGGCCAGGTTCTGTGCGCCCATGCCTGTACCGCCGCGCACGAACTGCTCAAGCCGGTCCGCATTAGCGACCGCGAGGGCGCCAAGCACAACCAGGCCAGCGGGAATGAGGATGCGCGCCCTCATGGTCGCCTGCCCAGGGAAGCGAGCAGACCTGCGGTGGCGAGGCCAAGCAGGATGGACAGCACAGCAAGCGCCACCGAATAGGCAAGCGCATTGGCCGACAGCCAGTTCGCCACGATCAGCCGGTAATTCGAAATGGAGAATGGCTGCGTCTGCACGAACCCGAACCTGACCACTGGCTCGGTCGTCACCTTGTGGCTCAAGACATCCAATGCGGCGATACGGCCGCTGAGCTGCCGCCACTGTGTTTGCTGAGCCAGCGCGTCGACGCCCTCCTGCAACAAGTCGGCGTTCGGCGCGGTGGCAACGGTCCAGGTGCCGAAGCCGTCCGGGCTGGCCTGCTGGGCAAGCAGCAAGCTGGTGCCGCCCGGAGGCGAGAACGGCCGGTCAGAGCGTGGGATCAGCCGCAACGAACTGAAGGAAAAATTGAACGTCCGGTTCAGCCAATCCTCGAACATGCTGACCTGACCGCGCCATCCGCTGCCGCGCAGCCTCTGGCGCCATTCGTCGAAGGTGGCATCGGTGTTGGTGCCGGCCGGGCTCGTGGCTTCGCCCCAGGTCAGCGCCACATCACCGGCGATGCCCAATTGAGCAAGCACCGTCGCTGGGATTTGCGAGACCGCACCGACAAAGATCGCATCGCGATCCGTGGTCGCTCCGCTTGCCGTTGCCGCCTTGACGGGTATCGGCCGGCCGGCGGCCACCGACATTCTGGCAAGCAGGGAGGCGGCGGCCGACAAGGCCTTGGGCTCGCTGTTGTCGACGATGAGCGGTACCGGCTCGCCTGCCCTGCCATAGGGAAATCCGTTGCCGCTGACGGCGCTGAGATTAGGCGTCCGGCCGATGCGGGCAAAGGCCGGCACCACCAGCTCGGAACTGTCGAACAGCACGAAACGGCTGCTGCCGGAGCCGGTGGCACCGGGCGCGCACACAGCATCCGACTTTGTCTGCAGCACCGCCTCGATCGCAATCGAATTGTCGCCCGGCCGGAAATGGCGCATCGTCACATTGATCGGCAGGTGCCGCAGGATCTCGCCGCCCGTCGAGGTGATCGGCATGGTGGCGGCGATGTTGCCGTTCACATAGACATCAATGTGGCTGCCGGGAAGCACGTCCTGCGAATAGGCAGCATCGAGCAGCAGCGTCACATGGCCGTAGGAATCGGCGTAGAAATCAGCCGGCATGCCGATCATGAAATCCGTCCTGAACCGGCGGCCGCTGAACTCCTGCGTGGCGACGCCCAGTTCGGAAAATGTCTTGAGCCCGGCCTCGAAAAAAAGCGGTACGTCTGGCATGTGCCATGTCTGCGTGGCGAGGCTCGTTCGCTGGCTGGTCGCAGGCCGGTCCAGAACCTTGGCGATGTCCTCGACCGCCGAGCCGACAGCCTGCCAGTTGGGCCCGGTGACCACGAGGGTGGACGGGCCGCCATTGGGATCGTCGACCATCGCCGAGACCGGAGCGGTCGTCGCGCCTGGCGGCAATGCCGGCAGGTATTGCTGGATGTCGGCTGCCGGGCCAACGACCGCCACTGCCTGGCCGGCGCGCGCTGGCGCATCGGGCTTCTCGCGCAGTGCGAAGGTCTGGTTCGGCATGTTGGACAATGTGGCCAGCACTTCGGCCAACCGGACGACGGGAACCGTGGCCGGGGTTTGTGTCATTGACGGCGCCACCAACAGAAAACTGGTCCCGCCTTTTTCGTCGACCCCGACGGCGCGGATGTCCTCGACGCTTTTCCAGCGGCCGGCAGCCTGGTCCTGAAAGGTCAGAAAGGTCTTGGCCGGATCAAATCGTGTCCACAATTCATAGGTGGATGCGACCGTGCAGTCGGTGCGGTGGCGCTGCTGCGCTTCGACGACGATCTCGTTCAGGCCCTGGTGAAGCAGGTTGGCGGGGATGTCGACGCCAAGCTCGGCCGTGCCATTGGACGATTTGATCTGTGTATCGACCAGCTTGTTGCCATTGATCGACAGTACCAGATGCGAAATCTCGGGCGCCACGACAACCGCGTTCTGGTAGCCGATGCGAAGCCCTGCCGGCGAGGCAGCCTCCTGCTGGGTGAGGTAGATGGCCCAAGAGCGGCGCGCCGTCTCACCCGACAGTACGAATTCAGGAAACGGCAGAAGGTAGCGCCGCTGCCTGTCGGCAACGGTGGGAAGCGGTTGCGGGTTGGTGCCCTGCGACGGCTGTGTCTGGGGTTGGCCACTGGCCGCCGGACGGCCGAGCTCGGGCGTCATGTCGAAGGGTATCGATTGCGCGCCTGCGGCCACTGTCGACAACAGCACTGCGAGGCCAGCGTAGAGCCGTGCTCTCATGGCCGCCGCTCCGCGGCCTTGGCGACGGGCGTGTCATGCTCCGATCGGCCGCGAATATCGCGCAGGAGATAAACGACGCCGCGATAGGTCTGGTAGAGCGCCAGCCGCAGGAACCAGAAGGTGCCGCGCAACAGGCCGGGATTGCCCCGGCGCGACAGTTGGAATTCCTCCCACTGCTTGGAATTGGCGAAGATCAGATCCGCGACCAGCTTGTGATGCGCCGCCTCTTGCGGGCGATAGCGGCAGCCGATGGCGATGCCGTCGGCGGTGCGTTCGAAATTGCGGATGGCGACAGGCAGGACGCCGTCGGTGTCGGTCGCAAAGGTGCGGAAACGCAAGGCCGCTTCGGCACCCTGCGCGATCTCCTCCAGTTCGGCGCCCGAGACCACGACCCTGGCCCCGTTGGCGGAGACGTTTTCGATCGTTCCCTTCAGCCACCGTCCATTGAGGTTGAAGTCGCAGCGGCGGCTCACCTTCACGCGTCGTGTCGCGGCGCGCTCACCGCGCTCGGAGACCACGCCCAGCGCGCATCCCGCCATGATCAGATTGAGCAGGTTCCAGCCGCCGACGACCAGGGTGACGTCGGCTTTGTAGGGCTCGGCATAGACCTTGTAGATGGTCATGGCGACGCCGAGCAGCAGAACGCCAAAGATGACGAAGAACGGCCTGCCGATTTCGGAAAGCCGGCTCGTGGCGATGGATTCGTCCTTGGCCGTGACCTTGAAGGTGGGCTTGCGCGGATTGGCGATCACCGAAACCACCGCCGGAAGCAGGTGGATAGTCTGAACATATTCGTAGAGTTCCGAAATCCACGGCCAGCGGAACGCCCCGTAGAGGTAGTTCTGCATCATCAGGTTCACGATCATGTAGGCGAGCGTGTAGGCCATGAACTCGCCGCCCGAGGCCGTGAATATCTGCAGGTCGAAGAACAGATAGAAGAGCGGGGCGAACAGGAAGATCGACCGCGCGAAGGGAAACAGCCAGAACAGCGTCGACGACATGTAGCAGAGGCGCTGCGGGAACGTCAGACCACGCTTGAGCGGCGGGAACCGGAACCGCAGGATCTGCATCATGCCTTGCGCCCAGCGGCTGCGCTGGCCGATGAAGGATGCGAACGTGGCGGGCTGGAGCCCGGCAATCAGCGGTCGGTCGACATAGACGCTGTTCCAGCCTCTTGAGTGAAGTTCGACTGCAGTCTCGCAATCCTCGGTGATCGAAACACCGCTGAAGCCGTCGGTTTCCAAGAGCGCCGAGCGCCGAAGCACGGCCGCCGAGCCGCAGAAGAACGAGGCGTTCCACTTGTCCAGTCCGCGCTGGATGACGCCGTAGAACATCTCGTTCTCGGAAGGCATCTTCTCGAAGGTGCGCAGATTGCGCTCGATCGGATCGGGATTGAGGAAGAAATGCGGCGTCTGGACCAGGAACAGGCGTGGATCCTCGTCGAAATAGCCGACCGTCTCCTTGAGGAAGTCGCGAGCCGGTGCGTGGTCGGCGTCGAAAACCGCGATCAACTCGCCCTTCGAATGGTCGAGGCCGTTGTTCATATTGCCGGCCTTGGCGTGTTCGTTGCGATCGCGGGTCAGATAGCGGGCGCCAAGATCGGCGGCGAGCTTCTGCAGTTCGACATGCCGCCTCGCGGCGTTGTCCGCCTCGGTCAGCCGTTCGGAATTGCGCTTCTGCAGCGTGCCGCCGTCGTCGAGCAGCCAGACGGTGAAACGGTCGGCGGGATAGTCCATGCCCATCGCCGCGGCCACCGTATTGGCGAGCAGCGCCGGCTCCTCATTGTAGGTCGGGATGAAGACGTCGACCGTCGGCAACCTGCCGTCGAACTTCGCCCGCGACGGTCGCGAGGGCAGCGGCTGCGCCACCACGAAAAGGCTGATCGCCAGCATCAGCACGCTGTACATTTCGGCGAGGTAGAGCAGGAAGCCGGGGATGAAGTTTTCGGGCTGATTGATCGGCGGCAAGGTGCTGGTGGAGCGCCAGTAGACATAGCGCATGACGACAGCCGTACCGAAAGCCAGCGTGATCAGCCGCCACATGCCGTCCGGTCGCACCAATTTCAGGATCATCATCGCGAGAACAACGGACAATCCCGCGACCAGCTGGGTCTCAAGGCTGATCGGCAGCGTCACAAGACCCAGCACCGCAACGGAGGCTACGGCCCATTGCAGCACTATGATCAGTTTGCGCATCAAATCCGTCTTTCCACCATCTGGAACCTCGTCCCCGCCATCCCGACGGGACGTTCTGGACTTGCCTCGCAGCGCTCCGTGTTCCGCTGAACCTCCCGCTTCAGCATCAAAGACGAATGGGAGGCCTAGTCTCCTCCATGACCACGGATATGGTTAATGATTCCTTTCCATCAGCCTGCCTATCGGCAGTTCGTTGTTGTCGGATCGCATGGCGGCGGCGGCACGATGACTGCCGCCCTCGGCGACGGTACAACGACCTGTTTGCCTGTCGTCGTCTGCGGGATTTCCGCCCCAGGCGCGCCCGAAACCGGCGGTGGCGGCACGACGGGGCCAACCGGCTGTGGCAGCGCCTGCTGGGTCCTCGCAGGGCTGCCCCGCGCTGACGACCTTACTGGTGCGGCGACCGGCGCGGGACGCACATCCGGCACGGCCGGGCCACCGGCCGCCGCCGGATAAATCGGCGCACCGGACTTGCCGAGTAACGGATCCGGCGGATTCGCATCGCCATAGGGATTCCAGCCGCTCGACTGGAAATAGGACGAGATCGTAAAATCATACATCGTCTGCAGCAGACGATGTTCCGGCAAGGACTGGTCGCAAAGCCGCAATCTGATCTGGACCGACCCCTTGTTGCCGATCAGGGTTTGCGTCGAGCCGGTGGAGGTCAGCCGCTGCCAGGCATAGATGCAGGTATCGCCGGCCGTGGATCGCCCGACCGCGTAGCCGAACGGGCCATATCGGTTCTGGACGTAATATGGCGAGCGCGCCATGCGTATGCCGGGGAAAAGCTGCCGCAACTCCGTGCTTATGTTGCTCGGCGGCAGGAAGCCGTCGCGCAGTCGGGTCTGCCCCGTGGTTTTCGTGTCCACCGGCCCGAACAGCTGAACGCGCAACATGTTCTGGCCGGATGTGTGCGCGGAGGTGGCGAGCGCGATTTCCTGCTGGATGGCGTTGGCATAGCGCCGTTCCAGCACGGCGGTGATCGCCGGTCCGCCCGGGCCCGGGTAGGCAAACGCCTTTTCCGCCGACATCATCTGCGTGTCCGTCGACGACGCGATCTGTGGCTGGGCACAGCCGGCCAATAGCAGCGCAACCATCCCGCCAGTTGCAGCCAACATGGCGGAGCGTGGCAGCAGCGGTCGCAACTTTGCTGAAGGCAGCCTGCGTTTGAACAAGGTACGCATGCAGCGAAACTAAGAGATTCGCTCGATCTCGCGAAGTGCGAAGGCCGCCGCTTACGAATTTAGGCACATATTGATGCGGGGCAAACGGTAACGACCCCGCAACGCCAGTTCCGCCCTGCCTTTGAAAGAGAAAATTCGCCCGTGCGAGTTCGCTCTGCGCATAGGTCGTTCGCTACCGCCCAAGACGAAACCGAACTTCGCCTCCTAGACAGGGAGCGAAGCGATGGGGAGACGACGCAGCGAGGACAGTCGCCATCGTTTCAAAGCGAACGGGGGCATGTTTGGAGCAGACCGAAGTGTTGGGCGTGCGACGCGTCGCCACCAGCCATTTTCAGAAATGGCAATTGGAGGAGATCAGCTTCCAGGCCAAGGATGGCCGCGCCCTGGCAGGACGCCTGCATCTGCCCGGCACCGAGCCGCGTTTCGCGGTGGTGCTGCATGGCGGCATCGGCTTTCCGGCGAGTTTCTACGCGGATTTCGCGCTTTGGCTTGCGCGGACCCATGACGTGGCCGTGCTGACCTATGATTATCGCGACTTCGGCCGTTCGGGCAGCGGCAGCCTTTCCCGCTCGGCGACATGTCTCAGCCATTGGGCGATCGACGATCAATCCGGCGCGCTGACCTACCTCGCCGGTCGTTTCCCGTCGGTGCCGCTGCGCGTCATCGGCCATTCGCTCGGCGGCCAGTGGCTGGCCTTCCATGACGATATCGCCAAGGTCGACCGTGTCGTGGCCGTCGCCTCCGGGCCGACCCATTGGCGCGACCACCCGCAATCGTCGTTCGCGCGCATCCTGGCGTTCTGGTGGCTGCTTGGTCCGCTCGCGGTAACGCTCTTCGGCTATCTGCCAGGGCGTCGCCTGGGTTTCGGGGCCGACATTCCGGGCGGCGTCTATTGGGAATGGCGCCATCTTTGCCGGCAACGCGATTATCACCGTGCGTTCTGGGGCACGGAATATCCCGTCCCCGGCCTCGATCGAGCAAAGTTCAAACTGGCCATGGTCGCCGTTGAGGACGATCCATTGGTGTCCCCGGCGATCGCCGGAAAACTGGCAAGCTATTATCCGGCGGCGAAGGCTGGCCTGACCTTGTTGCGGCCCATCCAGCTGGCGCTCGCTTCGATCGGCCATGCCGGGGCGTTCACCAGAAAACGCAAGGCATGCTGGCCCTGGCTTGTCGCGCCGCTGCTGGACTGAATAGGGAATGAGCGAGGGCGCAGCCTCAGGAGCCCTATCACTGTCGTCTCAGGCGGTCGGTGCGACAAAGCCGCGAGCCAATGCCACGAGCGCGGCCTTGCTGTGTGTGCGGGTCTTTTCGTAGGCGGCCTTCAGGTAATTCCGCACCGCTCCGATGCCTAGGCCCAGGGTGGCAGCGATCTCAGGAATTTCCAGCCCGCTGGCCAAAAGAACGACCACGTCGCCCTCGCGCCTGGTCAGCCGGAAAACATCGACCAGCGCCGCCCGGTCGACCACGACCTGGGCATCCGGCTCAGTGATGAAGATTGCCGCAACGGCGCGGCGATGCGACAGCCCCTGGGTCTCGAAGGAAGCCGCCGGCAGCACCGACAGCAGCAGCGGCGAGCGGCTGTGTTCGCGCGGTAGCCGCAACCTGATTTCGGCCGAACCGTCGTGAATGGCCAACCGGCCGAGCCGGCCAAAAATCTCCTGCAGGCTGCGGTTGCCGCCCGGGTCGGTCGCCACCAGCCTGTTTTTCTGCAGGGCGAGCCCTTCGGCCCGGTCCAATATCGCCGCGGCGCGCTGGTTGACGAAACAGACGCAGCCCTCGCCATCGACGATCACCAGTGCCGCAGAAATGCGGTCGAGCAGGTGCGCCAGCCCCCTGGCACTGTCCTGCGCGTGGTTGAGGCGCTGCTGGACCTGCAAGGCGGTGGCGAAATGGGGAACGAGTGCGGCCAGGCCCGACATCTCGTCCGCACCGAAATCGGCGGCGCTCCGACCCCGGCATATGGCCAACGCATATTCATCCCCGGCGCCGAACCGGGCGAGTGCGGCATGGAAGCCGCGCATCGGCCTGACCACCTCGTTGTAATAGCCGCTGCGCTCGAATTCGCGGTCGGAAATCAGCGTCGCGCGGGTCATGGTCGTGCCGCGCAGCGCCGGCAACGGCGACGCCGGACTTGCGCCGGCGGCAAAGCTGACGAATTCGCGATCGGCCGATCTTGCTATGGCAGTCGCGTTAGCAACCGACGGCCGCGCCGCCGCGAGTTCCGCGCCGGCGCTCAGACTGCGCGCGAGGATATCGACGTCGAGACGGGTACTGGCCAGGAGCTGGCCCGGTTCGGTCCTGGTCGGCAATCGAACCAGGACGGCATGATCTCCGCCGGTCAGTTCAGCCACATCTTCCAGCGCAAGCGACCACTCATGCGGCGCCAGCGCGGCCGCATGGATGCGATTAACCGACGAAAGAAGCCTTGCCTGATCCATTGACCCCCGGGCGCGGTACCAAATGGCACTGGTCCAATTTTTATCTTATAGTCAAAAACAGCGGAGAAATAAACATTGCTCCGGTTCGTGGATACAAATCCACCCTGGCCGGAGTTGTTTTTCGTGCATCGCAGATGACTGGCCGCAGGCACAATATCCGTGCGGGCTCGTTTGAGTTGATCTTCGCAATGAGGCCCCTTCAATGACCGTCGGATCTTTTCCGATGCAGCGCTTGTCGACGCAAGGCATGCAGCACGCCGGCCAGATGGCCTTCGTGCATGACTTCGTGGCGCGCCAGGTGGGCGGGCTGCACCTGCACCCCGTCGACAAGGACAATATCGCAATGGACCTGGAGGCCATGACGCTGCCTGGCAGCGTCACCGTCGGCCATGCGCTCTACCCGGCGATGTCCGGCGCCCGCACGCGCGACCTGACGCAGGACGGCCGCGACAACTACCTGCTGACCATGCACAGCGAAGACCATGAAATGGAGGTGGATGGCGGCGAACCGATCAAGATCAAGGCCGGCGACCTTTTGTTCATCAACCAGGCCCGGCCGTTCAAGTTCTGGAAGGGCAAGTCCGCCCGCCTGCAGGCGATCTCGCTCGACCGGCAGGTGCTGGCACGCCTCGCTCCCCGTGTCGACGTGGAGCCGACCTATATCGTGCCGCGCGTGACACAGCAGTCGCGGCTGTTCGCGGATTATGTCTCCATGCTGCTCAAGAACCCGCCGACGACCGAGAAGGCGCAGGAGATCGTCTCGCGGCACGTTCTCGATCTCAGCGCGCTGGCGCTGGACGATTTCGTGCGCGGCGGCGCCGAGCGCAACGACAGCGGCATCGCCGCCGCACGGCTGAAACTGATCAAGCAGGATATTCTCGAACGGCAGCACGACCCGGACCTGCACATCAATGCAGTGGCCAAACGCCAGGGCGTGACGCCGCGCTACATCCAGCGCCTGTTCGAAAGCGAGGGCTCCACCTTCTCCGATTTCCTGCGCGGAACCAGGCTGGACCTGGCTTTCCGGCTGCTGCACAAGCGCGATCTGGCCCGATTTACCATCGCCGCCATCGCCTATGACGCCGGCTTCTCGGACATCTCGTCCTTCAACCGCGCGTTTCGCCAGCGCTTCGACGCGACGCCGTCCGAAGTACGCGCCAAGATATTAGCCAACTGACCTCCAGGCACGGGCGCCGGTGTACGGAACGCGCTGACAGACAGTGCCGGGACACGCCTTTGCGTTCCCACCAACCCACTGATTAAACTATAGTTTTTTCACTTTCCTTTACCTGCCGGCATTGTTCGTTTCCAGCATAGATCGTTCGCTGCCGCCCAAGACGGCGGCGGTTTCCCCAGCGTAGACGTTCAGCCAGGCGGTGTGGAGGCCATGCCTAGAGGACGCACCGCCGCCATTTCCGAGATGCGGTTGAAGGGGGACGGACTTTTGAAACGGATATTCGCCACCATACGCCGGCGCGACCCGCCGGCAAGCGACAGGGCGCGCGAGGTGATGACGCGCCACATCTTCGATCTCACCGCACTGGTGCTCGACGGCTTTGCGCGCGGCGGCGGCAAGCGCAAGGACAAGGGCATCGCGGCGGCGCGGCTGAAGCTTATCAAGCAGGACATTCTTGAGCGGCTGCATGATCCGGGGCTGCACATCGATGCCGTGGCGCGGCGCCAGGGCGTGACGCCGCGCTACATCCAGCGCCTGTTCGAAAGCGAGGGCACCACCTTTTCCGACTTCGTGCGCGGAAGCAGGCTGGACCTGGCATACCGGCTGCTGCACGAACGCGATCTCGTCTCAACCACCATCGCCACGATCGCCTATGACGCCGGCTTCTCGGACATCTCGTCCTTCAACCGTGCGTTTCGGCGCCGCTTCGAGCTGACGCCGTCCGAAGTGCGCGCCAGGCTGCTGGCCGGCTAACGCGGGCCGCGCCGCCGCCCTCGTCCCGGTCGCGCCCGACCGGAGGGAGCGGCGACGCCCGCCGCCGACCAACCGACTGAATATGCTTCAATTTTCGTCACCGGCCACAATCGTCGCGCTTTGTTCGTTTCCTGCATAGGTCGTTCGCCCTCGCCCAAGACGGCGCCAGTTTCCCCGGCGTAGACGTTCGACCGGCGGTGCAGAGAGCGGTTCTCGAGGGTGCGTCGCCGCAACTTCTAGGAAGCGGTCGAAGGGGGCGGATTTTGAAACGGATCGATGTTCTGGGTGCACGGCTCCTGGCGGGGAGCGGCCATCCAACGAGGAGGCCACACGAGACGCAGGCGGCGTTGCGGGTGACCGAGGCCGTGCGCCCCTGGCAGCGCACCACCGGCGGCCTCACCAAACTGCTTCGGGCGACGCGACACATTCTGGCTGCTGTATTTTGTGCCGGGGTGACGTTGGCGTCGAGCCCGGCGACGGCGCTGACCAGCAGCGAGGCTGCCAGCGTCGTCGATCTCATTGAAGCGCTGCAGCCGCAGCTCGGACCCTTCGCCTATGACGAGGAAATCGTCGCCGAATGGTTCGAGCGCGACGCCGAGGGCTCGCGGCTGATCACCACGGCCGGCTTCACCGCCGAGAGCTGGAAGGCGGCGGTCGGCGAGACGATGCGCGGCTTCCTGGCGGTGGTGAGCGAGGCCGAACTCCATGGCGTGTTCGGCGACCTGAAGACCGGCATCCGGCGGCTCAGCCAGCTCAACGACGTCCAAAAGGAAGAGGCCATCGCCTCCCTCGACGAGGAATTCGACAAGATGCTGGCCATGCGCGCCGAGGGCGAACCCTTCGTCGACGTGGTGCGGCCGCTGGAAGGGCGCCTGCGCGAGGTCGTGCTGACCCGGACCGAATGACGGCCCGCAACGGCTGTTCCCCCACCCCTATTCGAACAGAGAGCACATTTCATGACACATCTGGTCCCCTCGCCGGCACGGCGGCTTCCGATGACCAAACGCCTGCTTCTGTCGGCCACCGCGCTGGTGGCGGCCGGGACGGTGCTGGCGACGCCGGCGGGTGCTGCGCCAATCGTCTACAACACACCCGGCCCCCACAACGATGCGATTGTGCTCAACAGTGGAAATACGGCCCAGGCCATGTGGGCCACAAGCAATGTCACGGCTACATTTTCCGGGACAGTGGATTTTCAATCCGGAGGCCCAAAAACACTAATAATTGGCAACACGACAATTCCGGATGGGAAGGTAATTTTTTCACCGTCAGACCTGAAAACAGATAGCCAGAAATCAAATCTATACTTAAATGCTGGAATTCTTTCCATTGGCAATCAATTAGCGAGAGACGCGCTCAGCTCGGGGCGGTTGAACCTATCTTTATTTGGCGGCACATTGGATCTATCGGGTTCATCTCTCGCGGTACGCGATTTTAGCGGAACTGGAAACTCGAAAATCCTCAACAGCACCGCAGGCACCATCGCGTCATTGACGATCATGACAGCGGCAGGGTCGCCATCGCTTAACCTCGCAAGCACAATTTCGGACGACACCGGCGTTGTCGCGTTGGATATCCGCGGAAGCGGTTACGTTGATGTGCGCGGCAACAACAGCTATTCCGGTGGCACGTCGATCATCGGCGCGCAGGTCTATGCCGCTCACTCGAATGCGCTTGGGACCGGCACAATATCCATGCTGTCGACCGCCACCAATACCGCCTCGCTCTGGCTCAGTAATGGTATCATTCTCAACAACAACCTGTATCTGGACAGTTCACAACCCGTTAACCTCGGCGCAGCGGTCGTAGTAAGCGGCACGTTGCGTGGCGACATCAGCGGTGATGCCGACATACGCAAGGTCGGCGGGGGCTGGCTCCGATTGCAAGGCCAGCACCTTGGCTCTGGCCGGGTGCTGGTCGAGGAAGGCGACCTCGTAGTCGGGTCCGCCCAACCAGGTTCGGGCACCATCAACAACATGTCGGAAGTTCATATTTCGCGGCTCGCGACATTGCGTGTTCGAGAAGACGAAGCCATCGGCCATCTGGCCGGGAGAGGAACCGTCGATGTCGGCACGAATGCCGCTTTCTGGGTTGGTATGGACGACAGCAGCATGACCTTTGATGGAAACATCACAGGGCTCGGTAGATTTTTCAAAACCGGCCAGGGGACGCTCACGCTGACGCAAGCCAGCACATTTGACAGCGCTTTCTACCTGCAGCAGGGCGGCCTCTCTGTGCGCGCAACAGACGCGCTGGGTACCAGCACCCTTTTTACCGACGAAGACACGCGCCTCACCCTCGCCGATGGCGTTCGCCTGGACAACTACATCATAATCGATGACATCGGCTTCGAGATCGAGGTCGCGAACAATCATTCGGCCACGCTCGGCGGGGATATTACATCGGGCAACGGCGACTATGGTTTCCAAAAAACCGGCAGTGGCACGTTGGTCCTGACCAGCGCGGATTCAGATGTTGACTTAGTCGAGGTCAACGGCGGCACGCTGCGGGTCGACGGGCGCTTACGCGTCAACGAGTCAGTGACCGTTCAAGCCGATGCCACGCTGACCGGCCGCGGAACCGTTGACGGTGACGTGACGATCGATGGCGGCGGCGTGCTGAAGGGCCGCGCGGGCGACCGCCTCACCGTAACCGGCGACATGATGCTAAACGACGATTCCTACATCGACGTCGCGCTCGGCGCACCCAGCACCAGCGCCCTGTTCAACGTGGGCGGTAACCTCACGCTGGACGGCGCGCTGACGATCACGGATGCCGGCGGCTTCGGCCGCGGCATCTACCGGCTGTTCGATTATGAAGGCGGGCTGACCGACAACGGCCTCGAAATCGTCGGCTCGCCGCCCGGCATCCCGCGCACCAACATCTCGGTCCAGACCGCAATCGCCAACGAGGTCAACATCGTGGTGGCCGGCGACGATCCCGGCCCCGGCGAGGTTCCCGAAACGCAGTTCTGGGACGGCGGCGGCACCACGGCCGACGGCCGCATCGGCGGCGGCACCGGCACCTGGAACAACACCACCACCAACTGGACGCGCGTCAATGGCGACGCCAACGACGCCTGGGGCGGCCGCTTCGCCGTGTTCCAGACCGAGGGCGGCGTGGTCAGCGTCGACAGCAGCGGCGCGCCCGTCACCGTCACTGGCATGCAGTTCGCCACGGACGGCTACACCGTCACCGGCGGCAGCCTGACGCTTTCGGCGCCGCAGACGCTGATCCGCGTCGGCGACGGCACCGAGAACGGCACGCAGATGACCTCCCGTATCAGCTCCAACCTCATTGGCAGCGGCGGGCTGGTGAAGGACGATCTCGGCACGCTGGTCCTCGACGGCGTCAACAGCTATGCCGGCGACACCATCGTGCGCAATGGCTGGCTGGTCGGCGATGTCGACAGCATCCGCAACAACCTCCTCAACAATGCCGGCGTCACCTTCCTCCAGCATGAGGACGCCACTTTCGCCGGGGTCATCGAAGGCACCGGCCGCACCGTGAAGGACGGCAGCGGCACGCTGAAGCTCGCCGCCGGCAGCACGACCGACTGGGAGGTGGGACAAGGCGTGCTCGTCTCGCAGGCCGGCCAGTTGCGCGGCGATGTCGAGATCGGTGGCGAAGGCATGCTGCAATTCCAGCAAGCCGCGTCGGCCGCCTATCAGGGCGTGCTTTCCGGCAGCGGCGCATTCGACGTCGCCGGGCAGAACAATGCGCGCGTCATCCTGAGCGCCGACAGCTCGGCCTTCAACGGCACGACAAGCGTGTCGTCGGGCGAACTCACGGTGGACGGCAAGCTCGGCGGGCAGACCACGGTGCGCAGCGGCGGCAGGTTGTCGGGCACCGGCACGCTGGCCACGGCCAATGTCGAGGCGGGCGCCATGCACGGCCCCGGCAATTCCGTCGGCACCCAGACGGTGACCGGCAACTACACCAACCGTGGTACGCTGCAGGTGGACATCACCCCTACGACTGCCGACAAACTGATCGTCGGCGGCAATGTCGACATCGGCGGTGCCACGCTGGATCTTCTGATGAGCTCGGCGCCGCTGTCGGAATGGAATAGCGTCACCGGTCCCTACACGCTGATCCAGAACAACGGCCAGAACGCCATCGCCGGCCAGTTCGCCAGCGTGCTCAACCCGCTGGCCTTCCTCAGCCATTCGCTGAACTATGTGGGCGGCGACGGCAACGACCTGACGCTGCAACTGACCCGCAACGCGGTGAAATTCGCCGATGCCGGCAAGACCCGCAACCAGATCGCGGTCGCCACCGCGCTCGACCGGATGGCTGGCGACAGCCGGCTGGTCGGCCATGTCGCGCTGCTCAGCCAGACCGACGCGCGCGCCGCCTTCGACCGCCTTTCCGGCGAGATCCATGCCTCGGCCAAGACCGCGCTGATCGACGATTCGATCCATGTCCGCACCGCCGTCAACGACCGCATCCGCGCCGCTTTCGAAGGCGTTGGAGCAGCGGCGATGCCGGTGATGTCCTATGGGCCGGAAGGCGGCCAATTCGACGCGGCCAGCACCGACCGCTTCGCGGTGTGGGGCAATGCCTTCGGCAGCTGGGCCAATGTCGACGGCGACGGCAATGCCGCCAAGCTCGAACATTCGATCGGCGGTGTTTTGTTCGGCGGCGACGCGCTCGTCAGCGAGGCGGTGCGGCTTGGCGTCCTGGCCGGCTACACCCAGTCGAACTTCTCGATCGAGGAACGCGCTTCGTCGGGTTCGAGCGACAATGCCCATCTTGGCATCTATGCCGGCGCGAAATGGGGCCGCGTGGCCTTGCGCGGTGGCCTCGCCTATGCCTGGCACGACATCGAGACGGCGCGCCGCGTCGCCTTCGGCGGCCTGTCGGAGCAGCTGAAGGGTGACTACGACGCCGGCACCTTCCAGGCCTTCGGCGAAGCCGGCTACCGTATCGATACGGCGGTCGCCTCCTTCGAGCCTTTCGCAGCGCTTGCCCATGTCAGCCTGCGCACGGACAGCTTCGCTGAGACCGGCGGCATTTCGGCGGTGACGGCGAAGAGCCAGACGACGAGCGTCAGCTACACCACGCTCGGGTTGCGCGCCTCGACCGATTTCGTGCTGGCCGGCATGGGTGCCACGGCACGCGGCACGCTGGGATGGCGTCATGCCTTCGGCGACGTCACGCCGGCCTCGGTGCAGGCTTTTGCCGGCTCGCAGCCCTTCGCCATCTACGGCGCGCCGCTCGGCCGCGATTCCGCGATCATCGAGGCCGCGCTCGACCTCGACCTGACGGCGAAGGCCACGCTGGGCTTTGCCTATCACGGTCAATTGGCGAGCAATGCCCAGGACCACGGCATCAAGGCCAATCTCGGCGTGAGGTTCTGATCATGGCCTTGCTCAGATTGATGACCATGATCAGCGCCGGCGCACTGTCGACGACGGTGCTGGCGCAGGCGCCGCAACTGCCCGGCGGCGCCACCTCGCTCAACGAGACCTATCAGGACTGGACCGTCGGTTGCCGGGTGGTGAACGACACCAGAAGCTGCACCATCACCCAGCAGCAGCAGCGCCAGGACGGTCAGCGCGTGCTGGCCATCGAATTGCGCAAGCAAGCCGACCAGGCGGTGCCCGGCCTGCTCGTCCTGCCCTTCGGATTGTCGCTGCAAGGTGGAGTGACGCTGCAGATCGACGAACAACCGGCGCTGGCCCTGCAAAACTTCACGACCTGCCTGCCGGCTGGCTGCCTGGTGTCGTTGAACTTCGACGAGGCCGCCGTCTCGATGCTGCGCGGCGGCACCGCGCTCAAGGTGACCGCGGCGACACACGACACCAAGCAGGATGTCGCGCTTTCCATCTCCCTGAAGGGCCTGGCCACGGCGCTGGACCGGCTCGATGCCCTGGAGGCAAGCTAGAAAACAGAGGCTACAGGCCCATTCACCCGTATGCCTGTTCTCGGGCCCTTCCCCACGAAGGGCCCTCTTTTTTGGCGCAGGCAAGCTGCAGGAGCGGTCTCATTCCTGCGGCGGCAGGAAGGCCGGATTGTAGACGACTTCCCACAGATGATCGTCGGGGTCCTGGAAATAGCCGGCATAGCCGCCCCAGAACGTTTTCTGCGCCGGCTTCACGATCCGCGCGCCGGCGGCGATCGCCCGTTGCATGACGGCATCCACTTCCCCCTGGCTGGCTACGTTGTGACCGAGCGTAAACTCGGTCGGGCTGCGGCCGGTCCTGGTTATGCCGGCGTCATGCGCGATGTCGGCGCGCGCGAAGATGGCGAATTTCACGCCCTGCTGCAGATCGAAGAAAGCGACCGCGCCATGTTCGAATTCGGTGCCGATGATGCCTTCGGTCGGCAGGCCAAGGCCATCGCGATAGAATTTCAGCGACGTCTCCAGATCGTCGACGCCGACGGTGATCACGCTGATCCTGGGTTTCATGGTCTTGGCCTTTCCTGTCCTCGCTTGCCTACGGCTATCGGCGCCGGGCAACATCGACATCTGTTTGCCTGACCGTAGTTCGGATTGCTTGAACATTTCGGCCAATGTTGCAGCCCGCGTGCCGGAGCGGCTTGAACGGACCGACAGCCGACCCTACCCTGTTTGCAAGACGCGTTTTTGCCCAGGGAGAACAGATCATGCAGGCGGTGCCCGCCCAGGCGACCGGCCATTACCACGAGCGTCCGGTCGCGCCGTTCCTGCGCGACTGGTTCTCCGCCGTCTGGGTTCACCAGATGTCGGAGGCAGGAGCGCCGCCGATAGTGGTGACGCCGGACGGCACGATCGACCTGCAGTGGATCGACGGGCGGTTCCGCATTGCCGGACCCGACAAGGAGCCGCAGACCGAAGCGATAGCTGCGGGCGTCGCTGTCATCGGCTTCCGCTTCCAGCCGGCCGCGGCTGCCGCCTGGCTTGGCGTGGACGCTGCCGAACTGCTCGGGCAGCGGCTGGCGATCGAGACCGTGCTTGGTCGAAAGGGAAAGCTGCTCGGCGCATCGATCCGCCAGCAGCCGAACCTCGCCGAACTGATCGCCTCCTTGGAAAGCGCCATTGCGGGACATGCCCGGAGCGAGGCCGCCGACCGCACCATGCAGGCCGCCCACCGGCTGATCGATGCCGGGCCGCCCGAGGGCGCGCCGCTCATCCCCTGGCTGGCACGCGCCCTGGCATTGAGCGAGCGCACGCTGAGGCGTCGTTTCGACGAGAGTTTCGGCTACGGTCCGAAGACGCTCGACCGCATCCTGCGCTATCAGCGCTTCCGACGCCTGTCGCAAAATTCACGTGCCTCGACGGCGGCCCTGGCGGCCGAAGCCGGTTATGCCGACCAGGCGCATCTGGTGCGCGAAACAAGGCGCCTCACCGGCAGCACTCCCGCCCGCCTTGAGCAAATATTCGCCGGCAGCTCGTGACTGGCGTCCAGATCAAGCCGAGCCTGTCGAGCCGGGCAGCGCTCTAACCCATCACCCAGGACTGGCCGGCAACGATGGCGGCATAACGCGCCGCCTTGCCTATCCCCACCAGCGCAACGAAACGCCAGATGCCGACGCGCGCGGCACCCGCGACCACGGTCAACGCATCGCCGATGATCGGCAACCAGGCAAAGGGTAGCGTCCATAAGCCATAACGCCGAAAGACGCGGCCGGCCTGCTCATAGTTTTCCGCCGAGACCGGAAACCAGCGGCTGCCCCGCAATGCCTCGATGCCGCGACCTATCGCCCAGTTCACCACCGAGCCCGCCGTGTTGCCGACCGTCGCCACGATCAGCAAACCGGCGGGATCGCCGCGACCGGCGGCAAGCAGCCCGACCAGAACCAGTTCCGACGACGCTGGCAGGAGCGTCGCGGCCAGGAAGGCGCTGGCGAACAGCGCGCCATAGGCGACGAGATCTTCCATGCGCTACCGGACTACCGGCATCGGCCGGCCATCGTCGACGGCCTAGGCTCGCACATCGACCACGCCCATCATGCCAAGTTGCTCATGCTCCAGGATGTGGCAATGATACATGCGCAGGCCCGGGCGCTCCTGCTTCAGCAACAGCCTCACCGTCTCGCCGCGGGCGACATTGACCGTGTCCTTCCAGGCCCGATGAGGAGCCGGCGTTACCTTGCCGTCGCGCTCATTCTCGATCACCTGGAACTGGGTTCCGTGCACGTGGAAGGGATGATCCATGTCGGCCTTGTTGACGATTTCCCACAGTTCGGTCTCGCCAGCCTTGGCGACGACGTCGACGCGGTTCATATCGAAAGCGGCGTCATTGATGAAGAACCCCATTTCCATGCCGCCGGCGCCCATGCCCATCTTCTCGGTGAAGACGAAGCGACGACGCACCGCCGACGTCCCCCGCGCCGCGATGCTGCGCAGCTTCTGCGGCAGCGGTGGCGCAGGTTCGGCCGGTGTCTCCGAAACATTGACCGTCAGCAGCGTCAGCCCCGCATCGTCCGGCCGGCCCGGCCCCATCCAACCACGGTCATAGTCGAGCGTGGCCAGTTGCACCACGCCCGGCTTGTCGAAGGCGACGACCAGTTCGACACGCTCGGCAGGCGCCAACAGAACCTCGTCGACGGTGACCGGCGCTTCCAGAAGTCCGCCGTCGGAGCCAATCACCGTCATCGCGGCATTGCCGAAGGACAATCTCAGGAAGCGCGCATTGGTGGCATTGAACAGGCGGAAGCGCCGCTTGGTGCCGAGCCCGACGGCGAGCGTGGGGCTCTTCTGGCCGTTGACCAGGACGTGGTCGCCGACGCGTCCGTTCATCAGGTCGACCATCGAGCTCTCGGGCATCGCGCCATCTTCGCCAAGGCGCAGATCGGTGAAGAAAAGCACGGTGTCGCTATAGGCGGCCGGCACGGGATCGGTTTTCGGCTTGACCAGGAAGACGCCGGCGAGGCCGCGATACACCTGCTCGGCCGTCTTGCCGTGCGGATGCGGGTGATACCAATAGGGGCCGGCGCTGTCGGCCGGCAGGTCGAATGCATAGACGCGCTTGGCGCCCGCTGCGACCGGGTCCATCGGATTGCCGTCCTGGTCGGCCGGCACCGGCATGCCATGCCAGTGGATGGTGCTTTCCTCGCCCGGAATGGCGTTGTCGAAGTCGATCTCGACGCGGTCGCCCTCGAAAGCCTCGATCAGCGGACCGGGGCTCGTACCGTTGTAGGCGAGGATGGGCGTGTCCAGACCTTCAACGAAGTTGGCTTTCGCCAGTCCCGCCGTCAGGCTGGCGCGAAAACGGCCAGCTTCCGTCGCCTGGTTGGCGAGCCTCGGCAGGTCGCGCAGCGGCTCGCCTTCCTTCAGCGCCAGCTCCGCCGCCGGCGTGGCGGGTTCGGCCGCCATGTTGTGCCCCTCATGACCGCCCATGCCCGGCATGGCGTTCATGTCATGCCCCTCCATCTGCGCGAGCGCGTGGCCACCGGTGGCCAGCACGGCAAGGCTGGCGGTCAGGAAAGTGCGCCGATGCATGATTTTCTCCTTGTTGGGTCTTGTAGACAGTCTGGTCGCGGGATTGCCGGAGCGCTTCAATAGGCGTCGCTTCGGCGTCGCATTGTGCTGCGCTTCGGCTTCGGTGGAGCCGCCTCATGGCCGCTCGAAAGCTCCTCGATAATCGGGCAGCTGGCTTGCGTATCGCCGTGGCAGGTTTTGGCCAGATGGCGCAGCGCATTCGACATGGCGCGGAGTTCGCGCATCTTGCGCTCCAGTTCGGAGACATGTGCCAAGGCGATACGCTTGACGTCGCCGCTGGCACGCGAGCGGTCGCTCCACAACGCCAGCAGACTGGTCATCTGCTCGACCGAAAAGCCGAGATCGCGCGCCCGGCGGACGAAACGGAGCATATGGATGTCATCGGGCGAATAGACCCGGTAGCCGGCCCCGGTACGCTCGGGGCTGGCGATCAGGCCGACCTCTTCATAGTAGCGGATCATCTTCGCCGACACGCCGGACGCGGCGGCTGCGTCTCCAATGTTCATCGGCTGGCCCTCCCGTCTGAGGACAGAGCAAAACCGCTGCCGGCAGGCGTGAATGGGGCGGGGAGGATCATGTTCGTGCAACTTCCTTGGGTCGTTGCAGGAGCAGATAAGGTTTCCAGTAACTGGAAGGTCAAGCGACTATCTTCCTAGCCTCATCGGAAAATGGGCAAAGCGACATCGTCGGCAAATTTCTTCGCGCTGCGCTTGACCTTCCAACGATGGCAAGCCCCACAACCTCACCGTCCCTGCTGTCGACCATGAAAGGAATGTTGTGATGATCAACCTGAAAGTATCGGATATGACCTGCGGCCACTGCGCGAGCACGGTGGAGAAGGCGGTGAAAAGCGTCGATCCGCAAGCCAGGGTCACGATCGATCTGGCGGCGTCGATCGTCTCGGTGGAAGGCGCCAGCGATGAGAGCGCGATTTCGGCTGCGATCTCGAAGGCTGGCTACGGCAACGAGAAGGTCGCTACCAGCTGCTGCGGCAGTTGCCATTGATACAAACCGGCCCCGCGGCAAGCCTGCGGGGCCGAGTTTAAATCCAGACTTGGCCACCGCGACTAGAGGCCATCACAATTTAAGATGGTCAATTCAACAACCTAGAGATGCAACCAATTCGTGGTGGCGTCACCCGGAATCACCCTAACTCTGTCCGCTCAACCAAGAGGACAGAGCCATGTCGAGCTGCACGGATCGTAACGGGGATAGCTGGGAAATCTACATGGGCAATGACGGCTGGCGCTGGCGCCGCACGTCATCGAACGGCCGCATCGTCGGCGCGTCTTCGCAAGGATATACAAACCGGGCTGACTGCGTCGCCAACGCGCAGCGCAACGGGATGACGTGCACGCCGGTCTGACCTCAACCGCCCAACCAGCGCGGCCGACAGGTCTTGGCGATTACGTGCGGCGCCAGCACCAACGGCGTGGCCGCCGATCGTTGGCGCGCTCGCTCGAACAGCAGGCGCACATCTTCCGGCCGCCAGCCGTCCCGTTCCATCACGAGTTGCACGATCTGGTCGCCCAACAGCTCGTCCAGTGTCTCACTGCGCTCGCTCATGTCTCGCCTCATCGAAGGCCGCCCGCCATGCATAGATAGGGCGCCAAACATGGCACCCCAATGATGTTTCGCCGGCTATTTCGAGGAATTTGCAGGAAAAATACGGCGGCGTAAGCGATCCATTTCACACTTGCGCGAGCGACCGCTTGAACGCCGAAAGCCGGCTCTATGCAGGAGGCGGCGCGCCTTCGAATTGCGGCAGGCCGTCGTTAATCGTCAGCCATGCCTGCTTCGAGGCGGTGTAGATATGCATCTCGGGTTTGAACGCCGCCGGATCGTCGAGCGACCCCGATGTCACGCCCATGACGCCGGCGGCATCGCGCCGCGAAAACATGGTCGTGCCGCAATGCGGACAGAAACCACGCCTGATCTCCGACGAGGAATTGACCATGGCCAGCGGCCCTTCGACCGCGACGGCGTCGATGCGAAACAGCAGGCGCGCATTGAAGGCGGCGCCGATCGCCTTCTGGCAAAGGCGGCAATGGCAGACCCGCTGATTGATCGGCTCGCCCTCGGCGGAATAACGAACGGCACCGCAAAGGCATCCGCCCTGGTATTTCATGGTCATGTCAGGCTCGCTGAAAAAGAGAAGCGGCACGGTAGCGCCCTGCCCCGTGCCGTCAAATGAAAAGCCGTGATGCGGTCTATTCGCGCCGTCGATCAAAGCGTCCTGGCGAGTGCCTCGAGCTGGTCGGCGCAGATGCCCCAACCACCCTCGAAACCCATCTCCACATGCTGGTCGCGGTCGGCCGCGTTCCAGTGCCGGACGCGAGCGATGTAACGGGTCTTGCCCGCGCCTTCATCCTCGAAGGTCAGCACCACGGCCATGAACGGCTTCGCCGACGGCTGCCAATCGCCGGTGAAGGCATCGGTGAAAACCAGCTTGCGGCCGGGAACGACCTCCAGATACTGGCCCGGATTGGGAAACTCTGCGCCGTCCGGACCGGCCATGACGACCAGCGAGGCGCCACCGGGACGGACATCCATCTCCGCGCGCGGTGTCGTCCACGGTTTCGGCGCGAACCATTGGGTGACCAGCTTCGGGTCGGTCCAGCAGCGATAGACAGCGTCGCGCGGCGCATCGATGATGCGGGCGAGGACCAGTTCGTTTTCCGAAGACGGAGCGATGTCGAGTTTGGTGGTCACGGTGTTTCCCTTCCTGATGGGTGCGAATGTTGACGTTCGCACCTAGGACGAAGCGCGCGAGGTCGATCCGACACCGCCGGCCAGGATATTTTTCCTCAATTTGAAAACGGGATTCTTTTCAAAGGCTTCAGGGCGCCAGTGAAAGCGCCAGGGTCAGGACCTAGTGCTTCTTGGCCTGAACCAGATAGGCGTCGATGGTTGCCTCGCCCAGCCATTTCGCCGCTTCCAGCCGGTGCAATCCCTCGACCAGGACATGGCGCTTGCCATCATGGCGTACCTGGATCGGCGTCTTCATGCCATTCTCCAGAATATCCTCGGCAAGGTGGCGGACGGTCTCGGGATGCAGCGTCTTGCGCCGCGCGGTCGGCACATAGATGTCGTCGACCTTGACCTTTTGTATCCGCAGCATGACCGCTCCCTTGGCGTTCCCTCGTGCTTTCTGGATAGTCGGTTTGCGCACCAAGGCCAAGGGTAGCCGGCTGGCCTGATGCTTTCCATTTGACGCCCGGCAAGACGATGATCGAAATGGCCGCAGAAATTTCCCGCCGGACCCCATGAACCAGTCATCCTCGCTATTTCCGGATTTCGGCCTGACAGCGCAGCAACGCCATGCCGCCGTGCGCAGCCACTATTACGAGAAACCCGGAATGGATGGCGCGCGCGGCGAAATCTGGGCCTATTCGGACCGCTTTTCCTATCGACCGGGCGAGACCGTGCGGCTGCAGGTCAGCGCGACGGCACAGCATTTCTCGATCGAGATCGTTCGCGACGGTGGCATCGAAACCAGAGTGTTCGAGCGCGATAACATCGCCTGCCGCTGGCAAGAGACACCGGAACAATGTTCGGTGGAAGGCTGCGGCTGGGAAACGACGTTCGAATTCACGACCGGCACCGATTGGCCTTCCGGCGCCTACCGGCTGACGCTGACCGCCGAAGGCAAGGACGGCCAGCCGATCCGTTACCATCACCTCATCATCGTCGCGCCGCTGCCCGGCAATCGAAGCGGCCGCATCCTGCAGGTTGCGGCGACCGGAACCTGGCTGGCCTACAACACCTGGGGCGGCTCCAACCACTACGAAGGCATCACCGGCCCGAACCGCAACCAGTATTCGCCTGTCGTGTCGACCGAACGCCCCTGGTGCCGCGGCTTCGTCGTGCTACCGCCGCAAGCTCCGCGCGTGCCACACGGTGTCTCGATGCCGCCAAAGACGGTGCCGCGCTATCCACATATGGAATGGGCCTACGCCACCGGCCATTCGAAGAAATACACCTCGGCCGGCTGGGCCAGCTACGACAGCCATTTCTTCCGTTTCACCGAACGCGCCGGCCATTCGATCGACCTCGCCAGCCAGCACGACCTGCATTTCTCGCCCGAAATCCTCGAAGGCTATGACTGCGCCGTCTTCGTCGGCCACGACGAGTACTGGACCTGGGAGATGCGCGACGCGGTCGACGCCTATGTCGAGCGCGGCGGTCATGCAGCGCGGTTTGCCGGCAACTTCATGTGGCAGACGCGGCTGGAAGACGAGGGCCGGCGGCAGGTCTGCTACAAATACCGCGCCCGCGCCGAGGACCCGGCCTATACGAGCGGCGACGTCCGCCGCGCCACCAATTCCTGGGAAGCGCCCGAGATCGGCCGGCCCGGGGCCGAGACCTTCGGGCTGAACGCCACGCGTGGCCTTTATGCCGGCTGGGGCGGCTGCGCGCCGCGCGGCGCGCGCGGCTTTCCGATTTATCGGCCCGAACATTGGGCCTTCGCTGGCACCGGGCTCTATTATGGCGACCTGCTCGGCGCCGACAGCCATGTCTTCGGCTACGAGGTGGATGGGCTGGAGCATGAAATCCGGGGAGGCCTGCCCTACCCCGTGGCTGACAGCGGCGCGCCGGACGGCCTGCAAATCCTCGCCGTCGGCATGGCGTCGCAGGTCGAGGAAAGCGCGGATATCGCGGCGCAAGATCAGTTCCTTGGCGACGAGGACGGCCGCTTCAGCGCCGAAACCCTGTTTGGCGAGGCGAGCGACGCCAATCTCGACAAGATCAAGCGCGCGAACGGCATGATCGTCTCCTTCCCGCGCGGCAAGGGCGAGGTCTTCCACGCCGGCAGCTGCGAGTGGGTCGCCGGCCTGCTGCGGCAAGACCCCATGGTCGAGCGGGTTACCGCCAATGTCCTCGATCGCTTCCTCGGAAAACAGACTTCATGACCGATACCGCCGTGACAAAACCCAATCTCTTCCATTTCACCCGGCTGCCGCGCCCGACGGTGGACCGCGCCGACGGCATTTATCTGTGGGACAAGACCGGGCGCCGCTACATCGATGGCTCCAGCGGCGCGGTGAACGTCAATATCGGCCACGGCAACCGCGCAGCGATCGAGGCGATGCGGCGGCAGATGGACCGTGTCTCCTTCGCCTACACCATCCATTTCGAAAGCGAGCCGGCGCTGGCGCTGGCTCGCGAACTGGCGGCGCGGCTGCCGGAGGGACTGGATCGCATCTATTACGTCTCCGGCGGCTCCGAGGCGGTGGAAGCCTGCCTGAAACTCGCCAGGCAATGGGCGGTGGCAACGGGTCAGCCCGAGCGCTGGAAGATCATCGGCCGCATGCCGTCCTATCACGGCATCACAGTCGGCTCGCTCGGCGTCACCGGCGACGAGGTGCTGACGCCGGCCTTCACGCCGATAGGCAAGGCCATGCCGCTGGTGCCAGCCCCCTTCGTGCACCGCGACCGCGACAACCTTTCGCTGGAGGAACGCGGGCTGCGCTACGCCGACATGCTGGAGCAGAAGATCGTCGAAGAAGGCGCCGACAGCGTGCTCGCTTTCATCATGGAGCCGATCGGCGGAGCGGCCAGCGCAGCGCTTGTGCCTCCGGACAGCTATTTCGCGCGCATTCGCGAGATCTGCGACCGCCACGGCATCCTCTTGATCCACGACGAGGTGATGACCGGCATCGGCCGCACCGGAAAATTCCTGGGCGGCGATCACTGGAATTGCCGGCCAGACATCGTCGCCCTCTCCAAGGGCCTGTCTTCCGGCTACGCGCCGCTCGGCGCGGTCGCCGCGACCGAAAAAGTGGTCGGCCCGGTGCTCGAAATGGGCGGCTTCCTGCACGGCCATACCTATGGCGGCAACCCGGTCGCCACCGCTGCGGGGCTTGCCGTGCTTGGCGAGATCGACCGGCTTGGCCTCATCGACAATGCAACGGCCATGGGCGCTGTCTTGAAAGGCGAGTTGGAAGCACTGACCCAACGCTTTCCCTTCGTCGCCGACGTGCGCGGCAAGGGCCTGCTTCTCGGCGCCGAACTCTATGCCGATCCGGTCGCCAAAACGCCGCTGCCGCGCGAATGGAATGCCAATGTGCGTCTCATCGATCTCGCCTTCGAGCGCGGCCTGATCATCTATTCGCGCCGGGTGCGCGGCGGACCGGAGAGCGACAATTTCATGGTCTGCCCGCCGCTGATCGTGACCGCGGAGCAAATCGGCGAAATCGTCGCCGTGCTCGCCGATACGCTGCAAGCACTGGCCGGCGAACTCGGCCTGCCCGTCAACTCCTGAGGATCGTCATGGCATCCGGTAAAGTCATCATCACCTGCGCCATCACCGGTTCGGTGCACACACCGTCGATGTCGCCGCATCTGCCGGTGACGCCCGACCAGATCGCCGCCGAGGCCATAGCGGCGGCCGAGGCCGGCGCCTCGATCCTGCACCTCCATGCCCGCGACCCGCAGGACGGCCGCCCGACCGCCGATCCGGCCGTGTTCACGCAGTTCCTGCCGCGCATCAAGCAGGCGACGGACGCGGTGGTGAACATCACCACCGGCGGCTCCTCGCTGATGAGCCTGGACGAGCGCCTCGCGGCACCGCTGAAGGCCGAGCCGGAAATGTGCTCGCTCAACATGGGCTCGATGAATTTCGGCCTGTTCCCGATGCTGGACAAGCCGCGCGACTGGCAGCACGAATGGGAGCCGAAGCTTCTGGAAGCAACGCGCCACACCATTTTCAAGAACACCTTCGCCGACATGGAGACCATTCTCGACAAACTCGGCAAGGGTTGCGGCACGCGGTTCGAGTTCGAGTGCTACGATGTCGGCCACCTCTATTCGCTGGCGCATTTCCGCGATCGCGGGCTGGTGCAGGGTCCGCTCTTCATCCAGTTCGTGCTGGGTATCCTCGGTGGCATCGGCGCCGATCCGGAAAACCTTCTTCACATGAAGCGGATCGCCGACAAACTGTTCGGCGGCGACTACAAATTCTCCGTACTGGCCGCCGGGCGCCAGCAGATGCACCTGATTTCGATGGCGGCCGCGATGGGCGGCAATGTCCGCGTCGGGCTGGAGGACAGTCTTTACGACGGGCGCGCGCTGGCCAAATCCAATGCCGATCAGGTCAAACGCGTCCGGGCCATCCTGGAGGGCCTGTCGCTGGAAGTGGCCACCCCCGCCGAAGCGCGCCAGATGCTGTCGCTCAAGGGCGGTGACCGGGTGGCGTTCTAGCGATGACCACCAAAGACGCAAAGCATGTCCGGGTGCATATCCGTCCCGGCCGGGTCGAGGATGCTGAGAACATCCATGCGGCGCTGCTCGGCATCGCCGAGACGGTCGGCGAGCTGCCCAAGATGCGATCGACACCGGAAGATATCCGCCGCGACGGTTTCGGCTCCAAGCCGCATTTCCAGGTGCTGATCGCAGAAATTGATTCAGAATTCGCCGGCATCTGCCTGTATTTCCCCATTTATTCCACGTGGAGAGGCCGGCCAGGCGCCTTTGTTCAGGACCTTTTTGTCGGCAAGGATTTTCGCGGCATGAAGGTCGGCGAAAAGCTGCTGCGGCAGCTGGCGCGGCTCGTTAAGCAGGAGGGTGGCGTCTATCTGGAACTGGCGGTCGACACCGGCAATATCGGCGCGCAACGGTTCTACGAGCGCATCGGCATCGCCCATCAGGACGACGATCAGGTACACAGGATCATCGGCGATGCGTTCTTCGCCTTCGCCGAAGCCGGGGATTTGGGGGACGAGCGATGAAAGCCTTTTATGCCGCAGAGCAGAAACGCCACGCCCCCAAGGCCTTCCTGTCCAGCGGCGCACCACAACCAAATCCGGAACAGCCGGAGCGTGTCGAAAGGCTGAAGTCGGGCGCGATTGCCGCCGGCTGTTCGATCGAGCGGCCGCGCAACCATGGCCTTGGACCGGTGGCGGCGGTGCACACGCCGGAATATCTCGATTTCCTCGAACATATTTTCGAACGCTGGCAGCGCATCGAGGGCGCTTCCGCCGAAGTCATCCCCAACATCCATCCCATCGCGCGTGGCGGCTCCTATCCGGCCTCGGCGGTCGGACAGGCCGGCTACCACATGGCCGACACAGCCTGCCCGATCTCGGCCGAGACCTGGGACAGCGCCTTGTGGAGCGCGTGGAGCGCCGTCGAGGCGGCCGAGGCCGTCCTGTCGGGCGAGCTCGCCGCCTATGCGCTTTGCCGTCCGCCCGGCCATCACGCCTTCGCCGACGTCGCCGGCGGTTTCTGCTTTATCAACAATTCGGCCGTGGCCGCCCAGGTGCTGCGCCGGGATGCGGCGCGCGTGGCGATCCTCGATGTCGATCTGCACCACGGCAACGGCACGCAAGGCATCTTCTATGCCCGTCCGGACGTGCTGACCGTTTCGATCCATGCCGACCCGGTGCGCTTCTACCCCTTCTTCTGGGGCCACGCCGACGAACGCGGCGAAGGTCCGGGGCTAGGCTATAATTTCAACCTGCCACTGCCGCGCAAATCGGGCGACGAGGCGTTTCTGGATACGCTTAACACGGCGTTCCGGCGCATCCGCGGTTTCGCGCCGGACGCGCTCGTCGTCGCGCTCGGCCTCGACGCATTCGAGGGCGATCCATTCGGCGGACTGTCGGTGTCGACACCCGGCTTCGCGCGCATCGGCGAAGCGATCGGCAAGCTCGGCCTGCCGACCGTGATCGTGCAGGAGGGAGGCTATCTCTGCGACGCGCTCGGTGCCAATCTGACAGCCTTCCTCACCGGCTTCGGCGACAGCCACCGCCCGGCAAGATAACCGCCCATGGCGAAGGTTAGCGCTGCTGCCGCAACATGGCGATGATGCGGGCAGCGCTTTCCAGCGTCTCGTCGATCTCGGCGGCGGTGTTGTAATGCGCGATGCCGATGCGCACGACACCCTCCTCCGCCGGGATGCCGAGCTGGTGGACAATCTCCCACGCGTAGTTGTGGCCCGACCACAGGAAAATGCCTTCGGCGTTCATTTGCCTGGCGATGCTTTCCGGCGCGATGCCTTCCACCGTGAAGGAAACGGTCGGCACGCGCTCATTCACCCGCGCAGGCTCGGTGATGCCGTGGATGGTCAGACCCTTTATGGCGGAAAGCCCGTCGATCAGCCGCGGCGCCAGCACGTTCTCATAGGCAATGGCCGCCTTGAAGGCGGCGGCGATCTTCTGGCGCCGCGTGCCGTGTTCGCCGGTCGCCTCACCCAGCTTTTCGAAATATCCGACGGCGGCGGTCAGGCCGGCCATCAGCTCGATCTGCGGCGTTCCGAGTTCGAACCGCTCCGGCAGGCCGTTTGAAGAGCAGCGGCACTTATAAGGCTGCAGTGCGTCGATCACCGAACGCTTGCCCCACAAGATGCCCATATGCGGGCCGAAGAACTTGTAGGCCGAGCAGGCCAGGAAATCGCAACCGATTTCGGCGACGTCGACAAGCCCATGCGGCGCGAACTGCACGGCATCGACATAGACCAGCGCGCCGGCCTGCTTGGCGATGCGCGTCAGTTCCTTCACCCGGTTGATCGAGCCGGTGAGGTTGGAGGCATAGTTCAGCGCCACCAGCCGCGTGCGATCGTTCAGAAGCGCTGCAAGGGCCGCTCCCTCGACCTGCCAGCTCTGCTGGTCGAAGGGCAGCCAGCGCACGACAAGGCCGCGGTCTTCCGCCAGTTGCAGCCAGGGCGAGACGTTGCCCTCGTGGTCCATGCGGGTGAGGATGATCTCATCGCCGGGCTTGAAATCGCGGCCGAGCGTGCGCGACATATGGTAGGTCAGCGTCGTCATATTGGCGCCGATGATGATTTCCTCGGGCGAAGCAGCACCTACGAAATCGGCCATGGCGGCATGGGCATCATCCACCACCTTCTGGGCGGCCAGCGTCGTCTCGAAGAAGCCGCCGAGATTGGCGTTGGTTTCGACAAGGCAACGCGACACCGCATCCGCCACGGATTTCGGCACCTGGGTTCCGGCCGGGTTGTCGAGATAGATGCGACGGCGGCCCTTGTCGGTCAGGGAAAGTGCCGGAAACGCGTCGCGCACGGCCTCGATCGGAAAATCCATGCTGTCCTCTCTGTTTGTGACCGTGCCTAGATGCAGCACGCGTGGCCACCGGGCTAGGGACAGGGATTGCCGACCCGCTGATGCACGGCATCGACCGCCTTCTGCATGTCCTCGGTCCACACGACGGCTGCGGCGGCAAGCGCGATCTCGAGCTGAGGCAGGCTGGTGGCGCCGATGATGCTCGACGCCACGAAGGGCCGGCTCGCCACATAGGCACCGGCAAACAGCGCCGGCTCCATGCCGAAAGAACGCGCCAGCTCGCTGTATTCGAGCAGCACCTCGGCGGCGTTCGGCGTTTCATAGCGCTGGCCGCGGTTGAACAGCTGCGAGCGCGAACCCGCCGGCCGCGCGCCATGGTCGTATTTGCCGGTGAGATAGCCTTGCCCCAGCGGCGAATAGGCAAGCAGCGACACGTCCTCGCGGGCACAGGCTTCGGCGAGATTGACCTCGAAGGTGCGGTTGACGAGATTGTAGGCGTTCTGCAGGGAAACGGCGCGAGGCCCTATCCCCTTTTCGCTCTCGGTGATGAAACGCATCAGCCCCCAGGAACTCTCGTTGGACAGGCCGAAATGGCGGATCTTGCCGGCCTTCACCAGTTCGTCAAAGACGGCAAGCGTCTCGACGATCGGGGTCTCGTCGCCACTGGTGGAATCGGCACGTGGCGGCGTGCCGCCAACGCGGGTCGGATTGGCACCCCAGGGCACATCGCGTTCCGGCCAGTGAATCTGGTAGAGATCGACATAGTCGGTGCCGAGCTTGGCGAGCGATTTGTCGATGGCGTCGAAAATGTCGGCGCGTACGAGTTTTGAAGGACGTCCGCCGCGAAACCAGTCGCTGGCGGTGCGGCCGACAACCTTGGTGGCCAACAGCACACGGTCGCGATTGCCACGCGCCTTCATCCAATTGCCGATGATCGTCTCGGTGCGCCCCTGCGTCTCCGCCTTTGGCGGGATCGGGTAAAGCTCCGCCGTATCGATGAAGTTGACGCCGCGCGCGAAGGCCAGATCCATCTGCGCGTGCCCTTCCGTCTCCGTATTCTGCTGTCCCCAGGTCATCGAGCCGAGGCATATCTGCGAAACAAGAAGATCGGTCCGGCCGAGACGGCGCTTTTGCATGATCGGCTCCAGGAAGCGTATCGGGAAAGGTCTTGGTTGCGCAGGCGCGCGGGAGGAAACCCAGCATAAGCGGTGCAAACGTCGAGGCCAAGCCCCGCATGCCGCCACCCTTGCGCAAGAACGGACTAGCGGCGGCGTGTCGCCGCCAGCGCCTTCTGCCGGGCGTCGTCGATCAGCATGTTCGCCACCTGCATGCGGATCATGGCCCGTTGCCTCAGATGCGGCGCCACCCGGTCGGGATGATTGGCGAAGGCGAATTCGCGGCGCAGGCGGGCAAGGTCGGCGGCCTTGGCGACACGGCCGAGGCCGAGTTCGGTGGCGATCGCCTCGGGGTCGATCGGCGGCAGCACTTCCTGCGGCTCGGGATGCTCGTTGGCCAGTGCGATCCGCGCCTGGTCGAGCAAGGCCGCGAACTCGGCCGCCAGATCGGCTCCGCTCTCGCGATATTCGGCGGCGGCGGCCTCGCCGGCCACTTTGATGCGACCGGAGTGCAGCTCGTCGACAACGGACAGATAGTCGAATGGAATGGTCGGCTTCGCGGCGACGTCCTCCGCCTCGCCGGAGGCGACGAACAAATCGTCGAGCAACGAAGCGAAATCTCGCTTGGCCCCGGTTGCGATGTCAGCCTCCCAGCAATGCGTGCCCAACCGGGCTTTGCACGGACGATACATCCGGCCAGTTAAGAATGCATGCCTTCGGCAAGGGTTTTTTTGGCGTTGCTTAACGCTGGCGATCCTAGCCCATCATCGCGCCGATTATCCTCCTCGCTGCGACATATTGTGCAATGCAACATAAAACAGCGTTCCGTGGCCATGCTGCACTGCAACAACGGTCATGAATCACCTATATGAGGAGACGGGAGGACCAACCGGAGCCGAGAACCATGGGGTTCTTCACCGAGATGTTCGCCCGCCCGCGGCCGCAGGAACAGGTGCGCTACAGCGCATCGCTGGCGCTTATCTATGCGATGAGCCGTACCGATCGCGCCGAGACCGGTATCAGGCCGATCGACTTTCCGCGCATCGCACGCCGCCCGGCACTTCGCTGACCACCGTCAGCCAATATGCGGCAGCCGGTATTCCGGCTGTCGGCCTCAGGATCGCTGCCCGCCACTGATGAAAGTCACCTTGCCCAGCGGCACGCCGTTGTGACGCAGGATGTCGTAGGCGGTGGTGACGTGGAAATAGAAGTTGGGCATGGCGAAATGCAGCAGATATTGCAGGCCCGGCATGGCGATCTGCCTTCCACCCAGCTTCATTTCGATATTCTTCTCCTCCGACCCGTCGAGGTCCTGCGCCGAGAAAGTCGCCAGGTAATCGGTCGTGCGGCCGATGCGGGCGTGCAGGTCGTCGAAGCTCTGCTCGTCGTCCTCGAAACGCGGCGCCTCGCGCCCGGCCAGCCTGGAACTCGCGCCCTTGGCGTGATCCGTCGCGATCTGCACTTGGCGGGTCAGCGGATACATGTCCGGCGCAAGGCGCGCGAGCAAGAACACGTCCGGGTCGATCTTGCGGTCGACAGCGTTCTGCTCGGCGGCATTGAGCACGCCGGCAAGTGCCTTCAGCCTGGCTGAAAACACCGCAATCGAGGCATCGTACATGGATATCGCCATAGGCCGCTCCGTTCTTGACCGCTAAAAGAGCTAGCGCTTTCGCGCACGATTCTTCAAGTGTCGCGCAGGCGTCACGCGCCTGCCTCAATCGATGTGGATGCTGCCCCTGTCGACTGGAGATTCCCGATGAAAAGCCCCCTTTTCGCCGCGACGGCAGTCCTTGGCCTCGCAACGCTCAGTCAGGCCGCGATGGCCGCCGAGCCGCCCTATCTCGACGATCGTTCAGACGCCGCCAATGTGGTGCGCTCGCTCTACAATGCAATCAACCGCCATGAATATGCGCGCGCCTGGGACTATTTCGGCGAGACCAAGCCCGCCAAGGATTTCGACGCCTTCGCCAAGGGGTATGAAAGCACCGAGGCTGTCGAGGTGACGACCGGTATGCCTGCAAGCGAGGGGGCGGCCGGCAGCATTTTCTACACCTTGCCCGTCGCCATCCGCGCCGTCGACAAATCCGGCAACGGCAAGGTGTTTGCCGGCTGCTACACGCTGCGCCAGGTCAACGCGCAGATTCAATCGCCGCCCTTCAGCCCGATCCGCATCGAGAAGGGCGCGCTGAAACTGTCCGACAAAGAGCTCCAGAACGCACTGCCCGACAGCTGCGGCGAAGGACCGGCGCTGCCGAAACAGGACGCGGTGCTGGAAAAGGCGAAAAAGGCCTTCCTCGCCTCCTATGGCGATCAATGCGATCCCGAAGCCCCTGGCGGTGGTGCGAAAACCGGCGAACCAAGCGACCACACCATCACCTACAAGCCCAGCGACAGCGAACCGGACAAGACCGTGCGGTTGTTCCGCTTCTTCTGTTCGATGGCCGCCTACAACGAAAGCTCGGTCTATTATGTCTCTGAAGACGGGCAGAGCGTGAGCCAGCTGCAATTCGCCGTGCCCGAACTCGATATCCGCTACGAGAACGGCGACACCGAAGGCAAGGTCGAGCATATCGGCATCACCGGCCTCCGCACGACGGATCAGTTGATCAACGCCGACTATGACGAGAACGCCCACACGATCGTGTCGCACGACAAGTGGCGCGGCGTCGGCGATGCTTCCTCGACCGGCACCTATCTGTTCCGCAACGGCGTCTTCGGCCTCGTGCAATATGACGTCGACGCGTCTTATGACGGCGAGATCAACCCGCAGACCGTGCTGGACTACAACACCGCGCCCTGAGCAAAAACCATCGATCGTTCAGAGCCGCCTCGGTCGAGCCGTCCGGCTCCTTATTTGCGCGACAGCATCCAGTTCAGCGTTTCGCGCCAGTCGGTCATGCGGATCGGCGTGCCATGCGTGCCGGTCTCGAAGCGCACAAAACGCGTCGGGTAAGCCTTTGACTTGGCAAGAATAGACCGGAAGAAGGCTTCCTGGTTCTCGATGGGGAAAACGGGGTCCTTGCTGCCCTGGCCGAAAAACACCGGCACGCGCCGCTTGAAGGCAGGGCTTGCAAAGAAGCTGTCGTCCCACAACGAACCCAGCAAAAGCAGGCCGTCGATGCGGTTGCCGGTATCGGCGCGGCCGGCGAGTTTCCAGCATAGTGCGCCGCCCATCGAACCGCAGGCGACGAAGATCTTCGCACCGGGCGACCGCTCGGCATAATGGCCGATCAATGCCGCCACCTGCGCGGCGCCCTTGTCGCCGAAATCGCTGAAGTCGGGCGACAGGTAAAGACCGCCATTGTCGGCCATCAGGTTCTTGATGCGGTTGAAATTGCCGCCGAAGGTGAAGTCGTCCACCCCTTGCTTGCGGCTGCCGCCCTGCCCGTGCAGGTAAAGCACGATGATGGCGGCGCCCTCGGTCTTGCCGACGGCGACATGGCGGATGATGCCGACGTCGGTCGTCAGCGCCAGATCCTGCTGCACGCCGCGCACGCCGGTCGAGGTATATTGCGGTTTCACGCGCCGTTCCGGCACCGTGTCGCGCGCGTTGATGTCGCGCATCTCGCGATAGTCGACCACGCGATAGATATCGCCCTTTTCGGCCGACAGGATGCCCGGATAGGCGAACAGCTCGTCCTTGAGCGGCTTCAGCGTCTGCGCATCGGCCAATGCCGCGGCGGGCGCCAGCGACAAAAGGAGGATCAGCGAAAGACGGAAGCGGCGCGCGAGGCGCGGCGCGGCGGAAGAAACAGCAAAGATCATGGGAGAGCGTTGCGGCTTTCGGCGGCTGCTTGTCAATCCTGCAACACGCCGCCGGCGCCTTCCAGTGCCTCGCGCGTGTCGACATCGACCGAGGCGCCGGCGCCGATCTCGACGTCGATCACCTCCACCCCCTCCGTCTCGACGAGATGGCGGGCACCGGTATCGCCTTCGAGATGGGCAACGGCGGCAAACAGCGAACGCGGCAAAAGCACCGGGTTGCCGCGCCGGCCGTCATGCGAGGCGCGCACCACCGCCTTGCCGCCGGAACCCGCGAAGGCCTCGATCAGCCGATCGAAATCGGCGGAGGCGACGCCCGGCATATCCCCCAGCACGATCAACGCGCCGGCGGCACTGGCCGGCAGCGCCGCAATGCCCGCCTTCAGCGAGGTCGACAGGCCGTCGGCGAAGTCGGGGTTGTCGGTAAAGGCAAGGTCGAGCCCGGCGAGCGCAGCGCGCACTCGGTCGCGCTGATGGCCGGAGACCACGACCGTGCCGACGGCCTTCGAGGCAAGTACGCGTTCGGCGGTGCGGCGCACCAGCGGCTTGCCGTCGAACAGCGCCATCAGCTTGTTGGGTCCACCCATGCGGCTCGAGCGACCGGCGGCCAGGAGAACGGCATGAACCCTTTCGCCCGCATGCGCCGGTGGACGTTCGCGCGGCTCCGGCCGGCTCGGAATTTCCATCAGCAGTCCACCGACGCCCATGCCGGCGATGTCGCGTCCTGTCACTTCGAGCCCGGCAATCAGCCGGTCGAGTACCCAGTCGAACCCGTTTTCCTTGGGACTGCGGGCACACCCCGGCGCGCCGACGATTCGCTTGCCGTTCAGCCGGCCAAGTACCAGCAGATTGCCTGGATCGACCGGCATGCCGGCGCGTTCGACGCGGCCGCCGGCCCGTTCGATCGCCGCCGGCACGACGTCGGCGAAATCGGACATCGCCGAAGCGCCGAAGATGACCACCATGTCGTTGTCCCTGGCCAATGCACCGGCGGCCTCGGCCACCGCTTCCGCTTGATGCGGCACGCGACGCTCGGTGGTCACCCGGCTGCCGGAACGCGCCAGCCGCGCCTCGGTGACACGCATGGTCTTGTCGAGCACGCTGGGTTTCACCCCCGGCAGCACCGTCTGCACGACGCCGAGCCGGATCGCCCGATAGGCGTTGACCGCGAAAACCTCGCCGCCGGCGCAGATGGCCAGTACCGCGTCGACAAGAGCGCGGTCGACCGCGAAGGGAATGATCTTCACTGTCGCCACCATCTGGCCGCTCTCGACCGGGGCATGGTGGGCCAATGTCGCGATGGTGATAGCGGGATCGACGGCATTGATTGCGTCGATCATCGCCGCATCGACGGTGAACACGCCGGCCGCCAACGCATGCAGATTGACGCGACCCGTGGTCGCCGCCTTCGCCTCGATGTCGCGATGGCGCATCGCCCGCGCGATCGCCCCGGCGGCGGCATCCTCGCCAAGGTCGCGGGCCCCGAGCACCGCCGCCACAACTTCGGTGACACCCGCCGCCTGCAGCGCGGCGATATCGGCCGCTTCGAGCCGGTGCGCCTTGCGAAAACGCCGCTCGCCGGCATTCGTCGCGTGGGCCAGGATCGCGCCTTCAGCCTGATCGATCGGAACCGGACCGAATTTCACGCCGCTTCGCCCCGGCGCGCCAGCCCGCGCGAGCGGAAAGCGCCGATCACCTCGGCCAGAACGGCAACAGCGATCTCGGCGGGGTTCGCCGCGCCGATGTCGACGCCGATCGGCGAGTGGATGCGCGCGACATCGTCGGCGCTCGCACCCAGCGCCAGCAGCCGCTCGACCCGCTTGGCGTGCGTCTTGCGACTGCCCAGCGCACCGACATAGAAGCAGCGCGCATCGAGCGCCGCCTTCAGCGCGAAATCGTCGATCTTCGGATCATGGGTGACGGCGGCGAGCGCGGTGTAGCCGTCGAGCGGCTGGCGCGCCAAGACATCCTGTGGCCATTCGGCGTGCAGCGGCATGTCGGGAAAGCGGTCGGCCGTGGCAAAGGCGGTGCGCGGGTCGATAATCTCGACCGGGTAACCGGCAATCCTGGCCATCGGCGCCAGTGCCTGGCTGATATGCACGGCGCCGATCACCACCAGGCGCGGTTGCGGCAGATGCGCGTTGAGGAAAAAGGGACGCCCTTCGGCCTCGACCGCCTTGGAACGGCCGGTCCGGAAGGCAGTCTCGATGGCGGCGCCCAGTTCGCCCGCCACCTTATCGCCCTCGCGCACGACGCGGTCGCGGCCGTCGCCGAGATCGGTGACCAGCACGGCTGCACGACGTGCGCGGCGTTCGGCGTTCAGTGTCTTGAGGGCATAGGGGTCCATCGTGATGTGCCGATTTCAAAAAGCTTCATGGCGAGGCGAAAATCGCGCGTTGCAGATCGTTTTCACGTCGTTCTACCCCAGTCGTTCCACATAAACCTTGATGCGGCCGCCGCAGGACAGCCCCACGTTCCAGGCGGTTTCGTCGGCGACGCCGAATTCCAGCATCTTCGCCTTGCCCGAGCCGATGACGTCGAGCGCCTCGGCCACCACGGCGCCTTCCACGCAGCCGCCGGAAACCGACCCGTGGAAATTGCCCCCGGCGTCGATCACCAGATGGCTGCCGGCCTGACGCGGCGCCGACCCCCAGGTTTCCACCACGGTGGCGATGGCGACATCCTTGCCGTTCTTCATCCAGTCTTCCGCGATGATCAAAGGATCGCGGGCTTCGTCGAGATAGGCGCTGTTTTCCATGGGCCCTCCTCCAGACATATGGCTACGCTGCCCTGGCCGCGCCAATGTCGAGCCAGCGGCGCGGATCGACGTCGCGAGCGGAGCCCCGCGCCAACGAGGCGCAGAGATCGGCCAGCGCTTCGAGATTGTGCACCGGGCGAAACTCATCGACATGCGGCAGCATCGCCTTGACGCCGCGCGCCCGCGCCTCGAAACCGTCGAAGCGCAGCAGCGGATTGAGCCAGATCAGCCGCCGGCAGGATTTGTGCAGCCGCTCCATCTCCTGCGCGAGACCCTCGATATGGTCGCGCTCCAGCCCGTCGGTGATCAGCAGCACCACGGCGCCCTGCCCCAGCACGCGGCGCGACCACAGCCGGTTGAACTCACCTAACGTCTCGCCGATGCGGGTGCCGCCTGACCAGTCCTTGACGACGGCAGAGGCATCGGCCAGCGCCGCGTCCGGGTCGCGATGGCGCATCTGGCGGGTCAGGTTGGTCAATCGGGTGCCGAAGACGAATGCATGGACACGCCGCCGTTTCTCGGTCAGCGCGTGCAGGAAGTGCAGGAAAATCCGCGTGTACTGGCTCATCGAGCCGGAAATGTCGGCCAGCACCACCAGCGGCGGATGGATTTCGCGCGGCGAACGGAATTTCGGCAGGATCAGCTCTCCGCCCGTGCGCGCCGCCATGCGCATCATGGCGCGCGGATCGATGCGGCGGCCGGAACCATCGGCCTTGAAGCGCCGCGTCGCGACCGTATCGAACGGCAATCGCAATTCCGAAATCGCCTTGCGCGCGTCGGTGAGCTCGTCGGCGTTCATCTGCGCGAAATCCTTGCCGCGCAACACTTCGCTGCCGGACACGGTGAAACGCGCGTCGATCTCTATTTCGGGTATTTCCCGCGGCGGCCGGCCATCCTGCCGGCCTTCGAACATCGCCTGGCTGACCCGGTTTTCCGCCGCGCGCGGCTTGCGGCGCTCGGCATTGTCGACCGCCACCGGCGAGAACATGGCGAGCAGCTTCTCGACCAGCTCGCGCGACTTCCAGTAGAGGCGAAACGCCTCGTCGAAAGTGGCGTGGTCCTCATGGCGGGTGACGAGCACGGCGTGCAGCGTCCAGTAGAAATCGTCGCGGCCGCCGATGCCGGCGGTCAGCACCGCCTCGATGGCGTCCTTGACCGAGGCCGGGCCGACCCGCATGCCGGCCTTGCGCAGGGCACGCGCGAAAAAGACGATGTTGTCGGCGATCCGGCCCTCCGGCTGGCTGCCTTTCATCTCATGCTACTCCGCCGCCGAGGCCAGTTCCGCCTGGACCTCCTTGAGGATGCGCCGGCCCTCGCCCTGCTCGATCCGGGCGATGTCGTCCTGGTATTTCAACAACACGCCGATCGTATCAGACACGGTTTCGGGGTCGAGCGCGACCTTGTCCAATTCCGCCAATGCGCCGGCCCAGTCGATGGTTTCCGCCACGCCCGGCGCCTTGAACAATTCGATCTGCCGCAGCTTCTGGATGAAAGCGACGACTTCGGCCGACAGCCGCCTGTTGGCGTCGGGCACCTTACGCCGCACGATCTCCAATTCGCGCGCCGCGTTCGGATAATCGACCCAGTGATAAAGGCAGCGGCGCTTCAGCGCGTCATGGATTTCGCGGGTGCGATTGGTGGTGATGATGACGATCGGCGGTTCCTCCGCCTTGATCGTGCCAAGCTCGGGCACCGTCACCTGGAAGTCAGAGAGGATTTCCAGAAGAAAGGCTTCGAACGCCTCGTCGGTGCGGTCGAGTTCGTCGATCAGGAAGACGGGCGCCGCACCTTCCTTGCCGGTCAGCGCGTCGAGCACCGGGCGGCGGATCAGATATTTTTCGGAAAAGACGTTGCGCTCCATGGTCGAGCGCTCGACCTTGCCGGCCGCCTCTTCCATGCGGATCTCGATCATCTGCGCGGCATAGTTCCACTCATAGACCGCCGAGGAAACGTCCAGCCCCTCATAACATTGCAGGCGGATCAGCCGCCGACCAAGCGCGGATGCCAGAACCTTGGCGATCTCGGTCTTGCCGACGCCGGCCTCGCCTTCAAGGAACAGCGGCCGTTTCATGCGCAACGACAGGAACAGCACCGTCGCCAGCGAGCGGTCGGCCACGTAATCCGCGCCGGTCAGGAGATCGAGCGTTTCGTCGATCGTTCCCGGCGCGGGGCGCGGTTTCAGCTCGGTCATTCTGTCTCCGTGCGTACCCGCATCCCAGAATCAGGACCCTAGTCCTGCAGAATGCGGTAGCCGCGATCATGGTAGATCAGCGGCTTCAAATTATCGCCGATGCGCAGGCCTGTCACCTTGCCAAAAAGCACACGATGGCTGGCGAGATCCTTGATGTCGGTCAGCTCGCAGTCGAAAACGGCGAGCGCTCCGACCAGCGTCGGCGCGCCGGTGGCGATGGTGTCCCATTCGGCCAGTCCGAAGCGTTCGTCGGGCGCGAGATGAGTAAGGCCGGAAAAGCCGTCGGCCAGCCCCCGGTGCGTGGCGGCCAGCGTGTTCAACGCGAAATTGCCATTGCTGACAAAGGGTTCGTTGCGGGGATTGGAGCGATTGAGGCACACCAGTATCATCGGCGGCGTATCCGAAACCGAACAGGTCGCGGTCACCGTCGCGCCACGTCTGCCCGACGGACCGTCGGTGGTGACAATGTGGACATGACCGGCGAAACGGCTCATCGCGTCGCGATAGGCCTGCGGCTCGACATCATTCTTCTTCAGCACGGGCGATTTTCCAGACACCAAACCCCTCCCGCTATATATGGCGGTATCTTGTGCATCACAAGCGAAGTGGTTGATGCGGCTCATCGAAACTGCCTTGCTGTACCAAGATTCGACAGGCTTGTTGCACCAAGACGGTGCAGCCTTTAGGTCTGGGCCGAAGCCTGCAGGGAGACACGTTTCATTCGCATGCGACTGGCGTCCGCAATCCTTAGCCTGCTTGGCGGGTTTTTCCTCCTCGATCCGGCAGCCGCCACGACGCTGACCATTGGCGTCGCGGCACCGCTGTCGGGTCCGTCGGCTGTCCTTGGCCGGCAGATCGAATATGGCGCAAGGCTCGGCGCCGGCGCGAACGGCGCCGCGATCAGCGTTGTCGACGACACCTGCACGGCGGCGGGCGGTGCCGCGGCAGCCGCGCAATTCGCTGCCGAAAAGGTCGATATCGTCGTCGGCTTCCTGTGCACCGAGGCAATCGAGGCAGCGATGCCCATCCTCAAACAGGCGGGCATCGCGGTGATCACCCCCGGCGTGCGCACCGACAGCCTGACCGACCGGCGCGCCAAGACTGGCTGGCCGGTGTTCCGGCTCGGGCCGCGCGGCGACGCCGAACGCGACGCAGCCGGCAGGGTCCTGTCCCGGCTGTGGCGCGACCAGCCTTTCGCCGTCGTCGACGACGGCACTATCTACGGCCGCGAACTTGCCGAAGCGATGCGGGCCACCGTCGAGCAGGCGGCGCTCAAGCCGGTCTTCACCGACACGTTCCGCCCAGAAATGGACAACCAGGTCGGGCTAGTCGGCCGCTTGCGCAAGGCCGGCGCCACCAGCGTCTTCGTCGGCGGCGACGGCCGCGATCTGGCCGTCATGGCGCGCGATGCCGCCAAGCTCGGCGCCGACATGGCATTTGCCGGCGGCGAAGCCCTGCGCGCGGCGAGCGACGTGCCTTACACGCAAGGCACGCTGATGATCGCCATGCCCGAATGGGCGGATGTCGCGGACAAGAAAACGCTCGATCTGTTCAGCGCCGCCAAAGTGCTGCCCGAAGGCTATGCGCTGCCGGCCTTTGTCGCGGTCGAGATCGCCGGCCAGGCCAAGAAGGAGGCCGCCGGCAAGCCGCTGATCGAAACCCTTGCCGACCGCGACTTCACGACCGCCACCGGCATTATCCGCTTCGATGCCAAGGGTGACCTTGCCAAGAACCCCTATCGCGCCTTCCGCTTCGACGGAACGCGCTTCGTGCCTCTCGAGGGACAATGATGTTTCGCACCGGCCCGCGCAATCTGATCACCGATGTCGCCGGCCTGCGGGTCGGTAATGCCGGCGACGCCAGGCTGAAATCGGGCGTCACCGCCATCCTGTGCGACACACCGGCGGTTGCCGGCGTCCAGGTGCTGGGCGGCGCGCCGGGCACGCGTGAAACCGACCTTCTGGAGCCGCACAATGCGGTGGAAACCGTGCATGCGCTGGTGCTGTCGGGCGGCTCCGCCTTCGGGCTCGACGCCGCGTCGGGCGTGCAGGCAGCCTTGCGGGAAAACGGCATCGGCTTCGAGGTCGCGGGGTTCCGCGTGCCGATCGTGCCTGCGGCCATCCTGTTCGATCTTGCCAATGGCGGCGACAAGGGTTGGGGCCGCTACCCGCCATACAGAGAACTGGGACATGAGGCGGCGCTCACGGCGTCCGACGACTTCGAGATCGGCACCGCTGGCGCCGGTATCGGCGCGCTGACCTCCGGGCTCAAGGGTGGGCTCGGCTCGGCTTCCACCGTGCTCGACAACGGCATCACCATCGGCGCGCTGGTCGCGGCCAACCCGACCGGCTCGGTCACCGTCGGCCGCAGCCGTCATTTCTGGGCAGCGCCCTTCGAGATCGGCAACGAGTTCGGTGGACTGGGCTATCCTTCGCCACTGCCCGAGAATGCCAGGCAGATACGCCTGAAATTCCGCGACAATCCGGTCGGTGCCAACACCACCATCGCGATCATCGCCACCGACGCCGTGCTGACCAAGGCGGCCGCCAAACGCCTGGCGATCGCCGCGCATGACGGCTTCGCCCGCGCCATCTGGCCGACGCACACGCCGGTCGACGGAGATCTGGTCTTCGGGCTGGGCACGGGAAAGAGCGGCATAACCCCGTCGGCGGTCGAAGCCATCGACCTTTATGCGGCGGCCGGCGCGACGATGGCGCGCGCGATCGCGCGAGCAGCCTTCGCCGCCACGCCGGCGAAAGGCGACCTGTTTCCCGTATGGTCGGCCCTGCCGGGCTGACACGAGGCGCCAGCCCGTCCGTTCCATGACAATGGCGTTGGAAGCCCGATCAGGTTGGATCGGATCTTTCTTCCTCGAACATGACGGCGACATCCGAATTCGCCGACAGCCACACCTTGCCGTCCTGGATTTCGGCAAAAAGGCTCAAGGGGATGTAGTGATGATGCCCCCGGTGGGAGCCCTGGCCGCTGTCTGTCTTGATAAGCTTGATGCGCTTTCCTTCAACCTTGTCGACGGTACCGACATGGGTACCGTCCGCACCGACGACTTCCATATGCTCGCGAATTTTGCTCGTGTCGCTCATGGCAGTTCTCCTTGTGAAGAACGCCGAGACTAGCAAAGAGCGGGCCGGCCGCATCCATCAAAATGCATTTCGCGCCATGCGACGCGCTAAAACGATTGTGATAGGAACCGGTATGTTCCAGCCGACACCGGAGAAAAGATGAACCGTCTGATGCGTTTGGCACTCACAGTTGTCCTTGTCCTGGCCGGCGCCGTCGTCGCACGGGCAGGCGATGTCGCGCGGCTGCAGATTCTCGGTTTCGCCAAGGGCGGCGGCATCTTCGCCTTCGAGGAATACGGCGTGCAGGACGGTTCCGGTTTCCCTTATGCAAACCGCTATTACATCGACACGGCGACCGACACATTCGTCAGCGGCACACCCATTCGCGTACGGCTCGACGACGAGAAGGCCACGCTGCAGGCAGTGCGCGACAAGGCGCGCGAACAGGGCGAAGCCATCGTCAAACAGGCGGAACTCGAGGCCAATGCCGGCTTCACCGTTGGCGGCAATCCCGTCACCGAGTTGTCGGCCGACCCGCACCGTATGGTCGTCAATCCGCGGCCGGTGTTTCCAGCGATCGACGAGCCGCTGGAAGTGCGCTTGGACGAATTCACCCTGAGTGGCGACGACATCTGTTCCAGCCAGGGCGAAACCAAGGGTTTCCGACTGCTGCGCATCGAAGCCCGCGAAGGCGGCCAGACCAAGCTTTTGCATGAGGACAAATCGATCCCAAAGAGCCGTGGCTGTCCCAACGGCTATGGCATCGGCGCGGTGCAGACTTATGGCGGCGACAGCCTGTCGGCCTATGCGGTGCTGATCTGGGTTCGTGGCTACGGCTTTGAAGGGCCGGATTATCGCTGGATGGCGGTGACCGGGCGGCTGTGACAGACCCGGCCGCCCAGGCAACGACTTTACGCCCCGACGGGCGCGGCACGATTGCGATGCGGTTGCGCCTGGCCCTGCCCGCGCCGCGCATCGCACTCTTCGGGGCGTTGGCATGGGCGACGGCGATGGCCGTCAGTGCCGGGACCAATCTTTTCCTGCAAGGCTGGGAATCGTCCGCTGCCGTGGTTGCGATCATGTCGCTGTTTGCCATCGGCGGCGCTCTTGCCTTTCCGACTGGCCTGTTCGTCGCGCGCTTTGTCTCGCTTGGCCGCCCCGGCAGCGTGGTTTTCGCGGCCGGCTTCGTGTCGCTGTTTGCGGCGACTGTGCTGGTCACCGGTGGGCTCTATGCGATGCAGTATCGCTCCTACTACGCCGAATGGCATGGCCCGCCGCTCAGCCTGCGCTGGCTGTTCCAGTTCGCCTTCACCAGCGCCGGCGCGCTTTATCAGTTCGCCGTGCTCGGCATCCGCCTCTATTTCCCGGTCGGGTTTGTCGCTCTCTTTGCTGCTGCACTGTGGTTTGTCCGGCAACGACATTGAGCATCCGGGAGCATCTGGCGCGTTGAGCATTTTGCCGTGCTCTGTTAGGACGCGGCGTAAGTTTTCCCCAGACATCAGGACGGACCGATGATCCCACGTTATTCCCGGCCGGAAATGGTCGCCATCTGGTCGCCCGAGACGCGCTTCCGCATCTGGTTCGAAATCGAGGCACATGCCTGCGATGCGCTGGCCGAACTCGGCGTCATCCCGAAGGAAGCGGCGAAGACCATCTGGGAAAAGGGCAATGCCGCGACGTTCGATGTCGACAAGATCGACGAGATCGAGCGCGTCACCAAGCACGACGTCATCGCCTTCCTCACCCATCTGGCCGAATTCGTCGGGCCGGACTCGCGCTTCATCCACCAGGGCATGACCTCGTCGGACGTGCTCGACACCTGCCTTGCCGTGCAGCTTACCCGCGCCAGCGACATCCTGCTCGCCGACATCGACGCGTTGCTGGCGGCGCTGAAGCGCCGCGCCTTGGAGCACAAGGACACCGTCACCATCGGCCGCAGCCACGGCATCCATGCCGAGCCGACCACTTTCGGCGTCAAGCTGGCGCAGGCCTATGCCGAATTCAGCCGTTGCCGCGAGCGCCTCGTCCATGCGCGCGAAGACATCGCCACCTGCGCCATTTCCGGCGCGATCGGCACCTTCGCCAACATCGAGCCCTATGTCGAAGAACACGTTGCCAAAAAGCTCGGCCTGAAGCCGGAGCCGGTGTCGACGCAGGTCATCCCGCGCGACCGCCATGCCATGTTCTTCGCCACGCTCGGCGTCATCGCTTCCTCGGTGGAGCGGCTGGCGACCGAGATCCGTCATCTGCAGCGGACAGAGGTTCTGGAAGCGGAAGAGTATTTTTCGCCCGGCCAGAAGGGCTCGTCGGCGATGCCGCACAAGCGCAATCCGGTGCTGACCGAAAACCTCACCGGTCTTGCCCGCCTGGTGCGCGGCATGGTGCTGCCGGCGATGGAGAACGTGGCACTGTGGCACGAGCGCGATATCTCTCACTCCTCGGTCGAGCGCATGATCGGTCCGGACGCCACGGTGACGCTGGATTTCGCGCTGGCCAGGCTCACCGGCGTCATCGACAAGCTGCTGGTCTACCCGGAAAACATGGACCGGAACCTCAACAAGTTCCGCGGCCTGGTGCATTCGCAGCGCGTGTTGCTCGCGCTCACCCAGGCGGGTGTTTCCCGCGAGGACGCCTACCGGCTGGTGCAGCGCAATGCTATGAAGGTCTGGGAACAGGGCGCTGATTTCCTTGAGGAACTGCTTGCCGACAAGGAAGTGACGGCGGCGCTGTCCGAAGCGGAAATCCGCGAAAAATTCGATCTCGGCTACCACACCAAGCATGTCGACACCATCTTCAAGCGCGTGTTTGGATAAGCATATCCATGCGGCTGGCGGTCATCTCCGACATCCACGGCAACCTGCCGGCGCTGGAGGCGGTGCATGCCGAGATCAAGACGGCCTCGCCGGACCTGATCGTCAATCTGGGCGACTGCTTGTCCGGTCCGCTATGGCCGGAAGAGACGGCGCAATATCTGATCGCCGAGAATTGGCCGACGGTGCGCGGCAACCATGATCGCGCGCTGGCCGAGATGCCGCCAGGCGAGATGGATACGATTGACGCCTTCGCATACCGGCACCTCACCAAGGCTTCGCGCGATTGGCTCGCATCGCTGCCTGCGACAACGAGCCTGACGTCGGAGATTTTCCTCTGCCACGGCAGCCCGGCGGACGACGAGGTTTTCCTGCTGGAGGAAGACGGCGGCAACCACTTCTTCCCCTCCAGCGAGGGCCAGATCCGACGCAAACTCGGCGATGTGCCGGCCGAGCTCGTGCTGTGCGGCCATACGCACACACCGCGCATCGTGCATGTCTCGGACCGCCTGACCGTCCTCAATCCGGGCAGCGTCGGCGTGCAGGCCTTTCCCGGCCTGACCGTGACCGGCAGCCCGCATGCCCGCTATGCAATCGCCACGCGCCTCAACGGCAAATGGTCGTTCACCCTGCGCGCGATCGATTATGATTGGAGCTCGGCCGCCCGACGCGCCGAAGCCAGCGGCTTTGCCAATTGGAGCCATGGGCTGTCGACCGGCTTTGCTGCTAACGCCATCGGCACTTAAGCGTCGCTCAGGGCACGAACCGGTCCATCAAAACGACGGTGCCCTCCCTGGTCTGGTGCTGATTGATCAGCGGCACCAGCCGGCGGAAATGCTCGGTGCGGCAGTGGACGTCCAGTGCGGCGCGGTCTGGCCACTCCTCGATGAAAACGAAATGCCCCGGGTCCTTCTGATCGACAAAAAGATCGTAGGAGATGCAAAGCGGTTCCTGCCGCGTCTTCTCGACGAGTTCGGCATAAAGCGGCTGCACGATTTCGAGTGCCTCAGGCTTGATGAAATCGCGGGCGATAACCTTCAACATGGATGAGCCTTAGTTCCTTGATGCCAACAGCCGAATCCGCCTGACGCGGATTCGGCTGTGAATGTCTAGCATCGGTCGAGGCTCGGGGGTGTCAGGATCCTTCCTGAACGATCCATCAGGGCGGCAAAGTCAGTTTGTTATCCAGGCTGGCCGGGCACGGCGCGGATGACGGTTCCCCACGGATCTTCATAGGCGGACGGCGTCTTGGCCTCAGCCGAGCGCATCTCGACCCAGGCGAGACCCGAACGGCTGGCATCGCGCTTACCGGCGCCGGCGCTCTGCCAGGTGTTGGCGCCGATATGGTGATGATACCCGCCCGACGACAGGAACACCGCCTGCGTGCCGTATTTCTTGACGGTGTCGAAGCCGAATTCCTTGTTCCACCAGGCCTCGGCCTGGTTCGGATCGCCGACCCGCAGATGGACATGGCCGACAACGGTGTTGTCCGGCGCGCCCTTCCAGCCGGCATCGCCGGCCGGCACCGAGCCGACAACGCCTGGAATATCCATGCGCAGTGTCGCCATCTCGACGCTCGGGCCGTCCCATTTCCAGCTTTCGTGCGGGCGGTCGGCATAGATCTCGATGCCGTTGCCTTCCGGGTCTGTCAGATAGGCCGCCTCCGAGACCAGATGGTCGGACGCGCCCTCAACCTGGATCTTGTTTTCGATGGCGTGGTTGATCCAGCGGCCGAGATCAGCACGGCTTGGCAGAAGAAAGGCGGTGTGGAACAGGCCGGCACTGCGCGGATCGTCCGGCTTGGCAGCCGCATCGCGTTCCAAGACCAGCAACGGCCGGTTGGCCGCGCCCAACGTGATCGTCTCGCCGTCGCGGGCCAGCTCTTCCAGGCCGACAACAGCACGATAATAGGCGGCCAGCGCATCGGCGTCGCGGGTCTTCAACCCGACACGGGCAACACTGATCGGCGTGGTAGCGGCAAAAGGCAGATCGCTCATCATCTTCTCCGGGCGGGCTGCGCTGGTCATGGCCCCCAAGGCCATCACCCCTACGCCACCCATCATTGTACGCCGTGTCAGTCGCAAAATCCCTATCTCCGAAAGCATGCGGCGGTGATTGCATCGCCTACCAAATGGAACAATCCCATTGTTCACACAAGGCGGCAAAAATCGAACAAGGTGTTCACAATTCGAATATTCGAGTGGCATGTTGCGCCAGCAAAGGCGGAACGCTACATCCGAGCCATGAAAGTAAAGGACACCGATATCCTCATCGTGCCGGGTTACACCAATTCGGGGCCCGATCATTGGCAGAGCCGCTGGGAGGCGAAACTGTCGACCGCGCGCCGTGTCGAGCAAGCGGAGTGGTCGAAGCCGGTACGCGAGGACTGGACGGCCCGCGTTGCCGAAGCCGTCAACGAGGCGACCAAGCCGGTGGTGCTGGTGGCGCATTCGCTGGGCGTGGCAACCGCCATCCAGGCGCTTCCCTTGTGCGACAAGCCGATCGCCGGCGGCTTCTTCGTCGCCCCGCCGGATGTCGCCAATCCGAAAATCAGGCCAAAGCACCTGATGACCTTCGGCCCCTATCCGCGCGACCCGCTGCCCTTCCCCTCAATGGTCATCGCCAGCCGCAACGACCCGTTCTGCGACTTCGACGTGGCCGAAGACCTTGCCGGCGCTTGGGGATCGCTGTTCATCGATGCCGGCGACACGGGCCACCTCAACTCCGAATCCGGCCACGGCCCCTGGCCGGAAGGCTCGATGACCTTCGCGCATTTCCTGTCGCGGTTGTGATAGACGTGTTGGATTAGTCTGACTGAAGCCTAACCGATCGATTCCTTCACGCTCGCCAGCAGCGTCTTGGTGCCGAGCCCGATCAGCGCCTGTTCTGAGCCCATGGCCAGCAGCCGGTAGCCCATCTTGACAACGCGGCCTGAAATGGCCGGATCGATGACATAGATCGCGGCGTGCTTGCCCGCCTTGCGGGTGCGTTCGGCGATCGAGGCGATGGTCTCCATCATGTCTTCCAGCGTCGAATCGACCTTGGCGCCGTTGCTCCAGGCGATGGAGAAATCGGACGGGCCGACGAAGATGCCATCGATGCCGGGTGTTTCCAGGATGCCGTCGAGCGCGGCCAGCGCGGCGCGCGTCTCGACCATGGCGAAGGCCAGCGTGCGCTGGTTGCTCTCCTTCAGCCAGTCGGCCTGCGTGCCCTTGCCGTGGCGCGGCAAGGCGTAGGTCGGGCCCCAGGAGCGTTCGCCGAGCGGCGGATATTTCATCGCCGCGGCAAAAGCCCTGGCGTCGGCCACCGAATTCACCATTGGCGCGATCACCGCCTCGGCGCCAAAATCAAGCGCGCGGCTGGCCATGTCGAAGCGGCCGACCGGAATGCGAACCAGCGCCGGTTTGTTGACCGCCTGGATCGGTACGATCGAGCGCAGCACGCTGTCCTCATTGTGGCCGCCATGCTGCATGTCCAGCGTCACAGCGTCGAAACCCTGCCGGGCAACGATCTCCACCGTCAGCGCGTCCGGCACGCCCGACCATGCCGTGCACAGCGTTTCATCGGCTTCGAGACGTGCTTTCAGGGACATTGGCTCATTCCTCTCACAATGAATCCAGTTTCAGCCGGAAATGACGGAAAAGGCAAAGAAAAACCGCCCGGTAATACCGGGCGGTTCGTTGGTCCAGCCATGTCGGCGCGACCGGCCGTCGATCAGGTGTTGTTGATCTGGGCGATGGCCTCGGCCATCAGCTCGTCCATGGTGCGGCGAATCTGATGGTCGGACTGCTCGACGCCGGCGGCGTCGAAATCCTTGCGGATCTTGCGGAAGACATCGTGATCGCCGGCTTCCTCGATGTCTGAAACCACCACTTCCTTGGCATAGGCCTCGGCGTCGGCGCCGCTTTTGCCCAGCTTCCCGGCGGCCCAAATGCCGAGCGCCCGGTTGCGCCGCGCATTGGCCTTGAAGCGCAGTTCCTCGTCATGCGCGAACTTGCGCTCGAAACCTTCTTCGCGATCCTTCATGCTGCTCATGCGGCAATTCCTCCGGGTGGAAACCGAGTCATCTGGCAATTGTGCCTGTCGCGATCCCTCAAACCAAATGGGCGGCCCGCGGTCAATATGCGAAATAGCATGCTGCAATGCGGCATTTCGGTGGTCAAACCGGTTGATTCAACGGATTTGCCGATTGAGCAAAGCCCGCGATTGCGGTAGAGACCGCGACTGAGACCACCGCGCCGCCAAGCGTTGCGAAAGAAAGGGACCGGTCGTTGCCGCTTGCCCTTCCAACCAGAGAAAAAATCCAATGAAGTCACGCCGCCGCATTTACGAAGGCAAGGCCAAGATCCTCTATGAAGGACCTGAGCCGGGAACACTGATCCAGTTCTTCAAGGACGACGCTACCGCGTTCAACAAGAAGAAACATGAAGTGGTCGACGGCAAGGGCGTGCTCAACAACCGCATTTCCGAGCACATCTTCAACCATCTGAACCGGATGGGCATCCCGACCCACTTCATTCGCCGCCTCAACATGCGCGAGCAGCTGATCAAGGAAGTCGAGATCATCCCGCTCGAAGTCGTGGTGCGCAATGTCGCCGCCGGCTCGCTGGCCAAGCGCCTGGGCATCGAGGAAGGCACCGTGCTGCCGCGCTCGATCATCGAATTCTACTACAAGGCCGACGCGCTCGACGATCCGATGGTTTCGGAAGAGCACATCACCGCCTTTGGCTGGGCAAGCCCGCAGGAAATCGATGACATCATGGCACTGGCCATCCGCGTCAACGACTTCCTCTCCGGCCTGTTCCTCGGCGTCGGCATCCAGCTCGTCGATTTCAAGATCGAGTGCGGCCGTCTGTTCGAAGGCGACATGATGCGCATCGTCGTCGCCGACGAGATTTCGCCCGATTCGTGCCGGCTGTGGGACGTCGCCACCCAGGACAAGCTCGACAAGGACCGTTTCCGCCGCGACATGGGCGGGCTGGTCGAAGCTTACCAGGAAGTGGCGCGCCGCCTCGGCATCATGAACGAGAACGAGCCGCAGCGGACCGGCCCGGTGCTGGTCGCCTCGACCGAGCCGCCGAAAGGCTCGAAGCCGCATTAATAGTGTTATCGCGCGGGGTGCTTCGAAGCGAAGCTCGTAGACCCCGCGAATGGATGCAGGAACAGCATGATGAAAGCCCGCGTTACCGTAACCCTGAAGAATGGCGTGCTCGACCCCCAGGGCAAGGCGATCGAACATGCGCTCGGCGGCCTCGGCTTCGGTGGCGTAGGTTCCGTTCGCCAGGGCAAGGTGTTCGACATCGAGATCGACGGCACCGACAAAACCAAGGCTCAAGCAGAGCTCAAGGCCATGTGTGACAAGCTCCTGGCCAACACGGTGATCGAAAACTACGCGGTGGAGATCGCCTGACGTGAAAACCGCCGTCGTCCTCCTGCCCGGCCTCAATCGCGATCGCGACATGATCGCGGCGTTGACCAAGATTTCCGGCACCGCGCCCGCCACCGTCTGGCAGACCGATACGGAAATCCCCGATGTCGACCTGATCGCCATTCCCGGCGGCTTCTCCTTCGGCGACTATCTGCGCTGCGGGGCGATCGCGGCGCGTTCGCCAGTGATGCGGGCGGTGGCCGAGAAGGCCGCCAAGGGCGTCATGGTGGTGGGCGTGTGCAACGGCTTCCAGATCCTGGTCGAAGCGGGCCTCCTGCCCGGTGCCTTGATGCGTAACGCCTCGCTGAAATTCGTCTGCCGCGAAGTGAAGCTCCAGGTCGCCAACGCCAACACCGCCTTTACCCGGGGCTACCAGCCGAACCAGATCATCCGCTGCCCGGTCGCACATCACGACGGCAACTATTTCGCCGACGCAGAGACGCTTGCGCGCATCGAGGGCGAAGGCCGGGTCGTGTTCCGCTATGCCGACGGCACCAATCCGAACGGCTCGATCAACGACATCGCCGGCATCATTTCGACCAAGGGCAATGTGCTTGGCCTGATGCCGCATCCCGAAAACCTGATCGAGGCGGCGCATGGCGGCAATGATGGCCGCGCTTTGTTCGAAGGCGCGCTCGGCATCGCCGCCTGAGCAGGCCATCTTCTCTTTCGACGACAATCAAACTTCATCTCGACTGGGGGAAGCCGAAACGATGAACGCAGCAAAGATGGCCGCCCGTTTCGGCTTCGTCGCCCTGGCAGGCCTGGTTCTGGTGGCTTGCCAGTCGAAGTCCTACAATTCCGCCCCCAGCGGCGGCAGCAAGAGCGCTTCGCTGCGCGCCATGGAACAGGTGGCGATCGCCGCGCACAAATGCTGGATCGCCTCGAAGGACCCGGCCTTCAAGTCCTACCAGATGGCCAATGAGCTCAACAATTTCGGCGGAACGCCACGGTTCCTGCTGGTGCCGGGCAAACATTATGGCGGCAAGCCGCTGCTGGTCGTGCAGGCGCGCGGCAATTCCAACCGCGTCGAGGTGTTCGGCCCGCTGATGGCCGAGCCGCTCGGCGGCCGCATCGGTTCCGACATCGCCCGCTGGCAGACCGGCAACGGCGACTGCGGCGCCAAGGCCTGATCGACCCGGCCGGCGTCGATGGCACGGTTTCTGCAAATCGTCGGACTGGCAGCGGGGCTCATCGGCCTCGTCCTGCAATTCCTCATCACCATTCCCGCCGCGATGGCGGCGGGGCGCGGCTTTGTCGGCGCAATCGTCTTCTATTTCAGCTTCTTCACCATCCTGACCAACATCGCAGTGGTGCTGGTGCATGTCTCGCTGCTGACGCCCACCGGCTACGCCTGGGCGCCGGGCTTCGCCTCGCCTCGGCTGCGCGCCGGCGTGGCGGTCGCCATCTGCGTCGTCACCATCGTCTATGCGGTCGTGCTGGCGCCACTGTGGCAGCCGCACGGCCTGTTCCTGCTTTGCAACGTGCTTCTGCACTATGTGGCGCCGGCGCTGTTCGTGCTGTGGTGGCTGACCGCGGGCGCCGAAGGCACCTCGCGCTGGGAGGATATTCCGGTCTGGCTGATCTACCCGGTCCTGTACGTTGTCTATGCGCTGACGCGCGCGCATTTCACCGGCGAGGCGCCCTATCCGTTCCTCGATGTGCGTATGACCGGCATTTTTGGCGTTGTCTTGGGCACGCTCGGCGTCGCTGCTCTGTTTGTCGCGCTTGGGGTCGCCGCCGCCTTCCTCGACCGAACCATCGGCCGCCGCCGAGCTCCGGCCCCGCGGCGACGGTAAAATTAGGCACTTGCCATATCCGGCGAGGCTGCAGGCGGGCCACTATGCCCTGCCACGCTATCCGGCGCTTCTCCCCGCTCATGCTCACTCCCCCAAGACTGTCAGTCGAAAAAGGGGCGCAGTCCTTCGCGATGGGCGTCGGCGCGGGAGATGCCGATATCCTTGAGCTGGTCGTCGGTCATCTCGAGCAGCTGAAGGCGGCTGCGACGGCGCTCCAGCGCATCCGCAAGTCGATTGCTCGCGGTGACAATCACCACAACAATGCGGCGCACGAAGCCCGACAGGCCGGAAGGCTGCTTGCCAAAGCCCGCCGAAGCCGACCGGTTCCGATGAATTGTCTCGATTGCACTTGCCATCATAGCACCATTGTAACAATTGCCGCGACAATCGCGGTGCAATCCATATGTATTGACTCTGATATTGATACAATATAGAAAATTGTCACCATGACAACTTGGCTCCCCGACCTTTCGACCGGCACCGGCCCGCTTTACCAGCGCCTGGCCGACCGCATCGAAGCGGACATCGATCGCGGTGTGCTCGGCGCCGGCGTCAAGCTGCCGCCGCAGCGCGACCTCGCCTATGACATCGGCGCGACCGTCGGCACCGTCGGCCGCGCCTACCAATTGCTGCGCGAGCGAGGACTGGTCAGCGGCGAGGTCGGCCGCGGCACCTATGTGCTGAAGCGCCATTCCGACGGCGCGCCGGCGGATGCGATAACGCTCTCGTCCTACGCCGAGAGCACGAAGCTGACCGAACCGCCGTCCGGCAAGCTGCGTTTCGACACCACTGCCGCGCCAGACACCGGCCAGGGCGTCGCCATCGCCGATCTGTTGACGAAGACGGCGCAGGAACACCCCTACGAAATCGCCAGCTATACGCGCGACTTCCCCCAGCGCTGGTACGAAGCCGGCAGCCTTTGGCTCGCCCGCAATAACTTTCGCCCCGCGCCCGACACCATCGTGCCGACGCTGGGCACCCACCCGGCGGTGATGGCCGCCATTGCCGCGCTCACCGTGCCGGGCGACAGCATCGCCTTCGAACATCTCACCTATTCGCAGATTTCACGCAGCGCCGGGCTGGTCGGCCGGCGTGTTGTGTTGGTCGATTCCGATTCCGGCGGCCTCGACCCGCAGGATTTCGAACGGGTCTGCGCGCAGAAGCATCCAAAGATGCTGTTTCTGATGCCGACGGTGCAAAACCCGACGCTGGTGACGATCGACACCGACCGCCGGCGCGAGATCGCCCGCATCGCGCGCGAATACAATGTGCTCCTGATCGAGGACGATCTTTACGGCGGCCTCACCAACGATCCGACCCCGCTTCTGGCCGAACTGGCGCCGGAACGCACCATCGTTGCCGGCGGCCTGTCGAAATCGGTGGCAGCGGGCGTGCGCGGCGGCTGGCTGTCGTGCCCGCCGGCCTACCGGCACCGCATCCAGGTGGCGCACAAGATGTTGACCGGCGGCATGCCCTTCCTGCTTGCCGAGGTCGGCGCGCAACTGGTGCTGTCGGGCCAGGCGCACGACATCCGCAACAAGAGCATCGGCGAGATCAACGCCCGCATCGCCATCGTGCGCGAGAAGCTCGCCGGCTTCACCTTCAAGGCACACGACAACGTGCCCTTCGTCTGGCTCACCCTGCCCGATCCCTGGCTCTCCGGCACGTTCAAGAAGGCCTCGTTCGAAAACGACCTGCTGCTCGACGACGAGGACGAGTTCAAGGCCGGCCGCTCCGAACAGGTGCTTCACGGCGCACGCTTCGGCATTTCGGCTCCGGGCCAGCGCGCCGAAGTCGCGCGCGGCGTGGAAATCATCCGCAGGCTTCTGGAAGAAGGCCGCGTCGGCTACGATTCCTTCGGCTGAAACGCCGGCAGGCGCGCGCTTCAGCCCGTGATCGGCGGCGCGTGCGCCTCACTGTTGCCCGCGGCAGCCAGGCGATCCAGCGTCGCCACCAGCCCGGCCGTGTCCGGGCAAATGTGAAGCGAGGTCATCCTGCCCCAGGCCAGGCGCACGGCGTGAATGCCGCGATTGTGGGTGCGCACTCCGTCGGTGCCGCTGTTGGTTTCCAACCAATCGACAATGGCGAGCGTATTCCAGGGCGGTCCGCTGACGGCGATCCCGTCCAGGTCGAAATGCAAATCCGGCAGCAGGCGATAAAGGCGCTCATACCATAGCCTCGTTGCGGACAAGGAGGTGCGGACCCCGGAAAGCGCATGCCCCTCGCCCAGGAAGCGATGTTCGAAACGCGGCGCGAAAGCCGCAAGCACCGGGCCGGCATCGCCCTTGTTGACGCTCTCGAACAGGGAGCGAATGCGGGCACGAACGATCGCATGATACATGGCACGCCTCCATTCAATGATTGAACCTATCGCCTTGAGTTCAATCAAGCAACTGACTAGGATCGCGGCATGAAAAAGGTAAGCTTCGCCGACATGCGCTGTTCGCTCGCCCGCTCGCTGGAGGTGTTCGGTGACTGGTGGTCGCCGCTCATCGTCCGCGACGTCTTCCTTGGCGTGTCGCGTTTCGACGATATCGCAGTGGATTTGGGCATTTCGCGCAATCTGCTGACGCGCCGGCTTCGACACCTGGCCGAGGGCGGCATCCTGCAACGCGTGGCGTATCAGAGCCGGCCGGCGCGGTTCGAATACCGCCTCACGAAGGCCGGCGAGGAACTGGTCCCGATCATCGTCGCCCTGACGAGCTGGGGAGACCGCTGGGTGCAACCCAGGGAGGGGCAGCCCATGCGCTTCGTGCACAAGACATGCGGCAACCCGCTGGAACCCGAAATCACCTGCGCCACATGCGGCGGCAAGGTCGAGGCCGGCGACGTGCTGGCCCTTCCCGGCCCCGGCGGGGCCGCCCGGCCCGGCACGATGGTGCTTGCGAAACGCCTCGCGCCGGCGCCAAACGCCTAGTGTATCAGCCCGAAAATCAGGTCCGATTTTCGGTAAGCACAATGCGCGGATTCAAGGTTCTAAAGCGTCCTTTGCGGGTCCGAACGGACGCGTGGCGCTCTAGACTGCGCAAACTGCCTGTGGCATGCGGCTTTTTTTCTGAAATCGGCAGTGTCGCGGCGCCGGCTGTTCGGCTATAGGGGCCCCAACACGCTTTCGGAGCTGCCCGCCGCACCATGACCATCTCCAACACCGTGAAAATCACACCCGAGCTGATCGCATCGCACGGGCTGAAGCCCGACGAATACCAGCGTATCCTGGATCTGGTCGGGCGTGAGCCGACCTTCACCGAACTTGGCATCTTCTCGGCGATGTGGAACGAGCACTGCTCGTACAAATCCTCCAAGAAATGGCTGCGCACGCTGCCCACCAAGGGCCCGCGCGTCATCCAGGGTCCGGGCGAGAACGCCGGCGTGGTCGACATCGGCGACGGCGACGTCGTCGTCTTCAAGATGGAGAGCCACAACCACCCCTCCTTCATCGAGCCCTATCAGGGCGCTGCGACCGGGGTCGGCGGCATCCTGCGCGACGTCTTCACCATGGGCGCCAGGCCGATCGCGGCCATGAACGCGCTGCGTTTCGGTTCGCCCGATCATCCGAAAACCCGCCATCTGGTGGCCGGCGTGGTCAGCGGCGTCGGCGGCTACGGCAATTCCTTCGGCGTGCCGACGGTTGGCGGCGAGGTCAATTTCGACGCGCGCTACAATGGCAACATCCTGGTCAACGCCTTCGCCGCCGGCCTCGCCAAGGCCGATGGCATCTTCCTGTCGCAGGCCAAGGGTGTCGGCCTGCCCGTCGTCTATCTCGGCGCCAAGACCGGCCGCGACGGCGTCGGCGGCGCCACAATGGCGTCGGCTGAGTTCGACGACAAGATCGACGAGAAGCGCCCGACCGTGCAGGTGGGCGACCCCTTCACCGAAAAGTGCCTGCTCGAAGCCTGCCTCGAACTGATGGCGTCGGGCGCTGTCATCGCCATCCAGGACATGGGCGCCGCCGGCCTCACCTGTTCGGCCGTCGAGATGGGCGCCAAGGGCGACCTCGGCATCGAGCTCGACCTCGACAAGGTGCCGGTGCGCGAAGAGCGCATGTCAGCCTATGAGATGATGTTGTCGGAGAGCCAGGAGCGCATGCTGATGGTGCTGCGCCCCGAAAAGGAAGAAGAAGCCGAGGCGATCTTCGTCAAATGGGGGCTCGACTTCGCCATCGTCGGCAAGACCACCGACGATCTACGCTTCCGCATCCTGCATCAGGGCGAGGAAGTCGCCAACCTGCCGATCAAGGAACTCGGCGACCAGGCACCCGAATATGACCGCCCCTGGGTGGAGCCGGCCAAGCGCGCACCGCTGGCGGCGAACGACATTCCGCAGGCGGATGTGGCCGCAGCACTTGTGAAGATGCTCGGCGGGCCCGACCTGTCGTCGCGCCGCTGGGTGTGGGAACAATACGACACGCTGATCCAGGGCAATTCGCTGCAGATTCCGGGCGGCGACGCCGGTGTCGTGCGCGTCGACGGCCATGCCAGCAAGGCGCTCGCCTTCTCCTCCGACGTGACGCCGCGCTATTGCGAGGCCGACCCTTACGAAGGCGGCAAGCAGGCGGTGGCCGAATGCTGGCGCAATCTCACCGCGACCGGCTCGCTGCCGTTGGCTGCCACCGACAACCTCAATTTCGGCAATCCCGAGCGGCCCGAGATCATGGGCCAGTTCGCCAAGGCGGTGACCGGCATCGGCGATGCCTGCCGCGCGCTCGACTTCCCGATCGTGTCGGGCAACGTCTCGCTCTACAACGAAACCAACGGCCAGGGCATCCTGCCGACGCCGACCATTGGCGGCGTCGGCCTGATCGACGACTGGTCGAAGATGGCCAGGCTCGGCTTTGCCAGCGAAGGCGAAGTCATCCTGCTCGTCGGCGGTCCCGCCGGCTGGGGCAGCCACCTCGCCCAGTCGATCTATATGCGCGACATCCATGGCCGCAGCGACGGTCCGCCGCCGCCGGTCGATCTCGCTCACGAGAAAAAGGTCGGCGATTTCGTGCGCAAGCTGATCCACAGCGGCGCCACCACCGCCGTACACGACCTCTCCGACGGCGGCCTCGCCGTGGCGCTGGCCGAAATGGCGATGGCATCCGGCATCGGCGCAACCGTGCCGGGCTTGAGCGGCGCCGACCCGATCCCGGTGTTCTTCGGCGAGGATCAGAGCCGCTATCTGGTGACGGTGAAGTTCGGCGGTCAGTCGCAGGAATTGCAGGCGCTGTGGAACGAAGCCAAGGCGCTCGGCATCTTCGCGCCGTGGATCGGCACCACCGGCGGCAGCGAATTGAAACTCGGGTCGGCACGCGCCATATCAATCAAGGACTTGAAAACGGCGCACGAATCCTGGTTTCCTGCCTTCATGGAAGCCTGAGATGCGCGAGTGAAAGTCAAACATAGCGGCTGTCGCAGTGGCAAATCGAAATGGTTGAGTTTTTCTTCGGCCTGATCCTCAGATTGCTTCTCTTCGTGTTATGGGCAATCCAGCAACGTATCGGGGAAGCGGTAGTTTGGTGGCTTTTCGAAAAAATGGCCCGTCTGTCGCGATCGCTTTCGATCTACCTTTTCCCAACTGTCGGCTTGGGCAGATTTCGACCCGCACAGAATGGACAGCGGTTTTCCGACAAACGGTATTCCACCGTGCAACTGCGTAAATCTCGCATGCCGGTTCGTTTTCGAAACTAAGACCCGATGAATTGACCGAGGCTGGCGAATCCTGATTTCCTCGCCTCATCGGGAACTGAAGAAGGAACGTCCCATGGCGATGGACGCACACGACATCGAACGGCTGATCAAGGAAGGCATTCCGGACGCCCGGGTGACCATTCGCGATCTCGCCGGCGACGGCGACCACTATGCAGCCGAGGTCGTGGCGGAAAGCTTCCGCGGCAAGAGCCGGGTGCAGCAGCACCAGATGGTCTATGACGCGCTGAAGGGCAATATGGGCGGCGTTTTGCACGCGCTGGCCCTGCAGACCAGCATACCGGACTGATTTTACTAAGAAAATCCGGACGTGCCCGCGCTTCGGCCAGGCCGGCGCTCCTGCCTGCTGCTGACGCGCGATGTGGACAGAACGCCCGCGGCCGACAAAAGTGAAATGAAAAAGCGCTTTTGATTCAGACGGTTGTCGGTGACACCCCCGAAAATCGCGTCGGATTTGTCTACAAGCCGCTGTTTGCGCGCAAAATGGGTCTGTTTCGCGCGAAACGAGGTCGTCTAGCGCCCATTCTCCTTCATTCGCACCGCCAGGATCGGCCCCGCCGGGAACGAGGCGCCGACGATCGTGTCGGTGCCGTTGGAAAGCGTCGAGATGGCGCCGTCGAAGAACAGCGCGTTCCTGCAGCCGAGTGCGTCGCGGAACAGCCGGGCGAAGCTGCCGAGGCTGACCTCGCCGCGCGAGATGACCAGCACGATCGTATCGGGATCACGGACGCCGACCCCGTTGCGGATGTAGCGGGAGGAGCCATTCGGCTCGAAGCGCGGATGCAGGGCGCCGTCGATGACCAGCATCGGGCCGGATTGCGTGGCATAGGCCACCGAGGGTTTTGTCGCGGCATAGGCGCCGGTTTCCAACACGCCCGCCTTGCCGTCGGTGTCGACATAAAAGACGCCATTGGGTTTCAGGAAAAAATTTCCGTCGGCGTCGTCGCGGTTGAGCGGCGCTTCCTCGCGGCCCGCCGCCACGAACAGGCCGACCGGCGTCAAATCCTTGTGGTACATGCCGGCATTCATGGCGAGCAGCGCCGGCGTGCCGGCGGCGCGCATGGCCTGCGTGAATTTTCGCACCGAGGCGTAAGGCACACCGCCGGCGTCCGCCCGCTGCAACGTCACCGCGTAGCGGCGAAGATCGATCTCGCATACGACATAGGCGACCGTCTCGAAGGTCTGGTCGCGACAGGGCTCCGGCAATGCGGCCGGCGCGATGGGCGCCGCTTCGCTTGGCGTCGCCGGCGCCGGTGGGAGCGCGGCGGGCGCCTCCCCGTTCGGCGCCTGATTGTCCGGCGCGGTCGGCGCTTGGCCACCCGGCGGCAACGGAGGTGCCGGCGGCACCTGCGGCGGCGTGGATGGCACCTGCGATGGCGATGGCGACGCCGGTGCGGGAGCCGGCGACAGGCCGGGTTGAGGCGCGGTAGCGGGTTGGGCTGTAGGTGAAATCTCCAAGCCAGACGGGCGCGGCAGCGAGACAAACCATGCGGCAGCCAGGGCACCGGCCAAAAGCGCCGCCAGCCCGCCGAACAGGACCCGGCGCATCATCGGCTCTTCACGCCGGCCGGCGGATTGGCCCAGCCACGGCCCGTCGCTTGCGCCATTCCTAAGTGCAAATCGGCAAACATCTTGTCTCGCACGGCTGTCGGGTTTATCTGATGCTCATGTTTCAAGCCCGACTCCCACGGGCGCAGAAGGATTTTTGCCCATGAGCGGAATCAACGACTACATCGACAGCGAAGTGAAGAGCAACGACGTCGTCCTGTTCATGAAGGGTACACCGGGCTTCCCGCAGTGCGGTTTCTCGGGCCAGGTCGTGCAGATCCTCGACTATGTCGGCGTCGACTACAAGGGCGTCAACGTGTTGGACTCCAACGAGCTGCGCCAGGGCATCAAGGACTATTCCAACTGGCCGACGATCCCGCAGCTCTATGTGAAGGGCGAATTCGTGGGCGGTTGCGACATCATTCGCGAGATGTTCCAGGCCGGCGAATTGCAGGCCTTCTTCGACGAGAAAGGCATCAAGGTCAAAGGCGCCGCCTGACCTGACGCCCGCCGGACGATCGAGCCCGGCCCACAACTGAACAACCGTCCGTTCGAGGACGCGAGACCCGATGCGCCGGCCACCCGGCGCATCGTGCTTTCCGAAAATCGGGTTCGGTTTTCGGAAAGCACGATGCGCGGATTCATAATGTTAGAGCGTCCTTTGCGCGTCCGAACGGACGCGCAAAGGACGCTCTAACGGCGCATCGGCGTTTTGGCATTGGGGACGCCCTCATGGATACGCAAGTTCAACAGCCGGCCAAAGAGATGGCCTTCCCGATCCCGCGCTGGGAATTCATCGCGCTGTGCGCGGCGCTGATGGCGCTCAACGCGCTGGCCATCGACATCATGCTGCCGGGCCTGCAGGAGATCGGCGCCAGCCTCGGCGTCGCCAGCGAGAACCACCGCCAATATGTGATCTCCGCCTATTTCGGCGGCCTCGCCTTCGCGCTCCTGGCCTATGGGCCGCTGTCGGACCGTTTCGGCCGCCGCACGCCGTTGCTGGTGGGACTGACCATCTACATCTGCGCCGCCGCCGGCGCGGTCTTCGCACCGACTTTCGAGACCTTGCTGGCGCTGCGCTTCATCCAGGGCATCGGTGCCGCTTCGACCCGTGTCATCGCGGTTTCGATGGTGCGCGACCGTTTCGGCGGCCGCGCCATGGCCGAGGTGATGTCGCTGATCTTCATGGTGTTCATGGTGATCCCGGTGGTGGCGCCGTCGATCGGACAAGTGGTGATGATCTTCGCCAACTGGCACATGATCTTCATGGTGATGGCGCTGATCGCCGCGGCGATCGCGCTGTGGGCCGTCATCCGCCTGCCGGAAACGCAGCATCCCGAAGACCGCCGCGACGTCGATCTCGGCTCGATCTTCCAGGGCTTCAGGATCGTGCTGTCGAACCGGCTGTCGCTCGGCTACACGCTGGCATCCACCGCGGTGTTCGCTGCGCTGTTCGGCTTCATCAACTCGGCGCCGCAGGTCTATATCGGCATCTACCACCTCGGCTACTGGTTTCCGGTGCTGTTCGCGGCCATCGCCGGCATGATGGCGGTGTCGTCGTTCCTGAATTCGCGGCTGGTGATGCGCTTTGGCATGCGCCGCCTGTCGCATGGTGCGCTGATCGGCTTCACCATCGTCTCGACGATCTGGTTCGTGATATCGCTGTTCGGGCCGGTGCCGTTGCCGCTGTTCGTGCTTCTGTTCGCGGCGGCCATGTTCCAGTTCGGCTGGATCGGCTCGAACTTCAACGCCATCGCCATGGAGCCGCTCGGCCACATCGCCGGCACTGCCGCGTCGATCCAGGGTTTCATCCAGACATTGGGTGGCGGCCTGATCGGCGCCGCCGTTGGCCAGGCCTTCGACGGCACGGTCACACCGCTGGCCGCGGGCTTCTGCGGCGTCGGGCTGATGGCGCTGGTCCTGGTGCTGATCGCCGAGCGTGGCAAGCTGTTCACCGCGCCAAGCGCGCACCAGACGGTCAGCGCCGAGGCTGCTCACTGATTGCAAGGCCGGCAGCCAAGCGCTGCCGGTCCTTGTCAGGCCCAGAGTTCGCGCCTGATCTCGGCCCAGCTTGCCTTGTCGGGCGCCACAATCAGCCCACCGGAGAGATGCGACGGCAGGTAGGCGCTGCCGTCGAAGCGCGCCGCGTAGCCGCCTGCCTCCTGGTGGATGAGCACGCCGGCCAGGTGATCCCACGGCATCATCACGTTCTGGACGATGAAATGCGCGTGGCCGGCGGCAAGCACGCGATATTCATGCGCCGAGCAGCGGTAGCCGATGTAGGACAGGCACTTGGCCTGGTTCCTGGCGAGCAGCGAACGCTCGGGTTCGTCGAAGGCCTGCCAGCCGAGCGCACCGGTCATCAGCGAGAACGGCACCGGTTCGGCCACGGCGACACGTTCCGGCCCCTGTGCGCCAACCATGTGGCTTCCCGCTCCGCGAACGCCGATCAGGGCATCCTTGCCGACAGGATCGTAGATGATGCCCGCCACGGTCTCGCCGTCCTGGACCACCGCCAGGATGACGCCGAACACCGGCACGCCGGAGGCGAAATTGTAGGTTCCGTCGACCGGGTCGATGACGAAGGCCAGCTTGCTGCCGCCGAGCTTCGCCAGCAGCGTCTTGTCGGCCTCGCAGGCCTCTTCGCCGACGATGAGGGCGTCCGGATAACGCGCGGCGATCGCCTGCGTGATGACACGCTCGGCGTTGATGTCCGCTTGGGTGACGAGGTCGGCGGCCGACTTCTTCTGCTGGATGTCGCCGGCACCAAGGCGCCGGAAGCGCGGCATGATCTCCTGTGCGGCCGCATCGGCCAGAACGCCGGTCAGCCATTCGATATCGCGGTCGTCAAAGTGCATCGTCATTCCCGATAGTGGTGGCCAGCGCGGCGAAATCGAACAGTTTGCGGTCGAGCAGATGCGACGGCCTTACATTGCCCATGGCGCGGATCATGGTGTCCTTGCGGCCGGGCTGCTTCTTCTCGATATCGTCCAGCATCGCCTTCATGGCGTTGCGCTGCAGGCCTTCCTGGCTGCCGCACAGGTCGCAGGGGATGATCGGGAAGGCCATGGCGGCGGCGAACTTCTCCAGATCGTCCTCGGCGCAATAGGCGAGCGGGCGCAGCACCATCATGTCGCCCTCGTCGTTGAGCAGCTTCGGCGGCATCGCCGCCAGCCGGCCGCCATGGAAGAGGTTCATGAAGAAGGTCTCGAGGATGTCCTCGCGGTGGTGGCCAAGCACCAGCGCCGAACAGCCCTCCTCCCGCGCGACGCGATAGAGATGGCCGCGCCGCAGCCTGGAGCACAGCGAGCAATAGGTGGCGCCCTGCGGCAGCTTGTCGGTGACGATCGAATAGGTGTCCTGATATTCGATGCGGTGCGCGATGCCGTTGGCGGTGAGATAGTCCGGCAGGATGTGCTTGGGGAAGTTCGGCTGACCCTGGTCGAGATTGCAGGCGATGAGCTCCACCGGCAGAAGGCCGCGCCATTTGAGGTCCAGCAGAAGCGCAAGCAGCCCGTAGGAATCCTTGCCGCCCGACAGCGCCACCAGCCAGCGTTCGCCGGGCTTGACCATGGAAAAATCGTCCATGGCCTGGCGGGCCAGCCGCAAGAGCCGCTTGCGCAGCTTGTTGAACTCGACCGAGGACGGCACGTCGCGAAACAGCGGATGGCAGCCGCCGTCGAGGTCGGGGATGGTTTCGGCTTGCACGTTCATGGCGTAACGTTCCGCAGGATGATGCCGCGCCTTATAGCGGCGCTCGCCCCACCAAACAAACGCTCCAGACAAAAAAGGCCGCCCGGAGGCGGCCTTTTCGCAATTCGTATTCGCCGCCTGATTAGCGCGAATAATATTCGACGACCAGGTTCGGCTCCATCTGGACAGCGTACGGAACGTCCGACAGGCCGGGGATGCGAGCGAAGGTGGCGACCATCTTGTTGTGATCGGCTTCGATGTAGTCCGGCACGTCACGCTCGGCGAGCGCGACCGATTCCAGGACGATGACGAGCTGCTTCGACTTCTCGCGCACCTCGATGACGTCGCCGACCTTGCAACGGTACGAACCGATGTTGGTGCGCTTGCCGTTGACGTTGATGTGGCCGTGGTTGACGAACTGACGGGCGGCGAAAATGGTCGGCACGAACTTGGCGCGGTAGACGACGGCGTCCAGGCGCGATTCCAGCAGGCCGATCAGGTTCTCGGAGGTGTCGCCCTTGCGGCGGTCGGCCTCTTCGTAGGTCTTGCGGAACTGCTTTTCCGAAACGTCGCCGTAGTGACCCTTCAGCTTCTGCTTGGCGCGCAGCTGCAGACCGAAGTCCGACAGCTTGCCCTTGCGGCGCTGGCCGTGCTGGCCGGGACCGTATTCGCGCTTGTTGACCGGGGACTTCGGACGGCCCCAGATGTTTTCGCCAAGGCGACGGTCGATCTTGTATTTTGCGGATTCGCGTTTGCTCATCGCATTCCCTTTCAAAACAAAATACCCGGACCTCATGGTCCGAGTGAAGGAAACGCGCCCTCCTCTGGCCCCCGTTTTCGGAGCCTGACAGGATCTTCCGCGCAAGCGACAAGAAGATCCACGGGACACGTCGGTGATGCAAGGACCTGAAACCGGATGATTCCGGGACCTTGCGGCATAAAACAAAGCACCGGACCTCACGGCCCGGCGTTGCGCGGGTTCGATAGACCGCTGTCATCGTTCTGTCAAGCGCGGGGATCGGGCCGCGTCCGGTGCGTTGGCTCAGGCCCGCGCCGACATATCGGCGCTCCGGCCTCAGGCGGCGGCGTCGAAGGCGGCGCGCGCGACACGCAGATTGTCGCGGTTGCCGGCGGCCCAGGCGCCGAGTGCCGCGATCGGCACGGCAAGCGACTGGCCGAGTTCGGTCAGCGCGTATTCCACCTCCGGCGGCGTGGTCGGGCGTACGGTGCGGCGCACGAGACCGTCGCGCTCCAGCGAGCGCAGCGTCACCGTCAGCATGCGCTGCGAGATGCCCTCGATCGACCGTTTCAGCGCGTTGAAGCGCATGGTCGCCGGCTGCAGGTTGAGGATGACCAGGATGCTCCAGGTGTCGCCGAAACGGTCCAGCGCCTCGCGGATCGGACAATTGCCGTCGGCGTCGATGGCGAAACCCGGCGTGGTGTGAAGCAGCGGCACGCCCGCTTCGTTGGTTCTGGCGTTCATGCGGTTCCTTTCGCGTAACCTGGGCACGAAATCATGCGTTCTTTTCGCGGCAGGCGGTCGTCGCTATGTAGTTACCCGTGATAACCTGATTACTGAAAATATCCATCTTTCCCGGCAAGGGGAAGGGGAAAGACAAGGAGACCATCCATGAAGATCGCCCTTATCGGCGCTTCCGGCTTCGTCGGCGGCGCGCTCACCAAGGAAGCCACCCAGCGCGGCCACAGCGTCACCGCCATCGTGCGCAACCCGGCCAAGGTGCAGGCTGGCGCCGGCGTCACCGCGGTCAAGGCCGACGTCACCGACGTCAAGCAGCTTGCCTCACTCATCGCCGGCCATGACGTCATCATTTCCGCCTTCAATGGCGGCTGGGGCGATCCCGACATCTACAACAAACACATGGCCGGCTCGCGCGCCATTGTGGCGGCCGCCAAGCAGGCGGGCGTGCGTCTGATCGTGGTGGGCGGCGCCGGCAGCCTGCACGCGCCGGACGGCAGCCAGCTCGTCGATTCGCCGCATTTCCCGGACGCCTACCGCGACGGCGCCCGCGGTGCCCGCGACGCGCTGGCCGAACTGCGCAAGGAGAGCGGCCTGGAATGGTCGCTCGTGTCGCCGGCCGCGCACATTGCTCCCGGCGAACGCACCGGCAAGTTCCGCCTGGGCGGCGACGAGCCGGTGCTCGACGCCAAGGGCGAAAGCCATGTCTCGGTGGAAGATCTCGCCTACGCCGTGCTGGACGAAGCCGAGACGCCGAAGCACACCGGCAAGCGTTTTACGCTCGGCTACTGAGCCGAACCATCGAACGCCGTAACGGCGTATACCGGACAGGGTCAGTCCTCGGACCTCTTGTCCGGTATGTTTTTTGGCCGGCCAGGGCGAAAAGTCAGGAAACCGTGGTCAGCCCGAAACCCTGCATCAGGCGCCGGATGGCGTGGTCGGGCTTGCCGGAGGTGAAGACGGCGATGTCGGGGCCGTTCGGTGCGAAGTCCCTGCGGCCGCCCGGCTGCGCCCCATCGAGCAACGACAAGGCGCGGCGCGCGATCGCCTCGGCCGGATCGATCCAGTCGACCGGCCACGGCGCGGTCTTGCGCATGCGGTTGGCCAAAAACGGATAGTGCGTGCAGGCAAGCACGACGATGTCGGTGAAACGGCCGTCCTGCTCGATGAAACAAGGCGCGATCTCGGCGCGCACGGCTTCCTCGTCGACGAAGCCGTCACGCATATAGACCTCGGCGAGGCCCGCCAGCGCCGTCGAGCCGACCAGGCGCACATGACATTTCTGCGCCCATTTCGCGATCAGGTCGCGCGTGTATTGCCGCTTGACCGTACCCGGCGTCGCCAGCACCGAAACCAGGCCGGAGCGCGTGCGCTCAGCCGCCGGCTTGATCGCCGGCACAGTGCCGACGAAAAGATGGCTTGGGAACGTCTCGCGCAGCGCGTCGATGACCAGCGTCGACGCCGTGTTGCAGGCGATGACCGAAATGGCCGGGCGATAACGCTCCAGCAATTGCCCGAACAAAGTGAGAAGATGCGCCAGCAGCGCCGGTTCTTCCCAATTGCCATAAGGAAAGGCGGCGTCGTCGGTGATATAGATGAAGCGGCGGTCGGGCATCAGGACGCGCGCCTCGCGCAGCACGGTGAGCCCACCGACGCCGGAATCGAACATCAGGATCGGCTGCTCAGCCATGGTATGCCTCAGTCGTTATCGAGACCCTTGCCGCCCTCGGGCGGCAGCGTGTCGGCGTCATCGTCCGCATGGGCAGCGCGATCGGCCTTGGCCTTGCGTTCTGGATAGCCGGCGCCGCGCGGCTCCTTCGGCGAGAAATAATCGAGCGACGCAACCACACCACGCAGCACCTTCAATTCCGGCTGGGCGAAGCCGGCGCGGGTCAGAACGGCGCGCAGATTGTCGACCATCTTGGGCTTCTTTGCGGCGGGCCTGAAATAGCCGCGCGCCTCCAGCGCCGCCTCCAGATGCGCGAATAGGCCGTGCAGCTGTTCCTTGGTGGCGGGCAACATTTCCGGGCCGGCGAAATTGGTGTCGGTCTCGCTCTCCAGGCCCGACTTCATCCATTCATAGGACATCAGAAGCACGGCCTGGGCGATGTTGAGCGAGGAAAAGGCCGGATCGACCGGGAAAGTGACGATCTCGTCGGCGAGGCCGACCTCTTCATTATAGAGGCCGAAACGCTCGCGCCCGAACAGAATGCCGGTCTTCAGGCCATCGCGCTGGCGCGACCGCAGCGCCCTGCCCGCCTCCACCGGCCCGCGCACCTCCTTGAAACCGTCGCGCTCGCGCGCCGTGGTGGCGAAGACGAAATTCAAGTCGGCTACGGCCGAAGGCAGGTCATCGTATAGCTTGACCCCGTCGATGACATGATCGGCCCGGCTTGCCGCCGCGCGCGCCTTCTCGCTCGGCCAGCCGTCGCGCGGGTTGACGAGCCGGAGTTCGCCCAAGCCGAAATTCGCCATGGCCCGCGCGACCATGCCGATGTTTTCGCCGAGCTGCGGTTCGACAAGGATGATGGCGGGGCCGCCCGCTTCGTGTGAAGAATTCGTCATTGCAACCAGAAAACGCTCATTTGCGACATTGTCGCGACCCCTGCCATATTCGGCCGGGAAAATGAAGGGTTGGCAAAGACAGGCGTCACCCCGCAACCTTGATCTGCGGCAGGTCCCGGGTGAAGGCGCGAAAGCCGACGCTGTAATACATGTCGCGGGCGGCCGCGTGGGCCGGCGCGCCGCGACAGGCGACCAGCATGTGTTTCGCGCCGGCGGTTTTTGCCAGATGCATGCCGTGCAGCTGCAACGCGGCACCCAGCCCTCGCCGCCGGAACTGCGGATGCGTGCCGACGGGCTCGAATTCGGCGGTTTGCGTCGCCTTATCCAGCCAGATGATCGCGGTCGCGGCCAGGGCGCCGTCCGGTGCGGCGACCAGCACATGCAGGTCGGCCCGATACGGCCAGGTGTGCCGGACCCGCTCGAACGCCGCCTCGTTGAAAGCCGAGGGATGCCATGCGTCGCGATGCACGTTGACCGCGTCCGCCGCGGGGACTTCCGCGGCGGTCAGGAAGCGGAACCCTTCGGGCAGCGCCGGGTTCGGCACGTCGGTCAGCTCGCGCATGTTGAACTGCACCCAGGAGCCGTCGTCTCCACCGGCCTCCGTGTCGAAGGCGTAGCCATGCGCGGTGACAATCGCCTGCGCCGCGACATCGGCGGACTGTATCGTCAGCAGCCGGTCGACATCGCCCGCCACCTCGTCGTACCAGTCCAGTATGTCGACCAGCAGTTCCGGCCGGTCCGGATGCGCCTGCCAGATCAGATTGGCGGTGTCGCTCTCGCGGAACGTGCCGTCGCCGCGTGGAACCTTGTAAGGCAGATGCGCCCAGCCCCAGCCAGCCAGCCGGCCGTCGACGAGCCACAACCGATGCCGCCAGAATGGGCCGAGCGCATCGAAATCCTTGGCCCAGACCCAGGCCAGTTCGCCGACGGTGGCGTCGCCGTTCAGCAACTCGGGCCGCAGCGCGGTCACCTCCTGGGCCAGGCTCTGCATCAGTCGAAGTTCGGTCTGGCCAAGTGGTTCCATACGCGCAGCTTGGCAGGGCTGCACTGCGCTGTCGAGCGCGTGCGGGCTGCGGGGCGCAGGTAGATTTGCGGCATTTGCGCGTCGCTGCCATATTTAGAAACGGAAAAGAAAGTTTGGCAAAGGATCGACCGTGACGGATGAACTTGTCGAACAAATCCGCGCCGTTATCGGCGACGATCCGAACGTTGCCGAAATCCGCATGTTCGGAGGTCTGTGCTTTACGCTCAACGGCAACATGCTGGCCGGTACGATGAAGGGTGGCGGCCTGCTTGTGCGCGTGGGCGAAGCCCAGGAAGCGGAAGCGCTGTCGCGGCCGGGCGCGGCGCGCATGAACTTCACCGGCCGCGAGATGAAAGGGTTCGTGATCGTGACAGCGGACGAACTCGACGACGCGGCGCTGAAAGGATGGCTGGCAATGGCCACCCGATTCGTCGGGCCGATGCCTCCAAAACAGAAGAAGAAATAGGCATTGGCGCCGCCGCGGGCCAACTTAGCCCGCAGCGACGTTCCAGCCGTTTGCGTGCCGGTTTCGGCTTTGCTATGAGAGCCGCATCTGACGGCCGAGCCCTGCGCGAGGCCCTTTCCCGACCAGCAGCGAGGCTTTCTTTATGGCGAAGATCAAGGTGGCTAACCCCGTCGTCGAACTCGACGGCGACGAGATGACCCGCATCATCTGGCAGTTCATCAAGGACAAGCTGATCCACCCCTATCTCGACATCGACCTCGAATATTACGACCTCGGCATCGAGCACCGCGACGCCACCAACGACCAGGTGACGATCGACGCGGCCAACGCCATCAACAAGTGGGGCGTGGGCGTGAAATGCGCCACCATCACGCCCGACGAGCAGCGCGTCGAGGAATTCAAGCTTAAGAAGATGTGGAAGTCGCCCAACGGCACGATCCGCAACATCCTCGGCGGCACCATTTTCCGCGAGCCGATCATCATGAAGAACGTGCCGCGCCTGGTGCCGGGCTGGACCAAGCCGATCATCGTCGGCCGTCACGCTTTCGGCGACCAGTACAAGGCGACAGATTTCAAGTTCCCGGGCAAGGGCAAGCTGTCGATCAAGTTCGTCGGCGACGACGGCCAGGTGATCGAGCACGACGTGTTCGACGCGCCGGGCGCCGGCGTGGCGATGGCCATGTATAATCTCGACGAGTCGATCCGCGAATTCGCCCGCGCCTCGCTGAACTACGGCCTGCTGCGCAATTATCCGGTCTACCTGTCGACCAAGAACACCATTCTCAAGGCCTATGACGGCCGCTTCAAGGACATCTTCCAGGAAGTGTACGAGAAGGAATTCGAGGCCGAGTTCAAGGCGCGCAAGCTGTGGTACGAACACCGCCTGATCGACGACATGGTGGCCTCTTCGCTGAAGTGGTCGGGCGGCTATGTCTGGGCGTGCAAGAACTATGACGGCGACGTGCAGTCGGACACGGTGGCGCAGGGTTTTGGCTCGCTCGGCCTGATGACCTCGGTGCTGATGACGCCGGACGGCAAGACGGTGGAAGCGGAAGCCGCGCACGGCACCGTGACGCGCCACTACCGCCAGCACCAGAAGGGCGAAGAAACCTCGACCAACTCGATCGCCTCGATCTTCGCCTGGACGCGTGGCCTCGCCCACCGCGCCAAGCTGGACGACAATGCCGCGCTGAAGAAGTTCGCCGAGACGCTGGAAAAGGTCTGCATCCAGACCGTCGAGTCGGGCTTCATGACCAAGGACCTGTCGCTGCTGATCGGCCCCGATCAGCCCTGGCTGTCGACCACCGGTTTCCTCGACAAGATCGACGAGAATTTGCAGAAGGCGATGGCGTAGGCAGCGCCGGCCAAAGGTCGTGAAAAGCCCCGGATTTTCCGGGGCTTTTTTGTTGGGCGATGCACGTCCCTTCTCCCCTTGCGGGAGAAGGAAAGGCACCTCACACCAGCGGCAGGTTGATGTCGGTCAGCAGTTCGGCCGGCGGCACGTCGCGCGGGTTGTTGACATATTCCTCGAACATCACCGTGTCGCGCAGCTTGCGGCCCGACATCGGCAACCATTCCGCGTAGAGCCACTGATAGGCCTTGTGCATTTCCGCGTAGGGCCCCTTGTGGCGCAGAACGGCGTATTCGCCGCCTTCGAGCGTGCGGCGTTCCAGCGGCGCCTGCGCCGGCGCATCCGCCTCCACGCAGGCGAAGGAACGCAGCTTGTCGACGGCGACGACATTGGGATCGTCGAGATAGACGCCGATCATGCGCATATCGGGCCTGCCCTGACCACGGGCATAAAGCGTGCCGAACAGCTGCTCGAACGCCTTGCCGATGTTCATGTAGGAGCCCTGATGGGAAACGCCGACCAGTTCGGTGGGCCGGAGCGTGCGGATGGAAATGTCGAACATATGGGAAGCCTTTCTCTGATTGGTTTCAAACAGCGTGTGGCTTCCCTCTTTCCGGTAGCGCGCCGGCGGCATGCCGTAGGCAGCCTTGAAGATGCGGTTGAACGACTGGACGTTGGGATAGCCAGATCGTTTCGCAATTTCGCTGACGCTGAGATCCGTCTCGACGATATCGCCGGCGGCACGGTGGAGCCTCAGACGCTTGACCGTCTGGGTCGCCGTTTCGCCGTAGATGGCGCGGTAGATCCTGTGCCAGTGATAGGACGACAGGCAGGCGATCTCGGCCAGGCGGTCCATATCCAGCTCCTCGTCGAGGTGTTCGTGGATGTGGTTCGAAACGCGCCTCAGACGCGCTTCGTAGACTGCCCATGCCGTTTCGCCATTCATGTCGCCCCCCTGCAAATCGATCGGCCGGAAACAACCATAGCCAGATTTGACAAATCCTGCTGACTTGCGGGTTGCCATAAGCGGCGTCACGCGATCCCCATCTGGCCTCGCCACGCGCCGGTCTCAGGGCCAGACCGACCGGCGCATTTTCGTGATACTCAGACGAGGCGACGGGAGCCACCATGAGCCAGCAGCCGAAACCCATCCTCTATGGCGCCGACTACAGCGTCTATGTCCGCATCGCGCGGCTCACGCTCATGGAAAAGCAGGTCGAGCACGACGTCGTGCCGGTCGACATCTTCGCCGAGGGCGGGCCGCCCGAATGGTATCGCGCCCTGCACCCCTTCTCCAGGATACCGGCCTTCGAGCATGACGGGCTGAACCTGTTCGAGACGACGGCGATCGCGCGTTATGTCGACGAGGCTTTCGACGGCCCTGCCCTGCAGCCTCATGAGGCGCGCCAGCGTGCGGTGATGAACCAGATCATCGGCCTGCTCGACGCCTATGCCTACCGGGCGCTGGTGTGGGACATCTATGTCGAGACCGTCTCCAAGCCGAGGCAAGGCGCAACGCCCGACGACGCCGTGGTGACGGCTGCCCTGCCGCGCGCCGAAGCCTGCCTCGCGACACTGGCCGGGTTGAAGCAGCCCGGAACGTTCCTGCTCGGCGAGCAGCTGACGCTGGCCGACCTGCATGCGGCACCGATGTTTTTCTACTTCGCGCAGGCTGCAGTGGCGGCATCGATGTTGGAGAAAAATCCCGCCCTGTCCGGCTGGTGGGACGCGATGCAGGTTCGCGAGAGTTTTCTCGCGACCCTTCCTTCCAGCTAAGGGCTTCCAGTGCGAGTAGCTTTTTTCGTACCGAACCTGAAATCAGGCGGTCGTTTCCTTGCCGTTGTCACGCGCGCGCCCCAGATTATGGGTGGCGGTCCGTTCGGGCCGCGACCATCCTTTCCGGCGATGTCCATCGGCCAACCCAGGCATCGTCCTCCCATCGACCGCCATCCCACGACGATTTCAGGAAAGAGACCATGAGCCCAACACTCCGTTTCAACGACGGCAAGCAGATACCGCAGCTTGGCTTCGGCGTCTGGCAGGTGCCGAACGAGGGCGCCAACGCGGCAGTGACCGCGGCCATCCAGGCCGGCTATCGTTCGATCGACACGGCCGCGATCTATCGCAACGAGCAAGGCGTGGGCGACGCGCTGGCCGCCTCCAGCGTGCCCGCCGACGAACTCTTCATCACCACGAAACTCTGGAATTCCGACCAGGGTTATGATTCGGCGCTCAAGGCCTTTGACGCCAGCCTGAAGAAATTGCGTCGTGACAGCGTCGACCTCTACCTCATCCACTGGCCGGCGGCTTCGCTCGGCCGCTATGTCGACAGCTGGAAGGCGCTGATCAAGCTGCGCGAAGAAGGACGCGTCGCCTCCATCGGCGTCTCCAACTTCCAGATCGCCCATCTGGAACGGTTGAAGGCGGAAACCGGCGTGGTGCCGGCGATCAACCAGGTGGAGCTGCATCCGCGCTTCCAGCAGAAGGCGCTGCGCGCCTATCACGAAAAGGAAGGCATCGTGACAGAAGCCTGGAGCCCGCTGGGCCAAGGCACACTGCTCAACGACGCCGCGCTGGCAGCGCTGGCCAAGAAGCACGGCAAGACCGTCGCCCAGGTGATCCTGCGCTGGCACCTCGACATCGGCAATGTCGTCATCCCGAAATCGGTGACGCCGGCCCGCATCGTCGAGAACTTCCAGGTGTTCGACTTCAAACTCACCGCGGAAGACATCGCGGCGATCGAGAAGCTGGATGACGCGAAGGGCAAGATCGGCCCCGACCCCGACACTTTCGCAATGGTGTAGGACCAATCGACGTTCGCGGACCGACGGACGCCTTGCCGAAAGGCAGGCGCCCGTCATCCTTTTCCACAGCCGCCTTCAAAGCGGCACAGCTTGGTCCAGATTTCGTCCCGGTTCCGCGCATAGTTGCCGCATCGAACCCGGGGGAAAATCATGCGCAAGCGCACAATCGCCTTTCTTGGCATCCTTGCCGCCGCTGGCGCCGTCTGGGCCGCCAACAGCAGCCTGCTGGCCGGTCAAAGCGAGCGGCGCCCGATGCTGATCGCCCATCGCGGCCTTGGCCAGACCTATTCGCATGTCGGGCTGGGCCGCGACACCTGCACGGCGGACCGCATCTATCCGCCCGAGCATGCTTACCTGGAAAACACCATTGCCGGCTTCAAGGCGGCTTTCGAGGCCGGCGCCGACATCGTCGAATTCGACGTGCACCCGACCACCGACGGCCAGTTCGCGGTCTTCCATGACTGGACGGTGGACTGCCGCACGGAGGGCAAGGGCGTGACCCGCGAAAAGAGCCTGGCCGAACTCAAGGCTCTGGATGTCGGCTATGGCTACACGGCCGACGGCGGCAAGACCTTTCCGTTTCGCGGCAAGGGTGTCGGGCTGATGCCCGGCTTGGACGAGGTGCTGGCCGCGTTTCCCGACCGGCGTTTCCTCATCAACATCAAGAGCGACGACATCACTGAGGGAAGCCTGCTGGCCAACGTCATCGGCGCGATGCCGGCGGAGCGGCAGAAGTCGATCATGGTCTATGGCGGCGGCAAGGCGATGCAGGCCTACAAGACGGCGCTGCCGGAGGCGGTGGTGCTCGGCACCGACCGCGTTATCCCCTGCCTGTTGCGTTACGCCGCTCTTGGTTGGAGCGGCCATGTGCCGGCGGACTGCCGCAACACGCTGTTCATGCTGCCGGCCAACTACGCGCCGTTTGCCTGGGGTTTTCCCAACCGGCTCAGCGAACGGCTCGCCGCCAACGGTTCGACGCTGGTGGTGTTGGGCGACAATGACGGGTCGAGACATTCGACCGGCGTCGACGATTTGACGACACTGGAGAAGCTGCCGGCGCGCTTCGACGGCGCGATCTGGACCAACCGCGTCGACCGCATCGGCCCGGCGGTGATTGCTCAGTAGCGCTCGCGTTTCGAGGCGCATCAGGTGCGGCCTTCGAGGCGCGCCCGCGCTGCTTCTTTCGCTCATCATTCCGGGCGTTCGTCATTCCGGGCAAGCGAGGCGAAGCCGAGCGCCGACCCGGAACCCATTGAGCAGCACGGCCGGGACTTGGGTTCGCGTAGACAGTCGTAAAACATGCGACGCCGGTCCTCCCGCATGAACGGTTCAGGACGAGGACCGGGCCGGGCTCGACGAAGTGGGGCCAATAGGTTCCGGCTCTCGCTGCGCTCGGCCGGAATGACGGCGGCGTGTCGCCATCTTCACCCTGTTTCGAGCCGTCAGAGGAATATGACGGAGCGGCATCCCAAACCTTCATCATTCCGGGCAAGCGAGGCGGAGCCGAGTGCCGACCCGGAACCCATTGAGCAGCGCGGCCCGGAAATAGGTTCGCGTAGACAGCCGTGAAACATGCGACGCCAGCCCTGCTGCATGAACGGTTCAGGACGAGGACCGGGCCGGGCTCGATGATGTTGCGGCCAATGGTTCCGGCTCTCGCTGCGCTCGGCCGGAATGACGCGATCTACCGGCGCATCGGGTCGGCGGTGATTGCCACCCATCAGCACAATAGAAAATGCCGGGCGAAACGCCCGGCATCGATTGATCATCCAGAATTTGCGTGGCTCAGGCCGCCAGTGTCGCCCTGACCGCGGCGATCGCGTCGTCGGCCTTGGAGGCATCGGGGCCGCCGGCCTGCGCCATATCGGGCCGGCCGCCGCCGCCCTGCCCGCCGAGTGCGGCCGAGGCGACCCGCACCAGATCGACCGCGCTGAAACGCGCGGTGAGATCCTCGGTGACGGCGACGACGACGCTCGCCTTGCCGTCGGCCTCGCCGACCAGCACGACCACGCCGGAGCCCAGTGCCTTCTTGCCTTCGTCGGCCAGCGACTTCAGGTCCTTCGGCGCGACACCCGACACCGCCTTGCCCATGAAACCGACGCCGGCCACCGTCTCGGACGCGGTCTCGGCAGCGCCGTTGGCAGCGCCGCCGCCCATGGCGAGCTTCTTCTTCGCGTCGGTCAGTTCGCGCTCCAGCTTCTTGCGCTCTTCCAGCAGCGCTTCCACCCGCGCGGGCACGTCGGCCGGCGAAATCTTCAGCGTCGCCGCCACCGTCTTCAGGCGCCGGTCCTGCTCATCGAGATGGCGGCGCGCCGCCTCACCGGTCAGCGCCTCGATGCGGCGCACGCCGGCGGCCACACCGCTGTCCGAGACGATGCGCACGAGGCCGATGTCGCCGGTCGCCTTCACATGGGTACCGCCGCACAGCTCGACCGAATAGGGCCGGTTGGCCTTGGCGCCATGCAGGCCGGTGCCCATCGCGACCACCCGCACCTCGTCGCCATATTTTTCGCCGAACAGCGCCATGGCGCCTTCGGCAATGGCGTCGTCGACCGACATCAGCCGCGTGGTGACCGGGCTGTTCTGCACGACGATCTCGTTCGCCATCCGCTCGACCACTTCCATCTCCTCGGCCGAAATCGGCTTGTTGTGCGAGATGTCGAAACGCAGCCGCTCGGGCGCCACCAGCGAGCCCTTCTGGGCGACATGCGTGCCCAGCACCTCGCGCAGCGCCTCGTGGATGAGGTGCGTGGCCGAATGGTTGGAGCGCAGGCGCGAACGGCGCGCATGGTCGACCTCGAGTTCGACGGCGACGCCGGTCTTCACCGCGCCTTTGGCAACCTTGCCGAGATGGACGAACAGGCCATCGGCCTTCTTCTGCGTGTCGGTGACGTCGATGCGGAAACCTTCGCCGGTGATCGTGCCGGTATCGCCCATCTGGCCGCCGGACTCGCCGTAGAACGGCGTCTGGTTGACGACGATGGCAACCGTATCGCCTTCCTTGGCGTCGTCGACCACCTTGCCATCGCGCACGATGGTGGCGACGATGCCTTCCGCCTTCTCGGTCTCGTAACCGAGGAATTCGGTGGCGCCAGTCTTGTCGCGCACGGAGAACCAGACGGTCTCGGTGGCCGCCTCGCCGGAGCCCGCCCAATGGGCGCGGGCTTCCGCCTTCTGCCGCTCCATCGCGTCGGTGAAGCCGGCGAGATCAACGGAGATCGAGCGCTGGCGTAGCGCATCCTGCGTCAGGTCCAGCGGGAAGCCGTAGGTGTCGTAGAGCTTGAAGGCGGTCTCGCCGTCCAGCATGTCGCCGGCGCCGAGCTTGTCGGTTGCCTCGCCGAGCAGGCCGAGGCCGCGCACCAGCGTCTTGCGGAAGCGGGTTTCCTCCAGCTTCAGCGTCTCGGTGATCAGCGCCTCGCCGCGCACCAGTTCCGGATAGGCCTGGCCCATCTCGCGCACCAGCGCCGGCACCAGCTTCCACATCAGCGGCTCGGAAGCGCCCAAGAGCTGCGCATGGCGCATGGCGCGCCGCATGATGCGGCGCAGTACATAGCCGCGGCCTTCGTTGGAGGGCAGCACGCCGTCGGCCACCAGGAACGAGGAGGAGCGCAGATGATCGGCGATGACGCGGAAGGAACCGACATTATCGGCATTCGGGCCATGGCCGAGGGCGGAGGACGCCGCGTCGATCAGATGGCGGAACAGGTCGGTCTCGAAGACGCTCTCCACCCCTTGCAGGATGGAAGCCATGCGCTCCAGCCCCATGCCGGTGTCGATCGAGGGGCGCGGCAGGTCGACGCGTTGATCCTTCGAAACCTGCTCATATTGCATGAAGACCAGGTTCCAGAATTCGAGGAAGCGGTCGCCGTCCTCTTCCGGGCTGCCGGGAGGGCCGCCCCAGATGTGCTCGCCGCGGTCGATGAAGATTTCCGAGCACGGGCCGCACGGGCCGGTGTCGCCCATCGCCCAGAAATTGTCGGAGGTGGCGATGCGGATGATGCGGTCGTCGGAAAAACCGGCGATCTTCTTCCAGTAGCCGGCCGCCTCGTCGTCGGTGTGGTAGACGGTGACGAGCAGCTTGTCCTTCTTCAGCCCGAAATGCTTGGTGATCAGGGTCCAGGCAAGTTCGATGGCGCGTTCCTTGAAATAGTCGCCGAAGGAGAAATTGCCGAGCATTTCGAAGAAGGTGAGATGGCGCGCGGTGTAGCCGACATTGTCGAGGTCGTTGTGCTTGCCGCCGGCGCGCACGCTCTTCTGGGCGGTCGCGGCGCGCGAATAGGGCCGCTTCTCGAGACCCGTGAAGACGTTCTTGAACTGCACCATGCCGGCATTGGTGAACATCAGCGTCGGGTCGTTGCGCGGCACCAGCGGGCTGGAGGCGACAATCTCGTGCCCTTCCTTGCGGAAATAGTCGAGAAAGGTCGACCGGATTTCGTTCACGCCACTCATCGAAACTGCCTTTATGGTGAAGCCGCCGCGCGAGGCGGCGGAAATGGACTAGGCCTTTTAGCGGCAGCGTTTCACCCTGTCCAGAAACACGCGGCGTCGCGCGCTCCTGCCCGTCTCGACGGGTGGATGAGGCGCTCAAACGCGAACCGCCGGCGCGAGGCCGGCGGTCGGTGAACTCAGTTGGGCGATAAGCCTGCCCTCGGGTGCTCGAAATTCGAAAAGCCAGTCAATTGGCTTTTCGCGGAACGCTTCCCGGCCCTCGGCTTTGGCCTCGGGCGTTCGAGCCCTTTGAAAGGTCCACCGGACCTTTCAATTCGCTCCAAGGCGAGCCGCTGCCCGGCCCCTCGCAGGCTCGGGGCGTTCGAAGCTCGAAAAGCCAAGCAGTTGGCTTTTCGTCCGCTAACGCGGACCGCTTCTCACCCCTCCGCGGCGTCGTCTAGGTCGTTGTCGGCGCCGCCGTTCTGCAGGAGCTTCTCGGCGATCAGCCCGGCATTCTGCCGCAGCGCCAGTTCGATTTCGTTTGCCGTATCCGGATTGTCGCGCAGGAACTGCTTGGCGTTCTCGCGACCCTGACCGAGGCGCTGGGAATTGTAGGAGAACCAGGCGCCCGACTTCTCGACAATGCCGGCCTTGACGCCGAGATCGACCAGCTCGCCGGTCTTCGACACGCCTTCGCCATACATGATGTCGAATTCGATGACCTTGAAGGGCGGCGCCAGCTTGTTCTTGACCACCTTGACGCGGGTCTGGTTGCCGACGACCTCGTCGCGGTCCTTGATCGAGCCGATACGGCGGATGTCGAGGCGCACCGAAGCGTAGAACTTCAGCGCGTTGCCGCCGGTGGTGGTTTCGGGCGAGCCGAACATGACGCCGATCTTCATGCGGATCTGGTTGATGAAGATGACCATGGTGTTGGAGCGCGAGATGGAGGCGGTGAGCTTGCGCAGCGCCTGGCTCATCAGGCGGGCTTGCAGGCCAGGCAGCGAATCGCCCATCTCGCCCTCGATTTCGGCACGCGGCGTCAACGCCGCGACCGAGTCCACCACCAGAACGTCGATGGCGCCCGAGCGCACCAGCGTGTCGCAAATCTCCAGCGCCTGCTCGCCGGTGTCCGGCTGCGAGATCAGGAGATTTTCGAGATTGACGCCCAGCTTGCGGGCATAGACCGGGTCGAGCGCGTGCTCGGCATCGACGAAGGCGCAGATGCCGCCCTTCTTTTGCGCTTCCGCCACCGTGTGCAGCGCCAGCGTGGTCTTGCCCGAGCTTTCCGGCCCGTAGATTTCAATGATGCGGCCGCGTGGCAGGCCACCGACGCCGAGCGCGATGTCGAGTCCCAGCGAGCCGGTCGGCACCGTCTCGATCTCGACCACCTGCTCATTGGCGCCGAGCCGCATGATCGAGCCCTTGCCGAATGCCCGCTCGATCTGCGACAGCGCAGCGTCCAGAGCTTTTGTTTTGTCCACCGAATTGTCCTCTACAAGCCTCAAGCTATTCTGAGCCATGATACATCACCCCTTGGTCGTCAATGAAGGCCGGATCGTCCGGTGGTTCCTGTGAATATGTACCCTTTTTGTTCTATTTTGGCAAGACACATCAAACTGTTGAAAAATATGAATTATCCGTATTTGTTCTTTTTTTGTTTTGTCAGCAAGCCGCAAAACCTGTCCCCAGATGCGATCGCGGCAAACGCTCCGGAAACGCCTGGTCGATTCGGCAGGAGCAGCGTGACGCAGCCACGCGCGGGCCTGATCGGGGCACAGGCATGAACCAGCCCCCCAAGCTTTTCGCGGCCGGCGGCGCGCATATCGACCGGCGCGGCCAGGTAGCGGGCGCCTATGTGCCGGCGGCGTCCAACCCCGGCACCATGCGCGAGGATGTCGGCGGCGGTGTCTTCAACGCGCTGCGCACGGTGGTGCGGCGCGGCGTTTCGGCCTCGCTCATCTCCACACGCGGCGGCGACGGCGCCGGCGAGACGGTGGCGCGCGCCATCGCCGAGGCCGGCATCGCCGACCTCTCCGCGACATTCCTCGACCGCACCACGCCGAGCTACACGGCGATCCTCGACCGCGACGGCGAGCTGGTGGTGGGTTTCGCCGATATGGGGCTTTATGAGCTGGCCTTTCCCAAACAGATGCGGCGCGCCAGCGTGCGCACGGCGGTGGATCAGGCAGACGCCGTGCTCACCGACGCCAATTTGCCGACGGCGGCGCTGGAGCGGCTGACCGCGACGGCCGGCGAAAAACCGGTCTTCGTCATCGCCATCTCGCCGGCCAAGGTGGTGCGGCTGGCACCGATCTTCGAGCGCCCTGCCTTGCTGTTCATGAACCGGCGCGAGGCATCGGCGCTGACCGGCCTGGCGCGCGACGCAGGCGAGGCCGAGCTGGTGGCCGGCCTGCGCGGCATCGGCCTGCGCGGCGGCGTGGTGACGGCGGGAGACCGGCCGGCGCTCGGCTTCGACAAGGACGGTGCCTTCTCGATCGCGCCGCCGCCGCCCCGCGCGGTCGTCGACGTCACCGGCGCGGGCGATGCGCTGGCCGGCGCCACTGTCGCCGCATTGCTGCATGGCCAGCCGCTGCGCGCCGCCTTGCGCGAGGGCGTGGCGGCGGCCGGGCTTGCCATCGAAAGCCCGCTCGCCATACCCGACTTCACCCCGGCATCCTTTGCCGCAGCCCTGGCCCTTGTGCCGCAGGCGCGGGAAGTGGCATGAGGACGGCCCGAACAGATTGTTGACGGCGCAGCACAGACAGCGCGGCAGCCGACCGGAGATTTCCAATGACGCTTGAAACCGCCCGCCCCTATATCGACATCCACGCCCCGGTGGCGGAAGCACTGGCAGCCGGGCGCCCGGTGGTGGCGCTGGAATCGACCATCATCACCCACGGCATGCCCTATCCCGACAATGGCGCGATGGCGGCCAATGTCGAGAAGATCATTGCCGATGAAGGCGCGGTTCCGGCGACGATCGCCGTGGTCAAGGGCCGCATCAAGATCGGCCTTTCCGACGGCGAGCGCGAATCGCTGGCCATGACGGGCGATGCCATGAAGCTGTCGCGCGCCGATTTCGCCTTCGCCGTCGCCGAAGGCCGCACCGGCGGCACGACGGTGGCGGCAACCATGATCGCCGCGCATATGGCCGGCATCAAGGTGTTCGCGACCGGCGGCATCGGCGGCGTACACAAGGGCGCCGAAAAGAGCTTTGACATCTCCGCCGACCTCGACGAGCTGGCCCGCACGCCGGTGATCGTGGTGTCGGCCGGCGCCAAGGCGATCCTCGACATCGAAAAGACGCTGGAAGTGCTGGAGACGCGCGGCGTGCCGGTGATCGGCCATGGCTGCGAGACGATGCCGGCCTTCTGGTCGAGGCAGTCGCCTTTCCGCGCGCCGCTGACGCTGGACGCACCCGAAAAGATCGCGAAGCTGTTCAAGACGCGCCAGGCGCTCGGCATCGATGGCGGCGTGCTGGTGGCCAATCCGGTTCCGGTCGCCGACGAGATCCCGGCGGCCGAAATGGCCGGCTATATCGAGGCGGCGCAGAAGGCGGCGGAAGCACAGAATGTCACCGGCAAGTCGGTGACACCGTTCCTGCTCGGCAAAATCCTCGAACTCACCAACGGCCGCAGCCTGAAGACCAATATCGCGCTGGTGGAAAACAATGCCCGCGTCGCGGCGCGGGTTGCCAAGGCGCTGTAGGGTCTCGACGCTGAAAAGGAGCGCCCTGCCGGACACTCCTTAAGTTTACGAAACGCCGTCGTTGAGAGGGATGAATGTCGATACAGCGGAAACTGACCGTCGTTGCCTTTTGCGCCACCGCTTTGCTAACCGGCATGGCAGGCGCGCAGGCCGCCGCAAAATGCTCGCCTTACGAGCAGCAGGTGGCCAAGCAGATCAAGGAAGGCAGGGCATTCGTGAAAGAGGCCAGCTTCAAGAAGTGGATCGACGCCGGCTTGCAGACCAAGGCGCCCTACAACAAGAAGCCCTATACGGCTTACAGCAAATGGTATGCTCGCTTCGATAAGCTGGGCAGCCAGGAGGCGGAAGCCGAGAACGTAAAATTCCTTGAAAAACACGGCTTTACGGCCTCAGCCGCCTATTCCGTGTTTCAGGGCTACGCGCTCAACGGCAAGCTGACGTCGTCCGTCGATATCGATTTCGAGAAAAAGATGAACGCCTATCCCTGCCGTTGATCGGCAGGGATTTTCGGACGCCTCATTTTCCGGCGCGCAGGCCCGCTTCGTAGGATTTGCGCGCCCAGGCGGCCATTTCGTCGGGATCGTCGACGGCACCGTCGGGCACGGTCCAGTAAGGCATGGAAACCTGCTTGCCATGCTTGGAGCCGACATAACTCCATTGCCTGCAGCCGGCGGCCTCGAACTCGGAAGCCAGCTGGGCATCGCCCTTCAGCATCAATTCGCCGCGCAGATCGATGGCGATGATGACATTGTCGAAATAAATGCCCTTGCCACCGAACAGGCGGCGGATGTCGACCGGGCCGAGGCCGGCGAAAAGATCGGCGATAGCGTCATTGTCCATGAAACGATCATGACACTCCCCGACGCACTCGTCACGACGCCGGGCAAGTTCTCCTGACAGATTTCGAGCCGATCGGCTGTAGGATAGGGTCGATCCAGCGAGGAGACGATCATGCCCATGCTTCTTCAAGGCTCCTGCCGTTGCGGCGCCGTCCACTTCGAGGTCGAGAGCCACACGCCCGTGCCCTATCAGCTCTGCTATTGCTCGATCTGCCGCAAGCAGCAGGGCAGCGGCGGCTATGCGATCAATCTTGGCGCCAACTCCGCGACGCTGAAGGTGAGCGGCGGGGAAAAGCTCGGCGTCTATCGCGCCGAAATCCAGGACGACGAACGGCCGGTCTGCGAAACCGCCACCGGCGAGCGCAATTTCTGCACGCACTGCGGCTCGGCGCTGTGGCTCTACGATCCGACCTGGCCCGAACTCGTGCATCCCTTCGCGTCGGCCGTCGACACCGACCTGCCGGCGCCGCCGGAGCGCACGCATCTGATGCTGAAATACAAGGCCGGCTGGACGGAGCCGAACATCCGCGACGGCGACAAGGTGTTTGCTCTCTATCCTGAGGAATCGATCGCGGACTGGCATCGGCGGACCGGCATGTGGGTGGAATGAGGATTCTGTCTTCTCCCCGTTCACGGGGAGAAGATGCCGGCAGGCAGATGAGGGGCGGCGCGGACTTTTCGAAGCTAGCTCTGCCCCTCATCCGGCCCTTCGGGCCACCTTCTCCCCGTAAACGGGGAGAAGAAAGAGGCGCTAGTCCTCGCCGGCAAATTCCTTCAGTGCTTCACCCTTCAGGCGGAAGAAGACCTTGTCTTCCTCGCGCATAGCTCCGGTTTCGTCATAGAAAGCGAGCAGGCGAGAATTATTGCGATCGGCTGTCCAGTCGACCCGGCCGAGGCCGCGTGAAACGGCAAGCCGCACATGATCGGCGGCACTGGCCGGTCGGATCGAGATGGAAGCGCTCATGAAAAAGCGCAAGCCCAGCGATAGGCTTCCGCGCCCACCGCCGCAAAAACCTTACGCCGCGCTTTGGGCGCGGGCTTCGGCCAGCGCCTTGAGGTCGGCGGGCTTCAGCTCGACCGATTCGCCGCAGCCACAAGCGGAAGACTGGTTCGGATTGCGGAAGGTTAAGCCGGTGCGCAGCGTCGTCTGCTCGAAATCCATCTCGGTGCCGAACAGGAACAGTGCCGCCTCCGGCGCGACATAGACGTGGGCGCCGTCGCGTTCGATATGGTCGTCCTTGGGATTGGGCTCGGTCACCAGGTCGACCGTATATTCCATGCCGGCGCAGCCGCCCTTCTTGATGCCGAGGCGGATGCCATGCGCATTCTCGCGCGTGGCCATGATCTCGCGCACGCGCTCAGCGGCCTTGTCGGTCATCGAAATGACGGCGAAGCGTCCCATGTCACTCTCCACTTTCGCGCGGGTTCAAGGCCCGCGGATACCCCATAGATGGTCGATGAAGCGCCGATTGGCAAGTCGGTCAGCTTTCTTCGTCGTGAAAGTAGCCATCTATATCCCTATGACCTTCCAGAACTGTCACCACTTCGACGATATCGTCTCGATAGCGGAAGAAAATGACGTAGCCCTTCAATACGATGCTGCGTAGACCGGTCCGAAGTTCGGACCTGTCGCGCCCAAGCGTGCCAGGGAGAGATGCAAGGCGGCCGCATTTCTGCGTTATCTGCTTAACGAAGTTCTCCGCAAGCGGGCGGCTGCCCGTGCTCATTGCAATATAGAATGCGATGTCAGCCAGATTCTCGAGCGCCTCGCTGGTGAAGCGCAGTCTGCTCATCAGCGCGACGCTTCGCCGAGATTCAACCGGTCGAGCCGGGCCTTGACCGCGGCTTCGACCTCTTCGGCGCTATGGCTGCCGCCGCGATCGATGGCAGCCTTGATCGTCTGTCGAAGGGACGCCAGTTTGGCCTCCCGTTCCTCCACGAGGCGAAGACCTTCGCGCACAACCTCGCTCGCGGAGCCGTAACGGCCTTCCTCGACCGCCGTCGCGACAAAGTTTTCCCAGCGCTCGCCAAGAGAAACGTTCATGACTTGGCTCCTTGCGTCAGTGCATCATAGCACATGTCAAAAATGGCGCAATTTTTGTTATTAGAGGCAGGCGTCTGGCCTAATACCAGCCGACCGCGACCTGCGCCTCTTCCGACATGCGGTCGGGCGTCCATGGCGGGTCGAACACCATCTTGACCTCGACGCCGGAAACGCCTTCGACGGCGCCGACGGCGTTCTCGACCCAGCCCGGCATCTCGCCGGCCACCGGGCAGCCGGGCGCGGTCAGCGTCATGTCGATCTTGACCGAACGGTCGTCCTCGATGTCGATCTTGTAGACCAGGCCGAGCTCATAGATGTCGGCCGGGATTTCGGGGTCGTAGACGGTCTTCAGCGCCGAGACGATGTCGTCGGTGATGCGCGCCAGCTCGTCGGCGGGAATGGCCGAGGCGGCAGCGGCCGGCGGTGGCGTCTCTTGTTCGGTGATGGCGGCGTCCTGCATGGTGCTTACCCGAAGAATTTCCGTGCTTTTTCCAGCGCCTCGACCAAGGCGTCAACCTCGGCACGCGTGTTGTACATGCCGAAGGATGCCCTGCATGTGGAGGTGACGCCGAAGCGTTTCAACAGCGGCTGTGCGCAATGGGTGCCGGCGCGGACGGCAACGCCCTGCCGATCAATCACCATCGACACGTCATGGGCGTGGATGCCCTTGAGTTCGAAGGAGATGATGGCGCCCTTGTCAGGCGCGTCGCCGAAGATGCGCAGCGAGTTGATCGAGCGCAGCCGCTCATGCGCGTAGGCCTTCAGCTCGGCCTCATGCGCGGCGATGCGCTCGCGCCCGACCTTTTCCATATATTCGAGCGCCGCACCCAGCCCGATCGCCTGCACGATCGGCGGTGTGCCGGCCTCGAAGCGATGCGGCGGATCGTTGTAGGTGACGATGTCCTCGGTCACCTCCTCGATCATCTCGCCGCCGCCCATGAAGGGGCGCATGGCTTCTAGCCGCTCCTTCTTGCCGTAGAGCACGCCGATGCCGGAGGGGCCGTAGACCTTGTGGCCGGTGAAGACGAAGAAATCGCAATCCAGATCAGCCACGTCGATCGGCATGTGCACGGCGCTCTGGCTGCCGTCGACCAGCACCGGAATGCCGCGCTCATGCGCGATGCGGCAGATTTCCTTGATCGGCGTCACGGTGCCCAGCGCGTTCGACATCTGGGTGATGGCGACCAGCTTGGTGCGCGGGGTCAGGCTCTTCTCGAAATCCTCGATGTGGAAGGCGCCGAGATCATCGACCGGCACCCAGACCAGCTTCGCGCCCTGGCGCTCGCGGATGAAATGCCACGGCACGATGTTGGAATGGTGCTCCATGATGGAAAGCACGATCTCGTCGCCCTCGCCGATGTTCGGCATGCCGAAGCCGTAAGCGACCGTGTTGATCGCCGCCGTGGTGTTCGAGGTGAAGACGATGTTGTCGGTGCTCGGCGCGTTGAGGAAGCGCCGCACGGTTTCGCGTGCCTTTTCATAGGCATCGGTGGCGGCATTCGACAGGAAATGCAGGCCGCGATGCACGTTGGCGTATTCGTTGCGGTAGGCATGGTCGATGGCCTCGATCACGGCCAAAGGCTTCTGCGCCGACGCGCCGTTGTCGAGATAGACCAGCGGCTTGCCGTAGACCTCGCGCGACAGAATCGGGAAGTCGCGGCGGATCGCCTCGACATCATAGGGAGCCGTAGTGTTCAGCACGTGGTCCATTTCCTGCCCGTTCGAAGTGAACAGTGAGTAGTGGTCAGTCAGTAGTGTGAGTGCGGCTCTATGATTTCCGCCTCTACTCGCTACTCCCTATTCGCTACTCACTAGCCATGCGTCGCGAACCACTCGTCGAGCCTGCTTTCCAGCGCCTCGACGATTTGTTCGTCGTCCAGTTCCTCGATGACCTCGGCGACGAAGGCCTTGACCAGAAGGCCACGCGCCGTCTTCTCGTCGATGCCGCGCGCCATCAGGTAGAACAGATGGCCGTGGTCGATCTCGGTGACGGTGGCGCCGTGGCCGCACTGCACGTCGTCGGCGAAGATTTCGAGCTCCGGCTTGGTCGAAAACTCGCCGTCGTCTGACAACAGAAGCGTGTTGCAGGCCATCTTGGCGTCGGTCTTCTGGGCGTATTGATGCACGTTGATGCGGCCCTGGAAGACGCCGCGCGCCTTGCCGGTGACCACGTTGCGGATCACTTCCGTCGAGGTGGTGTGCGGCACGGAGTGGTCGAGCACCATGGTGACGTCGGTGTGCGTGTCGCCGGCCAGGAGGTTGACGCCGCGCAATTGGAAGTCGGCGCCTTCGCCCTTGGTCGCCACGACGATTTCCTGGCGCACCAGCTTGCCGCCGGCATTCATGATGAACAGGGTCAGCTTGGCGTCCTTGCCGATCCAGGCCTTGAACTGGGCAAGATGCGAAGCCGTCTCGGGCTGCTCCTGCACGATCAGCCAGGTGACGTCAGCCCCGTCGTCCAGCGTCAACTGGCTGACGGACGAAGTGAGCGTGGCGCCCTCGCCGGCCTGCCGCTCGAGGATGACGGCCTTGGCGCCCTTGCCGACGCGCGCGGCCAGGCGCACATGGCTCTGGCCTCCGGCCTGCAGGTTCTGCAGCTCGATCGGCTTTTCCAGTTCGACACCGTCGGCGACGTCGACCAGCACACCGTCGGCAACGAAGGCGACGTTCAAGGCGCCGATAGCGTCATCGCTGCCATAAAGATCGAGCGCCGGCGCGAAGCTGCCGTCGGTCAGCTTGTCGGACAGGCGCGCGAAGGAAACGCCTTCGACTGCCGGGAACTTGGCGGCGGAGGCGCCATTCAGCACCGAGACCACCGCCGAACCTTCGACGACCGGCGCGAGCGCCTTGGCCTTGGCCGCCGGATCGAAGCCCGGCACCACGGTGAGCAAGGTGCGCAGATTGGTGTAGTGCCAGCTTTCGATGCGCTTGGTGGGCAGGCCGCCCTTCAGCGCCTCGACGGCGTTGTCGCGGCGAACCATCACGTCGCCGTCGCCCGGCAGCAGCGACTGCCGCTCGCCAAAGGCCTCGATCAGCGCCATCTCGGCCTGGGTCAGCTGCGGTTGAGCATGTACATTCATGACAGCCCCCTCACGCGGCCTCGCCGATCACGCCGGCGTAACCATTGGCTTCGAGGTCGAGCGCCAGCGACTTGTCGCCGGACTTGATGACCTGGCCCTTGTAGAGCACGTGCACGCTGTCGGGCACGATGTGCTCCAGCAGCCGCTGGTAGTGGGTGATGACGATGATGGCGCGGTCGGGCGAACGCAAAGCGTTGACGCCGTCGGAGACGATCTTCAGCGCGTCGATGTCGAGGCCGGAATCGGTCTCGTCGAGCACGCACAGCTTCGGCGCGAGCAGCTTCATCTGCAGGATTTCGGCGCGCTTCTTCTCGCCGCCGGAGAAACCGACATTGAGCGGACGCTTCAGCATGGAGATGTCCATGCTGAGCGAGGCGGCGGCCTCCTTCACCAGCTTGAGGAATTCCGGAACCTTCAGCGGCTCCTCGCCACGCGCCTTGCGCTGGGCGTTCATGGCCACTTTCAGGAATTCCATCGTCGCCACGCCCGGTATCTCCATCGGATACTGGAAAGCGAGGAAGATGCCGGCGGCGGCGCGTTCGGCCGGGTCCATCTCCAGGATGGATTCGCCGTTGTAGAGGATGTCGCCCTCGGTGACTTCATAGTCCTCGCGGCCGGCGAGGATATAGGACAGCGTCGACTTGCCCGAGCCGTTCGGGCCCATGATGGCGGCGACTTCGCCCTTGTTCACCGTCAGGTTCAGCCCGCGGATGATCTCGGTGCCGTCATCGGCGATGCGGGCATGCAGGTTCTTGATCTCAAGCATCGTTCTTACCTTCAGAAATTCAATTTCTTCACCGCGCTCTATCGCGGTCAGTCACTCTTGAGAGCTCGGACACAAACCTGAAAAACGGTGGCATCACAAACAACCCAAGAAAAAATCCAACAGCACCAATTCCGGCTGCATAACCGCCTAGTGCTTTAAGTTCTGGCCAGCCGCCCATCGCACCAATCAATACCAAGACGGCCCCGCCAATTGCAGCGGTGAGAAACAAGCCCAAAACACCGATCATTGCCCACTGTATTACGTTGGCAATTCGAGGGAGTTTGGGGCTCGCGCTCACTACCCCACGCTCCCCTCCAGGCTGATGCCGATGAGCTTCTGCGCCTCGACGGCGAACTCCATCGGCAGTTCCTGGATGACATCCTTGACGAAGCCGTTGACGATGAGCGCGATGGCCTCTTCTTCGGGGATGCCGCGCTGCATGACGTAGAACTTCTGATCCTCGGAAATCTTCGAGGTGGTCGCCTCGTGTTCGAACTTGGCGGTCGAGTTCTTGGCTTCCATGTAGGGCACCGTGTGAGCGCCGCACTGGTCGCCGATCAGCAACGAGTCGCAGTTGGTGAAGTTGCGCGCGTTGGTCGCCTTGCGGTGGGCCGAGACCTGGCCGCGATAGGTGTTCTGCGAGAACCCCGCCGCGATGCCCTTGGAGATGATCCGGCTCTTGGTGTTCTTGCCGAGATGGATCATCTTGGTGCCGCTATCGATCTGCTGATAGCCGTTCGACACAGCGATCGAATAGAAATTGCCCTGGCTCTCGTCGCCGCGCAGGATGCAGGACGGGTATTTCCAGGTGATGGCCGATCCGGTCTCGACCTGCGTCCACGAAATCTTCGAACGGTGGCCGCGGCAGTCGCCACGCTTGGTGACGAAGTTGTAGATGCCGCCCTTGCCTTCGGCGTCGCCCGGATACCAGTTCTGCACGGTCGAATATTTGATTTCGGCATCGTCGAGCGCAACCAGCTCGACCACGGCGGCGTGAAGCTGGTTCTCGTCGCGCTGGGGTGCGGTGCAGCCCTCGAGATAGGAGACGTAAGCCCCCTCCTCGGCGATGATCAGCGTGCGCTCGAACTGGCCGGTGTTCTTCTCGTTGATGCGGAAATAGGTGGAAAGCTCCATCGGACAGCGCACGCCCTTCGGCACGAAGACGAAGGAGCCGTCGGTGAACACGGCCGAGTTCAGCGTCGCGTAGAAATTGTCCGAGGTCGGCACGACCGAGCCCAGATATTTCTTCACCAGCTCCGGATGTTCGCGGATGGCTTCCGAGATCGAGCAGAAGATGACGCCGGCCTTGGCCAGCTCATCCTTGAAGGTGGTGACGACCGAAACGGAGTCAAACACGGCGTCGACCGCGACGCGGCCGGACTTGTAGACATTGTCGCTCGCTTCGCCGTCCAGCTCTTCACCATCCAGCCCGTCGACCGGTGCCTTTTCCTTCTGCACGCCGGCCAGAATCTCCTGCTCCCTCAACGGGATGCCGAGCTTTTCATAGACCTTGAGCAGTTCCGGATCGACCTCGTCCAGCGACTTCGGGCCGGACTGGTTCTTCGGTGCCGCGTAATAATGAAGGTCCTGGAAATCGATCTTCGGATATTCGACACGCGCCCAGGTCGGCTCTTCCAGCGTCAGCCAGCGGCGATACGCTTCCAGGCGCCATTCCAGCATCCATGCCGGCTCGTTCTTCTTGTCGGAGATGAAACGGATGATGTCTTCCGAAAGGCCCTTGGGTGCCTTGTCGGTCTCGATCTGGGTCTCGAATCCATACTTGTATTGGTCGACGTCGATCTTTCGGACTCGATCGATCGTCTCCTGCACGGCAGGCATAAGCGTTCTCCATCCATGCCGAGGTCAAGGCCCGGCCGTTTTCAAACTATGGCACCGCCGACCCAAAGGGCCGTGCTGGCGGCGTAAGTTCCATATAGTGCGCTCCAGCCAGGAAATCACCCGGCCAATGCGGAACACACGGCTCTACCAGGCCGAAGCCTGAACTTTTCGCCGCCTTCAGGCGGCTTTTTCGCGTCCGGTCCGGCGCGCGGCGATGCCGGCGAGCACGGAACGAAAGCGTTCGATATCCTCGGCCGTGGTCGACGCGCCGATCGAGACGCGCAGCGCGCCCTCGCTCTCGCCGCGGCCCATGGCCTTCAGCACGTGGCTGGCCCCGACCTTGCCGGACGAACAGGCGGACCCGGCCGAAAGTGCTACGCCCGCAAGATCGAAAGCGATCTGCGCCGTCTCTGCCTTGACGCCCGCAATAGCGAAGAATGTCGTGTTGGCAAGGCGCGGCGCGCGCTTTCCGAAGATTTCGACGTCCGGCACCAGTTCCTTCACGATCGCCTCGATGGCGTCGCGCCGCTGACCGACCGCATCGATGGTGGCGAGACCGGCAAGTGCTGATCGCGCGGCCGCGCCGAAACCAGCGATACCCGGCAGGTTTTCCGTGCCGCCGCGATGGCCCTTCTCCTGGCCGCCGCCCGCAACCAGCGGCTTCGGCATCATCAGGTCGGAGGCGGCGACGATCGCGCCGACGCCTTTCGGGCCACCGATCTTGTGCGAGGAGAGAATCACATAATCCGCATAAGGCACTGACATATCGAGCGGAATGCGCCCTGCGGCCTGCACCGCGTCGACCACAAGCACACCGCCGGCGGCTTTGACGATTGCCGCAATTTCGGCAATTGGCTGGATGACGCCGGTCTCGTTGTTGGCGCCATGGATCGCCACCAGCGGCAGGCCCTCGGCCTTGTCGTGGCCGGCAAGTGCTGCCGCCAGCGCATCGAGATCGACGAGGCCGTCGGCGTCGACGGCAATGCGGGTGATCCTGTCCGGCGCGAAACGGCCGCCGTTCAGCAGGCAGGGATGGTCCGCCTCCGACACATAAAGCCGTGCCATGCGCAGCGCGGCGCGGCCCATGCGCCAGTCCGGCGTCAGCAGCGTGGCGGCGGCTTCCGTGGCACCAGAGGTGAAAACGACGTGTTCGGGCTTGGCGTTGACGAGAGCGGCGACGTCGCGCCGCGCGTCCTCGACCAGCCGCCGCGCGGCACGCCCCTCGGCATGGACCGAGGACGGGTTGGCGGCATCCAGCGCCGCGACCATAGCCTCACGCGCCGCGGCAAGCAGCGGCGCGCTGGCATTGTGGTCGAGATAGGCGCGATCGGCAGCCATTTTTGCCCGATTGTTTCCCTTCAAAACCCGCCCGTTGGGGCGAAAGCGTTATTTCCTTGAAATTCCAAGGCCAGCCGTCCTATTACCCGGCTTGCGGCGGCGATGGCAGGGTCTTACATCCCTGTCATCCAGTTTTGAACAGTTCTAAACTAGCTTCTAGGTAGACGCTCGCTCAGCGTCAAGGCCAGATTACGGGGCCAGAGTGGGGATTGTTCGGACGACGCCAGTAGTGCGTATTTCAGGAGTCATCTATGCCAGAGGTCATTTTCACCGGTCCGGCCGGCCGCCTTGAGGGTCGCTATCAGCCTTCGAAGGAAAAGAGCGCGCCGATTGCCATCATTCTGCACCCGCACCCGCAGTTCGGCGGCACGATGAACAACAAGATCGTCTACGACCTCTTTTACATGTTCCAGAAGCGCAACTTCACCACGCTGCGCTTCAACTTCCGCGGCATCGGCCGCAGCCAGGGCGAATTCGACCACGGCACGGGCGAGCTTTCCGACGCCGCCGCGGCACTCGACTGGGTGCAGTCGCTGCATCCCGATTCCAAAAACTGCTGGGTGGCCGGCTATTCCTTCGGCTCGTGGATCGGCATGCAATTGTTGATGCGCCGTCCGGAAATCGAGGGTTTCATCTCGGTGGCGCCGCAGCCCAACACCTATGACTTCTCGTTCCTGGCGCCCTGCCCATCGTCCGGGCTGATCATCCATGGCGACGCCGACAAGGTGGCGCCGGCCAAGGACGTGCAGGGGCTGGTGGACAAGCTGCATACGCAGAAGGGCATCACCATCACCCAGAAGACGCTCCCCGGCGCCAACCACTTCTTCTCCAACGACGCCGAGCTGCTGATCGAGGAATGCGCCGACTATCTCGACCGGCGCCTCGCCGGCGAACTGGCCGACCCGCGCCCGAAGCGACTGCGCTAGGTTTTTCTCCCAGCCAGTCCCGGCAACGAGACTGACCATGAACATCAGACGCTATACCGAGCGCGACAGTGCGCGCCTGGTCGACATCTGGCTCGCCGCGGTGCGGGCCACGCATCACTTCCTGATCGAGGACGACATCCAGTTCTTCCTGCCGCGGCTGCGCGACCTGCACATTCCGGCGCTGGAGGTGCATGTCGCCGAAGACGACAACGGCCGCGTGCTGGGGTTTGCCGGGCTGGACGGCGCCAATCTGGAAATGCTGTTCATCGATCCCGAACAGCATGGACGCGGCGTCGGCCGGTTGCTGGTCGACCACGCTGTGGGGCTGAAGGGCCCGCTCAACGTCGACGTCAACGAACAGAACCCCGGCGCGCTGGCCTTCTATCTGAAATGCGGCTTCGTCCAGGTCGGGCGCTCCGAACTCGATGGTTCAGGAAAACCCTTTCCATTGCTCCACTTGCGGCAAATCGCCTGAAACCATGGCATGGCCGCCGGCAAGTCCATTGCCGGCCGCCTGCATCGGCGTCAAAATAAGGCACCTCACGAGGTGTCGCCATGTACCAGCCGCCGCATTTCATCGAAACCCGCACCGAAGTGCTTCACGCGCTGATGCGCGCCCATCCGCTCGGGCTGCTGGTCTCCAACGGTACGGACGGGCCGGCGGCCGATCTCATCCCCTTCCTGCTCGACGCGGAAGTCGGCGCCAATGGCAGGCTGCGCGCCCATATGGCCCGGGCCAACCCGCACTGGCGGCTGATCGCCGACAACCCGCAAGCAAAGGTGCTGGTCGTCTTCCAGGGCAGCGACGCCTATGTCACCCCATCCTGGTACGAGACCAAGCGCGAGACCGGCAAGGTGGTGCCGACCTGGAACTACGCCATCGTCCAGGTGGGCGGCGCGGCGCGCATCATCGAGGACGGCGCCTGGGTGGCCACGCAGATCGGCGACCTGACGAGACAGCAGGAGAATGGGCGGCAGGAGGCCTGGGCGGTCACCGACGCCCCGCCGGCATTCATCCAGGCGCAGATCAAGGGCATTGTCGGGCTGGAGATCGACATCCAGACCATCCACGGCAAGTGGAAGGTGAGCCAGAACCGTCCGGTCGCCGACCGTGCCGGCGTGGCCGACGGCCTCGATCGCGAGACGGACCCGGAGCAATCGGGGGATATGGCAAGCCTGGTGCGGCGCTACGGCGGCGTGGAACAGGGCTAGGCTAGCGCCGTTTTCCGGCGCGATCCCCAGACGGTCCGCTTGAGCACCGGCAGGCCCGCCGGCATGGTGCGGAACAGAAAGCCCAGCCGCGCGAATACCAGGCCCGTCGCCACGGCGAGGCCGAAACCCATGCCGAAACCGACGATGGTGTCGCTCGGATAATGCGCGCCGACGACGACGCGCGTGGCGGTGATCGCCATGCACAGGGCCAAAATCGGATATTTGGCGCGCGGGAACAACAGCACCAGCACGCCGGCCACCGAACCCATGGTGGTGGCATGGCCGGACGGGAAAGACGCATAGACGGCGTTGACCGCGCCTGGATGGAACGAAAACGCCCCTTCCTGGGCAAACAATTTCGGGCGAGCGCGGCCGAAGACGATCTTCAGCACGATGTTGAGCAAGCCCGGCAGGCCGACGCCGACGAGCACGAACATGGCGATGCAGGTGCGGTTATAGACCGCCATCAGCTTCTCACGGCGCAGGCTTGCCCAGTCGATCTGGTTGGCGACCAGCAGCCAGCCCGCCGCCGGCCACAGATACCATTGCCCGAGGCCGAGCTGGGTGAGGATTTCACCCGAGGCGCCGAAGATCTCGTGCCAGTTCCGCACCGAGGCCTGATCGAGGAAGGCGGCTGCGAAGGCGGCGAGAAGCGCTATGCCCGCCGCCCACGGCCACCAGGAGATGTGGCCATACAGCGCCGGCCGCACGCGGAAGCGGCGGCCGATGATGGCGAAGGTGGCGCTGGAATTCTGGCGGCTGCGCGCCAGCATCCGCGGCAACAGCGACCGGTGCGGATCGCCAGCGTCATTCATGATCGAGGCCCTTTGCCCGGCCCCGCTGACCGGCGGAGCCAAAATATGTGAAGCGTGACGCTATCATGACCGATCATCAAGGCCTGGCGGACGGACGATCAAGGTTTGGCGACGCGATAGAGCGCCAGGGCCAGCTTGTCGCCGGACGAATAGTTGGTTCCGTCGATCTCGGCGACACGCGCCGCCGTCTTGCCTGACGTGGCCAGCGCCGCCTGCAAGGCAGCGTCGTCCGCGACCGACACGAGAGCCAGCGCGCAGGCGGGATCGGCGGCGAGATGGGCAGCCGCGCCCGCCGTATCGGTGAGCAAAGTCTTGGTGCCGGCCATGAAGACGAGGCTGGGCTCGTGATAAGCCGATGAAGCCAGTACCGAGGTCGGACATGGGAGGCTCTGGTTGATCGCGGCGACGATGCGCGGCGTCAGCCAGATCGGCGTCAGCGCCGGCACGATCAGGCCGATCAGCACGGCATAGGTGGCACCGGCCGCGACGGCGGCCGCGCCGATGCGCTTCAGCGGCATTTGCTGGTTACGCGGGAAAGCGAGATAGCCGGCGGCAAGGGCGAAGGCAGCGGCCGGAACGCTCCAGGGGTTAAACGTGCCGGTGAGGTAAAGCGGCGCGCCGACGGCAACTGCCGCCAACCCCAGCGTGACGACGACCAGACCGAAGGCGGTCGCCCAATACATCCAGTTCTGCCAGCGTTTCAACGGTTCCGCGCTCTGCTGCGGCGTCAGCGTCAACAGCCAGCCGACCAGCAGCGCCAGGCCCGGATAGGCCGGCAGCACGTAATGCGGCAGCTTGGTCGGCACCAGTTCCAGCAAGAGCCAGTATGGCAGATACCAGGCCAGGCAGAAGGCCAGGCGCGGGTCGCCGCGCGTATGGTTGAGCGCCCTCAGCCCGGCCGCGACCGCCAGCAGGCCGAACGGCCACATGAACAGCGAATAGGTCAGCGAATAATAGCCCGGCGGCATGCCGTGCGATTCCTGGCCCTCGGCGACCTTGCCGACGAGATCCTTGCCGACGGCCTCCTGCCAGAAGGCGCCGCCGCTTTTCCAGGTGATGGCGGCGAGCCAGGGCAGCACGATCAGCGCCAGCAGCAAAAGGCCGCGTCCGGCCTTCAGCCTTGCCAGCCAGCGCCAGTCGCGCTGGAAGGCGATGAGGGTGAGGATGGTGACGATCGACAATAGCGGAGTGATCGGCCCCTTGATCAGGATGCCGATGCCTTGTGCTGCCCAGAATAGCCAAGGTAGATAGCCGGGCGAAGCTTCATTGCGACGGGAAGCGACGTAAATCTGCGCCAGCGCGCCCTGCGCGACCACGCAACAGGCAAGCAGCACGGCATCCGTCTTGGCGATGCGCCCCTCGAAGGCGGTGGCGAAGATGGCTGCGACGACAAGGCCGGCGGCAACGCCGGCATTGGGACCGAACAGATTGGCGCCGGTCCAGGCGACAGCCACGACCGCGACGGCGATGCCCAGCGCCGAGATCAGGCGATAGACCCAGATAGGTGCGGCGGCGCCATCGCCGCTCAGCGCCACGGCCGCCGACTGCAGCCAGTAGATGCCGACCGGTTTCTTGTAGCGGGACGCATCCTGGAAGCGGATGTCGACATAGTCGCCGCTCTCGGCCATCTGCTTGGTGGCCTGGACGAAACGCGCCTCGTCGCGGTCGACCACCGGCAGGCTGGCCAGGCCCGACGCCGAAAGCACCAGGCTGAACAGGAACAGGAAGAGATATCTGCGGGTCATCTCCACGCGTCCGGCCCCCTTCCCCTCGATGCGATCCGCCGAAGACGCGCTGGCCATCCGGTCAGTCGACCTTGCTCATCGCCGCCTTGCGCTCATTGGCAATCAGCCAAAGATTGCGGACGTAGATGAACAGGCCGAGCCCCTGGCCGGCGATGAAGACCGGGTCGCGACGCTGGATGGCATAGACCAGGAGCAGCCCGCCGCCGCCGAGCGAGAAGAACCAGAAGGCGATCGGCACCACGGAACGCTTGGCGCGTTCGGAAGCCACCCATTGCACGACGAAGCGCATGGTGAAGAAGAACTGGGCGATGAAGCCCAAAAGCACCCAGCCGTCGAATTGCTGCACGAAGACCTCGTGCAGCCATGTAACCAAGCCCTGCAACACGCTATCCATGGGTCACTTCCCTTGCCTTTGGCATTCGCCGGCGCCGGCGCCGCAGCCACCATACCCCGACGAGATCGGCGGTCCCCTGCAGGCCGCGGTCGAAGATGCCGTAATTGGACTTGCCGTGGCGGCGCGAGCGGTCGACGACGTCGCAATGGACCACGCCATAACCTTCCTGGATGATCAGCGCTGGAACGAAGCGGTGGGTGCCGTCGAAGAACGGAATCTTGCGGAATACCTCGGTGCGCACGGCCTTCAGCCCGCAGCCGGTGTCGCGGGTCTCGTCGTGCAGGATGGCGTTGCGCAGCCAGTTGGCGAAGCGCGAGGCGAGCTGCTTGGCCTTGCTGTCGCGCCGCTTCAGGCGCTGGCCCTGTGCCGCGGCCACATCGGGGCCGGCATTGCGCAAGGCATCGACCAGGACCGGGATGTATTGCGGGTCGTTCTGGCCGTCACCGTCGATGGTGGCGACGATGTCGCCGCGCGCGGCCCAAATGCCGGACCGCACGGCAAGGCTCTGCCCGGACGATTTGTCGTGGCGGATGTGACGGACGGGAAAGGGCTGCGTGGATGCCTGGGCGGCGAGCACGGCAGCCGTGTCGTCGGTCGAACCGTCATCGACGATGATGATCTCGAAATCGCGCCCACTCATCGCGCTAGCGATCTCGTCGATCAGAAGGGGAAGATTGGCCGCCTCGTTGCGGCCAGGAATGACAATGGAGATCAATGCATCCGCCATGGCTATCAAACTGATCTGAAACGGCAATCTCTTCGAAACTGAAGCAACGCGTGTCGATCCGAAGCAAGCTCTGGAACGGCGGCGCGCCCAAACAGGCGCGCGCTTCCATACGCTGGCACCGTCATCGAAGCAAGCAGAGCCCCTCAATTCAAGAATTCGTGATGTAGGGCATGCCCGCAAATCGGCAAGCGCACCGCGATCCTTGTGATTGCGCCTGTTGAGATGCTAAACGCGCGCATTCGCCTATGCCATGGCCGGTCGCGGCCGACGATCTTTCGGAAAGCACGAAAATGCCCGCCTTCAAGTCCGATTTCCTGCGCGTCCTCGATGAACGCGGTTTCATCCACCAGATATCCGACCCGGAAGGGCTGGACGCACTGGCGTTGAAAGGTCCGATCACCGGCTATGTCGGCTATGACGCCACCGCGACGTCGATCCATATCGGCAATCTGATCTCCGTCACCATGCTGTACTGGCTGCAGGAGACCGGCCACAAGGCGATCAGCCTGATGGGCGGCGGCACCTCCATGGTGGGAGACCCCTCGTTCCGCGACGACCAGCGCAAGCTGCTCACCATCGAGCAGATCGAGACCAACATCGAGAGCATCAAGAAGGTCTATGGCAACATCCTGCGCTATGACGGCTCTAACCCGGCCATCATGGTCAACAATGCCGACTGGCTCCTGAAGCTCAACTATGTCGAGTTCCTGCGCGATGTCGGCCGGCATTTCTCGGTCAACCGCATGCTCACCTTCGACAGCGTCAAATTGAGGCTCGATCGCGAGCAGTCGCTGTCGTTCCTCGAGTTCAACTACATGATCATGCAGGGCTACGACTTCGTCGAGCTCAACAAGCGCTACGGCACGGTGCTGCAGATGGGCGGTTCCGACCAGTGGGGCAACATCATCAACGGCGTCGACCTCAGCCACCGCATGGGCGGCGCCCAGCTTTATGCGCTGACGACGCCGCTGCTCACCAAATCGTCCGGCGAGAAGATGGGCAAGTCGGCGTCCGGCGCCGTCTGGCTCAATGGCGATCTCTTCAGCCCCTATGATTTCTGGCAATATTTCCGCAACACCGAGGACGCCGATGTCGGCAAGTTCCTGAAAATCTTCACCCGGCTGCCGCTAGCCGAAATCGCCAAGCTGGAAGCACTCGGCGGCGCCGAGCTCAACGAGGCGAAGAAGATCCTGGCGACCGAAGTGACCGCCATCGTGCACGGCCGCGCGGCGGCCGACGAAGCTGCCGAGACGGCGCGCAAGACCTTCGAGGAAGGCGCGCTCTCCGACAATCTGCCCTCGATCGATATCGCGCGAGCGGAGCTTGAAGCCGGCATTGGTCTTCTGGCACTGGTGGTGCGGGCCGGCCTCGCCGCCTCCAATGGCGAGGCGCGCCGCCACGTCCAGGGTGGTGCCGTGCGCGTCAACGACCAGCCGGTCAGCGACGAGCGGCGGGCGATCACGCTTCAGGATCTGAGTCCGGAAAACGTCGTAAAGCTTTCGCTCGGCAAGAAAAAACACATCCTGGTCAAGCCGGTCTGATCGCGGCACCCGGAACCGGCGACGGTTCCGGAGCCCGGTTGCCCGCAGGCTCCGCTTACCGGAATTCGAATATCGAGCGGAAGATGCCGGGTGCGATCACCGACAGGGGATTGATCTGCAGGTCCGGCTTGTTGGCGTTGCCCTTGAGGCGGTAGGTGACGCCGATCAGCCCACCGTCGCGACCATTGCCCAACAGCGCGCCTACCAGCGGCAGTTCGCCGAAGATGCGGTTCAGCCCATAGGCCGGCATGAAGGTGCCGGTCATGTCCATATTGTTGTTCTGGTCGTAGAGCGTGCCCTGGAAGGTGGTGCCGATCAGCGGACCGCGCAGCACGCCGTTCGACACTTTCAGATAGCCATTGCCCTTGTCGATCTCGGCATAACCGCGCTCGAACTCCGCACGGGAGGTATCGATGTCGGCCTTCACCGCATCGTTGAGCGAACGCTTGTCGCCTGTGGGCTTGGTCGAGACGATCGACGCCAGTTTCGGCTCGTTGACGATCACGAAATTGCGGGTGTCGACCGTGCCGCGCATCGGCCCGTCCGACGCGCCGGCAAGTGCCACCGTGATCGCGCCGCCCTGCATGTGCTTGTAGATATCGAGGAACCGCAGCACCGCGCCGGCATCGGTCGACTTCATGTTCAGCGTGTGCCGGCCATTGGCCGTGTCGTTGGAAACATCGATCAGCGCACCGGACTTCGACTGCGCCTTGACGCTCAGCCCGTTCAGCTTCGAACCCGAGCTGCTGTAGTCGAGGCTGAAATTCGACACCGTCTCGTCGTTGAAGCCGGTCAGTGCCTTGACGTCGGCGGAGAGCGAAATGGAATCGCCGCTACCCGGCTTGGTCGCGCTGTCGGTGTCGGCGGTGAATTGCTTGATCAGCGGGCGGGCGTCCAGCGCATCGCCATCCACCTTGACGGTATAACCTTTGCCGGATCGTTTGACCGAGACCGCGACATCGTCGCCGCGGTTCAACTGGACATGGCTGAGGTCGGCCGACACCAGGCTGCCGTCGGACAATTCGACCGCCCCGGCGGCGGAAAAGGTCTTGCCATCCAGCTTGAAGCCGGAAAGTTTCGTGGATGCGCCGGATTTCTTCATGGTGAAGGAAGCGGTCGCCGGCACCCCCTGCCCCTTGCTCCAGCCCGCCCATGGCAGGTTCAGCTTGGCATTGGTCAGGTCGGCGACAACCTGCTGGTTGTCGTTGTCGCTCTTGTCGAGGGCGATCTTCATCGAACCGGAAAGCAAGGCGGACAGGCCTGGCATCATGGTCTGGCGGATCTTGTCGTCGACTGTCAACGACACCTGGCGCGCGCGTGCCGGCCCGTCCGGCTCGAGCGGCTCGACCAGGGAGATGTCTGCGGGGATGCCGTTGAGCTGCGCCTTGGCCGTCACCGTGGCGCTCTTCGGGTCCACGACGATGCTGCCATTGGCGGCGGTGACCATCTGGTCGTCAACCGGCTTGGAGATGGCCAGGTTCTGATAGTCCAGCGAGACCAGCCAGCCGAGCTTGGAGGTGTCGATGCCGAGCTGCAACGGGATGTCGGCCCTGACATTGCCGGTGACAGTACCCGAAAGCTCTTCCGGCTTCAGGCCGACATGGCGCATGGCGTTGATCGGCTCGTAGGAGGCGAGTTCAGCAACCGCATCGGCATCGCCGACGACATCGATGTTCAGCGCGCCGATCACCGGCGGCAGATTGGCGTTCTTGACGGTGAGCGTGCCGTTGCTGGCCGAGACGACGCGACCGCTGGGCATATAGACGGTGCCGGACGACAACGCGATGTCGACATCGTTGCCGTGGAATTCGACGATGCCGTTGGCGTCGCGGATGGGCGGAATCTGGCCCGCCGTATCGAAACGCGAGCCTTCGAGCTGGAAGCGACCGAACACCTCGTTGCGGTCGAGCGGAATGCCGTTGCCGGCACGACCCGGCGCGACCTGATATTGCAGGCTCGCCTCGACGACCCTGCCGCCGAACAGGTTCTGCAACACCCATTCGCGGGCGCCATGCGCGGAGAACCACGGCCACAGCTGCTTCACATGCGAGACCGGCATGTCGTGCACGTTGAGCGCGAGCGAGACGCCGGGCGCCTTGCCTTCCACGAAAGTGAGGGCGGCGTTGCCCAGCACCTCGCCGGCGGCGCCGGAGCGCACCGCGATGGTCGGCACCACAAGCTTGCGGCTGACCGTCTGGTAATCGCCGGCAATGCGGGCAGCGATGCTCAGCGCCTGTTCGGAGGAATCGGCCGGCGCCAGCACCGATTTGTCGCTGACCAGATCGAACCGGTAGGACGGGTCTTCACCGGCAACGCCCTCGCGCGGCTTGGGACCGAGCGAGCCCTCGATGCCGATATCCGAGCGGCCGACCTGGAGGTCGAGCTTGTCGATGGCGAGCTTGTTGGCGCCCCGCAGCAGCGTGGCCTGCAATTTGGCGTCGAGCGGCAGCATGCCGCGCGCGCCGAGGTCGAGCACCGCGCCGGCCAGCGTGCCGGAAATGGCGAGCCTTGGCTGCGCGTCGCCCTGGCCCTCCGATCCTTCCAGATGCAACGTCAATGCGCCCACCCTGCCGGCGACCGGCGTCGCCTGCGGTTCGGCGCCGATCGGCTCGACCGCGATGTCGGCGGTCAGCGAGGTGACCTTGCGTGCCGCGGGATCGCGCGCCGCCAAGGCGTCGACGCTGAGCTTGCGGCCATCGATATCGAGCCTGGAGGAGAAGGTGAAGCCGCCGGGCCCCGACTGCGCCACATTGGCCTCGGCGATGGTCAGCAGGCGCAGGTCGCCAGTCTTCGACAGCACGATCTCGACATTGTCGAGGTCGATCTCGCGGACCGATTCCAGCCTTATGGCGTCCAGCGACTGGTGGACCGCCCCGAACACCGTATCGGTGATCTTGTCGGGGTCGACGAGGCCGTCGGCGTTGCGCAGCGAACCGGCCCAATCGCCGCCGCCTTGCGAGGGAAGCGCGTCGACAAACAGGCGCGCCTGCGAAACCCTGGCGCTGGTCAATTGGACCTTGCCCGTGAGAAGCGGGAAAAGCCGCACGCCGAAACGCATCAAGCCGGCTTCCATCATCGGCTTGCCGTTGCCGGTCTGCATGGTGACGTCACGAACCTGCAGGGCGAGGAAACTCGACTTGTCGAGCGTGATCGAGGCCGGGCCGACGGCCACATCGACATCGACGCCGGCCATGCCTTCGATCGCCTGTTCGGCGGCTATACGCAGCCGTTCCGAGCCGACGCCGGAGGCGCCGATCGCGTAGATGCCGGCGACAAGGACCAAAAAGAACGCGCCGATGCCGAAGGCGACACGGATCAGGAGCCGCGCGCCGCGACCGATCTTCGCCTGCCCCAGAGGCGGGGTCGGGCTGGCAGACGGCAAGGAGTGGAGATCGGCGATCTCCTCGCGCCTGAACCTGATCTTTTCGTGCCGTGGCAGCTCGTGATCCACGCAGTCTCCGTCTTCAGCCCTCTTTCGCGGACGAATCCCCGGCCGACACTATAGCGACCCGATGCCGGGCGCGAACGCCAAAAGCGGATTCCCGCTTTGCGTTCGTGCGCGCGCCAATTTATTGAGGTTCTCGCACGGTCCCGGCCTGGGCTGCTTCGGGACCGTGAGCCGGCGCATAGGTTCAAACAAAGGCAGGGTTATGGCCGATCTCGACATGGGCGATCTGGCGCCCGATTTCACGCTGCCGCGCGACGGCGGCGGCTCGTTCAAACTGTCGGACTTCATCGGCAAGCCGGTGGTTATCTACTTCTATCCGGAAGACGATACGCCGAGCTGCACCAACGAGGCGATCAGCTTCTCGCAACTCAGGCCCGAATTCGAAAAGACCGGCGCCGTCGTCATCGGGCTTTCACCGGACAGCGTGAAAAAACACGACAAGTTCAAGGCAAAGCACGGGCTCGCCGTCGACCTCGCCTCCGACGAGGAGCGCAAGGTAATCGAGGCCTATAGTCTTTGGGTCGAAAAGAAGATGTACGGCCGCACCTATATGGGCGTCGAGCGCGCCACCTTCCTGATCGGCCGCGACGGCCGCATCGCGCGCATCTGGCGCAAGGTGCGCGTCAAGGGCCATGCCGAGGCGGTGCTGGAGGCCGTCCGCGCCCTTTAACACCCGGACCGCGCCGGTAGAGACGCCTCCAGGAAATGGAGGCCGGAGGCTCGCCGCGCAAGGCTTTGTTAACCCTAACAATGTCTTATGGGCATTGTCGGGTGTTGCAAACGAAAGCCTGGTTCGGTGAACGCAAACGGTCAGTCGGCAGTCTTCGGCAGGCGCAAGGAGCCGCATACCGTCATCATCGCCCGTGGTGACGAAATCCGGCATTTCACGGTGCGTCCGTGGCTCATCGCCTGCTTCGGCTCGGCCATCGCCGCCGTCATCATCGGCTACCTTCTGGCCACTTCCTATCTCGTCTTCCGCGACGATCTGATCGGTGCCACCACAGCGCGCCAGGCACGCATGCAGCAGGCCTATGAGGACAGAATTTCCGCGTTGCGCGCGCAGGTCGACCGCATCACCAGCCGGCAATTGCTCGACCAGCAGTTGATGGAAACCAAGGTCGGCGAACTCCTGCAGCGCCAGACGCAGCTCAGCCAGCGCCACGGCCGGCTGGGACCGATCCTGGAGCGCGCAGAGGCGATCGAACCGGCCGCCGTGGAAACGCAGGCGCCCGCCCCCGCCGTCACACCCGGCGACCGCAGCAAGCCCGAGGATCACGCAGCCCTGATCGATGGCAAGGCAGCGCCGCAGCTTGCGATGCTGACCAGCTTCAGCGGCGCCGACGCCCAGCCGTTCTCACGCTGGTCGACCCGAGCCGACCTGCCGCCCGACGCCTCGTCGGCCGATCGTGCCGACAAGCTGTTCGTGGCCATCAACCAGTCGCTGCGGGCGATCGAGAGCGAACAACTTCAGCGCGTCACGAAGCTTGCCGACACCACCTACGAGAATGCCGACGCCATCAAGGAAGCACTGCAGGCCGCCGGCCTGCCGGTGGACAAGGATTTCGGCAAGAACGAAAGCGATGTCGGCGGCCCGCTGGTGCCGATCGACAGCGCCTTGCTGTTCGACACCAAGGTCAAGGAACTGGACGAGGCGCTGGACGAGCTCGACCGCCTGCGCAAGGAAGCGCGCCGCCTGCCGCTGGCCAATCCAGCGCCCGGCCGGGCGGTGACGAGCCCGTTCGGCGTGCGCGCCGACCCGCTGCTTGGCACGGCGGCACTGCATTCAGGCATGGATTTCCGCATTCCACTCGGTTCGGCTGCCCGCGTCACGGCGCCCGGCGTGGTGACCAAGGCCGGCTGGAATGGCGGCTATGGGCGCATGGTCGAGGTCGACCACGGCCAGGGCTACACGACACGTTACGCGCATCTCGGCCGCATCTCGGTGGCGGTCGGCCAAACGCTGAAGGCCGGCGACGTGATCGGCCAGACCGGCAGCAGCGGCCGCTCGACCGGCCCGCATCTGCACTACGAAGTGCGCCACGACGGCGAAGCCATCGACCCGCTGCGGTTCCTGCGCGTCGGCAAGAAGGTCGAGAAGTACCTCTAGACCCTTTTCATGAGGCGCCGCCGACGCGGCGCGCCTGCGAAATTCAGAGCTTGCGCAGCCCGATGCCATCGATGATGAGGCGAAGCCCGAGCAGGCCCATCGCCGTGCCGGCCAACCGGTCCACCCACAGCTTGCCGCGCGAATAGGCCGCCCGGGGATAATCCGCCGAGAAGACCAGCGCGACAACCGCGTACCAGCCGGCCTCGACAACAAAGACCAGCGGCGGCAGCAGCAGAAGAAGCCATGCCGGCGGCGCGGCAGGCAGCATCGCCGCGAAGATGCTGGCATAGACGACCGCAGTCTTCGGATTGCTGAGCTGGGTCAGGGTGGCGAACAGGACCGAGCGCCAAAGCGAACGGTTTTCGACCGGAACGGTGCCAATTGACGGCAAGGGTTCGGCGGCGCCACGCCAGATGCGAAGCCCCAGCCAGACCAGATAGCAGCCGCCGGCGAGTTTCAGCGCGAGATAAAGCCAGGCGACCTGGTTGAGCAGTGCGGCAAGGCCAAGCAGCGCCAAGCTGGCGAAAACCGTGCCGCCCGCCCCCATGCCGATCGCCGTCGCCAAGCCATGCATGCGGGATTGGGCGATCGAAATGCGGGTGACAAACAGAAAACTCGGGCCGGGGCTGATCGCGCCGATCAGTACGGCGGTAACGATGGCTAGCAGGGCTGCGAGCGGCGACATGGCAATCACCTCCTGGCGTTGAGATCGCTTGGGCAAGCGGCGGTCGATACCCGTGCTTGCCGATGGTTCCCCGCCGTCGTTCGCCAGTCGCGCGGGAGCGGAAGTTAGCCAAGGCGCCTGCGCCGGACAAGGGCGTCGAACGGCAACTGCCTGTGCCAGTCCGCGCCCCTGATTTCGTACCCGCCAACCCATCCCCTCGTCGGGTCCGACAGAGACCCCACCCCAAATTGCATCTTGACGAGCGCGCGACAAAATGGAATGAATATTTCACAAGAAGCCATCAATGGCTCAATCATTCCGAAATTAACACTCGGGAGGCCAGCCTCCCCATCGTTTACCTGTCAGTCCGCAAGTGAACGGTGCGGACGGCGGCGCATGCAGTTCCCCTTTCCGGGGCAGTTATCCGGATCATTCAGGTGCCACCGGACACCAATCGTGGAGGAGAAGAGACATGAAGACTTTTATTCTGGGTGCGGCATTCGCCGCGCTGATGACCGGCTCGGCATTCGCCGGTGACATCGGCGTCTCGATGGCCAATTCGGACACCTTCCTGACCGTCCTGCGCAAGGGCATCGAGAAGGCGGCGGCCGACGCCAAGCAGCCGGTGCAGGTCGAAATCGCCGACGACGACGTCAACAAGCAGCTCAGCCAGGTGCAGAACTTCATCGCGGCCAAGGTCGACGCCGTCATCGTCAATCCGGTCGACACCTCGGCCACCGCGCCGATGACCAAGCTCGCCCACGACGCCGGCATCCCGATCGTCTATGTCAACCGCCAGCCGATCGACACCGACAAGCTGGGCGACAAGGCCGCGTTCGTCGGTTCGAACGAAGTCGATTCCGGCACGCTGGAGACCAAGGAAATCTGCCGCCAGCTGAAGGAAGCCGGCAAGAAGGAGGCCGGCATCCTGGTCATGCAGGGCGACCTCGCCAACCAGGCGGCCGTCATGCGCACCAAGGACGTGCATGATGTGATCGCGACGCCGGATTGTTCCTTCATCAAGGTCATCGACGAGCAGACCGCCGGCTGGGATCCGGTCAAGGCGCAGGACCTGATGACCAACTGGATCGCCGCCGGCCACAAGCCGGACGCCGTCATCTCCAACAACGACAACATGGCCATCGGCGCCATCAACGCCATGAAGGCGGCGGGCTGGAACATGAAAGACGTGATCGTGGGCGGCGTCGACGCCACCCAGGAAGCGCTTGCCTATATGAAGGCCGGCGACCTCGACGTCACCGTCTTCCAGAACGCGGCTGCCCAGGGCAGCGGCGCCGTCGGCACGGCCATGAAGCTTGCCAAGGGCGAGAAGGTGCAGTCGCCGGTCTGGGTGCCGTTCGAGCTGGTGACCCCGACCAACATGGACAAGTACGCCGCCAAGAACTGACGGCAGGCAACAGGGATGCGCCGCCGGAGGAGCGGCGGCGCATCTTTTCCATCGACGGACAAGTGCCTGAACCTGATCCGGGAGGACTGATCGGTATGCAGAGCCATGCAACGGCGGCAGCCGCGCACGACAGCAGCGCTGCGCCCGCAAGCGGCTATCTTCTCGAGGTCGAGAATGTGCGCAAGGAATTCCCCGGCGTGCTGGCACTCGACAATGTACAGTTCCGCCTGCGCCCGGGCAGCGTCCACGCCCTGATGGGCGAGAACGGCGCCGGAAAGTCGACGCTGATGAAGATCATCGCCGGCATCTACACGCCCGATTCCGGCACCTTCAAATTCCACGGCCGCGACATCCGGCTGAAAGGCCCGCTGGACGCGCTGGAGAACGGCATCGCCATGATCCATCAGGAACTGAACCTGATGGCGCCGATGACGGTGGCCGAAAACATCTGGATCCGCCGCGAACCGACCAACCGTTTCGGCTTCGTCGACCATGGCCAGATGCGCCGCAAGACGATGGAACTGTTCCGGCGGCTCAACATCGACATCGGCCCTGACGTCAGGGTCGGCTCGCTCAGCGTCGCCAACCGGCAGATGGTCGAGATCGCCAAGGCGGTTTCCTACGAATCCGACGTGCTGATCATGGACGAGCCGACCTCCGCGCTCACCGAGCGCGAGGTGGATCACCTGTTCAAGATCATCCGCAGCCTGCGCGAGCAGGGCAAAGGCATCATCTACATCACCCACAAGATGAACGAGCTGTTCGAAATCGCCGACGAGTTCTCGGTGTTCCGCGACGGCAAATACATCGCGACCAAATTTTCCACCGAGGTGACGCGCGACGACATCATCCGCATGATGGTCGGCCGCGAGATCACCCAGATGTTTCCCAAGGAGACGGTGCCGATCGGCGACGTCGTGCTGTCGGCGAAGGGGCTGGCGCTGAAGGGCGTGTTCGCCGACGTCTCCTTCGAGGTGCGTGCCGGCGAGATTCTCGGCATCGCCGGCCTGGTCGGTTCGGGGCGCTCCAACATCGCCGAGACCATTTTTGGCGTGACGCCCGCCGATGCCGGCACCATCGAATTGTTCGGCAAGACGGTGCGCGTCGACAGCCCGGCGACCGCCATGCGCCACGGCATGGCCTTCCTGACCGAGGACCGCAAGGATACCGGCTGTTTCCTTCTGCTCGACATCCAGGAAAACACCCAGATCGCGGTGTTGCAGTCGGGCTATGTCAAGGGCGGCTTCGTGCGCCAGAAACAGCTCTCCAAGGCTTCGGTCGAGGTCAGCAACGCGCTGCGCGTCAAGACGCCCGATATGGCGGAGCCGATCAACAACCTCTCCGGCGGCAACCAGCAGAAGGTGCTGATCGGCCGCTGGCTGCTGACCAAGCCGAAGATCCTCATCCTCGACGAGCCGACGCGCGGCATCGATGTCGGCGCCAAGGCCGAGATTCACCGCCTGATCTCGAAGCTCGCCGGCGAAGGCGTCGCCGTCATCATGATCTCGTCGGAGATGCCCGAGGTGCTCGGCATGAGCGACCGCATCATGGTGGTGCACGAGGGCCGGGTCACCGGCTTCCTCGACAGGGAAGAAGCCAACCAAGTCAAGATCATGGAGCTGGCGTCGCATTGAGCGCGCCGCCCGTTTGGGGTGGAGACGAACATGACTACGAATGACGTTGCAGGGCCTGCGAGCATCATAGGATCGAAGAAGCGCCTGCCGCCCGAGGTTTCCATTCTTGCCGTCCTGATCGGCATCGCGCTGGTGTTCGAGATCCTTGGCTGGATCCTGGTCGGCGACAGCTTCCTGATGAACAAGCAGCGCCTGTCGATCATCATCCTGCAGGTGTCGGTCATCGGCATCATCTCGGTGGGCGTGACGCAAGTCATCATCACCGGTGGCGTCGACCTGTCGTCGGGATCGGTCGTCGGCCTGGTCGCCATGGTGGCCGCCAGCCTGGCGCAGACGGCCGCCAATCCGCGTGCCGTCTACCCTTCCCTCACCGACATCTCGCCGATCTTCGCCATCCTGGCCGGCCTCGGCGTCGGCCTGTTGGCGGGCTGGATCAACGGCTTCATCATCGCCAAGACCAAGATACCGCCCTTCATCGCCACGCTCGGCATGATGGTGTCGGCGCGTGGCATCGCCAAATGGTACACGATGGGCCAGCCGGTGGCGCTCCTCAGCGACAAATTCACCTGGTTCGGCAAGAGCTTCGAGGTGTTCGGCTTCCCGCTGCCGCTGCCGGTCATCATCTTCCTTTTGGTGGCGCTGATCTTCCACATCGCGCTCGGCTACACGCGCTACGGCAAGTTCACCTACGCCATTGGCGCCAACCAGCAGGCAGCGCGGGTGTCCGGCATCAACATCGGCAACCACCTGGTCAAGGTCTATGCCATCGCCGGCCTGCTTTCCGGTCTCGCCGGCGTGGTGACGGCGGCGCGCGCCGCCTCCGGCCAGCCCAATATGGGCGTCGCCTATGAACTCGACGCCATCGCGGCGGCGGTCATCGGCGGCACCTCGCTGTCGGGCGGCGTCGGGCGCATCTCCGGCACGGTGATCGGCACCATCATCCTGGGCGTGCTGACCTCCGGCTTCACCTTCCTCAAGGTCGGCGCCTACTACCAGGAGATCATCAAGGGCATCATCATCGTTGCCGCCGTCGTCATCGACCAGCAACGCCAGAACCGGCGCAAAAAAGCCTGAGCCGCTCCTCCCGAGCCAACTGCCAGCCGTGCCGGCCTCCGGCGCGGCTTTTTCATGGCCACGGGCAAGTGCGAGCGCGCCGAGCATGGTTGGCGCGCAACTCAACGATGGCTAGACCGGATCGGCTTGATGAAGGAACTGGTGGGCGATGACGGGCTCGAACCGCCGACATCTTCGGTGTAAACGAAGCGCTCTACCAACTGAGCTAATCGCCCGCTCCGGGGCGGACCTTTAAGCAGTTAGCGTGCGCTGCGCAAGGCCAAATGACGGCGTGGATGAGACGCCCCACCCGTCCTTCCGCGGCTTTTCTGCATGCTGTCAAAAAACCTTCGCATGAACTGCAATTAGCCACGGCGCGCCGCTTGACACCTGCCGGTGAACCCCGTATCCAGCCGCCAACGACGAACGCGGCCAGCCGAATTCGTCCAGTGCGCGGGTGTAGCTCAGTCGGTTAGAGTGCCGGCCTGTCACGCCGGAGGTCGCGGGTTCGAGCCCCGTCACTCGCGCCATTTTCTCTCCTCCAAGCCATTGTTTGCAAGGAACGGGGCAACGCGGCCGCGTAAGCGGTTTTGCAGCCACGCCGCTAACCTGCGCGCCAGGTTGTGCGATATCGATCTTCCCACACGCATTGCCGAGACACGGATAGCGATAGCAACCGATCCAGTTGCCTCACAGCCCCGTCAGGCGCTTGCACGCGCCCTTCCCCGCCTTCGCATCGCTCACGGCCGCAGCGCGCCCGAAGCCATTGCCAAGCCTTTTGGCGATGGCGCCGGCGCACCAACCAGACAACAAAAAAGCCGGGCTCAAGGCCCGGCTTTTCGCATTTCTGAACAATGGGACGTCTTAGTTGACGGCGTCCTTCAGGCCCTTGCCAGCCGTGAACTTCGGCACCGTACGCGCCGGGATCTTCACTTCAGCACCGGTCTGGGGGTTGCGGCCGGTCGAGGCAGCGCGCTTCGAGACCGAGAAATTGCCGAAGCCGACCAGACGGACATCGCCACCATTCTTCAACTCGCCGGTGATTACGGAGAACACCGCATCCACCGCCGACTGCGCGTCACCCTTAGAGATCTTCGCGGCATCGGCGACAGCGGACACCAGTTCGTTCTTGTTCATAAAAATTCCCTTCCATGAGAAAACCGGAACTTGCGACTCATCCGGCAGGGATTGGACTTTAGAAAGAAGCGTTCCCACAACCAAGCCGCAAGACCGACAAAAAGACGAAAAAAGCCCGGAAAACCGGGCTTTTTCACAAGAAAGCCGGGCTCAAAGGCCCGGCTTTCCGTTTGTGCGTCGCACTCTTGGCCGCTGTTAATGAGCCAGCGACTTTCCGGCATCGTCGGCATCGGTGCTCGCCGGCGTGTTGACGGGCTCGACCCATTCGATCGGTTCCGGCATCCTGACCAGCGCGTGCCGCAGCACTTCACCCACTCTGCTGACCGGAATGATCTCCATTCCGTTCTTCACATTGTCCGGAATCTCCGCCAGATCCTTGGCGTTCTCTTCCGGGATCAGCACCTTCTTGATGCCGCCGCGCAGTGCCGCCAGCAGCTTCTCCTTGAGGCCGCCAATCGGCAGGATGCGTCCACGCAGCGTGATCTCGCCGGTCATCGCCACATCGGCCCGGACCGGGATGCCGGTCAGGATCGACACGATGGCGGTGGCCATGGCAGCACCGGCCGACGGACCGTCCTTCGGCGTGGCACCCTCGGGCAGATGCACGTGGATGTCGCGCTTGTCGAACAGCGGCGGCTCGACGCCGAAATCGAGCGCCCGCGAGCGAACATAGGATGCCGCCGCAGAGATCGATTCCTTCATCACGTCGCGCAGGTTGCCGGTCACCGTCATGCGGCCCTTGCCGGGCATCATGACGCCTTCCACCGTCAACAGCTCGCCGCCAACCTCGGTCCAGGCCAGGCCGGTGACGACGCCGACCTGATCGTCGGATTCGGCACGGCCGAAGCGGTAGCGCTCGACGCCGAGATAATCAGCCAAGTTGACGGCGGTGATCTTCACCGACTTCTTCTTGGTCTTCAGGATCTCGGTCACCGCCTTGCGGCCGAGCTTCATCAGCTCGCGCTCAAGGCTGCGCACGCCCGCTTCACGGGTGTAAGTCTGGATCACGGCACGGATGGCGTCCTCGGAAACCGAGAACTCCTTCGGCTGCAGCGCGTGGTCGCGCACCACCTTCGGCATCAGGTGCCGCTTGGCTATCTCGACCTTCTCGTCCTCGGTGTAGCCGGCGATGCGGATGATCTCCATGCGGTCCATCAAGGGCGCAGGGATGTTCAACGTGTTCGCCGTCGTCACGAACATCACGCTCGAAAGGTCGTATTCGACCTCCAGATAGTGGTCCATGAACGTTGCGTTCTGTTCCGGATCGAGCACCTCGAGCAGCGCCGACGACGGATCGCCACGGAAGTCCTGGCCCATCTTGTCGATCTCGTCGAGCAGGAAGAGCGGGTTGGACTTCTTCGCCTTTTTCATCGACTGGATGACCTTGCCGGGCATCGAGCCGATATAGGTGCGGCGGTGACCGCGGATCTCGGCTTCGTCACGCACGCCGCCGAGCGCCATGCGGATGAACTCGCGACCCGTCGCCTTGGCAATCGACTTGCCGAGCGAGGTCTTGCCGACGCCGGGAGGGCCGACGAGGCACAGGATCGGCCCCTTCAGCTTCTTCTGGCGGCTCTGCACGGCCAAGTACTCGACGATGCGGTCCTTGACCTTGTCGAGGCCGAAATGGTCGGTGTCGAGCACTTCCTGAGCAAAGCTCAAATCCTGCTTCACCTTGGAGTTCTTGCCCCACGGGATCGACAGCAGCCAGTCCAGATAATTGCGCACGACGGTGGACTCCGCCGACATCGGCGACATGGTCCTCAGCTTCTTCAACTCGGCTTCCGCCTTCTCGCGGGCCTCCTTGGTCAGCTTCGTCTTCTTGATGCGCGCCTCGATCTCGGCGGCCTCGTCGCGGCCGTCCTCGCCTTCGCCGAGTTCCTTCTGGATCGCCTTCATCTGCTCGTTGAGGTAGTACTCGCGCTGCGTCTTCTCCATCTGGCGTTTTACACGCGAGCGGATGCGCTTCTCCACCTGCAGGACGGAGATTTCGGCTTCCATGAAGCCCATCGCCTTTTCCAGCCGTTCCTTGACGGACAGCGTGGCGAGCATTTCCTGCTTCTCGGGGATCTTGATGGCGAGATGCGAGGCAACCGTGTCGGCGAGCTTGGAATAGTCGTCGATCTGGCTGGCCGCGCCGACCACCTCGGGCGAGATCTTCTTGTTCAGCTTGACGTAGTTCTCGAAGTCCGAAACCACGGAACGCGCCAGCGCTTCGACCTCGACCTCTTCCTCCTCGGGCTCGGCCAGAACGCTGGCTTTGGCCTCGTGGTAATCGGTGCGGTCGGTGAACGACACGATCTTGGCACGCGCCACGCCCTCCACCAGCACCTTCACGGTGCCGTCGGGGAGCTTCAGGAGCTGCAAGACGTTGGCGAGCGTACCGATGTCGTAGATCGCATCGGCTTCGGGATCATCGTCGGCGGCATTCATCTGGGTGGCAAGCAGGATCTGCTTTTCCTGGCCCATCACCTCTTCCAGCGCCTTGATCGATTTTTCACGCCCGACGAAGAGCGGAACGATCATATGTGGAAACACCACAATGTCGCGCAGTGGAAGAACCGCAAAGGCGCCGTCGCCGGGAGCCTTGGATATTTTGGCCATTGTCCAACCTTTCCTTCGCGACCGCCCTTAGCCAATCGCGAATCTCATATTAACGACCGCGGGTCATTCCGCCTACCACCGATTGTGACGGGAGTTTTGCAGCACAGAATTCGGCCCTTGGCCTTCGCTGATTAAGTGGATGCGGCGCCGGCAAAGATCAAGGTCCGCCGGCACCTGCCTTTAGTGCTAGGCATGGCCTTTCGCCAAGCCCGCATCCAGGAAACGAAAACGGCGCCTTTCGGCGCCGTTCCAACCCTGGAGGAAGGCACGTCAGGCGCTGACGTTGCCCTTCTTTTCCTTCTGTTCGGAATAGATGTAGAGCGGCCGGGCGTTGCCCGAGACGACCTCTTCCGAAATCACGACTTCGCGAACGCCTTCCAGCGCCGGCAGCTCGAACATGGTGTCGAGCAGGATCGCTTCCATGATGGAGCGCAGGCCGCGCGCGCCGGTCTTGCGCTCGATGGCGCGCTTGGCGATAGCCGACAGTGCGTTCTCGTGGAAGGTCAGGTCCACATTCTCCATCTCGAACAGCCGCTGATACTGCTTGACCAGCGCGTTCTTCGGCTCGGTCAGGATCTGTATCAGAGCAGGTTCATCGAGGTCCTCAAGCGTCGCCAGAACCGGCAGACGGCCGACGAATTCCGGGATCAGGCCGAATTTCAGCAGATCCTCGGGCTCGACCTGGCGGAACAGATCACCGGTGCGGCGATCTTCCGGCGAGGCAACCGTCGCGCCGAAGCCGATCGAAGTCTTGCGGCCGCGGTCGGAGATGATCTTGTCCAGGCCGGCGAAGGCGCCGCCGCAGATGAACAGGATATTGGCGGTGTCGACCTGCAGGAACTCCTGCTGCGGGTGCTTGCGGCCGCCCTGCGGCGGCACGGAAGCAACGGTGCCTTCCATGATCTTCAGAAGCGCCTGCTGCACGCCCTCGCCCGACACGTCGCGGGTGATCGAGGGGTTGTCCGACTTGCGCGAAATCTTGTCGATTTCGTCGATGTAGACGATGCCGCGCTGGGCGCGCTCGACATTGTAGTCGGCCGACTGCAGCAGCTTCAGGATGATGTTTTCGACGTCCTCGCCGACATAACCGGCTTCGGTGAGCGTCGTGGCGTCGGCCATGGTGAAGGGCACGTCGATGATGCGGGCCAGCGTTTGGGCGAGCAGCGTCTTGCCGCAGCCGGTCGGGCCGATCAAAAGGATGTTCGACTTCGCCAGTTCGACGTCGTTGTTCTTGCCGGCATGCGCCAGGCGCTTGTAGTGATTGTGGACCGCCACCGACAGCACGCGCTTGGCGTAGGGCTGGCCGATGACGTAGTCGTCCAGAACCTTGAGGATTTCCTGCGGTGTCGGCACGCCTTCGCGCGACTTCACCATCGAGGTCTTGTTCTCCTCGCGGATGATGTCCATGCACAGTTCGACGCATTCGTCGCAGATGAACACCGTCGGGCCGGCGATCAGCTTGCGCACTTCGTGCTGGCTCTTGCCGCAGAAGGAGCAATAGAGGGTGTTCTTGGAATCACCGCCGCTGTTGCTGACCTTACTCATCGTCCCAGTCCTTTCATGGGCACCCGCCGATGCTTTGGCGTATGGCACACCTAATTATCTATCGCGGGATTCCGCGCCGGCCAGTGGTCTGGCTCCTGCAACGCATTCCGTACGAAACACAAATCAGAAAACGTGGCAATGATTCCTGCAACCCCGCTGAAAGCTAAGCCGCCGAAAATCAACATAGCCTTAACGTAGGCAATCGCCGCAGTCGAGGAAACAGCCAATTGTGGCCGAAATGCCGCAAACCACACCAAAAGCGTGGTCTGCGGCCAGCAACTGCCATTTTAACGTCTTCGGTTTCAGGCTGCGGAAGCCTCGACCGGATCGCGGCTTTCGATGACCTTGTCGATGAGGCCGAAATCCCGGGCTTCGTCGGCGGTCATGAAATGATCGCGGTCGAGCGTCTTCTCGATCGTCTCGTAGTCCTTGCCGGTGTGCTTGACGTAGACCTCGTTGAGGCGGCGCTTCAGCTTGATGATGTCCTGGGCGTGGCGCTCGATATCGGAGGCCTGGCCCTGGAAGCCGCCGGAAGGCTGGTGAACCATGATCCGGGCGTTCGGCGTGGCGAAACGCATGTCCTTGTGGCCGGCGCACAGAAGCAGCGAGCCCATCGAGGCCGCCTGGCCGATGCACAGCGTCGATACCGCCGGCTTGATGAACTGCATGGTGTCGTAGATGGCCATGCCGGAAGTCACCACGCCGCCCGGCGAGTTGATGTAGAGGTTGATCTCTTTCTTCGGGTTCTCGGCTTCGAGGAACAGAAGCTGCGCGCACACCAGCGTCGCCATGCCGTCTTCGACCGGGCCGGTGATGAAGATGATGCGCTCCTTCAGGAGCCGCGAGAAGATGTCGTAGGCCCGCTCGCCGCGATTGGTCTGCTCGACCACCATCGGAACGAGGTTCATGTAGGTTTCGAGTGGGCTCTTCATAAATGGTCCCTTGCCTGGATGGGATTTCCGCGGCGGACGCGCGGAATCGATGCTGACTGTCGTGTCCGTAAATAGGATGCCGCCTCACCTTAGCGCAAGACCGGTCGGCCTAGCCATCCGGCCAGCGCATTTTCGCGGGCGGCGCCGGCGTTAACGAATTTTAAAGAATTCGCTTTTCCGGCCTTCGCCTTTCGCTAAAGTTGCAGCGAGCGGCGTCAGTACGCGTAAAAAGGGGTGGCATATGTTGAAGAAGCAGCTTTCGCTGGCCGTGTCCGCACTGATCGTGCTCGGTACCGCCTCCGAAACCGTGGCCGGCGGCCGCGCGATCGAGTGCTACGAGCCGTACAGGACGCAGCCGGTCTACGACACTGTCTACGGCGAGGTCCAGGTCAGCCCCGGCTACAGCCGCGTGGTGCGGACGCCCGCCATCTATGGAACCCGCCAGCGCGAAGTGATGATCCGCCCCGCGCGCGTCACCTACGAAGTGGTGCCGGCCGTGGTTGAGACCCGCTACCGCACCGTCCAGGTCTCCGACGGCGGTTATGGCTGGGAATGGCGCGTCATCAACGGCCGCCGGGTGCTGTGCAAGGTCCAATACAAGCCGCGCTACGAGCAAGTGGCCGAAAGGGTCGTCGTCCAGCCGGAGGCCCGCCGCCGCGTCGTCATCCCCGCCGAATATGGCTACCAGACCGAACAGGTGGTGGTGCAGGAGGAAACCCAGCGCGTGCTGGAAGTGCCGCCGACCTACCAGCGCGTCGCGCGCAGGGTGATGGTCTCCGAAGGCGAGGCCGGCTGGCGCCGGGTGCACATTCGCAACCACTGCCAGTACTGAGCGGTTTTGTCATAGAGATGGAAGAGCCGGGTCGCTGACCCGGCTTTTTTCCGTTGGCGGCTTTCGTCCTGGCGGTCGCAGGTCTTGCAGGAAGATCTTCGCAGGCGGGAGCATCATTCAATGTCCGCGCCGCCCCAATACTACCCGCGACTACGCGATCTTGCGGCGATAGGTGGCCATGGCGAAAGCGTAGGCGACGACGAGGATGCCGATACACCAGGCTAGTGCAACCCAGATGTCGGCGCCGACCGGTTGCCCGGCGAACAGGCCGCGAATGGCGTTGACGATAGCCGTCACCGGCTGGTTCTCGGCGAAGGCGCGCACCGGGCCGGGCATCGTGTGTGTCGGCACGAAGGCCGAACTCAGCATCGGCAGGAAGATGAGTGGGTAGGAAAACCCGGTGGCGCCGTCGATGGATTTTGCCGAGAGACCGGCGATCACCGCGACCCAGGTCAGCGCCAGGGTGAACAGGATCAGGATGCCGGCGACGCCAAGCCATGCCGCTACGCCCGCTCCCGAGCGGAAACCCATGATGAGAGCGACCAGTAGGACGACGCCAAGCGAGATCAGATTGGCGACCAGCGAGGTCAGCACATGCGCCCACAGCACCGACGAACGGGCGATCGGCATCGACTGGAACCGCTCGAAGATGCCGCTTTTCATGTCCACGAAGAGCCGAAACGCGGTGTAGGCGATGCCCGAGGCGATAGTGATGAGCAGGATGCCGGGCAACTGGTAGTTCACATAGGAAGCCGCCCCGGTATTGATGGCGCCGCCGAAGACGTAGACGAACAACAGCATGAAGGCGACCGGCATGATCGTGGTCGTGATGATGGTGTCGGGGCTGCGGGCGATGTGGCGTAGCGAGCGTCCCAAGAGGACGGCAGTATCGCCGAAAAAGTGCGTGGTCATCGTCGTTCCTCAGTTATCCCTGCGGCTGTTGGCCGCCGCGTTGTCATTGCCGGCGGCATCGTCGTTGCCGATAACGGCAAGGAAGACCTCCTCCAGCGTCGGCTGTTTCTCGACATATTCGATCGTGGTGGCCGGCAGCAGCTGCTTGAGCTCGGCCAGCGTGCCGTTCACGATGATCCGGCCCTTGTGCAGGATGGCGATGCGGTCGGCGAGCTGTTCGGCCTCATCCAGATACTGCGTCGTCAAAAGCACCGTTGTGCCCTGCGATGCGAGTTCCCTGACCGCCTGCCACACTTCGAGGCGCGCCTGCGGATCGAGCCCGGTCGTCGGCTCGTCGAGGAAGATCACCGGCGGGTTGCCGATGAGGCTCATGGCGATGTCGAGGCGCCGGCGCATGCCGCCGGAATAGGTCGACACTTTGCGCGCCGCCGCCTCGGTCAGCGAAAAACGCTGGAGCAGGTCGTCGGCGACCTTGTCCGGATCGTCGAGGTGCCGCAGCCGGGCGACCAGGATGAGGTTCTCGCGCCCGCTGAGGATTTCATCGACGGCCGCGAACTGGCCGGTGAGACTGACGGTCTCCCGCACGCTCTGCGCCTGCGTGGCGACATCGAAGCCGTTGACGCTGCCCGCGCCGGCGTCGGCCTTGATAAGCGTGGACAGTATCTTGACCACCGTGGTCTTGCCTGCCCCGTTCGAGCCGAGCAGGGCAAAGATGCTGCCCCGCGCCACGTCGAAGTCGACGCCGCGCAGCACATGCAGTGCCTCGTACGACTTCTCCAGGCCCCGCACGCGGATCGCCTGTGCCTGATGAGCCATCATTGAACAGCCCCTTCCGGTTTTCCAGCAACGCGATCGATGGTGTCGATCAGCCGCTTCCGCTCCTTGTTGATCCAGCGGCCATCCGCGTAATTCTCGAGAAACGTCTCGACGAATTCCACCGGGTCTTCGCCGACGATCGCGCGGATCGGGGTTCCGATCGCGGCACTTTGCTCGAAGAGATCGATGAGATCCTCCGTCATCTTCACCAGCACATCCCCTTTCGTAATCCCGCCGAAATACATCAGGTACCGGTCGATCGCCTCGACCGCCTCGCGGTAATTGGCGGGAAGCTGTTGCGTGCGCGCCTTGTATTGGCGGTATCGCTTCTTTTCTTCGAGCGACCCCGCGATCAGTTCGAGCCATCCTTTGGCCATGTCTATTTCCTTTCCGTGTTGAGCTGTTCGAGCCGTTCGGTGAGGAAGCCCCAGGTCCTCCAGAATTCGTCGAGATAGTCCCGCCCCTGCGCGTTGAGGGTGTAGACCTTGCGTGGCGGGCCCTTCTCCGAGGGGACCTTTTCCACATCGACGAGGCCGCGCTGCTCGATCCTGACGAGCAGCGCGTAGACGGTGCCTTCGGCGATGTCGGTGAAACCCTGCTCGCGCAGCCGCGCCGTGATCTCGTAGCCATACGCGGCCTGCATCGACAGGATCGCGAGAACGATACCCTCCAGCGTGCCCTTGAGCATTTCCGTCATCTGCTTGCCCATGCGCCTCTTTCCTACCTACTAAGCGTTACTGACTACTGGTACTTAGTGTCAATGAATAGCAATGTCAACGGGACAAAATTCGTCCGCGGGGCGGCGCGTGGTCAGGCCGGCCGCCAACGGGTTGCGCCATGGCTGGCGCAGCGACCGCACGGCCGGCGCATGCGGCTGCGCGCCGCCCCCAGAGGACCAGCGTTCACAGATTCGATTTCAGGATTTGGGTTGGCGGTGCCGCGCAGGCGCCGCCTACGCGGCGATCGACACGCCCCCGGCGTGCACGTTACGCCAATTCGGCGCGCAGCCAGCGCTTGAGCCCGGCAATGTCGCCGTCGTCAACCGACCGCGCCACCCGCCGCCCGACGGCGGCGCCGAATTTGTAGCCGTGGCCGGAACAGGGCGAGACGATCAGGCAATGGCCCTTTTCGCGGGCCAGGAACTTTTCATCGGCGGTGAAGGTGTAGGCGCAGGTCACCACCTCGGTGACGCGATACTCGTCGATGCGGGCGATGGGCGGCGAAAACAGGTCGCGGATCTGCTCGCCCTCTCCCGGCACCGGCACGCGGTTCCAGTCGGCGTCGCTCGTCGGCACCTTGTGCAGGCCGGAGCCGAACTTCATGCCGGTGCCGCGTGTCGGCGGGATCATGTAGCCGTCGGTCTTGCCGCCGATATCGAGGATGACCGGAGCGGCCTCCCAGGCGGCCTTCAGGTCCGCCGGCGGATCGACATAAGCGAGCGCGGTGCGATAGGTCTTGAGTTCGGTGCCGAGCTCGGGAAACAGTTTCAGCACCCAGGCGCCGGCGGTGACCACCACCCGGCCGGCATGCAGGGTTTCGCCACTGGCAAGCGTGACCCGGCCGGCCTCGGCATCGACCGCCGTCACCTTGCAGTTCTCGCGCACGTCGGCGCCATGGGAGCGCAGCCACCGGGCCAGCCCCGCCGCGATCCTGCGGCAATGCAGTGCGCCGCCGTCCGGCGAGAAATAGGCGTAGCGGAAGGTGCCGGCCTCAAGGAACGGCCAGCGCTTGACCGCGGCCGCCGGGTCCATGAGCTCGATCGGCCAGCCGCCCGCCTCCATGCCTTCCCGGTATTCCTCGGCCTCGTCGCCCGGCTCGCGCGACACACACAGGAAACCGCGCTGGTCGAGATGGTTCTCGCCAAGATCGCTCCACAACTCCTCCCACACCGCATAGGCCTCGCTGATCAGCTGGCCATAGCCGGTGCCGGCACGATAGGCGCGGCGGATGATGCGGTGATGATCGCCGGAGGCGGCGAGCGGATTGGGGATCGGCCCCTGCTCCAGAATGGTTACGCCGTAGCCCGCCTTGATCAGCGACCAGGCCGTGGAGAGACCGGCAATACCGGCGCCGACGACGATGACATTCATGTTGGCACGTGCCCCCTTGTGCGGGAAAGTCTGATCATTTCGCCACTCAGGAGCATGTCTTGCAACATCGCCTCGTCCGCGTCGACTGTTCGCAGATCAATGACACCGCCGATCTGCATGATCGTTTCGCGCAAACCTTTGGCTTTCCGGCTTTTTACGGCCGCAATTGGGATGCCTGGATCGATTGCATGTCGCATCTGGACGAACCCGGCGCTGGCCTTTCCGCCATCCATGTGGAAGAAGGCGGCATCGTCGTCATTCATTTGAGCGAGGCCGAGGCGCTGAAACGCCGACGGCCGGATTTGCTCGCGGCACTCTGCGAAAGTGCGGCCTTCGTGAACTGGCGACGCATCGAGGCGGGTGCCGCCGCCATCCTGAGCCTTTCCTTCGCAGCCTGAGACCCGACATATGCCGAGCAAGCCAGCCTATCTCTCCTTCGACCCCGCCACCCGGCATCTGAGCCTCGACCCGCATGAGCCGGCCTTCGTGCAGAACCCCTATGCGGCCTATGCCTGGCTGCATGCCGAGAGCCCGGCCTTTTTCTGGAAGGAATTCGGCTTCTGGTGCCTGGGCGGCTACGACACGGTGAACGGCCTGCTGCGCGACCGCCGCTTCGGCCGGCAGAACCCGGCCGGCATTCCCGACAGTCGCGGCCTCGACCAGGACCGCAGCCACCTCACAGACTTCGACGCCATCGAGGCGAACTCGATGCTGGAGCTGGAACCGCCGGTACACACCAGGCTGCGCACGCTGGTCAACCGCGCCTTCGTCTCGCGCCAGGTGGAGCGGCTGCGGCCACGCGTCGAGGTACTCGCCAACGAACTGATCGACCGTTTCGAGCCGGGCAAGCCGGTCGACCTTCTGCCTGCCTATGCCGCGCCGCTGCCGATCACCATCATCGCCGAAATGCTCGGCGTTCCGGTGGAGATGGGGCCGCAGTTGCTCGACTGGTCGCACGATATGGTGGCCATGTACATGCACGGCCGCACCCGCGAGACCGAGGACAGAGCCAACCGCGCCACGCGCGAATTTTCCGACTTCCTGCGCGGCTATGTCACCGAGCGGCGCAAGCAGCCGGGCGACGATCTTCTGTCGCTGCTGATCTCGGCGCAGGAGGACGGCCAGAAGCTGAGCGAGGACGAACTGGTCTCCTCGACGATCCTCCTGCTCAATGCCGGCCACGAGGCGACCGTGCACCAGACCGGCAATGCGGTGCGCTCGATCCTTTCCCAGGGCGGCGACCCGTCTCGCTTCTTCACCTCGCCCGAAGCGACCGCCGCCACGGTGGAGGAATGCCTGCGTTATGACGCGCCGCTGCACATGTTCACGCGCTACGCCTATCAGGAGATCGAGGTGGTGCCCGGTGTGACGGTGAAGCCCGGCGAGCAGGTCGGCCTGCTGCTTGGCATGGCCAATCGCGACCCGTCGGCCTTCGCGGAGCCCGACGCCTTCACTCCGGGGCGCGGCGACCAGAAGAACGTGTCCTTCGGCGCCGGCATCCATTTCTGCATCGGCGCGCCACTGGCGCGGCTGGAATTGCAGGTTTCGCTGAAGACGCTGTTCGAGCGCCTGCCGACGCTGAGCTTTGCCGAGAAGCCGCAGTTCCGCGACACCTATCACTTCCACGGGCTGGAAAAACTTTCGGTCCAGCGGTGAAAGAAAAACCCGACCCGCATGGCGCGGATCGGGTTTTGCCAGCGGATCAGACCGCTCAGATCTTGAGCGTGCGGCTCTGCTCGCGGCCGAGGCCACGAACCTCGATCTTGTCTGCATAGACTTCGACCACCGAATAGGCTGTTTCGGCCGGGGTATCGACCATGCCCTTGAAGTTGAGGAAATGCTTGCCCTTGACCTCGCCATAGTTGCCGGCGTGGTTGTGGCCGTTGAAATAGGCGACGAAATTGTCGAAGCCGGTCAGCAACTCCACGACCCGCTCCGAATCCCACATATTGTGTTCGTTCACCGGGAACACCGGGTAGTGGCCCATGACGATCACTTTTTCGCCGGCGAGCTGCGCCTTCTTCATCGTTTCGCCCAGCCAGGCGAACTGTGCATCGCCGAGCGAGCCGTTCCATGTCTGCGCGTTGACGGCGCCCTTGGCGGTCAACTCCTCCAGCCGCTTGGCGGCGATGTCGCGGCGCGGGTCGTCCTTCGGCGGTGCGAACAGGCTGACGTCGTTGCCGTCCAGCACGATGAAACGGTAACCGCCGCCGGTGAAGTCGTAATAGGCCTTCTCCATGCCGACGGTTCGGGTGACGGAGGTCAGATATTCGGCGGCGATATCGAAATCATGGTTGCCGAGCAGGAAGAAGTGCTCGTGCCTCAGCTTGTCGTAGAGCGGCAGGATATGGTTGTAGCTCTCCCAATGCCGGTCGATGATGTCGCCAAGCGTGGCGACGAACTGCAGGTCCTCCTTGTTGAAGGCCTCTATCGCCTCGGAAAGCTTCCACAGGCTGTTGGAATAATAGCGGTTGAGCTTCAGGTTCGGCACCACCGGCGCGTATTGCGGGTCGGCAACGATGCCGAAGCGGAAAAGCGGGCCGTTCTGCGCGGCGGCCTGGGAGACGGTGAAGCCCGCGAAGGGCATCAGCAGCGCGGTAGCAGCACCTGCCTGGAGGATGTTGCGGCGGGTCGGCATTGGAGCCTCCTTGCTTGTTGAAAAAACAGGCTGGGGCTACCGCGCGGCCATGACAGCGCGGTGACGGAGCCGCGCGAATTTCCCGAAACCGGCCTGACGGCGCAGTCCTCGGGCTGCTCCCCCACGTTCACAAGCGCTGCGCGAAGTTCCCTGCGCCAGCGTGGCGGTTCCGTGCTATCCTCGCCTTTTCGCAGGCATAGTTTCGCATCGCCGTACGTCTCGATGAGGGGGAGCGTGCACCATGCGGCAGGACAAATATCTGCTCGGCCGCGGCCCGGCCGAGGAAGCCAGGCTGAAACGGCAGATCGCCAATCTGGCGCCCGATTCCGATGCCCAGTTCGAGCGCATCGGCATCAGGCCGGGCGAATGCGTCATCGATCTCGGCTGCGGTCCGGGCGGCGTGCTACATCTGCTCGGCAAGCGGGTCGGCCCGACCGGACGGGTGCTCGGCCTCGAACGCAGCCCGCATTTCGTCGAGATGGCGCGGCGCTTCGTGGCCGACCATGCATTATCCCAAGTGGAAGTGCGCGAGGGCGACGCCTACGATACCGGGCTGGAACGCGGCTCCTTCGACGGCGCGCATATGCGGCTGGTGCTGGTCAACGTGCCGGAGCCACAGCGCATCGTGAACGAAATGGTGGCGCTGGTGCGGCCCGGCGGCTGGATCGCCAGTTTCGAGGCCGATTTCGTCGCCCATTTCTGCGACCCGCCGCTGCCGGCCTGGGATCGGCTGCTCAACGCCTACATCGCTTATTCGGCCGCGCAAGGCATCGACCTGTTCGTTGGCCGCCGCACGCACCGCCTGTTCCGCGAAGCTGGCGTCCGCGACATCCATGTCGACGCCGTCTACCATGTCTATCCGCCCGGTCACGATCGCCGACCGATGCTGCACCAATTCATCACCAATGTGCGCGACAGGATGGTCGACCAGGGTTTTGTCGCAAGCGACGATCTGGAAAACGACATGGCCGTGCTCGATGCCCATGTGGCCAATCCGGACGTGCTGGTGACCTCGCACACCTTCTTCAGGCTGTCCGGGCGGGTGCCGGGATAGGTGCAGCGATCGGCATCTCGACAAGTGCCGGCAAGTGGCTTGTGGCCTGCTCCGGCGCCAGCACGGCAATCGTCATCGCAGCCCCTCTGCTCCCAGCCTAGGCTGCACGGATCGCGCGACGGCGACCTCGATGTTCGCCCGCGGCGCGATGTGGTATAAGCAAAAGGCAATCAGCGACCAACGGATGTTCAAGGTCAGCTAACCGGTGAGCAGTCGTCCTCAGAGAAGGCCTTCCTACGATCGGTGCGACGACGACGCATAGTCGTCGGCATTCCCGCATCGCCGTCGTTTCAACCTTCTCATGAGGGCTACCATGCCATCACTGTCGCCACGCGTGGCGATCGTCGGAGCGTGCCTGTGCTGGGCGCTCGGGACGATCCTCAGCAAAACCCTGCTTTCCTCGTTTCCACCCGTCACCGTTCTTGTGTTCCAGCTTGCCCCGAGCGTCGTCGCCCTGTGGCTGGCGGTCGGCGCGACCGGCGCGCCGGTTCCGCCGCAACGGTTGCTGTTGCCGATCGCATTGCTCGGACTGCTCAATCCCGACTGGGCCTATACGTTCAGCATGTTCGGCCTGACAAGCACGAGCGCCAGCGTGACGACGCTGCTGTGGGCGTTCGAGCCGATCCTGATCCTCGGTCTCGCCTGGACCTTTCTGAAGGAGCCGGTCGACCGCCAGCTCGCCATGCTGGTCGCGGCCGCCACCATCGGCGTGCTCCTGGTCAGCGGGCTGGTCGCCAGCGGCTCGACGCTTTCGACCGATATCGGCGTCGTCCTCATCCTTGCCGGTGTATGGTGCTGCGCGATCTACACGGTGCTGGCGCGCAACATCGACGCCGATCCGTTGTTTACCGTCGCCTTGCAACAGACGGTAGCTTTCGGCTGGATGCTGGCGATCTGGCCGATCGAACTGCGATCGGCGCAAATGCCACCCGTTGCGACAATCCCAATATCGGACATTGCTACGATCATCGTCTCCGGGCTGCTTTATTACGCCGCCGCCTATTGGCTCTATCTGCGGGCGTTGCGTTCAATGCCGGCAAGCATCGCCGGCAGCTTCTTCAACCTCATTCCGGTGTTCGGGATCATCGGAGCGTTTGTCTTGCTCGGCGAACGGCTGAGCCCGCCGCAGTGGTGCGGAGCAGTCATGATCGTCGGAGCGGCCATCATCGTGCTGCGGCGGAACTATGACGCGCCCGGCACGGAAGCGGATCGGCGCGACCCGCAACAAGAAAGACCGCTCTCAATGCTCGACGACCACCAACTCGACGATCTTGGCATAAGCCATGAACAGGCGGGCGAAATCGATGAGCAGGCAAGACATCGGCACGGACGGTGGGACACCTTCGCCTCAAGGTGGCGATCTCCATGACGACATGGCCGTTCTTGACGCCCATGTAGCCAATCCGGGCGGGCTGGTGAGGCCGCACACCTTCTTCAGGCTATCCGGGCGAGTGCCCGGATAGGCAGCGGCGATCAGAGCTTGATCACGTATTCCTTGCGAGTCGTTTCAAGCACTTCCCAGCTTCCCTTGAAGCCGGGTCTCAGAACGAAACTGTCGCCGGCACGCACGGTGCGCGCCTCGCCGCCCTCTTCCGCGATCACCGAGACGCCGGCGAGGATGTGGCAGAACTCCCACTCGTCATACACGATGCGCCATTTGCCGGGGGTCGATTCCCAGATGCCGGCGTAAAGGCCGCCATCGCGCTCCTCGGCATTCCAGGTGCGGAATTTCGGATCGCCCGAGACCAGCCGGTCGGGCGCCGGCGCACCATGTTCGGGCTCGACGCCGTCGACGGAAACGGAGAGGAATTTCGGCTCGGTCATGAAAAAGGCTCCGGTCTGATCCGGAGCCTTCTGTGCCATGCCAATCAGGCTTTGGCGAGCGCCTGTTCGAGATCGGCGATGATGTCCTCGATATTCTCGATGCCGACCGACAGGCGCACCGTGTCCGGGCCGGCGCCGGCCGCCACCTTCTGCTCGTCGGAGAGCTGGCGGTGTGTGGTCGAGGCGGGGTGGATGACCAGCGACTTGGTGTCGCCGATATTTGCGAGGTGCGAGAACAGTTCCAGCCCCTCGACGAACTTGACGCCGGAATCGTAGCCGCCCTTGAGGCCGAAGGTGAACGCGGCACCGGCGCCAAGCGGCGAATAGCGCTTCTGTAGGGCGTTGTTCTTGTCAGTCGGCAAGCCGGGATAAGACACCCAGGACACTTTCGGATGCTTTGACAGCCAGGCGGCGACGGCGGCGGCGTTGTCGCAATGGCGCTGCATTCTGAGCGGCAGCGTCTCCAGCCCGGTCAGGATCAGGAAGGCGTTGAAGGGCGAGATCGCCGGGCCGAAATCGCGCAGGCCAAGCACGCGGGTGGCGATGGCGAAGGCGAAATTGCCGAAGGTTTCGTGCAGCACCAGCCCGCCATATTCGGGGCGCGGCTCGGACAGCATCGGATATTTGCCGGACTTCGACCAGTCGAAGGTGCCGCCGTCGACGATGACGCCGCCGATCGAATTGCCGTGGCCGCCGATGAACTTGGTCAGCGAATGGACGACGATGTCGGCGCCGTGCTCGATCGGCCGCATCAAATAGGGCGTGGCCAGCGTGTTGTCGACGACGAGCGGAATGCCGTGCTTGCGGGCCAGCTCGCCGAGCGCCTCGATGTCGACGAATTCGCCGTTCGGGTTGGCCAGGCTCTCGGTGAAGATGAATTTGGTCTTCTCGTCGATCTGCTTTTCGAAGGTCGAGAGATCGCTGGTGTCGCCCCAGCGCACTTCCCAGCCGAAATTCTTGAAGGCATGGCCGAACTGGTTGATCGAACCGCCGTAAAGCCGGCGCGCGGCGACGAAATTCTCGCCCGACTTGAGCAAGGTATGCGCCACCAGCAACTGCGCGGCATGGCCGGACGCCACGGCAAGTGCGGCCGTGCCGCCTTCGAGTGCGGCGACGCGCTCCTCCAGCACCGCCTGCGTCGGGTTCATGATGCGGGTGTAGATGTTGCCGAACGCCTTCAGGCCGAACAGCGAGGCGGCGTGGTCGGCATCGTCGAAGACATAGGAGGTGGTCTGGTAGATCGGCGTGGCGCGGGCGCCGGTGGCCGGATCGGGTTTGGCGCCGGCGTGAACCGCGAGCGTGTTGAAACCGGGTGCGCGCTGGCTCATCGAAAACCTCCTGAAATAGCCCCTGAAAATCGCCGGGCATTCTTGGGCGAGCGGCGCGCTGAAAGCAAAGAAGATTTTGCCCCTGGACCGCTATTTTTCGAACAGCGGGCCAACGTTTCGACGCAACCGCGAAAAAACGTTCCGGATTACTTCTGGCGCACGCCGAAACTCTGGAACCCGGAACGCATGATCGGCCTTTTGGACGACAGCACGCCGGAATTGACGCCGGTCCAGCCGATCTCGCCGGACAGGCGGCCATATTCGATCTTGGGGCAGCGGTTCATCACCACCTTGATGCCGGCGGCTTCCGCCTTGGCGGCCGCCTCGTCGTGGCGCACGCCAAGCTGCATCCAGATCACCTTGGGCAGCGGGTCGAGCGCCAGCACCTCGTCGACGATGCCGGGCACCGCCGCAGGGGCGCGGAAAATGTCGACCATGTCGATCGGCTCGGGGATGTCGGCCAGCCTGGCATAGGTCAAACGGCCGAGGATTTCCTTGCCGGCATGGCCGGGATTGATCGGGAACACCGAAAAACCCTTGGCCAGCATGTATTTCAGCACGAACCAGCTCGGCCGCACGTCGTTGGCCGAGGCGCCGACCATGGCGATGGTCTTCACCGAATTCAGGATGCCGGCGATGTAGGCGTTGTCATAGGTATCGTGTTTCATGCTGCATCCGGTGCGAAGCGGTAGTGATAGCTGTAGAGTTCGGTGTTGAAGCCCAACGCCCGGTAAACCGCAAGAGCCGGATGGTTGTCGGCCACAACCTGCAGGCAGGCCTTGTCGGCGCCGGCGCCTTGCGCCCAGTTCATCAGCGCGCCGACCGTGCGCCTGGCGAGCCCCTTGCCGCGATGATCGGGATGAGTGGCGACCGATTCGACCACCAGCATGCCATGGCAGAGTACGCCATAGGCGATGGAGGCGGTGCGCCCGCCGGCGCGCGATGAAGCGAAGGCCTTGGGCAGGCCGATCGATGCCACCATGTCGCGGAAAATCAGCGGGTCCTTGGCCAGCCGGTCGCGCAGGTCGAACCAGCTTTCGGTCGGCTCCGTGGTCACGACAGTAGCCTCGGCATCCAGCGCGGATTGGCCGGCCAGCAAGGCAAGCAGCGTGCGCGTGCTGGCCTCGATGGTGTAGCCGCGCCGGTCGAGCTCGGTGGAAATCTCGCGGGTGAAATCGGTGAGGCGAAACACCGGCATTTGGCGAAAGCCGCGATAGAAGGTCTCGACGCGGTCGATCAGACCGGCATCGCAATGGCGCTCGCCGGCAAGCGGGTTGGCTGAATTAGTGCGCCGGATGCCGCCGCCCGAACGCCTGAGCAGCCAGCCGTCGGCAAGTTGCTCGACCGCCGCCGGCCATGCCTGCCGGCACGCCTCCTCGACATGCCAGACGGTGTTGGGCCGGATATCGAGGACGGGGCTGTTTTTCATGCGGGACAAGTCGCCAGGAGATGCGAAACGAACGACACGGCCACAGCCGGCCGCTTCACTCGCCCTTCCACTCCGGCTGCCGCTTGCCGATGAAGGCGCTGATGCCTTCTTCCGCATCGCGCGCCAGCATGTTGTCCACCATCACGCGGCCAGCATAGGCATAGGCGTCTGAAAGCCCCATTTCCGCCTGACGGTAGAAGGCTTCCTTGCCGGTTTGGATGGTCAAAGGCGATTTCGAAGCAATGGTTTGCGCGTATTTGGTCACGACCTGATTCAAGTATTCGCGCGGCACGATGCGGTTGACGAGACCGAAATCCTTGGCGGTGGTGGCATCGATGGTCTCGCCGGTTAAAAGCATTTCCATCGCCTGCTTGCGCGAGACGTTGCGCGACAGCGCCACCATCGGCGTCGAGCAGAACAGGCCGATGTTGACGCCCGGCGTGCAGAAGGTCGCCTCGTGCGAGGCTATCGCCAGGTCGCAGCTTGCGACCAGTTGCAGGCCGGCGGCGGTGGCCAACCCGTCGACCGCCGCGATCACGGGCTTCGGATGATGCACGATAGTCTGCATCAGCGCCGAGCAGGCGGCGAAGGTCTTTTCGAAAAACGCCCTGCCCCGGTCGGCTTCGCCGCGATGCGCGGTGAGTTCCTTGAGATCATGCCCGGCGCAGAACACCTTGCCCGAGGCGGCCAGGATGATGACACGCACGGAACGATCGTCGCGCAGCCGGTCGAGCTCGGCCTGCAGGGCGGCCATCACCGAAAGCGACAGCGCATTGGCCGGCGGGCTCGCCAGCGTCAGCCTTGCGATGCCATTGGCCTGTTCGGCAAACACGGGCCCGGCAGGCTCGGTCTTGATGGCGACGATTTCGGCCACGCGTGATCTCCGCAATTCATTCAGTCGGCGGCGACGGCCACCATGGAACAAAAGAACTAGCACGCTGCCGGTTGAAGGAAAGGCTTCCGCCGTGCTTTCTCACCCCTGCAAGATCATAACAGGCGCCGAATAGCCACCCATGCGCCACGACAGCAAACGGACCATGCCATGCCGAAGCAGGACAATCTGAAGCCAGTGCTGACGGCGCAAGAGGTCAATGCATTGCTGAAATCAGTCTATCCGCAACTCAACAACGACCTTCAGGCCTATGAGGCGGTCGACGTCTTTCCCGGCGGCTGCACGGTCAGGCTCAACGCCGACGAAAGACACCTGCGCCCCGGCGGCACGGTGTCCGGCCCCTGCCTGTTCACGCTGGCCGACATCGGCGGTTATGTCTGCGTGCTCTCGCATGCCGGGCCGGACGCGCTGTCCGTCACCACCAATCTCAACATCAACTTCATGCGCAAGGCCGAGGCCGGGCCGATCGACGGCCATTGCCGTATCCTGAAGCTCGGCAAGAACCTGATGGTCTACGACATCGATATCGTCGCCGGCGGCCACACGATCGCGCACGCGACCGGCACCTATTCGATCCCGCCGAAGCGCTGAGCGAGGCTTTCACGCCGTAGACCTCCCCCGATTTCGAGAGAGGTGTCGCCAAAGGCGACCGAGGGGCACGACGCTTCTCCAATCAGACGTAGCGCCCCTCCGCCTAGGCCGGCACTACCTCGTCACGCCGCTCGAGCCTGAAGCCTTCCCGCGATAGCGCCGATCGAATCCTCCAGCGAACGCGGCTTTTTGCCGGACAGAAGCTCGACGGAGTCGGTGACGGCGGCGACCCAGCCCTCGGCGACGGGATGAAAGATCGCGGCCAGAAGCTCGGCATAGCCCTGCGACAACCCGTTGCGGACGGTATCCGCGACGAAGGTGCGGTCGTCGACGGAACGGTATTGGATCGTGCGTCCGAGCGCGTTCGACAACAGCGCGGCCGCCTCGACATAACCGTAGGCCTTGGAACCGGTGAGCGCGAAGGCTTTGCCGTCGTGCCGGTCGCTGGTCAGCGCGCCGGCGGCGGCGGCGGCGATGTCGCGGGCATCGATGAAGCTCGTCTTGCCCTCGCCGGCGGGAACGCGGATTTCGCCGGCCTGGACGCCAGCCGCCCAATAGGTCGCGAAATTGTCGCTGAACCAGTTGGGCCGCAGAATGACGAACGGCGCGCCGGAGCGTTCGAGCCGCAATTCCAGCTGCCGGAACGGGATGGCGTCCGAGGCATCGACACCGATCGCCGTCTGCAACACGACCTTGATGTTGCGCGTGGCGGCTGCTTCGACGACGGGGCCGAGCAGGCCGACCTGGTCGAGATAACCGGTCGGCGACACCGCATAGATGCGGTCGACGCCTTCCAGCGCCGGCTCCAGGCCGCGCGGGTCGCTGAGGTCCAGCCGCACAGCTTCGGCACCGGCGGACAGAGCAGGCGTGGCGCTGCGGCTCGCTGCCTTGACCTTCTCGCCCTTGCCGAGGAGTTCGGCCACCAGCGGCGCGCCGACATTGCCGGTGGCAGCCAGAACCAGGATTTTTCCTTTGGACATATCAAGCTCCTTGACGCTTTCTTTTGGAAAGTGGGTTTCAAACGGAAGCTTGTTAGCGACTGGATAGCTGGGTAAAAAGAGAGCACTTCGCGGTTACAAGGTGCCGCCGCCGGTATGCAGGTTACCAGCAGGAAATCGCCTTCAAGGGATGCCCGATGCGCAAATACGATGTCTATGCCGAGAATTGCCCGACAAGGCTCCTGCTCGACCACATCGCCGACAAATGGACGGCACTTGTGTTGTGGAAGATCTCGCGGGAGCCGGTGCGCTTCAACCAGTTGCGGCGCGACGTCGAGGGCATCTCGACCAAGGTGCTGTCGCAGACGCTGAAACGGCTCGGCCGCGACGGGCTGATCCTACGTGAGGTCTTCCCCACAGTGCCGGTGACGGTGGAGTATTCGATCACCCCGCTTGGCAGGACGCTTTCGGAGAAGCTCTCCACCATCACGGAATGGGCCGAAGCCAACATCGATGCGGTGCTGGCGGCGCAGGATCGCTTCGACCGAGATTGCGCCTGCGCCGACAATGCGGTCACGGCCAATGGTGCCAAACGCGGGCTCATCCAGCCCGCCGGGATGAGGTAAAATAATACCTTTTTCATAACATGCTGTTTTTGAATGAATTTTCGGCGCGATGGCCACTTTTCGCGCCTTGACGGGGGCGTCACCCTCCCCTATAAGCCCATCCAAAGCAGCGGCCCGTAAAGGCCGCCGTTTTGTTATTGACCAAGGGCTCCGGCCTCTTGCCAATAAAAGCAACAAGAAACGCCTTCTTTTGAAGGTCCCAAACGAAAGCATGTAACCATGGCAACCTTTTCGCAGAAGCCTGCGGACGTGGTGAAGAAGTGGGTGCTGATCGATGCCGAGGGTCTCGTCGTCGGCCGTCTCGCCTCCATCGTCGCCAACATCCTCCGCGGCAAGAACAAGCCCACCTTCACGCCCCATGTCGACGATGGCGACAACGTCATCATCATCAACGCCGACAAGGTCGCGTTCACCGGCAAGAAGTACACCGACAAGGTCTACTACTGGCACACCGGCCACCCCGGCGGCATCAAGGAGCGCACCGCGCGCCAGCTGCTCGAAGGCCGTTTCCCGGAGCGCGTCGTCGAGAAGGCGGTTGAACGCATGATCCCGCGCGGCCCGCTCGGCCGTCGCCAGATGAAGAACCTCCGCGTCTATGCTGGCGCCGAGCATCCGCACACCGCCCAGCAGCCTGTGACGCTCGACGTCGGCGCGCTGAACGCCAAGAACAAGAGGGCTTGATAATGGCTGAGCTTTCCTCGCTCGCAGAACTCGGCACCGTCGCGCAGACCGCGCAGCCGGCTGCTCCGGTCCACGTCCAGAAGCTCGACAAGTCGGGCCGCGCCTATGCCACCGGCAAGCGCAAGGACGCCATCGCCCGCGTCTGGGTGAAGCCCGGCTCCGGCAAGATCACTGTCAACGACAAGGAATTCGGCGCTTACTTCGCCCGTCCGGTCCTGCAGATGATCCTCAACCAGCCGATCATCGCGGCCAACCGCGCCGGCCAGTACGACATCATCGCCACCGTCACCGGCGGCGGCCTCTCCGGCCAGGCCGGTGCCGTGCGTCACGGCATCTCCAAGGCGCTGACCTATTACGAGCCGGCGCTGCGCGGCGTGCTCAAGAAGGGCGGCTTCCTGACCCGCGACAGCCGTACTGTCGAGCGTAAGAAGTACGGCAAGGCCAAGGCCCGTCGTTCGTTCCAGTTCTCGAAGCGCTAAGCGCTTTTCGGAACCGAATACGAAAAGGCCGCCTCCGGGCGGCCTTTTTTGTTTGGGCTGGTGGCTAGCCAATCACCCGGCGACACCATTGCGCCAATGCCACGACAGTTCGTCAGACAGGCGCGGACAGAGCCCTCAGCCGCAAATCGAGATAGCCCCTCACCTGTGCGACAGCCGTGTCGCGGTCGACACTGCCCGCCTCCAGGCCAAGGCGCAGCCACAGCCCATCGATCAGGGCGCTGATACCGAGGGCGATGTCCCGCGCCTGTTCAGGCGCCACAAGACGAGACAGCCCCGACATCAGGTTTGAATGCATGCGGGCATGAATGACCTTCTGGATGCGCTTCAGCTTTTCGTCGCGCGGCACCTCGGCACACAGCGACAGCCAGGCGTGACAGGTCGGCGGCTGGAACAGCTCGGGCTCGAAATTGCCGTCGATCACCGCCTCGAGCCGCTCCATGGGTGTGCGCGCGCGTTTCAGCCGCGCCACGACCGCATCGCGAAGTGCGGCGTTGGCCTCGCGCATGGTGTGCTCGAAGAGTTCCTGCTTCTTGCGGAAGTAGTGCAGGACGATGCCCTTCGAGGCACCGGCGTGGCTGGCAACCTTTTCCAGCGTCATGCCTGCCACCCCCTCCTTTTGCAGAACGGCAAAGGCTGCCTGCCGCAGTTCCTTGCGGCGGATCTCGCTGATGCGGGTGAGTCTGGCTGGACGATCATGCATGAATCGAGATTGACATTTCTGCCCCTCCAGATCAATTATTGTCCCATGGGTCAATAATCATACCAAACGGATAATGGGAGCGCTCGACATGCGGAACTTCGCCATCATCGTCTTGATCGCCTGCGGCGTCGCCACCGAGGCCCACGCCGCCGATCCCGCCGGATGCAAGGCGGTTCGCATGGCGGAACCCGGCTGGAACGACCTCGCCTTCACCACCGGCGTGGCCCATGTCCTGTTCGAAGCCCTGGGCTATGAGCCGAAGAGCGATGTGCTGGGCATCAACGTCATCTACGAAGGCATGAAGAACAACGACCTGGACGTGTTCCTCGGCTACTGGGACCCGGCCATGGTGACCTACTACAAGCCCTACAAGGAGGACGGCTCGGTCGAGACCCTGAAGCTCAACCTCGTCGGGGCGAAATACACATTCGCCGTGCCGGCCTATGTCTGGGATGCAGGGGTCCGGGATTTCAAGGATCTGCACAAATTCGCCGACAAGTTCGGCCGCAAGATGTACGGCATCGAACCCGGCTCCAACCAGCTGATGATGGATGCCATTGCCGATCCCACGCTGGAACTCGCGAGCTGGGAAGTGGTGGAGTCCAGCGAAGCCGGCATGCTCTCGGAGGTCGGCTACAAGATCAAGGAAAAGCAGTTCATCGTCTTTCAGGGCTGGGCGCCGCATCCGATGAATGTCAGCTACGACCTGCGCTATCTGACCGGAGGCGACAAGTTCTACGGCCCCGATTTGGGCGCCGCGACGGTCTCCACCCAGACCCGAAAGGGCTATGCCGCCGCCTGCCCGAACGTCACGAAATTGCTGACGAACCTGACATTCAATGTGGCGCTGGAAAATGCCGGCATGGGCTACCTCATCAATGACGGCATGGCGCCAACCGCCGCGGGCCGCAAGGCGATCGCCGCGAACCCTGCACTGCTCGAGACCTGGCTTGCCGGCGTGACCACGTTCGACGGCCAGCCGGCACTGGCCGCGGTGAAGGCGAAGCTTGGCCTATGACAGGCACTGACGCGTGGCTGGGCCGCAAGCGCTTCGTCGACGCTGGCGGTGCCCGCATCGCCTATGTCGAATTCGAGGGGGCCGGCCCGCCGCTGCTCTTGCTGCACGGTTTTACCGACAGCAGCCGCAGCTTTTCGCTCATTACCTCGCAACTGGCGGGCCGTCGCCTCATCATCGCGGACCTGCCCGGCCATGGCGGCTCGGCGCCAGGCCATGATGGCTGGACGCCAGCCGATCTCGCCCGGCAGATGTCGGCCTTCATGACCGCCCTGGACATGGAGCCGGCCGTGCTGGTCGGACATTCGCTCGGATCGATGGTCGCGATCGAACTGGCGGCAACCCGACCTGGAGCGTTCGCAGGGCTCGTCCTGCTGGCGGCAACGTTGCAGCCCGAACTCGCCGATGATCACCCGGTCGTCGTTGGGGTGAACGCGTTGCGCGACCCTATCGACCCGAACGCTCCGTTCTTCGAGCTTTGGCATCACTGCCATCCAGGCGTGCCTGAGACATTTCTGGCGCGACTGGCCGAGGAGGCCGCCGCCATGCCGGCGCACAGGTGGCGTGCCATCCTGCAGGCTCTGCGCGACTGCGACCTGACCGAACAGGCGTCGCGCATCGACATGCCGGTCCTGATCATCAGCGGCGCGGACGACGATCTGTTCAGCAAGGCGCATCACGAAGCGCTGGCGGCCGCGTTTCCTGATGCGGTGGCGATGCGTCTTGCGGATTGCGGGCACAACCCGCACTGGGATTCGCCGAAACGGGTGGCAGCGGCCATCACGCAGGCATTTCCGGCCACGGTATAGAACACCCCCTGCTGCCATGACCGAAGCCCATGGTGCTTACGCCCCGGACGATGATCTCAGTTGATGCTCGCCGTCGTCGTCGGCATTTGCGGTCGCGCCATGCCATAGGGCACGCGATAGCCGTTGGCGGTCAGCCATTCGATCGCCGCGCGCGGCTCGTCGGTCTGGATGATGGTGGCGCCGCGCTCGGCCCAGAAACCCCAGCTCTCGGCCGGCAGGCTGGCCGCCACCGCCAGTTCGTCGCCGCGCCCGCCGGCAAGAGAGCCGCCCGGCTTGTTCAGGATGGCGTAGGTGTCGGCCCACAGATGCCAGTCGCCGCGCACGGCCGCCGCCCGCACTTTTGTCGAAAACAGCGCGCCGCCGGTTTCGGTCAGCCTTTCGGCACCGTTGCGCCAGTTGATCAGCTCGATCGCATCGACGGCGAAGGCGCCGGCGACCTTGGCGACGAAAACCGGATCGCGCACGGCATCGTCGGCAACGATCGGCATGAACTGAAAACCGCGTCCCGCCGCCTTCAACGCCGCGCCCACCTCGGCGATGCGGGCGTCGTTCCAGATGTTTTCCTTGACCACGACCTCATTGGCCATGCCGAGGTCGCGCGCCTCGGCGATGATCGCCGGCAGCGCCTCGGTGCCCAGCTTGTTGTCGACATTGACCAGGATGCGGCCCCGGGTCGCCGATAGGAATTCGCGTAGCGTCGAGACGGTCTCTGGCGTGGCGACGCGGCCGGCCTCGATCACCAGCCGGCATGTCTTTATTTCGGTCAGCGTGCGTTCCGCCACCTCGCCGTTGCAGGTGGTCGTGCGGTCGAGCCAGCTGTCGTGCATGATCACCAGCACGCCGTCCTTCGAGCGACGGACATCGACCTCGACCATCTCGGCGCCAGCGGCGATTGCATCCTCGACGGCGGCCAGCGAATTTTCCGGGAACCGTGCCTTACCGGCCTGCAGCCCGCCGGAGCGATGGGCGACGACCATGACATGGTCGCGCCACTGGTTGGCGTTGTGCAGCCGCTCCAGGATCTGCGCGGCACGGCCGGTGTCGGCCGCCACCGCGGGAAAAGCCGCCAGCATCGCGGCCACCGCCGCGCCCAACCACGCCATCCGCATTGAGAATCGCTCCGTGCCGGACCAGTCGGCGCCGCAATAGCGGCCCGCCATGACGGCGCCGTGAACGAAGCCGGCTTGCGAAAGACGTGGCCAGGAACCCGCATCGCCGCCAGGCCAACAAAAAAGCCCCGCCGAAGCGGGGCTTTTTCGAATTCTCTACCGGGCGTTCAGGCGCCCTGGAAGACGATCAGTTGGCGGTCTTGGCCTTGTCCTGCTCTTCCTTGAGCTTCTTGGAGAAGTCCTGGTTGTTCTTGTTGACGAACTCCTGGAGCTTCTTCTGGCGGTCCTCGATGTCGGACTGCTGCATGGCCGGGCCGTCGAAGGCGGTGCCGAAGCCAGCCAGCGAAATCTTGATCGGGTTCGGCTGGTTCTGGAAATTGATCGAGGTCAGCGTGATCTGCTGGCCCTTCTTGAAGGACGAAACCAGTTGGTCGGTCAGCGGCACTTCGGCCACGCAGCGGTCCGGGAAGCAGATGACATAGTCAAGCTTCTGCGCCTTGCCGGCGTCGATTTGCAGGCCGATGCCGGGAGGCACCAGACGGCCGGTCGGCACGGTGACCTGGAACACCTTGCGGTTCACCTTGCCGCGCAGGTCGATCAGGCTGACGCCGGTGATCAGCTGGCCGTTGTTGGCGGTGGTGATGTTCTGCACGTTGCAGATGTCGACGTCTTCCTGCTTGGTGCAGGCCTTGAACCAACCCTGCGGGATCTGCTGCTGGGCGGATGCAGCCGGAACGCCAGCACCCAGCACACCGGCGACGCCGGCAACCATGAGCGGGAGGCGGAAAGCTTTGCTGTTCAAGCTCATCATATGATGGAATTCCTCTAACGTGATCCCCGAGCGGCCTTCGGCCCTTTGGCGTGCTACCTCTTGCCCAAATGAGGCAACAGAATGGCTTGGTCGGCGTGTTACACCGGCATTGCAGCCGAATCCAGCCCAACGACCGTATTTCTTGGCTATGACCACGGTACGGCCACAGCTCATGCTAGGTTGCGTCCCGAATCACACAATCTCGTTCGAGGATACGGCATGAGCCGCTCGTTTCCCTGGCTGACCGCCGCGTTTCTTCTGCTCGGCAGCGCACTTGCCCAGGCCGAGCCAAAACACGGCATCGCCATGCAGGGCGAGCCGGAACTGCCAGCCGGCTACACGCATTTCCCCTATGCCGACCCCGAAGCGCCGAAGGGCGGCAATGTCACCTATTGCGTGGTCGGCTCGTTCGACAATCTCAACCCGTTCATCATCAAGAGTCTGCGCACCACCGCGCGCGGCATGATCGACACGGTCTACGGAAACCTCGTCTTCGAGCCGCTGATGCAGCGCAATTACGACGAGCCGTTCGGCCTCTACGGCCTGCTAGCCGACACCGCCGATATGAGCGAGGACCGCAAGTCGATCGAATTCCACCTCGACCCCAAGGCCAAATGGTCGGACGGCCAGCCGGTGACGCCGGAAGACGTTCTGTTCAGCTACAACGTCTTCACTGAAAAGGGCCGCCCGCCCTATTCCGACCGCATGAAGAAGATCGCCAAGCTGGAGAAGACGGGCGAGCGCAGCGTGCGCTTCACCTTCAACGACCAGTCCGACCGCGAATTCCCGCTGATCATCGCGCTGACGCCGATCATCCCCAAACACGCCTTCAACAAGGACACGTTCGACCAGACCACGCTGAAGCCGCTGGTCGGCTCCGGTCCCTATACCGTGGCGCAGGTGGCGCCCGGGCAGCGCATCGTGTTCAAGCGCAACCCCGACTACTGGGGCAAGGACATCCCCTCCAAGCGCGGCTTCGACAATTTCGACCAGATCACCATCGAATATTTCCTGAACGCCAATGCCCAGCTCGAGGCGTTCAAGAAAGGCATCTGCGCCGTCAACACCGAGAGCGACCCGGTCAAGCGCGAGCGCGACATGGACTTTCCCGCCTTCAAGCGCGGCGACGTGGTGGCGGAAACCTTCAAGACCGGCATTCCGCCGGTGGTCACCGGCTTCCTGTTCAACACCAGGCTGGCGAAATTCTCCAACCCTGAGGTGCGCCGCGCGCTCGGCATGCTCTACGACTTCGAATGGGCCAACAAGAATCTGTTCAACGGCCGCTACACCCGCACCATGAGTTACTGGCAGGGGTCGGAGTTGTCGGCGCTCGGCCACCCGGCCTCCGACAAGGAAAAAGCGCTTCTGGCACCCTTCCCCGGCCGCGTGCCGCCGGACGTCATGGACGGCAGCTGGCGTCCGCCCGTCACTGACGGCTCGGGACAGGACCGCAAGGTGCTGAAGGCCGCCTTCGACCTGTTCAAGACGCAGGGCTATCACATCGAGAACGGCCAGATGCTCGACGCGCAGGGCCACCCCTTCGGCTTCGAGATCATCACCGCTTCGCAGGACGAGGAGCGGTTGGCCGCGCTCTACCAGCGCACGCTCGCCAAGATCGGCATCGCGGTGACCATCCGCGCGCTGGACGGCGACCAGATCCAGTCGCGCAAGCAGCGCTACGATTTCGAGTCGCTGATCGGGGCCAGCGGCTTCAACAATTCGCTTTCGCCCGGCATCGAGCAGACCATGCGCTGGGGTTCGGCCGCGGCCAAGGTCGACGGTTCGTTCAACCTTGCCGGCGTCGCCGACCCGGCGGTGGACGCGGCGATCAACGCCATGCTGAACGCTCACAGCAAGGAAGATTTCGTCGCCGCGGTGCGCGTGCTCGACAGGCTGCTGATCTCGGGCAACTATATGGTGCCGATGCAATACAATGCCGAGCAGTGGATCGCCTATTGGAACTACCTGGATCACCCCAAGGCGACAGCGCTGTTCGGCTACCAGTTGCCGGTGTGGTGGCGTAAGCCGAACTGAGCTGGGCCGAACTGAGTTGCCGAAAGGATCGAGGATGAGCGAGACAACCTCCCTGACCATCGATGTCGTGTCGGACGTCGTCTGCCCCTGGTGCTTCCTCGGCCAGAAACGGCTGGAGCAGGCGATCGAAGCGGTGAAGGATGTCGATGTCACGGTGCGCTGGCGACCCTTCCAGCTCGACCCGACCATTCCGGCGGAAGGCAAGGACCGCAAGGCCTATATGCAGGCGAAGTTTGGCGACGGCGACCGGCTCAAACAAATTCACGCCAACCTCGTTTCGCTCGGCGCCGCGGAAGGCATCTCTTTCGACTTCGACGCCATCAAGGTGGCACCCAACACGCTCGATGCCCATCGCGTCATCCGCTGGGCCGGGCCGGTCGGCGAGGCCGTGCAGAACCGGCTGGTGACCGGCCTGTTCGGCGCCTATTTCGAGCGCGGCGAAAACACCGGCGACCATCAGGTGCTGATCGCGGCCGCGCGCGAGGCGGGCATGGACGCCTCCGTCGTGGAAACGCTGTTGCCGACCGACGCCGATGTCGAAGCCGTGCGCACCGAGATCGCCACCGCCGCGCGCATGGGCATTACCGGTGTGCCGTGTTTCCTGATCGAGGAGCGTTATGCGGTGATGGGCGCGCAGGACACCGAAACGATCGCCGACGCGATCCGGCAGGTGGCCGCCGCCAAGGCACGCGGCGAGCTCGACAAGGCGGGGTAACCGCCCCGGCATATGAATGCCGCCGGCCAACGCGGATCACCGTGCCATATTTCTCGGCGGCCCACGCGAATCCAGGTCCCGGCCGCGCTTCCCAATGGATTCCGGGTCGGCGCTCGGCTTCGCCTCGCTTGCCCGGAATGACGACCGGATGTTCTACGCTACCAGCTTCGCCAGTTGCGTCATCACCACGGCGGAACCTGCCAGGCGCTTTTCGGCCGTCGGCCAATCGCGGATGAAGACGACACTCTGGTCCGGCCTGATCTTGGCCAGGGAGCCCTGCTCGCCGATGAAGCGCACCAGCCCGGCCGGGTTGGAGAACTCCTTCTTGCGGAACTGCACGACCACGCCCTTCGGCCCGGCATCGAGCTTCTCGACATTGGCCCGGCGGCACAGAACCTTGATGAAGACGATCTTCAGCAGGTGCTTCACCTCTTCCGGCAACGGGCCGAAACGGTCGATCAGCTCGGCGCCGAAACCGTCGATCTCCTCGGTGGTCTCAAGGTCGCCGAGGCGGCGGTAGAGCGCCAGCCTGAGCTGCAAGTCCGGCACATAGCTTTCCGGGATCATCACGGCGGTGCCGACGGTGATCTGCGGCGACCAGCCGGTGTCGGCCACCTCGCCGCTGTCCTTCACCTCGGCCACCGCCTCCTCCAGCATCTGCTGGTAGAGTTCGAAGCCGACCTCCTTGATGTGGCCGGACTGCTCTTCGCCGAGCAGATTGCCGGCGCCGCGGATGTCGAGGTCGTGGCTGGCGAGCTGGAAGCCGGCGCCGAGCGTGTCCAGCGACTGCAGCACCTTCAGGCGGCGGTCGGCGGTGTCGGTCAGCTTCTTGTTCGCGGGCAGCGAGAACAGCGCATAGGCGCGCACCTTGGAGCGGCCGACACGGCCCCGGAGCTGGTAGAGCTGCGCCAGGCCGAACATGTCGGCCCGGTGCACGATCAGCGTGTTGGCGGTCGGGATGTCGAGGCCGGATTCCACGATGGTGGTGGAGAGCAGCACGTCGTACTGGCCATCGTAGAAGGCGTTCATGATGTCGTCGAGTTCGCCGGGCGGCATCTGGCCGTGGGCGACGGCCACCTTCAGTTCCGGCACCTCAGCCTTGAGGAAATCCTGGATTTCCGACAGATCCGAAATGCGCGGCACGACGTAGAAAGAATGGCCGCCGCGATAACGCTCGCGCAGCAGCGTCTCGCGGATGACCAGCGGGTCGAAGGGCGAGATGAAAGTGCGCACCGCCATGCGGTCGACCGGCGGCGTGGCGATCAGCGACAGTTCGCGCACCCCGGTCAGCGCCAGTTGCAGCGTGCGCGGAATGGGCGTCGCCGACAGCGTCAGCACATGCACATCGCTCTTCAGTTCCTTCAGGCGTTCCTTGTGCTTGACGCCGAAATGCTGCTCCTCGTCGACGATCAAAAGACCGAGGCTCTTGAAGGAGATTGCCGAGCCGAGCAGCGCATGGGTGCCAACGACGATGTCGACGGTGCCGTCGGCGATGCCCTTCTTGGTCTCGGCCAGTTCCTTGGCGCCGACCAGCCGCGAGGCCTGGCGCATCTTGACCGGCAGGCCGGAGAAGCGCTGCGAGAAGGTCTTGAAATGCTGGCGCGACAGAAGCGTGGTCGGCACCACCACCGCCACCTGGAAACCTTCCATGGCGGCGATGAAGGCGGCGCGCAGCGCCACCTCGGTCTTGCCGAAGCCGACGTCGCCGCAGATGAGGCGATCCATCGGGCGGCCGGCGGACAAATCCTCGGTGACGGCGTCGATGGCCGACTGCTGGTCGTCGGTCTCCTCATAGGGGAAGCGCGCGGCGAACTCGTCATAGAGCCCGTCGGCCGGAACCATGGCGGGCGCGGCGCGCATCTGGCGCTCGGCGGCGATGCGGATCAACTGGCCAGCCATGTCGAGCAGGCGGCGCTTCAGCTTCGCCTTGCGCGCCTGCCAGGCGCCGCCGCCCAACTTGTCGAGCGTGGCTTCCGCCGAATCCGAGCCGTAGCGCGACAGAAGCTCGATGTTCTCGACCGGCAGGAACAGCCGGTCGTCGCCGGCATAGCGGATTTCGAGGCAGTCGTGCGGGGCGCCGGCGGCCTCGATGGTCTTCAGGCCGACGAAGCGGCCGATGCCGTGGTCGGCATGGACGACGATATCGCCATGCGACAGCGAAGCGGCCTCGGCGATGAAATCGGCGGCGCGCTTCTTGCGCTTGGAGCGCCGCACCAGGCGGTCGCCCAGAATGTCCTGCTCCGCGACGACGACGAGCGCGTCGGTCTCGAAGCCGGTCTCCAGCGGCAGCACGGCGAGAGCCGCCTCGCCCGGCGCCAGTTTTTCAACCTCGGCCAGCGACGCGACCGGCTTGAAATTGCCGAGATGATGTTCGGCCAGGATCTGGCCGAGACGGTCGAGCGAGCCTTCGGTCCAGCCGGCGACGACGACGCGGCGTTTGGCGGCGCGTTCCTCGGCGATGTGCTTGACCGCCACGTCGAAGACATTGGCGTTGGGGTCGGCACGCTCCTCGGCGAAAGAGCGGCCGGCGCGCGAGCCGGCGTGGAATACCTTGCGGCCGCCGGCGTCCGGCGCGTCGAAAGGCGTGAACTCGATCGCCTCGCGTTCGCCGGTCGCGGCCTTCACATCGTCGGGCGCCAGATACATCAGCCCCGGCGCCACCGGCTTATAGGGAACCGCGTCCTTCAGCGCCGCGTCGGCCTGCTTGCGGCGTGCCTCGTAGTGATCGACGATCAGGTCGTGCCGCTCGCTCAGCGCTTCGTGCGCAAGGTGATCGAACACCACCGGCGCGTCTGGCAGGTAGTCGAAGACCGTTTCCAGCCGCTCGTAGAAGAACGGCAGCCAGTGCTCCATGCCGGCGAAACGACGTCCCTCCGAGACCGCCGCGTAAAGCCCGTCGTCGCGCGACGGGGCGCCGAAAGCTTCGATGTAGGAACGGCGGAAGCGGCTGATGGTTTCCGGCGTCAGCGCCACCTCGCTCATCGCCTGCAGCGACATCGACTTGCGCTGGCCGCTGGTGCGCTGGCTGGCGACATCGAAGCTGCGGATCGATTCCAGCGTGTCGCCGAAGAAATCGAGGCGCAGCCCTTCGCTCCAGCCCGGCGCGTAGAGGTCAAGAATACCGCCGCGAACCGCGAATTCGCCGACATCGCGCACCGTCGGCACGCGCTCGAAGCCGGAATTCTCCAGCCGCGAGATCAGCTTGTTCATGTCGACCTGGTTGCCGGGACGGGCATGGAAGGTCTGGGCTTCCAGCAGTTCGGCCGGCGGCATGCGCTGCAACAGGGCGTTGACGGTGGTGAGCACGATGGCACGGTGCGGTTTGCGCGCCAGAGCAACCATCGCCGCCAGTGCATCCAGCCGGCGCGCGGCGGCGTCGGAGCCGGGCGAGACGCGATCATAGGGCAAACAGTCCCAGGCCGGCAGTTCGAGCACCGGCAGGCCGGGCGCGGCGAAGGCAAGCGCCTCGACGATGGTCGGCAGGCGTTGACCGTCGCGGGCCACGAACAGCACCGGGCCGTCGGGCGCGATCTCGCTCGCCGCCTGCACCAGCGCGAAGGCCTCGAAGCCGTCGGCGACGCCGTCGACGATAAGGGAAGTAGCGCGGCCCTTCGGCAGACCGATTTTGGGGATCAGAACCATGGTCGTTTCAATGTCGGGCTTAGAATTCGATCGTTTGGCGCGACGCCAGGATCTTTTGCAGGATCGGCAATCCGGTATCGGCCGGCACCGGCTCGCCACCGGTCAGCCAGGGCATCAGCACCGTATCGGAGATTTCGAGGAGCCTTTCATATTGGTCAATCTCGTCGGCGGTCAAGGCGGCGATCTCGCGCTCCGCGAAGTTGCCGAGAATCAGGTCCACCTCAAGCATGCCGCGATGCCAGGAACGGAACAGAAGTTTCTTGCGGCGCGGGTCCAGATGCTCGTTCGTCCGCTCTGCATTCAATGCTGTCGTTGCGGTCATGGTGGCGGCGTCCCTCACTGGCAGGGGCGATATAGCGTGGATAGGAGGCGGTGTCAGCCTCGCAACGCCTGACCGCGTACGGCTCATGCCAGCAACTGCCCAATCGGCCGCTTGGCAGGCCGACTGTGACCGCGCTCACAGTCGTGCCGGCGATTTTCTGGTCATCTGCGCCAGCAAATCAGCCGCATCCGTCTCACAGCAACAGGGAGTATGAACATGGTCAAGGCAACCACCATCAAGACACCCAGTAAGACCGCTGTTTCCAGCTTGAAAAGCACAGACGTCAAGTTCGGCGACAGTTTTATCAGCGACCCGTCCAAGGCCCTGAAGGCCAAGGGCCTGGTCATTTCCGACGCCGAGGCATCACGGCTTTCACGCGAAGTCGAAAAGCTGAGAGCGCGCCCCGGTGGCGGCTTGGCGGGGTCGGCGGCCGCTGAAACCGAAGTCACCGTGTCGGTCGGCGTCAAGTTCTGACCGACGCTTAAGCCTGGCCGGCGAAATTCCGGCCAGGTCAAGAGAACCCGGCATCCGTCCGTCGTCCCAAGCCTTCCGCGCCGCCAGCCGGTGCGGAAGGCTTCGCCAAAAACCGCGCAGGTGCACAATGTTCGACGCTGACTATAGAATGGCCGACATCCTGGTGATCGTGCCGCCCTTCGCCAGCCCCGACCGGCCGGCACTCGGGCCCCATGTGATCGCGGCGCGCGCCGAACAGGCCGGCTACCGGGCAAAGGTTCTCTACGCCAACCTCTCTTTTGCCGGCCGCATCGGGGTGCGGCGCTACCAGAAACTTTGCGGAACGCCCACCGGGCTCCTGATCGGGGAGCGGATCTTTGCCCGTGCCATGTTCGGAGCGCGGGCGGACCGCCGCATGGAACCCGAGGTCGAACGCGCCATCGCCGACGCGACCGGTCCGTCGGTCGTCACGCTCGACTGGCTGCAGAATGCGGCCGAGCAATGGACCGATGCCTTTGCCGACAATCTGGCGAAGATGCCGGCGCGGATCGTCGGCTTCAGCACCGTCTTCGAGCAGACGCTGGCGGCACTATCGATCGCTAAGCGAACCAAGGCGGCCGCGCCGGACAAAATCTTCCTGCTCGGCGGCGCCAATGTCGACGGCATCATGTCGGAAGGCATCCAGCCGCTCGCAGGCTCGATCGACCACATCTTCTCGGGCGAGAGCGATGTCACCTTCGTGAATTTCCTCGACGGCCTGCATGAGGCGAAGCCGACCCCGGACAGGATCATCCGGGGCGAGCCGCTGGAAGCGCTCGATGAATCGCCGACGCCCGACTATGACGACTATTTCACGCAGCTGGCGCAGACCGTGGGCTGCGACATCCATCCCGACGGGTTGCGCCCCGAAGAAATCTGGCTGCCCTACGAAACCAGCCGCGGCTGCTGGTGGGGGGCGAAGCAGCATTGCACCTTCTGCGGCCTCAACGCGAACGGCATGCAGCACCGCCAGAAGTCGGCCGAGAAGGCATTCAGCGAGCTCACCGAACTGGTCGCCCGGCACAAGGCGACGCGGATCATGATGGTCGACAACATCATGCCCCATTCCTATTTCTCGACCCTTTTGCCGGAGCTGGCCAAGGCCGAGAACAAGGTCGGCATCTTCTACGAGCAGAAGGCCAATCTTTCCTTCCAGAAGATGAAACTGCTGAAGTCGGCGGGGGTCGAGCGCATCCAGCCCGGCATCGAATCGCTTGCGACCTCGGTGCTGAAACTGATGCGCAAGGGCAGCACACTCAAGATCAACCTCGACTGCCTGCGTTTTGCCCGTGCGCTGGGCATTGAGGCGGCATGGAACCTGCTGACCGATTTCCCCGGCGACGAGGACGCCGCTTATGAAGCGACCGCCAAGCTGATCCCGCTGCTCCAACACCTGCAGCCGCCGGTAGGGGTCGGCCAGCTCAGCATCGAACGGTTCAGTCCGTATTTCGACAAGCGGGACGACTACAAGATCACCAATGTCCGTCCCATACCGGCCTACGGGCTGGCCTTCCCGGCGATCGAACGCGCCGACGACATGGCCTATCATTTCATCGGCGACTACGATTCCAGCCTGAGGCGAAGACCCGACCTTGCCCGGCGTCTGGGCGACGGCGTCGCGGCCTGGAAGGCGGCGTGGGCGCCGGACCGCACCATGCCGGTTTTGTGCGTTCTCGACCTGTCGCCCGGCCGTTATTTGATGATCGACACCCGCGCCTGCGCCCATGTCGACGCCGAAATCCTCAACGAGGCAACCATGGCGGCTTATCTCTCCGGGATCGGAGAGGACGCCGTTTTGAAGCGCGCACTGGATTGGGGCTATCTGCACGACGACCACGGGCTGCTGTTGCCGCTGGCAACCGCGTCCGAAAATCTGTTGGAGCGGTTTGAAACGCGGGCCGGCGCGGGCAGATGCGACCCAGCTTCGGCTGGTCCGACGCAGACAGGGTTCGTGATGCCCAAGGGAGCGACAGCACCATGATAGAACCCTGTCGGCGACGGACAGTCGGCCCCACTTGCAGTTCCCTGTGGTGCCGGCTGCATACGGCTTGCGCAAACAGCGGGTTCCGCGCTTATTGCAGGCCATGCGCCCTTCGCTGCTCGATCCGTTATTCTCGCCCATCACCGCGCTTGCCGGCGTCGGGTCGAAGGTCGCCGCCCTGATCGAAAGGGTGGTGCCGGCCGATCTTGGCGACCGTGACGCACGCGTCGGCGATCTTCTGTTCGTCCTGCCCAATACCGTCATCGACCGGCGCAACCGGCCGGGTATCGCCTATGCGGCCGAGGGCGCGATCGTGACGCTGGATGTGCGCATAGACCGCCACCAGCCACCGCCGCGCGGCAACAAATCGGTGCCCTACCGGGTCTACGCCCATGACGATACCGGCGAGATCGCGCTGACCTTCTTCCATGCCCATGCCAGCTATCTGGAAAAGGCGATGCCGGAAGGCGAACAGGTGGTGGTGTCGGGCCGCATGGAGTGGTTCAACGGCCGCCCGAACATGGTGCATCCCGACCACATCGCTCTGGCCAGCGAAGCCGGCAGCCTGCCGCTGGTCGAGCCGGTCTATCCGCTCACCGCCGGGCTTTCGACAAAGGTGTTGCGCCGTGCCATCGGCCAGGCGGTGGGCCGCGTGCCGACGATGCCGGAATGGCAGGACGGCGCCTTCATGCGACGCCATACTTTTCCGGCCTTCACTGCCGCGCTCGACCGCGTGCACAACCCCGAAAGTCCACTCGATGCCTTGCCGGACAGCGTCGCCTGGCGTCGGCTTGCCTATGACGAATTCCTTGCCGGCCAGGTGTCGCTGGCGCTGGTGCGGGCCCGCGTCAGGAAGCTTTCCGGCCAGCCGCTGACCGGCAGCGGCGCGATCCTCGAACAACTGCGATCCGCCCTGCCCTATTCGCTGACCGGTTCGCAGGAAACGGCGCTTGCCGAAATCCTGTCCGACCTTGCCGCGCCCGAACGCATGCTGAGGCTGCTTCAAGGCGATGTCGGTTCCGGCAAGACAGTGGTGGCGCTGCTTGCCATGGCGCACGCGGTCGAAGCCGGCGGCCAGGCAGCACTGATGGCGCCGACCGAAATCCTGGCACGCCAGCACCTCGCCACCATCCAGCCGCTGGCGGAGAAGGCCGGCCTCAGGACAGCCATCCTGACCGGACGCGAAAAGGGCCGCGAAAGGACCGAGACCTTGGCCGGTCTTGCCGACGGCACGATCGACATCGTCGTCGGCACGCATGCGCTGTTCCAGGAGGCCGTCGCCTTCAAGAACCTGGTCTTCGCGGTGATCGACGAACAACATCGCTTCGGCGTGCACCAGCGCCTTGCCATCACGGCCAAGGGCGACGCACCCGACATGCTGGTGATGACGGCGACGCCGATCCCACGCACGCTGGTGCTGACCGCCTTTGGCGACATGGATGTGTCGAAACTCACCGAAAAACCGGCGGGACGGCAGCCGATACGAACCGTGACTTTGCCCCTGGAGCGGCTCGACGAACTGGTCGGCCGCATCCGCGACGCGGTGGCGGAAGGCCAGAAGATCTACTGGATCTGCCCGCTGGTCGAGGAATCGGAAGAGATCAAGCTGATGTCGGCGGAAGATCGCTTCGCCTCGCTGAAGCCCGTCTTCGGCGAGCGGATCGGCCTCGTGCACGGCCGCATGAAAGGGGCCGAGAAGGACGAGGCGATGCGCGCCTTCAAGGAAGGCGAGACACGCGTTCTGATCGCCACCACAGTGATAGAGGTCGGCGTCGACGTGCCGGACGCCACCATCATGGTGATTGAGCACGCCGAGCGCTTCGGCCTTGCCCAGTTGCACCAGTTGCGCGGCCGCGTCGGGCGCGGTTCGAAACCGTCGAGCTGCGTCCTGCTCTACAAGGACCCGCTCGGCGAAACGGCTAAACGCCGGCTGTCGGTGATGCGCGAGACCGAGGACGGCTTTGTCATCGCCGAGGAGGACCTGAAACTGCGTGGCGAAGGCGAACTGCTCGGCACGCGCCAGTCCGGTACGCCGGGATTCCAGGTGGCGCGCATCGAGGCGCATGCCGATCTTTTGGAAGCCGCGCGCGACGACGCAAGGCTGATCCTGACGCGCGACCCGGAATTGCAGGGCGAACGTGGGCAAGCGCTCAGGTTGCTGCTTTATTTGTTCGGGCGCGACGAGGCGGTGCGGCTCTTGCGGGCCGGCTGAGGCAAGGTGCCGGCCGGCGGGTTGGCAAGATCGATCAAGCGCCCGTCCGGTCCCTTGATCTTCTTCTTGGGGTCAGGCGCGACGAGACCGGCCGACACGATCAGCCGCGCGCCTTCCTCGATGGTCATGTCGAGCATGACGATCTCGGATTTGCGGACATACATCAGGAAGCCGGTGGTCGGGTTGGGGGTGCAAGGCATGAAGACGCCAAGCAGCGGGTCGCCCTCCACATCGAGCTTCTCGTTGATCTCGGTGTGTTTTTCGCCGGCGACGAAGACCAGCGACCAGACATCCTTGCGCGGGTATTCGACCAGTCCGACTTGCCGGAACATGTCGTTCCTGTTGGACAGGACGGTTTCGAAGATCTGTTTCAGCGAACCGTAGATACCGCGCACCAGCGGCATGCGACCGAGCAGGCGCTCGCCGAAGCCCACCACGGCGCGGCCGACGATGTTGGCTGCCAGGAAACCGATCAGCGTGACGAGGATGAGCGCGACAATCAGCCCGAAACCGGGCACCGGGAACGGCAGATAGGTATCGGGACTGTAGCGCGCCGGGATATAGGGTTTCACCCAGGAATCGACCCAGCCCACGAACGACCAAGCGATATAGGCGGTGATCGCCAGCGGCGCGCAGACGACGAAACCGGCGAGGAAATAGTTCCTCAGACGGGCCATCGCCGAGGTCTTGTGGCTGTCGGACATACGATGCTCGGTGGATTGTGCGCTGCACTTATCTTAGAGCATCAAGTCATCTGCCCGACAACCGATATTGCGTTGCGACCTGCTGCCGACGTTTGCCGGAGGCGCCCATGCGGGTCGCTCCGGCACAGAGCGCGGCACTTCTTGTGCGACGGGCTACTTCAGCGTTTCGATGACGCAGATGAAGCGCGTGGGGTCGGCAAGGGGCTGCTTGATCAGACCGTTCGACTTCAGCCGAACGACCCGGTCGCCAACAGTGTCGGCCTCGTTGCCACCGACAGTGCGGACATAACGCCCGCTTCCGTCGGAACCTTCCTCGACGACGACCGCGGAATGCGATTCGTAGGCGTGATTTGCCGCCGCGTGCGCGAAGTCGAAATGGTTCCCGTTGCGGTTGTTTTGGATGATGTCACCGATCTTCGGGGCGTAACTGACGATGGGCCGTCCCCGGAAAACGCCGGTTTCGGCCTTGCCGTTCTTGATCGCCTGGAAGACGAATTCGGAATGCCTGGGCGCGAAACGGAACTCCGACGACGTTGCACCGGCCGATTTCACGAAAAAGGACACGAAAACCGCCGACCAAGGCGTGCTGACGCCTGGAAACCCCAGACCAAGGTCGCCCCAGTATTTTCTGATCCGCGTCGCCATCCTCGACGTCGTCTCATGATGGCCACCGTAATTGTCGTACTCGGCCTCCGCCAGCGAGGCCAGTTTGGTCGCAAAAGCTGTCGCCATGTCGATCCCCCTCTCCTGAAAAGAAGGATGATATTCGGATCATCAGCAATTTCAACTATTAGTTACATAATTCAAATATATGCGTCTTTAGATTGTAGTCCTGCCGCAGGGCATTGCGTAGGCTGAATTACGGAACTTCGATCGAAACGACAAAGCCGTCGCGGCGCGAGGGCTTTGGAAAGGAGACAGCTTGGTGAAAAGCGGAGCCCCAGAGAGGGCTACTCCACCGTCACCGACTTGGCCAGATTGCGTGGCTGATCGACGTCGGTGCCCATGAACACGGCGGTGAAGTAGGCCAACATCTGGACGGGCAGCGCATAAAGGATCGGCGCGATGATTTCGGGCACGTCGGGCAGCACGATGGTATCGATGGTGTTGACTGTCGATTTCTCGGCACCCTTCTTGTCGGTGATCAGGATGATCTTGCCGCCGCGCGCCGCCACTTCCTGCATGTTCGACACGGTTTTTTCGAAGATGCGGTCGTAGGGCGCGATGACGACGACCGGCATGTTCTCGTCGATCAGCGCGATCGGGCCATGCTTGAGCTCGCCGGCGGCATAACCCTCGGCGTGGATGTAGGAGAGCTCCTTCAGCTTGAGCGCGCCCTCCAGGGCCAGCGGGAAATTGGTGTCGCGGCCGAGATAAAGCACGTCACGATGATGGGCGAGGTCGCGCGATACCTTTTCGATCTGCTCTTCCAGCTTGACGACCTGGCTGGCGAGGCGAGGCGCCTCGGCCAATTGCTTGACCAGCTTCTGCTCTTCGTCCGGCGAGATGTGTCCACGCGCCACGCCGGCACGCACCGCAAGCGCTGCCATCACCGAAAGCTGGCAAGTGAAGGCCTTGGTCGAGGCGACACCGATCTCAGGACCGGCCAGCGTCGGCAGGATGACGTCCGCCTCTCGCGCCATGGTCGATTCGCGCACGTTGACGACGACGCCGATCGGCACGCCTTCCTTGCGGCAATAACGCAGCGAGGCCAGCGTGTCGGCCGTCTCGCCCGACTGCGACACGAACAATGCCGCGCTGTTCTTCGACAGTGGCATTTCGCGGTAGCGGAATTCCGAAGCGATATCGATGTCGACCGGCAGGCGCGCCAGACGTTCGAACCAGTATTTGCCGATCAGGCCGGCCAGATAGGCCGTACCACAGGCCGAGATCGCCAGACGATCGATCTTGGCGAAATCCCAGGGCAACTCCAGCGCCTTGGCCTTGCCGTTGGTGAAGTCGATGTAGTTGCCGAGCGTGTGGGAGATGACCTCCGGCTGCTCGTGGATTTCCTTGTGCATGAAGTGGCGGTGGTTGCCCTTGTCGACAAGGAACGAGGTGCCGATCGACTGCTGGCGCTTGCGCTCGACCTTGTTGCCGTCCATGTCGAAGATGGCGATCTCGTTGCGACGCACAACCGCCCAGTCGCCATCCTCCAGATAGGTGATGGAGTTGGTGAACGGCGCCAGCGCGATGGCGTCCGAGCCCAGATACATCTCACCTTCGCCGTGGCCGACGGCGAGCGGCGGGCCGTTGCGGGCGCCGACGATCAGGTCCTCGTCACCCTTGAACATGATGGCCAGCGCAAAGGCACCCTCCAGCCGTTTCAGCGCCTTGTGGGCGGCTTCGACCGGCTTGGCGCCTCGCGCCATTTCGCGCGAGACGAGATGCGCGACGACTTCGGTGTCGGTCTGCGAAGCGAAGTTGTAGCCGTCGGCGATCAATTCATCGCGCAATTCGGCGAAGTTCTCGATGATGCCGTTGTGGACGATGGCCACGCCGTTGGAGAAATGCGGATGCGCATTGGTTTCGTTCGGAACGCCGTGCGTCGCCCACCGTGTGTGGCCGATGCCGATGGTGCCGTCGAGCGGTTCGGCGTGCAGCTTGCGCTCAAGATTGACCAGCTTGCCCTCGGCGCGGCGGCGCGCGAGCTCGCCGTGTTCGATGGTGGCGACACCGGCGGAATCATAGCCGCGATATTCGAGCCGCTTGAGCGCGTCGACGATCAACGGTGCGACAGGCGTGTGTCCGACAATTCCAACAATTCCGCACATGAGGGATGCCCCGATTCCTTGCGACCAAAACCCGGTCGCTGTTTAGTCGACCGCCACAGCTTGAGAAAATCACATTGCGTTTCGACCAGTCTTTTGACTTAGCCCGCCGCTGTGGCCTCGTAAGACAAGCGTTCCGTCAAGTCCAGCGGCGAGAAACTCTCACTTCTTCGCGGCGGAAGCTTGACGCGCGCGCAACTCCTTGCCCTTTCCAGGCAAGGTTTTCTGGCGCGCGCGGCCGAAAGCCAAAGCATCTTCTGGCACGTCTTCCGTAATCACGCTGCCCGAAGCGACGTATGCGCCGTTGCCGAGCTTGAGCGGGGCCACCAGCGACGAATTCGAGCCGACGAAAGCGCCCTCGCCGATATCGGTGAAGAATTTGGAGTAGCCGTCATAATTGCAGGTGATGGTGCCGGCACCGATGTTGGCGCCGGCGCCGATGCGCGCGTCGCCGATATAGGTCAGGTGATTGACCTTGGCGCCAGCCTCGATCCTGGCGTTCTTGACCTCGACGAAGTTGCCGACCTTGGCCTTGGCCGCAAGGTCCGCGCCGGGGCGCAGCCGGGCAAAGGGCCCGATATCGGCACCGGTTGCCGCTGTCGCGCCCTCGATATGGCTGAAGGCATGGATCTTGACGCCGCCGGCTATTTTGACGCCCGGGCCGAAGACGACATTGGGTTCGACGACCGTATCGGGTCCAAGCTCGGTATCGTGCGAAAAATAGACCGTTTCCGGCGCGATCAGCGTGACGCCCGACAGCATCGCCTGTTGGCGGCGGCGCTTCTGCCAGATCGCTTCGGCCTCGGCGAGCTCGGCGCGGTTGTTGATGCCGAGTGCATTCTCGAAGCCGGCCTCGGTCGCGACCACATCGAGGCCCTTCGCTCCGGCGATCTCGACGATGTCGGTGAGGTAATATTCGCCCTTGGCATTGGCGTTGCCGACCGCGTCCAGCAATTCCAGCGCATGCCGGCCCGAGACCGCCATCATGCCGGCATTGCAGAAGCCGATCTTGCGCTCCTCGTCCGTGCAGTCCTTTTCTTCGCGGATCGCCACCAGCTTGCCGGCTTTCTCGATCAAGCGACCGTAGCCGGCTGGGCTCGGCGGACGGAAGCCGATAACCACGACGGCCGCGCCGGCGGCAAGCTTCGCCCGCGCCTCGCCAAGAGCCGCGGCGTCGATGAGCGGGGTGTCACCGAACATGACCAGGATGTCGTCATACCCCTTGGCCACCGCATCGCGCGCGGCCAGCACGGCATGGGCGGTTCCCAGGCGCGGTTCCTGCACGAAGGTGCCCGCGCCAGGCGCGAATTTCGCCGCCGCCTTGCGCATCTCGTCGGCGCCATGGCCGATGACGAGCGCCAAATCCGTCGCCCCCGCCGCCTCCGCCGCCTTCACGACATGGGCGACCAGCGGCAGCCCGGCGATCGGATGCAGGACCTTGGGCAGCGCGCTTTTCATGCGCGTGCCCTCGCCGGCGGCAAGGATAACGGACAGGCAGGTTCTAGAGGTCATGAGCAGCTACCGATGGAGAAGAGGTGGAAGCCTTCTAGCATCGGCGCGATATGGTACCAATACGGTTAAATTCCGAGATGCCGGTTAGAGCGCCGGCGTGACAGGCCGGAACTCTAACCCAAGCGGCCGAGGGCCGGAAAATTCTCCAGAAGCCAATAGGCCATCACCTGCACGCCGCCGGTCAGGAAGAAGACGCCGGCAACCACAAGCAAGGCGCCGATCGCCTTTTCGACACGGCCGAGATGCAGGCGGAACTTGCCGAGGAAGCGCATGAAGGCACCGGAAAACAGCGCCGCGATGAAGAAAGGAATGCCGAGGCCGAGCGAATAGGCGGCGAGCAACAGAGCGCCCTCGCTCATCGTCTCGCGCCCGCCGGCAAGTGTGAGGATCGGGCCGAGCACCGGGCCGATGCACGGTGTCCAGCCAAAGGCGAAGGCCAGGCCCATGACATAGGCCGCTACGGCGCTGGCCGGCTTGCCCTGCGACTGGAACCTTGCTTCGCGCGACAGGAGCGGAATGCGCACGATGCCCAGGAAATTCAGCCCCATCAAGATGATGAGCGCGCCGGCGATCATCGCCAGCGGTTCCTGGTAGACACGCAACAACCTGCCGATGGTCGAGGCGCCGGCGCCAAGCGCGACGAAGACCGTGGAGAAGCCGAGCACGAAGGCGATGGAGGCGATCAGCAATGCGCCGCGCGCGCCGGCCTTGGCGGCGATGCCGGCATTACCGCGGAAATCGTCGACCGAAACGCCCGCCATATAGCAGAGATAAGGTGGCACCAGCGGCAACACGCATGGCGACAGAAACGAAATCGCCCCTGCCCCGACTGCGCTGATATAGCCGATGTCCAATGCCATTCGCCGCTCCGTCCGATGCGAACGACGATATAGCGTTCCAAGCGCCCAGGCTCCAATCACCATTCTGTGGCAAGTCAGCGCAGAGCCTACTCGATCAGGTCAAACCAATGGGAGGAAAGCCAGCCCCTCGACAGCCGTCGTTCAGGCGTTGCCTTTGCGCCTCACAGGGTAGACCCGTGCCGGCCGCTCGTTTCGAATGATGTCTCCCGCTTCGATATAAGCCATCTCGATGAGATAGGTCAGCATGTCGAAACGTTCGGCTTCCGCCATGCCGCGCAGTTGGCCGAGCATCGCATGCATATAGTCGAGTGTATCCGTGCGCCCTTGCGGATAAGATTGAGGCATCGACAGAACCTTCCCCCTGCAGCGAAACTGAATTCAGCTTCATCGGTCCGCGACGTTCGACTTCGCGAAGGCTACACAGCGGACCGTCCGGACAGTGTATTATGACAATCTAAAATTGCAATATTGATGCATAACACCCAAAAGTTGCATCGCGTTGTAAGCCGCCAATTTACCCCCGCCTCTTGACCAGACTGAAAAGCACGGCCATTTGACGGGCGGATTTTCAGCTTCCCGCGCCACGGTTCCCGGTTTGGCGCCGCACAGGAATGCAGTCGCACATGGACGTCGTCGTCGTCGAATCGCCGAACAAGGTCAAAAGCATCAACAAATATCTGGGCAAGAACTACAAGGTTCTGGCCTCGTTCGGCCATGTCCGTGACCTGCCGGCCAAGGACGGTTCGGTGAAACCCGACGATGACTTCGCCATGTCGTGGGCAGTCGACACTGCCTCCGCGAAACGCCTGTCCGAACTCGCCAAGGCGGTGAAAGAAGCCGACGGCCTGATCCTCGCCACCGACCCGGATCGCGAAGGCGAAGCCATTGCATGGCACGTGCTGGAAGTGCTGAAGCAGAAGAAGGTGCTGAAGGACAAGCCGATCAAGCGTGTCGCCTTCAACTCGATCACCAAACAGGCGGTGCTCGACGCCATCGCCAACCCGCGCGAGATCGATCCGCCGCTGGTGGATGCCTATCTGGCACGGCGTGCGCTCGACTATCTGGTCGGCTTCACGCTTTCGCCGGTGCTGTGGCGCAAACTGCCCGGCGCCCGCTCTGCCGGTCGCGTGCAATCGGTCGCGCTGCGTTTCGTCTGCGACCGCGAGGCCGAGATCGAGCGCTTCGTGCGCGAGGAATACTGGCAGATCGCCGCCATCCTCGGCACGCCGCGCAATGAAAACTTCGAGGCACGGCTAACCGCCTTCGACGGCAAGAAGCTGCAGAAGCTCGACATTTCCTCGCAGGCCATGGCCGACGACATCAAGACGATGCTCGAAGGCGCTTCGTTCCGGGCACTGTCGGTGGAAGCCAAGCCGACCAAGCGCAATCCGGGACCGCCCTTCACCACCTCGACGCTGCAGCAGGCCGCGTCGTCGCGGCTCTCCTTCTCGGCGCAGCGCACCATGCAGGTTGCCCAGCGCCTCTACGAAGGCATGGACATCGGCGGTGAGACCACCGGCCTGATCACCTATATGCGAACCGACGGCGTGCAGATGGCGCCGGAGGCGATCGCCGCCGCCCGCGATGCCATCGTCAAGGAATTCGGCGCGAAATATCTGCCGGAGAAACCGCGCCACTACACCACCAAGGCCAAGAACGCCCAGGAAGCGCACGAGGCGATCCGCCCGACCGACTTCAACCGCACGCCGGCCGAGATGCGCAAATTTCTCGATGCCGACCAGGCCAGGCTCTATGAGATGATCTGGAAGCGAGCGATCGCCAGCCAGATGCAGCCGGCGGAGATCGAGCGCACCACGGTGGAGATCGAGGCGAAGAACGGTGCGAAGACCGCCGGTCTGCGCGCGGTCGGATCGGTCACCCGCTTCGACGGCTTCATCGCCGCCTATACCGACCAGAAGGACGAGGATTCGGAGGACGAGGAAAATCGTCGTCTGCCCGAAATCCGCCCCGAGGAAACGCTGAAGCGCGAACAGATCAGTGCCACCCAGCATTCGACCGAGCCGCCGCCGCGCTATTCGGAAGCCAGCTTCATCAAGAAGATGGAAGAGCTCGGCATCGGCCGGCCGTCGACCTATGTCGCGACGCTGAAGACGCTGGAAGATCGCGATTACATCAAGATCGAGAACCGCAAGCTGATGCCCCAATCCAAGGGCCGGCTGGTCACGGCCTTCATGGAAGGCTTCTTCGAGCACTATGTCGAATACGACTTCACCGCCTCGCTCGAGGAGAAGCTCGACGAAATCTCCGACGGCAAGCTCTCCTGGAAAGACGTGCTGCGCGACTTCTGGAAGGATTTTTCCGGTGCAGTCGACGGCATCAAGGAACTGCGTGTCACCGAGGTGCTCGATGCGCTGAACGAGGAATTGGCGCCGCTGGTTTTCCCCGAGCGCGAAGACGGCTCCAACCCGCGCATCTGCCCAAAGTGCGGCACCGGCAACCTGTCGCTGAAACTCGGCAAATTCGGCGCTTTCGTCGGCTGCTCGAACTATCCCGAATGCGGTTTCACGCGCCAGCTCGACGGGCCGAACGGCAATGGCGAGAACGGCGCGGTCGAGGACGGCACCAAGGTCCTCGGCAAGGACCCGTATACGGCAGAGGAAATCACCCTGCGCTCCGGCCGCTTCGGACCCTATGTCCAGCGCGGCGAAGGCAAGGATGCCAAGCGTTCCAGCCTGCCCAAGGGCTGGGCGGCGGCGTCGATCGACCACGAGAAGGCGCTGGCGCTGCTTTCATTGCCGCGCGATGTCGGCCAGCATCCCGAAACCGGCAAGATGATCTCGGCGGGCCTCGGGCGCTATGGACCGTTCGTGCTTCACGACGGCACCTACGCCAATATCGAAAGCATCGAGGACGTGTTTTCTATCGGCCTTAACCGCGCCGTTTCGGTGCTGGCCGAGAAACAGTCCAAGGGCAAGGGTGGACGCAATGGCGGCACACCGGCGGCCCTGAAGGAGCTTGGCGACCATCCGGCCGGCGGCGGCAAGATCACCGTGCGCGACGGCAAATACGGTGCCTATGTCAATTTCGGCAAGATCAATGCGACCTTGCCCAAGGACAAGGACCCGCAATCGGTCACCATGGACGAGGCGGTCGCGCTGATCGCCGAAAAGGAAGCCAAGGGCGGCGGTGGCAAGAAGCCATTCCGCGGCAAGAAGAAGGGGTAAGACATTGGCGCGCAGGATCTCCGGACGAAGCCATGGCGATCCCCGCGCTGCCGATACCCGCCGGGGGCCGCGCGACCAATATCGCCCCTCCCGTGACGAGATCCTGCGTTACATCGCGGAAAATCCCGACCGCTCGGGCAAGCGCGAGATCGCCAAGGCCTTTGCACTGCGCGGCGACGATCGCGTCTGGCTGAAGGAGCTGCTGCGCGACCTCCAGGACGAGGGCCTGCTGGAGCAGAAACGCAAGCGTCATATTCGGCCCGGGGCCTTGCCCCATGTGACCGTGCTCGACGTGATTGGCCGCGACGACCAGGGCGGCCTTATCGGACGGCCAGCCGAACATCAGGGCAATGGCGAACCGCCAGTGGTCTCGATCCGCGCTTCGCGCGGCGGCCCGGTGGCCGGCATCGGCGACCGCGTGCTGGCCAAAACCTTCCCGACCGACGAGGTCAGCGGCCCCGCCTACACGGCGCGGATCATGAAAGTGTTCGAGAAACGCAGCGATGCGGTGCTCGGCGTCTTCCGCGTGCTGAAGGACGGGACTTTCCGCATCGAGCCGGTGGAACGGCGCCAGCCCGAACTGATCGTCGACAAGGAATTCCAGAACGGCGCCAAGCATGGCGATCTGGTCGAGGTCGAGCCTTCGCGAGCCGGCCGCTATGGCCTGCCGCGCGCCAAGGTGCTGACGGTGCTGGGTTCGCTGACCAGCGAAAAAGCGGTCTCGATGATCGCCATCCACGCACACGACATCCCGCATATCTTCCCCGCCGATGTGCTGGCCGAAGCCGAAGCGCTGAAGCCGGTGACGCTGCAGGGGCGCGAGGATTGGCGCGACCTGCCGCTGGTCACCATCGACCCGGCCGACGCCAAGGACCATGACGACGCCGTCTATGCGATACCGGACCCGGATGAGCATAATCCCGGTGGCGTGGTGGTGACCGTGGCCATCGCCGATGTCGCCGCCTATGTGCGGCCGAACTCGGCGCTGGACCGCGAAGCGCTGAAGCGCGGCAACTCGGTCTATTTCCCGGACCGGGTGGTGCCGATGCTGCCCGAGCGCATCTCGAATAATCTGTGCTCGCTGCGCGAAGGCGAGGACCGGCCGGCGATTGCCGTTCGCATGACGTTTTCGGCGGAAGGGCGAAAAGTCCGGCATACATTCCACCGGGTAATGATGAAATCGGCGGCCAAGCTTGCCTATCCGCAGGCTCAGGCGGCAATCGACGGCGCAACCGACGAGAAGACCAGCCCCATCCTCGACGGCGTGCTCAAGCCGCTATGGGACGCCTATGCAGTACTGAAGCGCGGCCGCGACGCGCGCCAGCCATTGGAACTCGACCTTCCCGAACGCAAGATCCTGCTCAAGGAAGACGGCACCGTCGACCGCGTCGTTGTTCCGGAGCGGCTGGATGCGCACAAGCTGATCGAAGAATTCATGATCCAGGCGAATGTCGCCGCCGCTGAAACGCTCGAGGCAAAAAAACAGGCGCTCGTCTACCGCATCCATGACGGACCGACGCTGGCTAAGCAGGAATCGCTGCGCGAATTCCTGCAGACACTTGGCCTGTCGCTGGCCCGCGGGGCACAGATGCGGCCAAGCCAGTTCAATTCCATCCTGGAACGCGTTCGCGGCGCCGACAATGAAGCGCTGGTCAATGAAGTCGTGCTGCGCTCGCAGAGCCAGGCCGAATACAACCCCGACAATATCGGCCATTTCGGCCTGAACCTGCGCCGCTACGCGCATTTCACCTCGCCGATCCGCCGCTATGCCGACCTGATCGTACATCGCGGACTGATCGCCACGCTCGGCCTCGGGCCGGACGGGCTGACGCATGGCGAGGAGGAAAGATTGGCCGAGACCGCCGCGCTGATTTCGGCGGCGGAGCGCCGCGCCATGGCGGCGGAACGCGAAACCGTCGATCGCCTGATCGCGGGCTATCTGGCGGAACGGATCGACGAGCGCTTCGACGCGCGCATTTCAGGCGTGACCAAATCAGGACTTTTTGTCCAATTGCCACAATTTGGCGCAGATGGTTTTATCCCGGTGTCGTCTCTGGGTGACGATTACTATGTGTATGACGAAACGGCGCGTTCGCTTTTCGGAGAACGCAGCGGCAAGGGATATCAGCTCGCCGACCGGGTAGAAGTTCGCCTGGTCGAGGTGGCGCCAATGGCTGGCGCCATGCGCTTTGAAATGCTGAGCGCTCCCAAACCCCTGCCCGGCTCGAAACGATCGTTCCACAAGGCAAAGGGCCGCGCCCGCGCCTCGCAATCGCGTTCAGGATCGCGCGGCAGGAGACGATGATGCAACAGCAGGTTTTCGGTGGCCAACAGCAATCCGCGAGGGTAGTCCGCCCGCTTTGGCCGGCGCTGAAGCGCGGCTTTTTCTGCCGTTGCCCGAACTGCGGCGAAGGCAAGCTGTTCCGCGCCTTCACCAAGACCTTCGACAATTGCCAGGTCTGCGGTGAGGAATTCCATCACCATCGCGCCGACGACCTGCCGGCCTATCTGGTGATCGTCATCGTCGGCCACGTCGTCCTTGGCGGTTTCATGGGCGTGGAAGCCACCTCGACGCTGACCACGTGGCAGCATCTGGCGATCTGGGCACCGTTGACCGTCATCATGTCGTTGGCGTTGCTGCAGCCGATCAAAGGGGCCGTCGTTGGCCTGCAATGGGCCTACTACATGCACGGCTTCGGCGGCGAGGTCGACCATATCGAGGGGCATCCCGAGACTTGAGCCCGGGCTGGCGTAATCGCCAGCCGACGCGAACCTCTTTAATTTGACATGAGTTTCCGCTAGGTCGGTCGCATGCGAGGTATGACCAAGGCGGAAGTCGACAAGGCCGAGCGCAACGATGTGGCGCTTGGCGAGGGGCCGAAGCGTCCGCGCGATGCCGCGACCCTCATTCTGCTCGACCGCAAAGGCAACGATTTCCACGTGCTGATGGGCCGCCGTCATGCCGGCCATGCGTTCATGCCCGGCAAGTTCGTGTTTCCCGGCGGCCGCACTGACCCCGCCGACAGCCGCGTGCCGGTGGCAACGCAATTGCATCCGCAGGAACAGGCCAAGCTGACGGCAGGCGCCGGACGTACCGGCCCGGTCCGCGCTCGCGCCATTGCATTGTCAGCCATCCGCGAAACTTACGAGGAGGCCGGGCTGCTGATCGGCCGCAAGGGCGCGCTCACCACCGGCAAGCGCGACTGGCAGGGTTTCGTCGAGCACGGCGTGCAGCCCTCCCTGGAGGCCGTGCGCTTCATTGCTCGCGCCATTACGCCGCCCGGCCGCGTGCGCCGCTTCGACACACGTTTCCTGGCGGCATGGCGCGACGACGTCGCCGTTGCGCTGCCGGATGGCGGGCCGACCAACGAACTCGAAGAGCTGGTCTGGCTGCCGGTCGGCGAGGCCAAACAAGCAGACATTCCGACGATCACCCGAACTATCCTGGAAGAACTCGAGAAGCGCCTTCGCGACGATCCGCTGTTGCGGCCCGGCGGCGCGGTGCCGTTCTACAGGATGCTCCACAACCGCTTCGTGCGCGAAGTACTTTAACACGAAAATCTTCCAGCTATCGGACATCGCATGACGGTCGAAACCAAGTCGCAGGACGAGGAGAGCGTACACTGGCTGCCGATGATCGCGGCCATTTCCTCGATCAGCGTGGTCGGCATCGCCATCGGCCTCGGCATGCCGCTGCTCAGCGTCATCCTGGAATCACGCGGTCATTCGGCGTCGATGATCGGCCTCAATACCGCCGTGGCCGGCCTCGCCTCGATCGCAGGCGCACCGCTGGCGACACCGATCGCCACGCGCCTCGGCGTCGCCTGGACCATGCTGATTATGATCGCCGCCGGCGCGCTCGCCTTTGTCGGCTTCCATTTCGCGACCGCGTTCTGGATGTGGTTTCCGTTGCGCGTGGTGCTGCATATCGCGCTGACGGTCCTGTTCATCCTGTCCGAATTCTGGATCAGCACTTCGGCGCCGCCGAAGCGGCGCGGTCTGGTGCTGGGTATCTATGCCACTGTGCTGTCGCTGGGTTTCGCCGCCGGGCCCTGGCTGTTCTCGCGAATCGGCAGTTCCGGTTTCCTGCCCTTCGGCGTCATCGTCGTACTGGTGATGATTGCCGCGATACCGGTCCTGGCAGCCCGCAAGGAAAGCCCGCCCATCCGCGCCGAAGGCGAGGAGACCAGTGGCTTCCTGCAATATATCTGGCTTGTTCCCACGGCCACCGCGGCCGTCCTGGTGTTCGGCGCCGTGGAAACCGGCGGTTTCGCGCTGTTCCCGGTCTATGGCAACCGTATCGGCTATTCCGAGGCGGATGCAGCACTTCTGCTGACCATGATCGGCCTCGGTAACGTGCTCTTGCAGATACCGCTTGGCATGATCAGCGACCGGGTCGGCGACCGCCGCTACCTGTTGTTGATCTGCGCCGCCGTCGGGCTGCTCGGCACACTGGTGATGCCGCATCTTGCGCAGAACTGGTACCTGATGGCGGCCCTGCTGTTCGTGTGGGGCGGCGTCGTCGCCGCGCTCTACACGGTCGGCCTTGCCCATCTCGGCTCGCAGCTTTCAGGACATGAACTGGCATCCGCCAACGCCGCCTTCGTGCTTTGCTACGGTGTCGGCATGGTGCTGGGGCCACAGGCGATCGGCATCGGCATGGACGCTTTCGGCCCGTCCGGCTTCGGCGGCGCGCTGTCGCTGTTCTTCGCCGCCTATATGGTGCTGGCGATCGGGAGGCTCGCGTTCAGGCGGGGACCCGGCTAGAGCCGTCAGGGCAACGGACGCGCCTTCAGCCACAGAAACAGCGGCATGCGGACCCAGTTCTGCAGCCCCGCCCATTGCGAGCCGGTGTCTGGAACAGGCTCCCGCAGCGCGGTGATGGCAAGACCTGCCTCCTCCAGCGCGGCCATGTAGTTCTGCAGAGGCTGCGACCAGCCGGCGAAGCGCATGCGCAGTCCGTCGCGTTCTTCCGCGCCCTCGAAATGCTCGCGGCCGAAATAGGTGCCGTCAACCACGAAAGGCATGCCCGGCCGTTCGCGATCGAACCGGCCGCGATCGGCGAAGGGATGCACGATGGAGACGAACAGCGTGCCGGATGGGCGGAGCACGCGCCGCATTTCCGTCACCGCGGCCGGAACATCCTCGACATCCATGAGCACATTATAGGCCATGACGAGATCGAAGCTGGCGGCTTCGAACGGCAAGGCGTTTGCGGGGGCAACTTCGTAGCGATCAGCCGAATCGGCGCCCCGGGCAGCGGCAACGAACGCCGCCACCGGGTCCGTCGCGGTTACGCGATGGCCGCATTCCTTGAGGAGCCTGGAGACCCGGCCTTCGCCGCAACCGACTTCCAGCGCTTCGCCCGTGCCCTGCCCGACAAATTCGCGCAAGGCGGGCCGGTAGGCCCAGAAGGCATCGTGGTTGGGCGCACGAGCCCATTCGATCCACTCGGCAGCGACTTCGGACCAATGGTCGTGATCTTTCCTGCTCATCCGAGGCTCCATGCTGGTGGGGTCTGAGGCGATCAGCCGTGATTGCTCAGTCGCGCTCCTCGCACAACCAACCAAATCGGCCTCAAGGATGTTCCAGAAGCGGGAATCGCTCCGGTGACGGTCGCTTCCCGTCGTGAGAAACGGCCCGGCAGTCGTCAGTCGCCGGGCTTTCTCTTGCCCGTCAGCAGCGCGTAGACGGCCATGGAGTGCCCGTGGCCGAGGTCATAGTCGGCCTTCAGCCATTCGATGATCTGGCCGGCCTTGACGCTCGCTTTAAGTTTTCCACCTTCCGAGAAGCCTTTCGCGTCGGCGAGGCGCATCAAATCCTCCGGCCCCTGACCGGTCTTGTTCTTGATCGTGTCGAGATAGGCCTGGAACGACATGGACTTCCCCTCTCAAAGCTGTGAAGGCGGCACTATGGGATTGTCGAACAATTCGGACAATGGTTAGCTTCCGGCCATCAACAAGGCAGTCGACCAGCCCGTTATTACCCCGCCACTGACCGGCAAGGGTTGTGTTCCAGCCAAATTCCTGTATAGACGCGCGCAATCTGCCGGTCCCAGCTGGGGGCTGAACGGAGGGCCGGAGGTTTCTTCAAGGAACCGCCGCGTGAAGCGAAAACGCTTCCGCCTCCCGTGTCTCCGCTCTCGACCGTCTCGTCATGCTCCTTTCTTCTCCGCGTTTGCGGGTTAAGAGAAGTTGCAGAGGCTTTAGCCGCCGGGAACCGGGAGAGAAACGAAGAAAGGCAAAAGCACTATGGCTCTTTACGAACATGTGTTCCTTGCCCGGCAGGATCTGTCGCAGCAGCAGGTCGATGAGCTCGTTGAACGTTTCAAGGGCGTCATCACCGCAGGCGGCGGCTCGATTGGCCGGGTCGAGAACTGGGGACTGAAGTCCCTCACCTACCGGGTCAAGAAGAACCGGAAGGCATACTACACGCTGATGGACCTGACCTGCCCGCCGGCAGCGCTCAACGAGATGGAGCGCCAGATGGGTCTGTCGGAAGACGTCCTGCGCTTCCTGACCATCAAGGTCGAGAAGCACGAGGAAGGCGTCTCGGCAATGATGCAGAAGCGCGAAGAGCGCCCTGAGCGCGGTGGCTTCGGCGACCGTGACCGCGGCGATCGTGGCCCGCGCTCGTTCGGCGACCGGGATCGCGGCGACCGTGGTCCGCGCTCGTTCGGCGACCGCGAAGACCGCGGCCCGCGCCCGCAGCGCAGCTTTGAAGGGGGTGCAGAATAATGGTCGACATCAACCAGATCCCGACCCGGCGCCCGTTCCATCGCCGCCGCAAGACCTGCCCGTTCTCCGGCGCCAACGCCCCGAAGATCGACTACAAGGACGTGCGTCTCCTGCAGCGCTACATTTCCGAGCGTGGCAAGATCGTTCCGTCGCGCATCACCGCCGTCAGCCAGAAGAAGCAGCGTGAACTCGCCCAGGCGATCAAGCGCGCCCGCTTCCTCGGCCTGCTGCCCTACGTGGTCCGCTAAGCGCCTTTCCCCGCGGGCGGTTGCCGCCTGCGGGGTTTTCCCGGCCGTGATGGGCACGACCGGTGAATCTAAAATCCCGAGTTGGGTCTTTTGACCCTAACTGCCTCGACAGGCAGGACAGCGAAACCGGCGCCAGGCGCCCTTCACTTCCTGACTGTCTCCCGAACAGCGCCCGCTATGGCGCATATGGAGAAAACTATGGAAGTCATCCTTCTCGAACGCATTTCCCGCCTCGGCCAGATGGGCGACACCGTCAAGGTCAAGGACGGCTTCGCCCGCAACTTCCTTTTGCCGAAGGGCAAGGCGCTGCGCGCCAACGAAGCCAACAAGAAGAAGTTCGAAGGCCAGCGCGCCCAGCTCGAAGCTCGCAACCTCGAGCGCAAGGCCGAAGCCCAGCAGGTCGCCGACAAGCTCGACGGCAAGAGCTTCATCATCGTCCGCTCGGCTGGCGAAACCGGTCAGCTCTACGGCTCGGTCTCGACCCGTGACATCGCCGATCTCCTGACCGCGGAAGGCTTCACCGTCGCCCGCAACCAGATCGAGCTCAACCACCCGATCAAGACGATCGGCCTCACCAATGTGGCGATCGCGCTGCATCCGGAAGTCGAAGTCACCGTCACGCTCAACATCGCCCGCACGTCGGAAGAAGCCGAGCGTCAGGCCAAGGGTGAGATGCTGACCACCGCCGAAGCCATCTATGGCGACGACATCAACGAGAATGCCCGTCCGGACAGCTTCTTCGACCCGAACGCCGAGTTCGAGGGCGAAGAGGAAGCCTGATCCTTTCGGGATCTGTCACAAATCTGGCCTTGCAGCTGGATCAAGAAACCGGGCCTCGCGCCCGGTTTTTTTATGCCAACGGAACTTTTTGGCGCGCTCGCCTTTTTTGAAGGATTGGACAGCACGGCTGTCACTATCGTTCTTTGAGGGTTCGTCATGAATGTTTTCCTGGAACGCATTGCCCAACGCATCGTGCGCAGAGGCAACCTGGCCATCACCGGGCCAAACGGAGGGACCCGCACCTTCGGGGACGGAACCGGCCCGAAAGTGCATATGGTGATCCACACCCGCCGCGCCGAGCGCGCCATCACGCTGCATCCCTCGCTGGCCATTCCGGAGGCTTTCATGGAGGAGGAACTCGACTTCGTCGAAGGCGACGTGCTGTCCTTCCTCCAGCTCGTCTATCAGAACACCGGACTTTCGTGGGCGGAATCGACCTGGGGCAAGTTGCTCAACTCGGCGCGGCTGACGATCCGCCCTCTGCAGCAATTGAACAACGCCTACCGGTCACGGAAGAATGTGGCGCACCACTACGACCTCTCCGGCGACCTCTACAAACTCTTCCTCGACAAGGACATGCAGTATTCCTGCGCCTATTTCGAACGACCGGACATGACGCTCGAAGAGGCGCAACTCGCCAAGAAACGGCACATCGCCGCCAAGCTGAAAGTGCGGCCGGAGCAGACCGTGCTGGATATCGGCTCGGGCTGGGGCGGTCTTGGTCTCTATATCGCCGAGGCTTTCGGAGCCGATGTGCTGGGCGTGACGTTGTCGACCGAGCAGCACCAGGTGTCGACCGACCGTGCCCATGCCGAGGGCATGGACCGGCAGGTCCATTTCGAGTTGCGCGACTATCGCGACCTATCCGAACGCTTCGACCGCATCGTTTCGGTCGGCATGTTCGAACATGTCGGCATCAATCACTACAAAACCTTCTTCGACAAAAGCGCCAAGCTCTTGAAACCGGACGGCGTGATGCTCTTGCACACGATCGGTCGAACCGGACCGGCTACCACCACCAATGCCTTCATCCGCAAGCATATTTTCCCCGGCGGATATATTCCGGCCTTGTCGGAGATGATGCCACATATCGAGCGCTCGGGCCTGGCGGTGACGGATGTCGAGATCCTGCGACTGCACTATGCCGACACGCTCAAGCACTGGCGCGAGCGCTTCCTGGCCAATCGCGACAAGGTCAAGGCGATCTATGACGAACGCTTCTGCCGCATGTGGGAATTCTACCTCTCCGGTTCGGAAGCGTCGTTCCGCTGGCAGGACCTCGTTGTGTTCCAGATCCAGCTCACGCACAAGAACGACGTGCTTCCGGTGACGCGCGACTATATCGGCAAATGCGAAAAGGCGCTCGAAGTGCGGGATGCGCCGCAAAAGCCGCTCTTCGCCAAGCCGGCAAGGCGCCGGAGGGTGAAAGAGTGAGGAAGAAGACCAACAGCGGCGCGGCTAGCGCCGCTTGTTGAGAACAAAGCTAGACGCCTCGTCAATGGTTTCGTAAACCGGAGCTGATATCGCGAGCCTGGGGTTTGAGGCTGCGCCATGCTCGACAAAATCCCCGGGCCGACCGGGTCGCTCCCACTTGTGACGATAGCCGAGGCCCGCACCGTCGCCGCCTCGGACGGAGCCATGTCGACATTGCTCGGCTGGGTCGAGTCCTACCTCATGCGCGATCACCCCGACCTTGGGCGAACTGGAGCGGTCTGCCCGTTCACCCGGCAGGCGGCGAAGATCGACACGGTCAGGCTGGCGATCTCGAGCGCCGACGCCGCCAATGAAGAAGAGGCCTTCGCGCTGATCCGCAGGGCCTTCAGCGAGCTTGAGAAAATCCCCTGCAAAGCCGGGATGAAGCATTTTCGCACCGTGATCGTCGGCTTTCCGAATTGCAGCGATGACGAAGGCGTCGCCATGCTGCAACGTGTGCAGGCAAGGCATAAGTTTTATTCGCTGAGCCGCTTTCGCATGATCGGCTTCATGCATGCAGGCAACGAGGCGCCTGGATTGTGGAACCCCGCGTTCCGGCCATTGCGCGCGCCGCTGCCCGTGCTCGCCATCCGCCATCTGGTCGAACAGGATGCCCCGTTTGCCGCACGGCACCCGCTGCTTCTTGCACCGTTCCTGATAAAATTCCGCTTCGACGGCGCAAAACGTATCCTGGCCTACTGGCGGGCACAAAAGACGTGACCCGGACCACGTCGAAATCAAAGCAAAAAGGCGTCGAAGGATCAGACCTCGATCTTCGAGTGGTCGACACGGTCGAAGGTTTTCAGTCGCTCCAAGACGACTGGAACGCGCTTGCCCAGCGCTCCGCGGCTCCGCACCAGCTGTTCCAGGATTTCGGCTTCCTCCGCCATTGGGTGAGCCACTATCTCGGCGCCCGGCACCGCCTGCAGATCATCGTGGCGTATCGCGGCACGAACATCGTCGCGATCCTGCCTTTGGTGCGCCAACGCTGGCTCGGGCTGGACACGTTGCGCTTCATGGGCATTCCGGTCGCACGGTTCAGCGACCTTTTGATCGACGCGGACGCTGGAGAACCCGTTGTTCAGGCGCTACGAGCCAAGATCGGCGCTCTGCGCGCCGACATCATCGATGCGCCGCTCGTGCGTCAGGATTCGGCGTTCGTCCGCGTCGGGTTCGATCAGGACGCCGCGGTTCTATCCCGGCTTGATGCTCCCTTTTGCGTGCTGGCCGACCGCATAGGCGACGACGGCCCCGGCCCCGCCTATTCGGCCAAGATCCGCTCGAACTATCGCCGCAGGGTGCGCAATCTGGCGGGACCGGGCGAATTGCTGATGCGCCAATATCAGGCGGGGCCGGAGGCTGCCGGGCTGGCCCATGCGGCAGTTGTCATGAAGAAAGCTTGGCTGGAACGCGAAAAGATCGGCGCACCCACCCTTTTCGATCCCCGTTTCGAAGCTTTTTTCGCTAGAATGGCCGGCGATCAAGAGGCACTGGCGTCCATCAACGTCTCGACGCTTGAACGGGACGAGCGGCCCATCGGGATCGACCTGTCGTTCGACCACAAGGGCCATTGCTTCGGCCATGTCATAGCCACCGACGCCTGCGCGGAAAAGGACGGGGCCGGCAGTGTGCTGGTGCATCACGTGTTTGCCACCGCCAAAGCACGCGGAAATACCGTCTTCGAGCTGCTGACTCCCGCCAGCGAGCACAAGATGCGTCACGCCGACGGCGTGACCAAGGTGCGCGACCTCGTCATTCCGCTGAGCGTCAAGGGGCGGATCGCCTGCCAGGCCCTGCTGGTGCACGGACTGCCGGCGGCGAAGTCGCTGCTGCGGCGTTTTCCGGCAAGCCTGACCCGTGCCATTGCCTCGCGGACAGGCTATTAGACCTGATGGGTATTGTTCTTTTCGTCGCGGCGGCGGTCGCTGAAATCGCCGGTTGCTTTTCGTTCTGGGCCTGGTGGCGGCTGGAAAAATCGCCACTTTGGCTTGTTCCCGGCGTCATCTCGCTGATGGCTTTCGCCTGGCTGCTGGCGCTTGCCCCCACCGATGCCGCGGGACGTGCCTATGCCGCCTATGGCGGCATCTATATCGCGGCCTCGCTGCTGTGGCTGTGGCTGGTCGAAGGCGTGCGTCCCGACCGCTGGGATATCGTGGGAGCAGCAATCTGTATCGCCGGCGCGTCGCTGATCCTGCTTGCGCCAAGGAGTGCATAGAAGTGGAGTTGCCGGCGCAGTTAAAACAGGCGGTCGAGAGGCTGCTGGATGGGTTGCCGCTCAACACGCTGAAACAGGCTTCCAGAACGCTGTCCGACCGCTATCGGGCTGAGGTTCGCGACGGACGCCTGCATATGGGCGACGACATTGCCGCCAAGGCCTACCTCGCCACGCGCCTACCCGCCACCTATGCCGCCGTTCGGGCAAGTCTCGAGGCAACCAGCGAGGCGCTGCCTAATCTCGCGCCCAGAACATTGCTCGACATTGGTGCTGGGCCCGGCACGGTGCTGTGGGCGGCGTCCGACCTGTGGCCGTCCATCGAGGCAGCGACGCTGTTCGAAGCCAGTGCCGCCGCGCGCAAGGTCGGGCAGATGCTGGCTGGAGAGAACATCGCAGCCGAGATCCGCTGGCTGCAGGGCGACGTGACCGTCGACCTTCCCGACATGGCGGCCGTCGATCTCGTCACCATGGCCTATGTCATGGACGAGGTTGCGCCTGCGGCGCTGCCGAAACTCATCGACCGCCTTTGGCGCCTCACCGCCGACACTTTGCTCATCGTCGAACCGGGAACCCCGGCCGGCTGGCGCCGCATCCTCGATGCAAGAACACAGCTGATCGCAAGCGGAGCACATATCGCGGCGCCCTGCCCGCATGCGGAGCCCTGCCCGCTTGTCGCTCCCGACTGGTGTCACTTTTCCCGGCGCGTGGCGCGCTCACGCCTGCACCGGCTGGCCAAGGAAGCCGAAGTGCCGTGGGAAGACGAGAAATTCATCTACCTCGCCGCATCCCGTACACCCTCAGCTTTGCGCCATTCACGCGTACTGGCACCGCCAAAGGCCGGGTCGGGTAAGGTCTCGCTGAAACTCTGCCAGCCGGATGGCCTCGCATCAGAGCGCTTTTTGACCAAGCGCGACGGCGAAATCTTCAAGGCGGCGCGGCGGGCGGACTGGGGCGACAGCCTCGTTCAGGGCTGACTTCGATTTAACCAGGTTCTTGATATGTTCCGGTTATTCGGCTAGGTTTTGCGTCTTGTCGAGTCAAACAGATTCGGGGCATCGGAATATCGTCCTGTGGACGAAGATGCCTGGCTGTGAATCACGGTAAACATCGTCGACTGATCCGGCACTGATGCAGATAAGTCAGCATCGATCCGCTGCAGTTCTGCTACCGACAGATGGGATCAGGATCGGGGAATCATGGCGGAAGCAGCTCTCAAATTCGGCGCGGCGGAAACGCCGCTTTATCGCGAGGCGCCGAACAACATCGAGGCCGAGCAGGCGCTGCTCGGCGCCATGCTCGTCAACAACGACGCCTTCTACCGCGTCTCTGATTTTCTCAAGTCCGCGCATTTCTACGAGCCACTGCATCGCAAGATCTTCGAGGTCTCGGCGGAACTGATCCGTATGGGCAAGATGGCCAACCCGGTGACCATCAAGACCTTCCTGCCCGCCGACGAGAAGGTCGGCGACATGACCGTGGCGCAATATCTGGCCCGGCTGGCGGCCGAGGCGGTGACGGTCATCAACGCCGCCGACTATGGCCGCGCGATCTACGATCTGGCCACACGGCGCGCGCTGATCACCGTCGGCGAGGACATGGTCAACATCGCCTATGATGCGCCCGTCGACATGTCGCCGTCCGAACAGATCGAGGACGCCGAGCGCCGCCTGTTCGAACTGGCCGAAACCGGCCGCTACGATGGCGGTTTCGAGGCGTTCACAGATGCGGTCAAGACCGCCGTCGACATGGCCAACGCCGCCTATATGCGCGACGGCCACCTGTCCGGCATCTCCACCGGCTTGCGCGATGTCGACCGCAAGCTCGGCGGCCTGCAGTCCTCCGACCTGATCATCCTTGCCGGCCGCCCGGCCATGGGCAAGACATCGCTGGTCACCAACATCGCCTTCAACATCGCCGAAGCCTACCAGCCGGCGCAACAGGCCGACGGCTCGTTCAAGGCCGCCAATGGCGGCGTGGTCGGCTTCTTCTCGCTGGAAATGTCATCCGAGCAACTGGCCACCCGTATCATTTCCGAGCAGACCGAGATTTCGTCATCGAAGATCCGCCGCGGTGAAATCACCGAGGCCGATTTCGAAAAGCTGGTCGCCTGCGCGCAGACCATGCAGAAGATCCCGCTTTTCATCGACGCCACCGGTGGTATCTCGATCGCCCAGCTTGCCGCGCGCGCGCGCCGCCTGAAGCGTCAGCGCGGTCTCGACGTCATCGTCATCGACTACGTCCAGCTGATGCAGGGCTCGGCCAAATCCTCGCAGAACCGCGTGCAGGAAATCACTGAAATCACCACCGGCCTGAAGGCCCTGGCCAAGGAACTCAATGTTCCCATCATCGCACTGTCGCAGCTGTCGCGTCAGGTCGAAAGCCGTGACGACAAGCGCCCGCAGCTGTCGGACCTTCGCGAATCGGGCTCGATCGAGCAGGACGCGGACGTCGTCCTCTTTGTCTATCGCGACGAATATTACCTGCAGAACAAGCAGCCCGAGGAAGGCACGCCGGAATATGAGGACTGGCGGATCAAATTCGAGAAGGTGAAGGGCAAGGCCGAACTCATCATCGCCAAGCAGCGTCACGGCCCGACCGGCACGGTCGACCTCGCATTCGAGGGGCAATACACCCGCTTCTCCGATCTTGCCGAAGAACATCACCTGCCCGAGCGGTTCGAGTAACGCCTTGATTTGCATCCCTGCATCGCAGCGCAACCACGGCCGCGTTCATGGCTAAGTCGCGCGTCCAGTTCATCTGCCAGAATTGCGGCACGGTGCATCAGCGCTGGGCAGGCAAATGCGACGCTTGCGGCGAGTGGAACACGCTGATCGAGGAAGGCACCGCCGGCGGCATCGGCTCTGGGCCCGCTTCGCTGAAAAGCGCCCGCAAGGGCCGTGCCGTGGCGCTGACCACACTTTCCGGTGACATCGAGGATGCCCCGCGCATTGCTTCGGGCATCGGCGAGCTCGACCGCGCGACCGGCGGCGGCTTCGTGCGCGGCTCGGCGTTGTTGGTCGGAGGGGATCCAGGTATCGGCAAATCGACCCTGCTGACGCAGGCGGCGGCAGCGCTTGCCCGGCAAGGCCATCGCATCGTTTATGTTTCGGGCGAAGAGGCGGTGGCGCAGATCAGGTTGCGCGCCCAGAGGCTGGGCGCGGCATCAGCGCCGGTCGAGCTGGCCGCCGAAACCAATGTCGAGGACATCCTGGCCACGATCGCCGACGGCAAACGGCCGGACCTGGTGATCATCGATTCTATCCAGACGCTGTGGACGGACCTTGCCGATTCGGCACCCGGAACCGTCACGCAGGTGCGCGCCGCCGCCCAGGCGATGATCCGCTACGCGAAATCCACAGGCGCGGCGATCGTGCTGGTAGGCCACGTGACCAAGGAAGGCCAGATCGCCGGACCGCGTGTCGTCGAGCACATGGTCGACGCCGTCCTCTATTTCGAAGGCGAAGGCGGACACCACTTCCGCATCCTGCGCACGGTCAAGAACCGCTTCGGCCCCACCGACGAGATCGGCGTCTTCGAAATGTCCGACAAGGGGCTGCGCGAAGTGGCCAATCCATCCGAGCTTTTTCTCGGCGAACGCCACGCAAAGTCGCCCGGAGCCGCCGTTTTCGCGGGAATGGAGGGCACCAGGCCGGTGCTGGTGGAAATCCAGGCGCTGGTCGCGCCGTCGTCGCTCGGCACGCCGCGGCGCGCCGTCGTCGGCTGGGATAGCGCGCGGCTGTCGATGATCCTTGCCGTTCTGGAAGCCCATTGCGGGGTACGTTTCGGTCAGCACGACGTCTATCTCAACGTTGCCGGCGGCTACCGCATTTCCGAGCCGGCGGCCGACCTCGCCGTGTCGGCCGCCCTGGTGTCGTCGCTCACCGGTCTTGCCCTTCCCGCCGATTGCGTCTATTTCGGCGAAATCAGCCTTTCAGGCGCCGTGAGGCCGGTTGCGCATGCGCAACAGCGTCTCAAGGAAGCGGAAAAGCTGGGCTTCGGAAGCGCAGTCCTGCCCTTGGGCAGCGAGGAAATTGCCGGGGGGATAGGCGCCGGTGCTTTCCAGCCTACCGAGCTCGCCGATCTCGTAGCGCGCATTGCCGGCACCCGCCGCAGTCGCACTCCGGAAGACGAATGACAGGGCATATGGAGTAGGCGAAGACATGCCGATTACGCTGCTTGACGGAATTCTCGCCGGCTTCACTCTCGTTTCCGCGATGCTCGCGATGGTTCGCGGCTTCTCGCGCGAGGTTCTGTCGATCGCCTCATGGGCGGCGGCGGCAGTGGCGGCTTACCTGTTCTACAAGCCGGTCATCCCCTACCTCAAACCCTATATCGACAACGAAAAGATCGCGATGGGCGCTGCCGCCGGCATCGTCTTCGTGATCGCGCTAATCGTCGTGTCGATCATCACGATGAAGATCGCTGACTGGATCATCGACAGCCGGGTCGGCGCGCTCGACCGGACGCTGGGTTTCCTCTACGGCGCGGCGCGCGGCATCTTGGTCGTGGCTGTCGGCCTGATGTTCTTCAACTGGCTGGCCGGCGACAAGGCTCCGAACTGGATCGCCGCATCGAAGTCGCGCCCGCTGCTGGAATCGATCGGCAAATATATAGAGAGCGTGTTGCCGGAAGATCCGGAAAAGACGATTCTCAAGAAGCTCAACAAGAACGGCATGCTGCCCGAAGCCGGGACTGGAACGGCGCCCGCGGCTGGCGAGGCACCCGCTACCGGCGCGCCCGCCAACGAAAATGCGGCTCCCGACAACAACGCCGCTCCCGACGACGAAGCGCCCGCCGACCAGCCTCCCGCAGGCGGCAACGCCCCTGCCGGCGGCAATGCGCCGGCTACGAATAACTAACGATGGTGTGAACCGTCACGACTGCACGTTGCTTTCGGAGCGCTACCGCCTTATATCGCGGCTTTAGCGGACAAGAGGCTCCCGGCATGGCAGACGCAGCAGACGTGCTTTGCTCCGAGGCGGACGACCATTTCCACGACGAATGTGGCGTCTTCGGTATTTTCGGCCGCCAGGACGCGGCCGCCATCGTCACACTCGGGTTGCACGCGTTGCAGCACCGTGGCCAGGAGGCGGCCGGTATCGTCTCCTATGACGGTACGCAGTTCCATGTCGAACGGCATGTCGGCCTGATCGGCGACACCTTCACCAAGCAGGCGGTCATCGACAGCCTCAAGGGCAACCGCGCCATCGGCCACACCCGCTACGCCACCACCGGCGGTGCCGGCGTGCGCAACATCCAGCCCTTTTTTGCCGAACTCGCCGACGGCGGTTTCGCGGTTGCGCACAACGGCAACCTCACCAACGCCATGACGGTGCAGCGCGCCTTGCAGAAGCAAGGCTCGATCTTCTCGTCGACCTCCGACACCGAAACCATCCTGCACCTGGTCGCCACGTCCAAGGAGCGCGACCTCAATTCGCGCTTCATCGATGCCGTTCGCCAGGTCGAAGGTGCCTTCTCGCTGGTTGCGATGTCGTCGAAGAAGATGATCGGCTGCCGCGATCCTCTGGGTATTCGCCCGCTGGTGCTGGGCGATCTCGACGGCGCCTGGATCCTGGCCTCCGAAACCTGCGCGCTCGACATCATCGGCGCGCGCTTTGTCCGCGACCTGAAGCCGGGCGAGATGGTGGTGGTGACGGCCAAGGGCATCGAAAGCATGTTCCCGTTCGAACAGCAGAAGTCACGCTTCTGCATCTTCGAATATGTCTACTTCGCCCGCCCCGATTCTTCGGTCGAGGGCCGCAATGTCTATGAAGTACGCAAGCGCATCGGCGCCGAACTTGCCATGGAAAGCCCCGTCGACGCCGATCTCGTCGTGCCGGTGCCGGATTCGGGCACGCCGGCGGCAATCGGCTTCAGCCAGGCGGCCGGCCTTCCCTTCGAACTCGGCATCATCCGCAACCACTATGTCGGTCGCACCTTCATTTCACCGGGCGATTCCATTCGCCACATGGGTGTCAAGCTAAAGCACAACGCCAACCGTCGCATGATCGAAGGCAAGCGCGTGGTGCTGGTCGACGATTCCATCGTGCGCGGCACCACCTCGCAGAAGATCGTGCAGATGGTGCGCGACGCCGGCGCGAAGGAAGTGCATATGCGCATCGCCTCGCCGCCCACCCGCGCCTCCTGCTTCTACGGCGTCGACACGCCGGAGAAATCGAAGCTTTTGGCTTCGCGCATGTCGATCGAAGAGATGGCGGAATTCATCCGTGTCGATTCGCTCGGCTTTCTGACCATCGAGGGCCTCTACCGGGCCGTCGGCGAAGCCGGCCGCAACGACGAACAGCCACAGTTCTGCGACGCCTGCTTCACCGGTCAGTATCCGACCCGGCTGCTCGATCATGAAGGCACCGACAATGTGCGCACGCTGTCGCTGCTGGCGACCAACGGGCAATAAGGTTTCGGTCCGCCCTTAAGCTTCCGCGTCAGTTCGCGGAAGCCGCTTCGTCCTTCCAGACAAAACCTTTTCGCAGCGCCAGTCGTTCACCCGGTCCATGCACGGCGGCGAACAAAAGCCCGGCCAGGAAGGTGAAGTGGTCGATGAAGAAGCCGAACTCGTCCTGGTTGGCTTGCCAGTGCGACGGACCGTGGAAAGCAAAGGCCAGAAAGACCACATAGGCTCCAGCGAGCAAGGCGGCGTCGGAAAAGTAGGCGCCGGTGAGGAAAGCCAGAATCAGCCCGACCTCGAAGATCGCCGCCAACCAGGCCAACAGCAGCGGAAACGGAAGACCAGCCGCTGCGATGTAGGCGGCCGTATTGGCCATGCCGGCAAATTTGAAGCTGACGGCCATTGCAAAGACAGCGGCGAAAATCAGCCTGGCGACGAGAATTACGATTGTGCGGCCCATGGTCTCCTCCTGTGAAGCCTCGTTTCACCTTCAAGGACGTTGAAGCGCAGCCGTTCCCGACAGCGGCGCCGAAAATTCCCGCGACCGGCCTTCAAGTGATCATCCAACCCCACGGTCGTTCAACCCGAGCACGATGCCGATTGCAGCGTTGGCGAAGACGAGCAGACGATCTGCGCGCGACCATGACAGGAGAGTTGCGGACAACACTGTCCCTTCGCCGCGGTGTCGGAAATCTTGATGGGCGCCCGTCATCAATGCTCGGCGGGCACGATGCCAAAAGTGACGTTTGAAGGACCGCGGATGACTTGTTCGGTACCCAATCCGCCCAATGTGCCCGGTCCCAATGGCAGGTCGTCCACCGGTCCTTTCAGCAACTGAGCCGATTTCTTGGCCCGCGCCTCGCTCTGGACAACGATAAGGCCACCCTCCGACATCATTTTGCGGCACGTCGAGCCGACATTTTGCATGTAATATTGGTAGATGTCTTCGCCGGACGGTGCCTTCGCCTCCCTCACCGTATAGCCCTGAACGCGCATCTTCCGATAAGGCATGCGGATGGTCGGCACGCCCGGCACGGTTAAGGTGATGGCCTCGCCAACGACCCGATCCGTGATCGTGTCGTCGGACTCGTCCCCCATCACAACACCCACCGCCTTTATCTTGCGGTTCTCCATGTCTTTCTGGCAGACCTGAGTGATCATGCCGCCCGATTTCACCCTGTAGATATTTTTAGGCTCCAGCCGTTTGCCAGCCGTCACGCTGAGCGGAATTGCCGACGTTCCGAGCACCTGATTGGCCGCATAGGATGTGCATCCTTGCACAAGGACCACGACACCAACGACACAAGCTACTTTTCTCATATGGTTCCCCCATCAATTTCGGCAACCTAAAATAGAATTGCTATCAAAACAATATTACAGGTTGTAGAGGCGGCTATAGGCAAAAATGGGCTGCGTCCATCTCGCCCCTTGCCAAACGGCGCTGAACCGTGTTTCGCGAGGCTCGGAGTTTCCCGTCAAATCTCAGCAGGTACTGGCAGAAATGACACTTGACCTCACCGGCCGCCTCGCCGTCGTTACCGGCGCATCGCGCGGCATCGGCTACCACATCGCCAAGCAGATGGCGGCGGCGGGCGCTCACGTCATCGCGGTCGCCCGCACCGTCGGCGGGTTGGAAGAGTTGGACGACGAGATCAAGGCCGAACGCGCCCGGACCGGGAAAGGCGAAGCAACGCTGGTGCCGCTCGACCTCGCCGACATGACCGGCATCGACCGGCTGGGTGGCGCCATCCACGATCGCTGGGGTAAGCTCGACATACTCGTGGCCAATGCCGGCGTCCTGGGCGTCATTTCGCCGATCGGCCATGTCGAAGCCAAGGTCTTTGAGAAGGTCATGACGGTCAACGTGACGTCGACATGGCGACTGATCCGTTCGGTCGATCCGCTGCTCAGGCTTTCCGATGCGGGTCGCGCCATCGTGCTGTCGTCCGGCGCCGCCCATTCGGCGCGTGCCTTCTGGGCGCCCTATGCGGCCTCGAAGGCAGCAGTAGAGGCGATGGTTCGCTCCTGGGCCGACGAAACCAGGAACTCGCCGCTGCGGGTCAACGCCGTCGATCCCGGCGCTACTCGCACCGCCATGCGCGCTCAGGCCGTACCTGGCGAAAACCCGGACACCCTGCCCCATCCTTCTGAGATCGCGGCCCGGATCGTGCCGCTGGCCAGTCCTTCAGTGACGGAAACCGGCATGATCTTCCAAGCAAAGCCGAACCGCTGGGTGTCGTACCAGATGCCGGCCTGAGATCGGCTGTTCTGAGGAGAAGGCCGTCATCGGGGGCAAGCCCCCGTTCGGCACCAACCGTCGCAGGCCCGTCGGCAATGGCACGATCCGATTTGTGGAAGAAACATACGGACTTAGGCGTTCACATTTGGAGGCAACGAGCCCCAAAGGTTGATCCGATCTTCGAGGCTCCGCGTCACCGGTGCGCTTTCACCTGCCGGCAAGACTTGCTAGGCTCGCGCAACCCGTCATCTCCAATCCGCAGAAAAGAGGATTCCCCATGTCATCGACCGTTGCCCTGGTCTGGTATCTCGTGGTGGCCGGCCCGCAAGGCGGCATGGTGGTGCTGCCAAGCACTTTCGACAAACGCGAACAGTGCACTGCGGCCATAGCCGAATATCAGAAGCAGCCGGCGCCGGTGGGCTGGGCGGTGCAGTGCGTCCCCAGCGCCTCGCCCTATGCCGACATGGGAGACGACGAGCCGGGCGCCTCGCAAGTGCCGCAGCCGGCGCAACCGGCTCAGTAAGGACGCATTGTTGCTACACTGCGCCAACGCAACCACTTCTGTGGCTTAGCAGCGCTGATGATGCGCCTCGTGTAGCCTAGCGGCTGCGGTGGGCTCTGAAACAATCGAGATTCGGGTTCGGCCGCCTCAGCAGTCGCCGGACTCGTCATGTCAGAAGTCGTCCTCACCGATACACGCGAGAAAGTGCTGGCCGGCATCATGCTGACCAGTTTTTCCTATCTGCTGTTTTCGTTCCAGGATGCATCCATCAAGCTCTTGGTGGTGGCTGCGCCAGTCTGGCAGATCCTGTTCTTCCGTAGTGCCACGATCCTTGCCGGCTGCGTTGCCACCGGCGGCTGGAGACTCCTTGCGGATTCGGCGCGTTCGCCGATCCTCAAATCCATGCTTTTGCGCAGCTTTCTCATCCTGGCGGCGTGGCTTTGCTATTATACGGCCGCCAAGGATCTGCAGCTCGCCGAACTGACCACCATCTATTTCGCCGCGCCGATCATCGTCACCGCCTTGTCGATCGTCGTGCTGGGCGAGAAGGTTCCCTTGCTGCGCTGGGCAGCGGTGCTGATCGGTTTTGGCGGCGTCTTCGTCGCTTGCGATCCTGCCAGGCTCGGCTTTTCACTGCCGGTGATCCTGGTGCTGGCAGCGGCCGCGCTATGGGGATTGTCCATCGTGCTTCTGAGCAAGGTCGCCTCCCAGGAGCGCACGACGGTGCAACTCGTGCTCAACAACGGCTTCTTCCTGGTCATCGCCGGCCTGCCGCTGTTCTGGACCTGGCAGACACCCGGTTGGCAGGAACTCCTGCTGCTGATCGCCGTTGGCGCCTTTGGCGGCCTCGGTCAGTATTTTCTGTTCGAAGGCATGAAACGGGCGCCCATCTCCATCATCGCTCCGTTCGAATATACGGCGCTCGTCTGGGCTTTCGCGCTCGGCTTCCTGATCTGGGGCGACGTGCCGCGCAGCGAAGTGTTCATCGGTGCGGCAATCATCGTCTTCGCCGGCCTCGTCATCGTCGCCAGCGAGCGCTTCCGCAAACCGGCCGCCTGAACGCGCATTCCTGCCAGAAGGCTGTCAGTAGCCCGGCGCTATCGTGATGCAGCGCCGGAGGAGCCGATGACACCACCAAACGGGGTTTCGAACGAACGAACGCTGGGCATCCTGCTGGTCTCGGCATCGGCGATCGTGTTCGGCCTCACCGGCGTGCTGACCAAATCGATTTCGGCCGACGCCCTGACCGTCTCCTGTTGGCGCGGTTTCGTCGGTTTCCTGCTGATCGGAGCCTATGTGCGCTGGCGTCCCCGAAGGGCAGGCGAAAAGCCCAACATGCGGCTTGGCTGGCGTGGATGGTTGGTGGCCGTGGTCGGTGCAGCCGCCAGCATTGCCTTCATCTCGGCCTTCAAATTCACCTATGTCGCCAATGTCGCCGTCATTTACGCGACAGCGCCCTTCGTGACCGCCTTGCTGGCATGGCTGCTCGTGCGCGAGCCATTTCGAGCGCCGACGCTGGCTGCGGCCATTGTCTCGCTCACCGGCGTTGCCATCATGGTTCATTCCGGGTTCGGGTCCGGCAATCTGTTCGGCGACGGGCTCGCGGCACTGATGACCATCGGCAGCGCGCTCTACATGATCATGATCCGCGCGTTTCGCGACACGCCGGTCGTCTGGGCCGGTGCCGTCTCGGCCTTTCTTCTCTTCATATTCGGTTGGTTCGTCACCGACCCTCTGGCGATCACCACCTGGGACGCCGTGCTGCTCGTTGTCTTCGGGGCATCGTTCGCATTGGCATCGATCCTCTGGACCGAAGGCAGCCGACTCATTCCGGCGCCGGAATCCGCACTATTGGGCGCGGCGGAGGTACCCGCCGCGGTATTGCTGGCTTGGCTGTTCCTGTCGGAGGTGCCGCCTGCGGCCAGCATATTGGGCGGCGCGATCGTGCTTGCCGCGGTTCTGGCTCACGGCGCCCGCGATTGGTTCAAGGCACGGCGGGCAGCGGCGCTGCCGGTAGCGTCACCATCAAAATAGTCGCGCTGTCACGGAACCATCATGTTGCACACGCATTATTGTCTAGCGGGCCACGCTCTAGTCCCCCCAATCCCCCGGCCCGCTCCCCCTCCAGAGCCGACCTCTTGGTCGGCTTTTTCTTTGTCGTCGGCAGTGCGCGTCTTCCGCATTGACCTTGGCATCACTTCGGATAGGTTTTGCCCCGGCAAGGTCGGCGATCGACTACGCTAGATTGAGCGTCCAAGCGGACGCGCGACACCCTGACCGGCATTGGGAGTGACGCGGTATGATCCTGACCCTGGGGCTGCTCGCAGCACTCGCGATCGCCTGGTTGCTCGTCGGCCTTGTCGAGAAGGTCCGGCTAGGCCTCAGCCTCGCGCAGGCGCTGCTCTACACACCGTTCAAGCTGGCCTATCGCATCGCCGATCACCGCATCAGGCTCGCCCGCGACAGCGACGCTCCAGTCATCTACGTGATCGTCCATCAGTCGAGAATAGACCCGGCGCTAATGCTGTCGCTCCTGCCGGAGGATACGCTTCACATTCTGGACGAGGCATCGGCGCACTCCTTCTGGCTAGAACCGTGGCGGGAGCTTGCTCGCACCATCGCGTTTAATGCCGAACATGTCTTCGTCAGCCGCAGGCTCGTGCGCGTTCTCAAGGGACGCGGCCGGCTGGCCGTCTATTTCCCCGACGCCGTGGAACCGGACGTCAAGTCGTTCCGGCTATACCGCGCGGTCGCCCGCATCGCCATGCAGGCCGACGCCCGCATTGTGCCGATCTTCGTCGGTGGCGCACGCTGGCTGCCTACGTCGCTCACGCCCGCCAACAAGGCGCCGCGGCGCTGGTTCCCGAGGCTCGACATCAGCGTGCTTGCGCCGATGACCGTGGACGAGCTGGCGGCGCGCGGCGGCGAGCCGGCGACCAATGGCAGCAACGCCCTGTTCGATCGCGTCGCCGAAGCCCGCTTCGCCGCCACCGACCTTACCCGCAGCCTGTTTCAGGCAATGCGGGACGCCGCCGACCGTTTCGGGGCCTCTCATCCGATCGTCGAGGATGTGGTTTCGGGGGCTCTGAGCTACCGCCGCCTTTTCGCCGGCGCACGCATCATCGGCCAAAAGGTCGAAGCCAAGACGGCACCGGGCGAGGCCGTCGGCCTGCTTCTGCCCAACACCAATGGCGTCGCCATCTCCCTGCTCGGCCTGCTGTCGGCCGGGCGCGTGGCAGCCATGATCAACTATACGGCCGGGCCGGCAAGCATCACTTCGGCCGTACGCACAGCGACGATCCGCACCATCGTTTCCTCGCGCGCATTCGTCGAGAAGGCGTCGCTTTCGGATATCGTCGAGGCAGCGCAAGCAGGCGGCGCCCAGTTCCTGTGGCTTGAGGAGTTGCGCGACGATACGTCGTCACTGGACCGGCTGAGCGCCATGCTTTTCTGGCGATGGCCGCTGCAGCCGCAGGATGCCGCCAAGCCTGCCGTCATCCTGTTCACGTCCGGTTCGGAAGGCGCCCCCAAGGCGGTGGTGCTTTCCAATCGCAGTTTGCTGGCCAATGCGATGCAGGCCGAGGCGCGCATCACCATTTCGCCTCTGGATATCTTGTTCAACGTCCTGCCGGTGTTCCACTCATTCGGACTGACCGGCGGTACCATCCTGCCGCTGCTGACCGGCGTGAAGGCGTTTCTCTACCCTTCGCCGCTGCACTACAAGATCATCCCCGAGATCGCCCGCAAGGCGCGGCCGACGGTCATGTTCGGCACCGACACCTTCCTGGCCAACTATGCGCGCCATGCCGGCGACGGCGACTTCTCCAGCCTTCGCTTCATCGTGGCCGGGGCCGAGCCGGTGAAAGCGGATACGCGCCGCATCTATCGCGAGCGTTTCCAGGCCGAGATCATCGAAGGCTTCGGCCTGACCGAGGCGGCCCCCGTCGTGTCGGTCAATACGGCGATTCACAATCGCGAGGGGACTGTGGGCAGGCTGCTGCCCGCGATCAAAATGAGGCTCGACCCGGTCGAAGGCATAGAGAATGGCGGCAGGCTGTGGCTCGACGGACCCAACATGATGATGGGTTACATGACCGCCGACCGCCCCGGCGAGTTGCAACCGCTGCAAGGCTGGCACGACACCGGCGATATCGTTTCCGTCGACCGCGACGGCTTCATCACCATTCGCGGCCGTGCCAAGCGCTTCGCCAAGATCGCCGGCGAAATGGTATCGCTTGGCGCAGTCGAGATGCTGGTGCAGTCGCTCTGGCCGGAGGACAACCATGCGGCGGTGGCCGTGCCCGACAAGCGCCGGGGAGAGCGCATCGTGCTGGTGACCACGGCCGACGAGGCCGAAGCCGATGCGCTGCGCAAGTTCGGCAAGGCGCATGGCGCCGCCGAACTCATGGTGCCGAACGACATCGTGAAGGTGGACGCGCTTCCTGTTCTGGGCTCAGGCAAGACCGATTATGTGTCAGCGCGCAAACTGGCGATGGAACGCCTGGGACTGCCGGCCTGAGCGGTTGGGATCAATTCTCGCCGTCGACGACCTTGTGGTCGACATCCGGCGGCAGAACCGCCTCGCCTTCCTTCTTGGCACGCCGCGAATAGGCCCTGACGCTGAACGGCAGGAAGACCAGGTAGGCTAGAACCGAAGCGGTCAAGGTGTGCCAGGGATAGCTGACCAGAAGCAGCATGTAGAGCACGACGGCCAGGATGACCGGCAGCACCCGGTCGCCCGGTATCTTGACGCTCTTGCCGGAATAGACCGGCAGGCGGCTGACCAGCAGGAAGGCGATGAGCACCGTGAAGGCCACGCCGGCAAAAGCGATCGGCCGCGTCGGCGGCATGCCGAGGAAAGCGAGATAGAGCGGCAGCATGACAAGCA